>OMWC01000022.1 GCA_900314655.1 uncultured Prevotellaceae bacterium | reverse complement strand
ACATTTCTGTTGTGCAAGAAATATGTACAATAAAATGAATTTTGTCGCTTTGCAAGCAAAATCCCACTAAACCCTATAGGTTGCGGATTTGAGGAATATGGTAAAAAAAGATAATTTACAGGGATTTATTCGTTTGTTCATTATCTTTTCCGTATCTTTGCACGGATTTTTGCGAAGAGCAATCTTTTCGCATTCTGATGTTAGTTAAAACAATAAGTATTTTTTAGATGAACGTAATTACAAAAACTGTTCAATTGCCTGATGGAAGAACCATCACGATTGAAACCGGGAAAGTTGCAAAACAGACCGACGGTTCGGTCATGCTCCGCATGAACAACACCGTACTGCTCGCAACTGTTTGTGCAGCAAAGGATGCAGTTCCCGGAACCGATTTCATGCCTTTGCAAGTTGATTATCGCGAGCAGTATGCTGCCGCAGGTCGTTTCCCCGGCGGATTCACCAAGCGCGAAGGCAAAGCTTCTGATAACGAAATCCTTACCTCACGTCTGGTGGACCGTGTGCTCCGCCCGCTCTTCCCTGCAGATTTCCATGCAGAGGTGTTTGTGAATGTGATGCTTTTCTCTGCCGATGGCGTTGATCAGCCCGATGCCCTTGCCGGTTTCGCCGCTTCCTGCGCCCTGGCAGTTTCGGATATCCCCTTCGAGTGCCCCATTTCTGAGGTTCGCGTAGCCCGCATCAACGGTGAGTATGTCATCAATCCCACCTTCGAGCAGATGAAGGAAGCCGATATGGACCTGATGGTAGGTGCTTCGGCTGAGAACATCATGATGGTGGAAGGCGAGATGAAGGAAGTCTCTGAGCAGGATCTGCTCGGTGCGCTGAAGTGCGCCATGGAGGCCATCAAGCCGATGTGCGAGATGCAGGTTGCCCTCTCTAAGGAACTGGGCAAGGACGTGAAGCGCGAATATTGCCACGAAGTGAACGATGAGGCCCTGCGCGAACTGGTTCGCAAGGAGTGCTATCAGCCCGCCTACGACGTAGTAGGTCAGGCTCTCGAGAAGCAGGCCCGCGCCGAGGCTTTCGAGAAGATCGTTGAGGACTTCAAGGAGAAATATTTCGCTGAGCACGAGATTGCTGAAGACAGCGAGATCAGCAAGGAGGACTACGAGGCCCTGATTGATAAGTATTACCACGACGTGGAGCGCGACGCCATGCGCCGTTGCATCCTCGATGAAGGCAAGCGTCTGGATGGTCGTAAGACCGATGAGATTCGCCCCATCTGGTGCGAGGTATCTCCGCTGCCCATGCCTCACGGAAGTTCCATCTTCACCCGTGGTGAGACACAGTCGCTCACGACTGTTACCCTCGGTACGAAACTTGATGAGAAGATGGTAGATGATGTGCTCGACAAGAGCTACATGCGCTTCCTGCTCCACTATAACTTCCCCCCGTTCTGCACGGGTGAGGCCAAGGCCCAGCGCGGCGTAGGCCGTCGTGAGATTGGTCACGGCCATCTGGCATGGCGCGCCCTGAAGGATATGATTCCTGAGAACTATCCTTACACCGTTCGCGTGGTGTCACAGATTCTGGAGTCTAACGGTTCTTCTTCTATGGCAACCGTTTGCGCCGGTACGCTGGCCCTGATGGATGCCGGTGTGCCCATCAAGAAGCCCGTCTCGGGTATTGCCATGGGTCTTATCAAGAACCCCGGCGAAGACAAGTATGCCGTGCTCTCCGATATCCTCGGCGATGAGGACCACCTGGGCGACATGGACTTCAAGACCACCGGTACGAAGGACGGTCTGACCGCTACCCAGATGGATATCAAGTGCGACGGTCTGTCGTTCGATATTCTGGAGAAGGCGCTCATGCAGGCCAAGGCTGGTCGTGAGCACATCCTGAAATGTATCACCGATACCATTGCCGAGCCGCGTCCCGAGCTCAAGCCTCAGGTTCCGCGCATCGAGCAGTTCGATATTCCCAAGGAATTCATCGGTGCCGTCATTGGCCCGGGTGGAAAGATTATCCAGCAGATGCAGGAAGAGACGGGTGCAACCATCACCATCGACGAGGTTGACGGCAAGGGAATCGTTCAGGTTTCTGCTCCCAACAAGGAGAGTATCGATGCTGCCATCCGCAAGATCAAGGCCATCGTGGCCGTTCCCGAGGTGGGCGAAGTCTATGAGGGAACCGTCCGCAGCATCATGCCTTACGGTTGCTTCGTTGAGATTATGCCTGGCAAGGATGGTCTGCTCCACATCTCGGAGATCGACTGGAAGCGTCTGGAGACCGTCGAAGAGGCTGGTCTGAAGGAAGGCGACAAGATCACCGTGAAGTTGCTCGAGATTGATCCCAAGACCGGTAAGTACAAGCTCTCTCACCGTGTGCTTATCCCGAAGCCTGAAGGATATGTAGAGCGTGAGCGTCGTCCCCGTCCCGAGCGTGGCGAACGCCGCAACGGTCAGCGTCCTGAGCGTGGCGATCGCGGCGAGCGTCGTCCCCGTCCCGAGCGTAACGGTCAGCGTTTTGAGCGCAACAACAATGAGGAGTATCATGAGCCCACGCAGGAGCCGAAGGGTTTCACCGACGAACTCGACAAAATGGACTTCTAAGCCCCAGGCTTAAAGCATAAATCAGAGGAGACTGCACCCGCCCCGTGGCCCGTGCAGTCTCTTTTTTGTTTCTATTCTTCATCAGCACCCACCTGCTTGCTGTCTTTCCAATGCTTTTATTCATCGAAAAAACTTCACCGAACCGCGCAACCATTTGTAAACCAACGTTTTGAGGTGAAGGGTTAAAAAAGGCCCAAACTGGGGAGGGTCTTTTATTATTTTGTGTCTTCGTGTCTTTGTGTTTTTTTGTCTTAATCTAGAGAATTGATTTCATTCGATGATGTTTTGCCTCCCAATCTATCATCAAACGGTCTTCAATCTATCATAGAACGGACTTCAATCTATCATCAAACGAACTTCAAAACATCATCGATTGAAGACCAAAACATCATCAAACGGAATACATTCCATTTATCCAGGTGACATAGAAACATGAAGTCTAAATGTATCATTTACGAGACGTAACTCTATCATTTACGATGCACAAATGACAAACCTACGAATGCCCAAAAGACTCCCTCCCTAAGCAGGGAGGGTTGGGGTGGGTCTCCAGTTTGGGTCTCTTGTTGGGGTGTCTTTTAACCCTTCACCTCAACGCCCTGTCATCAAACAAGTTACGCCGTACGGTGAAGTTTTTTATTTGTTGCAACACCTTTATAATACTACTTCCGCGCATACAGAAATGTATCATCATTCACTTCTCAGAACATTTTTAGCATAAATATTTTGGCCATTTGGAAATGTGTTTGTACTTTTGCTTTCAGAAACGCATAAAACAAGAAAATATGGAACGACAGCATGGACTAAACAATCAGCAACGGAATCTCTTTCGGAGTCATCCCAAAATGAACGGGGAGTTCTCTGTTTTACCTTGGCTCCGCCGTAGTTGTGCCTGAATATTAACTTTGTACCCTGATTGACTTATTCCTGCAACCCCTGTTCATGAATCAACAGATAGGGAAAATCGATTGATTACGGGCCGAAAATTTGCATATTCGAAGAAAAACTTTTACTTTTGCAGCGCACGTATGGACAAGAAGATAGTAACATTCGGCGAATTGTTGCTGCGCTTCTCCAAATCCAACCGCATGCGACTGACGCAGGGTCAGACGTTCGCGGGGGCTTACGGAGGAAGCGAGGCCAATGTTGCCGTGTCGTTGGCCATGATGGGTGACGACGTGGAGTATGTGACGCGACTGCCCCGAAACCAGATTGGGCAGGCTGCGAGTATGAAAATGCTGGAATACGGCGTCGGTATGCCCGATACGCTTTGGGGCGGCGACCGTATGGGTACTTATTATTATGAGGAGTCGGCAGGTATGCGCTCTTCGAAGGTGGTCTATGACCGTGCCAATTCGGCTTTCTATGAGCTGAAGCCGGGGATGCTGAACTGGCGTGAGATTCTGAAGGATGCCGACGTGTTTCATGCTTCGGGCATCACGGGGGCTATCTCGAAGGATTCGTGTGACGCTACGTTTGAGGCGCTCGACATTGCCAACGAGATGGGCAAGACGATATCGTTTGATATCAATCACCGCAAGAACCTCTGGAAATACGGGGCTGATCCGCTCGAGACGCTGAGCCGCATGCTGGAGTATGCCGACGTGGTGTTTGGCGATATCATTGAGTATGAGTTTATCATGAACAGGCACGTGCCGTTTGAGGCTACGGATTCCAGCTATCAGATGCCGCTCGATTTCTATGAGGAGTGGTTCCGGGAGATTCACCAGCGCTTCCCGCGGTGCAACAAATGGCTGATGGGTATGCGCAACATGATGAGCTCGAGCCATAACACGCTGACGGCTTTGCTCTGGAGCAATGGCAAACTGTATCACACGCGTATTGATGACATCCACGACATTGTGGATGCAATGGGTGTGGGCGATGCTTTCACGGCCGGACAGTTGCATGCGCTGAGGGCTTTCCCGGGCGATGATCAGCGGGTGCTCGACTTTGCGCTGGCTGCCGCCACGCTGAAGTATTCTGTTCCGGGCGATGCGAATCTCTGCACGGAAAGCGAGATTCTGGAGTTCTTAGAGTGTAGAGTGTAGAGTTGAGAGTTTAGAGTTATGATTACTCTCGGAGGCTGATTTCTGCTCAGGTTCCGGGCGTGCACGGTTATCATAACTCTAAACTCTAAACTCTCAACTCTACATTCCAATCAATATCCTGGATTTTGCTCCCAGTCGGGGTGCATCACCATCATGTCGGCGGGAATGGGGAACACGATGGTGTGGCGGTCGGCCTCATGCTCGCTGGAGTTCTTCAAGTCGTAGGACTTGTGGAAACGGTCGAAGCGGATGAGGTCGTTGCGGCGCCAGCCTTCCCACATGAATTCCAGGAGGCGCTCGTGGAGCAGGATGTCGTCGTTGATTTCCTTGTAAGGAGATTTCGCCTCGCCGTTTGAGCGGGTGAAAACGCTATTGAGGGCTTCGAGAGCATGGTCGGTTTCGCCCAGACGGTAGCAGGCTTCGGCATACATTAGCACGACATCGGCAAAGCGGAAAATCACGATGTCGTTGTTGCCCAGTCGGCCATCGTCGCGCGCCGTGGCATCCACGCTGTATTTGGCAATACGTGCTCCGGCGGTCTTTTCGAAGGGTTCTCCGGAAAGGTCGATATCGGTGACGGCCAGCGGATGATAGACGAGTGGCGTCTTTCCGTCGTCTTCATATACTTGGTGGCCGTTGACTATCACTTCGTCGTAATAGAAATTGAACGTCAGGCGTATGTCGTAATCGTCTTTGCCGTAGCCGAAAGCCTTGATGGTGCTGACGGTGGCGCAGGGCCCGTTTTCGGCTCCGCCATTGAGTGCGGCTCCGTGGCAGTAGTGGCGCGAACGGAAGAAGTAGTTGTACTTATTGCTATAGAGCAGCGGATTCATGGGTATGACGAAGATGTTTTCGGGAGAATTCTCATTGTTCACATCGAAATTGTCGGGATAGTATTCGGCCAGCTTGTAGTAGGGGTAAAGCAGGTAGCTGATTTCTTTCACGGTCTGCCAGGCGTTGGCCTCGATGATCTCTCCGTCGCGGAAGTCGTAGGTCTTGAGTATGATCTGGCGGCCGTCGGGTCGCTGCTGGTCTATCCAGTCGTTGTCGGTATATACTTCGGCGTTGATGGCCAGTTTCATCATCAGGAAATAGGCCACGGTTGCGGTCACTCGGCCATAGTATTCAGTATTGGGCCGATTGCTTTTCTCGTCGCTTAGATAGGGCATGGCCTCGTTGAGTTCGTTGTAGATCCAGAAGAAGAGCGTCTTGCGGTCGGCGAGGGTCATCTCGTTCGACTTGATGCCGGTCTGTGTGACCAGTGGCACGCGTCCGTAGAGATCCATCAGATAGAAATAGAACATGGCGCGCACGGCGCGTAGCTCGGCCTTGTAGGATTCCAGCTCCTCCTGTTCTTCCACGTTGGTGGTCTTGTAGGCATTGATGTGCTCGATGCCTTCGTTGCAGAGGATGACCACCTTAAAGAGATAGTCCCAGGTGTTTTTCAGCGGTGCCTCACCAGCCGACCATGTGTGGAAGAAGAGTCGCGACCACAATCCGCCGTCGAACCAGTCACCGCCTCGTGTGGGCACGATCTGTTCGTCGGTGGTGAATGAGTTGAGGTCGTAAACGCCTCGGTCGGTGCCCTGCAGTCCCTGGCTCTGCTCATGTCCGCCGATATAGTTATAGACGGTGAGCAGCGCGTTGAGCTTCAGGTTTTTCACGCTGTTGTATGCCTCTTCGGGAGTTATCTGGCTTTGGGGTTCGTCGGTGAGAAAACTGTTGCAGGAAGTGAGGAGTGATGAATGTAGAATGAAGAATGCTGCACAGGCTACGGCTTTCATCATCCTTTTGCTGGTTGTATGTTTTAGGATCTTCATATATGCTGATTTCTGGTTAAAAACTCAAACTTACTCCGAATGTCCATGTGCGGTAGAGCGGATAGGTGCGCTTGTCGTCGAGACCGAGTGTGCCGTCGACGCTCGATGAGTTGATCATCGGCGTCAGTCCGCTGTAGCTTGTGAAGGTGGCCACGTTATTGAGCGTCAGCGAGAGGCGCATGGATTCAAGATAGCGGTTCTGTTTGATGGGAACTCGCCATCCCAGCGTGATGTAGTCGATGTTCACGTAGTTGCCGCTTTCGAGCCAATAGTCGGTAATGATCTGCGAAACGATGTCCCGCCTAGGTGCCTCTTCCAGCACGTTATACAGCGGCAGCGCGGTGAGGTCCATATAGGAGAGGGCCGTTCCGTTGTAGATTTTGTGGCCGAAGGCGCCGTTGGCCTGCAGGGTGATGTCGAAGTTCTTATAGCGGAAAGAGACGTTGGAGCCCAGCAGCACCTTCGGAGTGGCCTGTCCGGCTATGTAGCTATCGCCCGCAATATATTCGTAGGTGCCGTCGTCGTAGGTATAGAATCCGTCGAAGCGGGGTATGTAGAAGGAGCCGAGGGGTTCACCGATGATCTGGAACACCACGTCGTTGTAGCCGTGGAATCCGGCACCGTTCATCGAGGCGATGGCCGCCATCGATGGTGCCAGCAGGTCTTCGCCGTTGTAGTTGCCGCTGAGGGAGAGCAGTTTATTGTTCTGGAAGGTGAGGTTGGCGTTGACGGTCAGTTCCATGTCGCGTGTGACGAAGGGCGTTCCGCCCACCGAGAGTTCCAGTCCGCTCTTTTCCATGGAGCCCATGTTGGCCACCAGTTTAGGATATTTGAACGGCGGCACGCTCACGGTGTAGGGGTAGAGCATGTCGTAAACCTTGGTGTAATAGTAGCTGGCCGAGAATACCAGTCGGTGCCTGAACATCTGGGTGTTGAGACCGATGTTGAAAGTGCGCGACACTTCCCACTTCAGGTCGGGATTACTGTTCTTCAGTTCGCTGAAGGTGGTCACGAGCGTTTGTCCCACGGCGGGCGTGCCGTTGGGCGAGAGGAGGCTCAGCGTGGTGTAGCTGTCGATGGCTCCCTGGTTTCCGGCCCATCCCAGTCCGGCATTGATTTTCAGTTCGTTGAAGAAGTTCAGGTCTTTGATGAACGATTCCTTTCCCAAGTCCCATCCCACGGAAACCGATGGGAAATAGCCCCACTTGTTGTTGTCGCCGAATTTGGAAGAGCCGTCGGCGCGCAGCGTGGCGTTCACGGAATAGCGGTCGTTGAAAGTGTAGGCGGCCTGTCCCATGAAGGATGCCATCGAGGGGTGCTCATAGAAAGAGGTGGTGCCGTCCCAGGGGCGTGAGGCTCCGCCGGAGAGATTGTCGTAGCCCGTCAGGTCGTTGCTGAAATGGCCGGCGGTCACGCCGAATCCCCGTCGTTTGTTGTCCTGTATCTCCGCAAAGAAAGAAGCCTGGAAGGCAAGCTGGTTCCATTTCTTGTCGAAGCTGAGGATGCCGTTGAGCAGCAGCGCTTCGCTGCGCGTGTTCTGGCGGCTGGCCTCTCCTCCTTCGGTGAGCGTAGTGGGAATATAGCGCATCCGTTCGTTGGAGTCGTAGGTGTAGGCTCCGAAAGCCGTGAACTTCAGCTCGGGCAGCAGTTGGAACGTGAATTTCGTGTAGGTAGAAATGTGCGTCCCGGTGTTGTGGTTCTTTTTGTCGAGCAGCATGTGGGGATTGTTGATCTGCGAGGCCGAGGGATAGCCGTCCCAAGCGCCTGCGCTGTTGGGATGGTCGGGGAAGGTGGGATTGAAGGCTGCAGCAGAGTAGAACAGTTTCTGTTCGTCGTCGATGGTCTTTTCTTCCACCGTGGAACCGAACATACCGATGTCGATGCGCAGGAAGTCGTCCCACATCATCTGCGTCATGTTCATGTTGGCCATGAATGAACGGTTGCCTAATCCCCTGATGACCTCTTGCTCATTGATGTATCCCAGACTGACTCGGTAGTTGGATTTCTCGCTGCCGCCGGCAAAGGCCAGGTGGTGCTGGTGGGTGAAAGCCGTGCGCTCAATCTGTTTCTGGAAATCGCTGTTGGCTCCCAGGTCCACGATGGAGAGTCCGTGTTGAGCGGCAAACTGCCGATAATCGGCAGCGGAGAGCATCTTCAGCCGCTTATAGGGCACGGCGAAATCCACGGAACCGTTGTAATTGATGCGCAGACGACCCGATTTGCCGTGCATCGTCTTGATGTCAATCACACCGGCAGCACCGCGGCTGCCATACTGAGCCGTCTCGGAGGCATCCTTCAGGATGGTGAAACTCTCGATATCCGTAGGATAGACCGACTGCAGGAGTGTGAGGTCACCCA
The DNA here is from genome assembly GCA_900314655.1 of uncultured Prevotellaceae bacterium. Classification (GTDB taxonomy): domain Bacteria; phylum Bacteroidota; class Bacteroidia; order Bacteroidales; family Bacteroidaceae; genus Prevotella. The sequence goes on along the minus strand of OMWC01000022.1, from coordinate 48,146 downwards.
TCACACCGTCGACGATGATGAGCGGATCGTTGCCGCCCGTGAGCGAAGTGGTGCCACGGAGGCGCACGGCACTCAGGGCATTCGATCCGTTGCGCTCCACCTGCAGACCTGCCACACGTCCGCGGATGGCATCCAGGGCGTTGGTGGCTTGATCCTTATTGTTCATCCCGCTTTCGCCGATGATGCTTACCTGGCTGGTATTGACGTTGTCGAAATAACCTATAGCTTTGAGCGTATCTGATGTCGTTTTTCCCGATTCCGTTTGTTGGGCGAAGCCCATCTGACAGGCAACGGTCACGGCGGCAATAATTGCCAGAATCCTTTTGTTCATAGATAAGGGGGTTGATAAATAATGAATAACGCTACAAAAGTAGATATAAAAAAAAGAAAATGCAAGTTTTTCCTGCATTTTCTTTTTCCCCTTATTTTTACCTTTTTACTTTTTTACCTTTTTACCTTCTACTTATGCTTTTTGTAGTATTCCAAGCCCCGTTTTACGTTTTCCTTCACGGCATCGCTCGACATCGTGGCACCCGTCACTCCGTCGGGCTTCGCCTTCAGGGCCTTGCTCACCTTCAGACCGTCCCAAGCCTTTATCATCTCGCGTTTCACGCGGACGAAGTATTTGGGCGTCTCCTGATTCCGGAGTGCCTCCACCTTCTCCACCTTGTCTTTCTTGATGGTGATCTTCAGGGGAGTCGTGCTGCGGTAGCCCTTTACGTCCTTAGCCAGCGTGGTGGTGTTGACCACGTAGGAGCCGTCGGCCATCTTCGTCATCACGTTGTCATCTTTCTGGGCGGCGTTCAGTCCGGCCGTAGCCGCAACCGTCAATATCATTGCCAGCGCACCAGCTTTCATTGTCTTCGTTTTCATTTCCTTCTATGTCAATATCTGATTGGGCTGCAAATTTACGAAAACATTTTGAAACCCGTTCTTTCGCTAACTTTTTTTAATGATAAATAGGTCTTGCAGCACAATGCCAAGGCCGTTCCATGGTTGTTGCCATCCTGTTTTTTTGTCCAAGCCAGGCAATAGGATACATTTCGGTTATGATCTTGAAACATTAAGACCCTATCGTTCCAGATGTCTTAAACTTTGTTGTAAAATGGGGCTAAGTTGTAGGGCTTTGGCTGAAAATGATTACTTTTGTGGCTATAACAGAAATTAAGAAAGACGGAATGAACTGGATTATCTTGATTATAGCTGGACTTTGCGAGGTGGCCTTCACGTATTGTCTTGGACGTACAAAGAGCGTACAAGGCATGGAGTGGTGGACGTGGATTACCGCATTCGGCTTTTTCTACGTGTTGAGCGCCCTGCTGTTGGCAAAGGCCACGCAGACTCTGCCCATCGGAACGGCCTATCCCGTGTGGACAGGTATCGGGGCGGTGGGAGCCGTATTGGTGGGTATCTTCGTGTTTCGAGAGCCTGCCACATTCTGGAGAGTGTTTTTTCTGACGACGCTTATTGCGTCAATTATAGGACTTAAGACGATTTCTTGAAAATGGAGTTCAGAACCATGAGGCGCAAACGCCAACAAATGTCGGATGCCGACTGTATCGCCCTTTTGCAGCAAGCAACGTCGGGCACGCTGGCCCTGCTGGGCGACGGAGGCTATCCCTATGCGGTGCCCATCAGTTATGTATATGCCGATGGACGATTGTTTTTCCATAGTGCTTTGAGCGGTCATAAGGTGGATGCCATCAGAGGCTGCGACAAGGCTTCTTTCTGTGTCATCGGGCAGGACGATGTGAAACCTGCCGAATATACCACCTACTACCGCAGCGTGATAGTCTTCGGCCGCATCCGCATCATCGAGGATGAGGCAGAGAAGCTTGCCGCGGCCCGGCTTTTGGGTAACCGCTATAATCCCAATCAGGAGGAAGCTCTGCAGAAGGAACTCCACCACGGACTGAGCCGTATGCTGATGATAGTCTTGACACCAGAGCATATCACGGGCAAAGAATCCGTAGAACTGTTGCCCCACAAAGACCAGACGGCGGAATGAATTTCTGCGAAATTGGTAAATAATTCCGTAAAATATGTTCTGGGTGTTTGGCCGATTATCTGTAATTTTGCAGCGGAACCAAACAACCTGATATGAAGAAAGTTATCATGATGGCAATGCTCGTGAGCATGGGGCTCATGGCTTGCAGCGAAAAAGGAGTTAATAACCAAAACAAGGAGAATATGACAAAATTGGAATTGGCTCAGGAGTGGGACAAGGTGTTCCCGCTGAGCGAAAAGGTGAGTCACCAGAAAGTGACGTTTGAGACACAATACGGATTCACGTTGGCTGCCGACCTGTATATGCCGAAAGATTCGCAAGTCGAGAGCGGACTTCCGGCCATCGCCGTAAGTGGTCCCTTCGGAGCCTCGAAAGAGCAGTCGAGCGGACTTTATGCCATGCGGATGGCTGAACGAGGATTCGTGGCTTTGGCCTTCGACCCATCATTTACAGGCGAAAGCAGCGGTGAACCCCGTCGCACGGCTTCGCCCGACATCAATACCGAGGACTTTATGGCTGCCGTTGACTATCTCTCGAAGTTGGAACAGGTAGATTCCAGTCGTATCGGTATCATCGGTATCTGCGGATGGGGCGGTATTGCCCTGAATGCTGCCGCTGCCGACACCCGCATCAAGGCTACCGTGGCTTCTACGATGTATGACATGACACGTGTCAGCGGTAACGGATACTTCGATAGCGATGACAAGGAAGAGGCACGTCATGCTGCCCGCGAGGCTCTCAGCCAGCAGCGTCTCACTGACCCCAAGGCCATGGCTGGCGGAGTGGTGAACCCGCTGCCCGAGGATGCCCCGCAGTTTGTGAAAGACTACTACGACTACTACATCACTCCTCGTGGCTATCACAAGCGTAGCGGCAATTCCAACGACGGTTGGCGCGCTATCGGCACGCAGGCATTTGCCAACGCCCGCTTCCTCTATTATATCAATGAGATTCGCTCAGCCGTTCTCGTGATGCATGGAGAGAAGGCGCACTCACGCTACTTCGGTGAGGCTGCCTATAAGTATATGGTGGAAGGCAAGGCTGAAGGATATAATGTAGTTGGCAAGCCCAATCCCAATCCTGAAAACAAGGAACTGCTCATCATTCCCGGTGCTACTCATTGTGACCTCTATGATGGTGGCTACACGGAATTGGAAGGCAAGGGTGAGTCAAAGAACCTTATCCCCTGGGATAAACTGGCTGACTTCTTTACCAAAAACCTGAAATAAAATCTTCAGATTAGCCGTCTGCGTCTTATAGGATGTAGAGGGCTATGGTGGCACATGCCTCAGCATCAGCCAGCGCATGGTGGTGATGGGTGAGCTGATAGCCGCAGGCAGCAGCTACGGTGTGAAGCTGGTGGTTGGGCAGCGAGTGCCCGAACTGCCTGCGGGCAGCTGTGAGCGTATCGTAGAAACGGTAATCAGGATAGTCCATCTGATACACTCTGAACGCTGCCCTCAGGCAGTTTTCATCAAAACGGGCATTATGGGCAACAAAAGGAATCCGGGCGATGTGGTCTGACAGATCGTTGGGCGCAAGCTGCTCGGAGAAGTACACGTCGGCTATGCGCTGTTCCAACTGTTGCCACACACGGGGAAAAACTGGTGCGTTGTCGGTGTCGCTATGACCTAAGCCGTGCACCCGCTGGCAGAAGTAACTGTAGTAGTTGGGCTCCGGTTGTATAAGGCTGTAGAACGTGTCGGCCAACTGTCCGCCCTGTACCATGACCACTCCTACGGAGCAGACGCTCGACGGCTGCTGATTGGCGGTCTCAAAGTCGATGGCTATGAAGTCTCTGATCATTTACTTTCAAATACTTCTGCAAAGGTAATAAAAATGGCTGACTCATATTGTTTTTTTATAAAAAAATGAGTCCGCCCGATACAACCTATGGGTATTTTTTGTATCTTTACCACCGAAAACCATTAACCGTAATAATAATAGTTATGATAATTGGCGTTCCAAAAGAGATCAAGAACAACGAAAACCGTGTGGGTATGACGCCGGCAGGCGTTGGCGAACTGGTAAGACATGGGCACAAGGTTTTTGTTCAGAGTACTGCCGGAGTGGGCAGTGGTTTCAGCGATAGCGACTACGAGGATGTTGGGGCGATTATTTTGCCGGCCATCGAGGATGTCTATCGTGAAGCAGACATGATAGTGAAGGTCAAGGAACCTATCGAGTCGGAATATCCGTTGGTTAGAGCAGGTCAATTGGTGTTCACTTATTTCCACTTTGCATGTGAAAAAGAACTTACCGACGCTATGCTGAAGAGCGGTGCGGTATGTTTGGCTTACGAAACTGTTCAGTTGGCCAATGGAGCATTGCCTCTGCTGATTCCTATGAGTGAAGTTGCAGGAAGGATGGCGACCTTGAATGGCGCTTACTATCTGCAAAAGACGAAGGGAGGCAAGGGAAAGTTGATTAGTGGTGTGCCTGGCGTGAGTCCGGCAAATGTGCTGGTTCTTGGAGGTGGAATTGTTGGCGAGGCTGCAGCCCGTATGGCAGCAGGCCTTGGGGCACAGGTTACTGTTGCCGATATATCTCTGCCTCGGCTTCGACAGTTGGGCAACGAACTTCCTCCTAACGTGCGCACACTCTATTCCAGTGAGCATAACATCCGCCAGGAGCTACCTTTTGTTGATATCGTCATTGGCTCCGTACTTGTACCCGGAGACAAGGCTCCTCATCTGATAACACGCGACATGCTGGGATTGATGGAACCTGGAACGGTCCTCGTTGACGTGGCTATCGATCAGGGCGGTTGTTTCGAGACCTCTCATCCGACTACGCATAGCGAACCCGTTTACGAAATTGACGGAATTGTTCACTACTGTGTTGCCAACATTCCTGGTGCTGTGCCCAATACCTCAACCATTGCCCTTACCAATGCCACTCTGAAATATGCGTTGGCACTGGCCGATAAGGGCTGGCAAAAAGCATGTCGTGATGATGAAGCTTTAAGGAAAGGTTTGAATATTGTTAACGGTAAAGTAGTATATAAGGCAGTCGCAGATGTTTTCGGTCTTCCTTACGAACCCATTTGTCTGGATTAGTTAAGGTTGCGGAATAATTCAAGAAATATCATCAACGGACTGCGTGATGGAATTCCCATTGCGATGGGGTATTTTGCCGTTGCCTTCTCGCTTGGCATTATTGCAGCAAAAGCGGGACTGACCCCGGCGGAGGGATTCTTTAGCAGTTTTTTCACTCGTGCGTCAGCTGGAGAATATGGCACTTATACGCTGGTGGCTGTTCAGGCCGCATACGCCGAAGTGGTCGCCATGTGCCTGGTGGTCAACCTGCGCTATATGCTGATGAGTGCAGCTCTCTCGCAGAAGATTGCGCCTGGCACATCGTGGCTGCATCGGCTGTTGATGGCTTGCTGTGTGACCGACGAGGTGTTCGGTATCTCGGTGGCTCATCCGGGCTACACACCGCCAGCCTATACCTATGCTGCGGCATTGATTTCCTCACTGTTCTGGGCTTCGGGCTGTGCTGTGGGCATCATGGCGGGCAGTCTGTTGCCCCAGCCGATGGTGACGGCCCTCAGTATGTCGCTCTACGGTATGTTCCTGGCCATCATCATCCCTCCCGTCCATGAGGATCGCAACGTGCTTTGGGCATTGATAGCCAGTTTCGTGTTGAGCGGGCTGTGCGCTGTGGCTCCTGTCACGGGAGAGTGGAGTAGTGGCATGCGTACTGTCGTGCTGACGATTATTATTTCAGCTGTTGCCGCATGGATTAAACCTATTAATGTTGACGACGATGGGGCAGCATAGCGTTATTGTATATATCCTCCTGGCCATCGTCGTCACCAATCTGATTCGAGTGACGCCGATGGTACTCATCAGGGGGCAGATTCGTAACCGTTTCGTACGCAGTTTCCTGTATTACGTGCCTTACGTGACGCTGGCTGTGATGACCTTTCCGGATATGGTTTTGGCCGCGCCAACGCCTTTGACGGGTATCCTCGCCCTGCTGGCAGGCATCATAGCTGCATGGCTGCGCCTGGGACTATTCCCTGTTGCTGCCATTTGCTGCATCATCGTCTATCTACTTTAGAGGGATGGCAGGAAGGTAAGTAGTGTCGTTTTTTTTATATTTTTGCAGACAGAAAGAATTAGGAATATGAAGAATATTATCGTACGTACCTTTTTATATTTGTCGGCAGTGATGTTGCTGTTTGCCTCATGTTCATACAAGAAAGTGTATAGGATCGGGGTATCGCAGTGTGCTGAAGGGCAGTGGCGCGAGAAGGTAAACCACGAGATGCTGGCCTCCCAGCACCTCTACGAGCAGGATGTGAAGGTGACTATAGCCAGTGCCCACGACGACACGCAGTTGCAGGTGCGCCAGATAGACAGCCTGGCCGCCACGGGCATCGACCTGCTGGTGGTGGCTCCCAACGAGGCGGAGCCCATTGCCGTGGCCATTGAGCGTGTTAAGCAAAAGGGTATTCCCGTGATATGCTTCGACCGGCGGGTGAAAGGCGACCATTATACCGCCTTCATCGGCGGCAGCAACGTGGAGGCCGGACGTGCCATCGGGGTGAATGTGGTTGACGTGGCTCATGGCATAGCAGCCACTGGCCACAAACCGTTGGTGCTGGAAGTGACAGCCCTGATGAGCAGTTCGCCGGCGCAGGAACGCCACGAAGGTTTTGCTAAAGCTCTCGAAGGCCACGGCGAGCTGGACTATGTGTGCCGCGAGGGTGACTGGAGTTCGGAGACCACTTGCCGCATCGTGAAAGAGCAGATAGCATCAGGACGACTGCCCGACATCGTGTTCTGCCATAACGACGGTATGGCAACAGGAGCCTACAAGGCTGCGGTGGAGACGGGTACGGAAGGCAGGATACAGATTTTCGGCATCGACGGCATGCCCGGCGAGGGGCTCGACTACGTGCAGCTGGGCCATCAGTTGGCCAGTTACGTTTATCCCACGGGAGGCGAAAAGATTGTCAGGCTGGCGCTCGACATCCTCACGGGCAAGCCCTATAAGCGGGAAAACACGCTGGAGGGAATCCTGGTGGTACGGGAGAACGCATGGTCCATCGCCACCACCACCAGAGAACTGATGAGGCAGAACAAGAATCTGGCCACCATTCAGGATAAGCTCGAGGATTACCTAGGTCTGTACAGCACGCAGCGCAAGGCCCTCACGGCAAGCCTCGTGCTCATCGTGCTGCTGGCGGTAGCCGTGGTTGCCATCTGGCGAGCTTACCTGTTGTCGCAGCGCGCCATCCGGAAACGCCAGGCGCTCAGCGAAGAGGAAACACTGTTCTACACCAACCCCGACAGTCGCACTGTGCGCCAAATGTTCGAGACACCTACGGAGGAGCTGCCCGCCCCGCGGTCGCAAGACACCATATTTGCAGAGACGCTGAACGAGGCAATCCGCCAGAACATGTCGAATCCATCGCTGAAAATGGAGGATTTGGGTGAGACGGTGGGGCTGAGCCGCGTGCAGCTATACCGCAAGGTGAAAGCCATCACCGGGCTTTCGCCCGTGGAACTGCTCCGGCAAATGCGTCTGCAGCAGGGCTATGTGCTGCTGAGCACCACCAACAAGACCGTACAGGAAATAGCCCACGAGGTGGGATTCGGCACACCGGGCTACTTCTCGAAATGTTTCCGCCAGCAATACGGCAAATACCCGATGGAACTGAGGAATTCAACAAATCTGACATAATAGTCAAATATTGTTCCATGTAACATTTTTCGGAGTCTGCGAACGAAAATTGGCTGTCTTTTTTCGTTCGCAGACTTACTTTTGCACCAGTTTTATTTCGATTACTAACCCCAAATTATGCAACAATGGAACAAATGAGAAGATTCATTCTGAGCTTCCTTTCGCTGCTGAGCGTTACTCTTATGCACGCGCAAAGCGGTGAAATCTCCGGCACCGTGGTCGATGCCACGGGAGAATCCGTCATCGGTGCAACGGTGATGGAGAAGGGAACGTCGAACGGCACTGTGACTGATTTCGACGGAAATTTCAAAATCAAGGTGGAGGCTGGCAAAACCCTCGTTTTCACCTACATCGGTTTTCAGACCCAGGAACTGCCTGCCCAGGACGGTATGAAAGTCGTGATGCAGGACGATGCCCTGGCGCTGAACGAAGTCGTCGTGACGGGCTACACCACCCAGCGCAAAGCCGACCTGACGGGAGCCATCTCAACGGTAAGCGTCGATGAAATGGCGAAACAAAATGAAAACAACCCGATGAAGGCCCTGCAAGGACGTGTGCCGGGAATGAACATCACTGCCGACGGTAATCCCTCGGGTGCCGCAACTGTCCGCATCCGTGGTATCGGCACGCTGAACGACAACGACCCCCTCTACATCATCGACGGTGTACCTACGAAGGCTGGTATGCACGAGCTGAATGGCAACGACATCGAGAGCATCCAGGTGCTCAAGGATGCTGCCTCGGCATCTATCTACGGTTCGCGTGCTGCCAATGGTGTCATCATCATCACTACCAAGAAAGGTAAGGACGGTAAGATCAAGGTGAATTTCGACGGAAGTGTGGCCACCTCTTTTTATACCAACAAGATAGAGACCATGAACGCCAGCGAGTGGGGGCGTGCCTTCTGGCAGGCCTCGGTGAACGACGGTCTGGACCCGAACAATAATAACCTGGGCTACAACTACGACTGGGGCTACGACGCTCAGGGCCACCCGGTGCTCAGCGGAATGACCATGGACATGTTTCTCGACGAGAACGCCACGGTGCGCACGGGCGATACCGACTGGTTCAAGGAGATAACCCGTACGGGCGTGGTACAGCAGTACAACCTCTCGGTAAGCAACGGAGGGGAGAAGGGTAATGCCTTCTTCTCGATGGGCTACTACGACAATCAGGGCACTATCAAGGACAGCTATTTCAACCGCCTTTCGGCACGTGCCAATGCCGACTACAAGCTGATAGACGGCAAAGTCGTGCTCGGCGAGAACTTCACCATCAACCGCACCAAGGGCGTGGATGCCCCTGGCGGCGTGCTGGAGCATGCCCTGGAGTTCAACCCCAACTTCCCCATCTATGCCGAGAACGGCAAGTATGCCCAGGCGCTGGGAGCCTACTCGGAGCGTGAGAATCCGCTGAGCATGATCAGCAATGCCAAGGACAACGAATACACCCAGTGGCGCATGTTTGGCGATGTGCACCTGAGCGTAACGCCACTGAAGAATTTCACGGTCCGCACCACCCTGGGCATGGACTACACCCAGAAGGAGCAGCGATTCTTCACCTATCCCATTGCCAACGGTAAGGTGATGCGCACCGAATCGGCCGTGGAGGGGAAGCAGGAGCACACCATGCGGTGGATGTGGAACGCCATTGCTACCTATAACATTGAGATAGGCCTTCACCGAGCCGACCTGATGGTGGGCACCGAGGTGAACCGTATGGACTACAAGATGAATAGCGCCAAGCGCTACGAGCTGGCCATCCTCAACACCGACTACATGTGGCCCAGCGCCGGAGCCGGGCGCCAGCTGGCCGAAGGCTTCGGTGAAGGCTTTTCGCTGGTGTCTTTCTTCGGGAAGGCCAACTACACCTACAACGACCGCTATCTGGCATCGTTCACCATCCGCCGCGACGGTTCCAGCCGCTTCGGATCCAACAATCAGTATGGCACCTTCCCCTCGCTGAGTGCCGGCTGGCGCATCAGCGAAGAAAAGTTTATGGAGAAAACCAAGAGTTGGCTCGACAACCTGAAGTTGCGCTATTCTTGGGGACAGACTGGTAACCAGGAAATATCCAATACCGCCCGCTACACGCTCTACAAGTCGGTAGTATCTACAGGCCTCTGGGGCAGCAGCCAGGCAGGTTCTTCCTACGATATTGCCGGCCGCAACGGCGGCTACGACCTGGCCAACGGCTACGTGCGCAACCAGCGCGGCAACGACAACATCAAATGGGAGACCAGCACGCAGCACAACATCGGTGCGGACTTCTCGGTTCTGCACGGCGACATCTACGGCAGCTTCGACTGGTTCAACAAGAAGACCACCGACATCCTGCTCTTCATGGATGGTATCGCCGCCATGGGTGAGGGTAACGGTCAGTGGATCAATGCCGGCGAGGTGAAGAACAACGGATGGGAACTCTCGCTGGGCTACCGCCACAGACTGGCCAACGGATTCTCGTGGGACGTCAACGGCAACGTCAGCCGCTACGCCAACGAAGTTTCCCGTCTGCCCGAGACGGTGGCAGCCAGTGGGCGCTACGGCGGCAATAGCAAGAAGACCGTCATCGGTCATCCCATGTACTCACAGGTCGGCTTTATCTACGACGGCATCTTCAAGAGTCAGGAGGAGATTGATAACCATGCAAATCAGGATGGTGCTGGCTTAGGCCGCATCCGCTATAAGGACCTGAACGGCGACGGTGTCATCACAGAGGACGACCAAGATTGGATTTTCGACCCGACACCCGACTTCACTTGGGGCTTGAACATCTACCTGCAATACAAGGACTTCGACCTGACCATGTTCTGGCAAGGAGTGCAGGGTGTTGACGTGGACTGCCGCGGCTATAAGTCGCAGACCGACTTCTGGGCAAACTCGCTGATAAACGTGCCCTACCTGAACAAAGGCGTGCGTGCACTCGATGCCTGGAGTCCGCTGAATCCCGACAGTGAGATTCCCGCACTGACCACATCGGACACCAACCGCGAGGGGCGTATCTCGAGTTATTACATCGAAAACGGCTCGTATGTGAAACTGCGCACCATCCAACTGGGCTACAATCTACCCAAGAGTTTGACCGACAAACTGCGCATGGACCGCATCCGCATCTATGCTTCGGCTCAGAACCTGCTGACCATCAAGAGCAGCAAGTTTACTGGTGCTGACCCGGAGAACCCCGGATTCAACTATCCCATCCCTCTCAACCTCACTTTCGGACTCAATGTTTCATTCTAAATATATAGTAACAATTATGAAAACGACATATAGAATTTTCTGCGTAATCTGTATCTGTTTCGGTCTCATGGGCTGTTCCGACTTCCTGGACGAGCAGGTGCCGCAGGCTACGCTGACTCAAGACGAGGTGAAGAAACCTGAATACATTGACAACGTGCTGATTTCAGCCTATGCCGGACTGCTCAGCATCGAAGACATGAACTCTTCGTTCTCGCTATGGAACTATGACACCCGCTCAGACGATGCCTATGTGGGCGGTTCAAACCCCTCAGACGGTGAACCCTTCCACATCCTGGAGAAGCATACTACTGTGATGACCACCGACTGGCCCTACAACGACATCTGGAACCGATTCTACAAATATCTGTCGCGCATCAGCCTGTCGCTCGACATGCTTGCCGTTGCCGATCAGGAGAACACCACCATACAGCAGCGTACTGCCGAGATGAAGTTCCTGCGTGCATACGGACATTTCCAGCTGAAGCGTCTGTTCAAGAAGATTCCATTCGTCAACAAACTTAACATGCAGGAAGACGACTACAACAATCTGACGAATACTGAATACACTAACGACGAAGGCTGGCAGCAGATCATCAACGACTTGGAAGACGCATACGCCGTATTGCCAGCCACTCAGGCGGATAAAGGCCGTCCCACCAAGGCTGCCTGTGCTGCCTTCCTGGCAAAGGTGTATCTCTACAAGGCCTATCGTCAGGACGATGCTAACTCGAACAAGGTGACCTCCGTCAATGAAGCCGACTTGCAGAAGGTGGTGGAATACACTGCTCCCGGACTCTATGCCGGCTATGGGCTGGAGAGCGACCTGCACAATAACTTCCGACCCGAAGAGCAGTACGAGAACGGCAAGGAGAGCATCTGGGCCATCCAGTACTCGAAGAACGACGGTACAGTGTATGGCAACCTGAACTTCTCCTACCGACTAATTGTTCCCTGCATTCCCAAGGTTCACGATGCTGGCTGTGACTTCTATAAACCGTCTATCAACCTGGTCAATGCCTATCGCACCAACAGCGATGGACTGCCACTGCTTGACAATGCTGCCGTTGCAGCTTCCGACTATGAGGTAGGGTCGGCACAGACCGTTGATCCGCGTCTCTTCGTGACCGTTGGCGTTCCTGGAACTCCTTATATGTTCAATCCCAACTTTATGATTAGCAAGTCTAACACGTGGAGTCGCTCGGGTGGTATGTATGGCTATTACGTATCTCTGAAGCAGAACGTTGACCCATCGCTCACCGACACCTATCTTTTTGTGTGCGACAACCAGTGGGCCAGTTCGATGAACCGCGTGGTTTTCCGCTATGCCGACGTGCTGCTGATGCGTGCCGAAGCGCTGGCTCAACTTGGAAAGACCGATGAAGCCATTTCACTGGTCAATCAGGTGCGCAGCCGTGCCCAGGGCATGACCACTGGCAGCGTTGTGGCTAACTATCCTAATAAGTATGGTGTTCACTATGCCATCGGCAAATACAACGGTTCTTACTCTAAGGAAGAAACCTTGAAGATAGTCAAGATGGAGCGCCGCCTGGAACTGGCCATGGAGAGTGAGCGTTTCTTCGACCTCGTGCGCTGGGGAGAAGCCGCTACTGTTATCAACCGCTTCTACACTACCGAAGGCGAGAAGATGAACTTCCTGAGCGGTGCGGTGTTCACTGCCGACAAGAACGAGTATCTGCCTATTCCCGACGACCAGATGAAGGCCGCAAACGGGCACTATACGCAGAACTGCGGACAATGGTAAAAACATTTTATGGTTTATATTAATAGTTTACAGTTATGATTACTAAAATAAAGTATTTATTTGCTGCTTGTCTCGTATGTTGTGGCATTATTGCTGCTCTGACCGCATGCAGCGATGACCACACGGGTAGTATCGACGTAAGCGGACAGTGTCTGGTTGAGAAATTCGTGCTGAACGGACAATACGAGGGCATTATTAACACCGAGGAGCGTCTGGTAAAAATAAAGGTGCCTGCTGACTTCAGTCAGAAAAACAATATGGAAATCACCAGCCTGACGGTATCATCTGGTGCTGAGACCAACTTAAAGGTGGGTGACCACGTGAACTTCGATGCCGACCGCACGTTACACATCACCAATGGTGACCTTGAGATGGACTATCAGATTAGTGTGCGCAACGACGAGGCACTGATGTCGCTCTTCATGCTCGAAGGCGTGAAGGGAGCCATCAACCAGGACGACAAGACTGTTACCGTATCGGTAATGGCCAACAGCGGCATCGACCTTGAGAATGCCACCTTCGAGGTGGCGTGCAGCGAGGATGCCACATGCAGCCCAGCCAGTGGTACAAAGGCCAATTTCAAAGAACCGGTCCAAATAACGCTGACCGACAACACGGCCACCAATACCTATACCGTCTATGTGACACTCATCGAGAATCCCGTGGCTCTTTTCGTTGGAGACGCTGAGAATGTTGAGATGCTCAACGATGAGGAAAAGGCTGCCGCCAAGTGGCTTACTGGCAACATTGAGGGTGCCGCCTATGCATCATGGGATATGGTGGCCAGCGGCAGCATCTCGCTCGACGAGTGCAAACTTATCTTCTTCCACCGTCACAGTCCCGCCTACGGAAACTACAACGGATTTGCTGAGGCTGCAACGGGTGCCATGACGGCCCTGCCCAAGATGAAAGATTTCTGGAAGCGTGGCGGTGCTTTCGTTTTGAGCCGTTCGGCTGTGAACTACGCCATTGCCCTGGGCGCTATGCCCGAGGATGCCTATCCCAATAACTGCTGGGGCGGCGGTGGCGGCGAAGGCAGCGACCTGATGGGCGACGATCCCTGGCACTTCTTTGCCTACGACGCCGGTCATCCGCTGTGGAAGAACCTGAAGGCTTATCCCGGTGCTGCGCCAGACGCCGTCTATACGCTCGACAACGGCTACACCATCTGTAACACCACGTCGCAGTTTGCCCTTTGGAGTCCCTACACCGGACAGGAAGCCTTCGAGTCCATCACTGGGGCACGTGCTCTAAGCCATGGCGGCGACGGTGCAGTGGTGGCATGGGAACTGAAAGCCGCCAGCGGCAACTTTGGCAAGGGTGGTATCATCTGCTTCGGCTCAGGGCTCTTCGACTGGAACTCGCCGACTCCCTTCACGCCGGTCTATCACGACAACGTGGGCCGCATCATGCTCAACGCATTCGATTATCTAACCAAATAAAATCTGAAAATTATGAAGACAATGATATATTCAGTATTCGCTCTCATGCTGTCGGCCACCGCGCTGACGGCATGCAGCGACGACGAGTTCAGCGGCGATCCCGCCAAGGACTGGAACGGCACGACCACCTTTTTTGCTCCTGCCGATGACCGGGGCTTCGGAACCTACTATACTCCGGCCGTAGGCCGTGTGGGCGACCCGATGCCTTTCTACGACCAAAAGGCAGGCGACTTCAAAGTGCTCTACCTGCAGGAATTCATCAACAATATGACCCATCGCTTTCACCCCATCTGGGCTGTTTCCACCGCTGACGGTGCCAACTATGAGTCGTTGGGCGAACTGCTGCCCTTCGGAGCCAACGACTATCAGCAGGACGCTGCCTTGGGCACGGGTTGTGCATACGAGAAAGACGGCACGTACTATATCTACTATACTGGCCACAACGACAACTGCAAAAACCGTGAGGTGGTGATGCGCGCCACATCAAGTGACTTCAAAACGTGGACGAAGGACGAGCTTTGGACGCTCAACGGCCCAGACTTCGGCTATTCAGGCAACGACTTCCGCGACCCGCAGATCTTCATGGCCGACGACGGCCTCTACCGTATGATCATTGCTACCTATCCCGTGAATGGCGGCGACCCGGTCTTCGCCGAATTCAAGTCAACCGACCTGAAGAGCTGGGATCATGTTGGCCGCATCCGTATGATCTGGGACCGTATGCTCGAGTGCCCCGACGTGTTCAAAATGGGCGACTATTGGTACATGGTCTATAGCGAGAGTTTCCGCGCCTCGTGGAGTCGCAAGGTGAAATATATGATGGCCAAGAGCTACGATGAACTGAAGAGCTGTTTCAATGATGGGCCAAAGTGGCCTGCCGACGGTCATGAGGGTGTGCTCGACAGTCGCGCCTTCTATGCCGGCAAGACGGCTTCCAACGGCCGCGACCGCTACATCTGGGGATGGTGCCCGTTCCGCACAGGAGCAGATATCCATGAGAAAAACACCAACGTGGGCGCAGGCGACGGCAACGAGCCCGCATGGAGTGGAGCGCTGGTGTGTCATAAGATTATCCAGCATGCCGACGGCACACTGACACTCGGTGCCGTACCGGCTATGGCGGCAAAGTATGGCACGCAGGCCAACGCCAGCGTGATGGCATCAAGCGGCTACAGCAATGGGGCGCTCAGTGGCGATGGAGCCTACGTGCTCTACAGTCGTCTGGGCAGTTGCAACCATATCTCGTTCACGGTGAAGACATCTAACAACTGGGATAAGTTCGGCATTTCCTTTGCACGCGGCACTGATTCTAAGAAGTACTACACAATGGTGGTCAATCCCGAATGGGAAGATGGGCGCAAGGTGAACTTCGAACAGGAGGGTGAAGAAGGCAAGGGCTTCATCGAGGCTGCCGACGGCTACAACTTCGCCCGTCCGGCAGACAATGTCTACAACGTGGACATCTATACCGACAACTCGGTGCTGACGCTCTATATCAACGATGTCTGTGCCTACACGCAGCGCATCTACGGCATTCAGAAAAACTGCTGGAGCATCAACAACTATGGCGGCTCTATCACAATAAGCGATGTGAAAGTGACTTATCAATAAGTCCAGTAGGATAATGTCCGTCGATCCTCAGTCTTCCGAAAGACGGAAGGGGATGTGACTATGCAAAAGGCAACCCAAAGTTATGCGGGTTGCCTTTTGCGTTTGCTGCTGATCTTGTTGTTCAGTAATTGCGACATGATGTTTGATATGTGTTTGGACAGCTGCAAAAATACAAAAAACAGGCAATGTCATCTGATGATTGCCTGTCTTTTTCTTGAAAGTTCTATTTAACTGCCTGAGCTTACTATACGAGGAAATCCTGGGGCAGCGGGGGCATGGCTCCGTTCTGCGTGCAGACGAAGGCCGAAACCTTCACGGCCAGCGCGTGGGCCTCGTGGATGGGCTTGCCCTTCAGGATGGCTGCGCAGAAAGAACCGGTGAAAGAGTCTCCGGCACCGACGGTGTCGGCCACTTCTACCTTCGGCGTGGGCTGATAGTACGACCGGTCGGCCGTGAACACATAGCTGCCGTTGGTTCCGCAGGTGAGCACCAGGATGTCGAGATTGTATTCCTGGATGAGCTGCTTGCAGCGCTTTTCCTCGTCGAGGTCGGGAAGCGAGAACATACGGCTGACCACAACCAGCTCCTCGTCGTTGATCTTCAGGATGTTGCATCGGCGCATGGAGGCCTCGATGATTTCCTTGGTGAAGAAGCTCTGGCGCAGGTTGATGTCGAAAATCTTCACGCAGTCGGCCGGGGTGGAATCGAGGAATTTCGCGATGGTCTCGCGGCTGACTACGCTTCGCTGGGCCAGCGAACCGAAGCAGACGGCCTGGCAGCTGCGGGCTACCTGCTCTATCTCAGGCGTAAAGGGTATATTGTCCCATGCCACTCCTTCGCGGATGTTATAGGTAGGGATGCCCTGCTCGTCGAGCGTCACCTGTACCGTTCCCGTGGGATAAGGGATGCGCGGCATCAGGTAGCTGAGCCGGCGGTCTTCGAGTGCGGCTATCGTTTCCTCGCCCAGGGCATCCTCACCCAAGGCACTGACGGCAAGGGTGTCGAAACCAAATTGTCCGGCATGATATGCAAAGTTGGCAGGTGCACCACCCAGTTTCTTTCCTTCGGGCAGGCAGTCCCATAGTGCCTCGCCCAGACCTACGATTTTTCTTTCCATGACTGTGTTATTGTTTAACTTGTTTGACATACGTGATAAGATAAAGAACGCCCACGGCCATCACGCCCACGGCTCCGGCCTGCCCCATGGCATCGCTCATGAAGCCCATGACGAGGGGGAACACGGTGCCGCCGAAGAGTCCCATGACCATCAGTCCCGATACTTCGTTCTGCTTCGTGGGCATGGCGGTCAGGGCCTGGGCAAAGCACATCGAGAAGATGTTGGAGTTGCCGTAGCCCACCAGTGCGATACCGGCATAGAGCAAGAGTTTGGTGGAACCGCTGAACATCAGCACCATGCTGAGGGCCATCATGATGACCGAAATGATGAAGAATACCTTCGTCTTCATCACGCGGAGGAAGAACGAGCCCGTAAGACAGCCGATGGTACGGAAAATGAAATAGAGACTAGTGGCAAAGGCGGCGTCGTTGAGAGTCATCCCCAATCGCTCCTGCAATATCTTGGGAGCAGTGGTGTTGGTACCCACGTCGATACCCACATGGCACATGATACCTAAGAAGGAAAGCAGTACGATGGGCTCACCCAACAGTTTGATGCAGTCAACAAACGATGAGGCCTTGCCTTCAATCTTCTGTTCCTTAATCGGTGTAATCCAGAGTAACAGTGCGGCCAAAAGTCCTATTACGAAATAGATAGCAAAGAGTACGCGCCAGTTCAACCCCAAGTTGGGTATCACGGCAGTGGCACCCCACATGGCCAGATAGGGAGCCATGAACGAGGAGATGGCCTTCACGAACTGTCCGAAGGTGAGCGATGAGGCCAGGTTCTTACCTCCGGTGACCAGTGCCATGAGCGGGTTCAGCGAGGTTTGCATCAATGCATTTCCGATACCCAGCAGCGAGAAGGAAGCCAGCATGATGGGGAAGTTCTCGCCAAACAATGGCAGTAGCAGTGATATCACTGTCACAATAAGTGATAACAGTACGGTCTTTTTCTTTCCAATCTTGTTCATCAACATACCTGTGGGTATGGAGAAAATCAAGAACCAGAAGAATACCAGTGAGGGAAATACGTTGGCTACGGAGTCTGTCAGTCCGAGGTCTTCTTTCACATAGTTGCTGGCGATGCCAACCAGATCGACAAATCCCATGGCGAAGAAACAGAGCATCACCGGGATAAGCAGGGCAGTTTTATTTTCTTTCATAGCTTGATATTTTTTTTGTTTTAGGTACTACATTTTCAGTTCATAGATTTTAGCCTTCCCGCCCTTCACCTTTATGGTGTTGTAAGGCTCGGTGGGGAATACCAGGTTGGTCATCACCATCTTACCCTCGCTGTCGAAGGCTTCGATGCTGCAGTTGTCGATGAAGATGCGCAACTGGCGGATGGCTCCGTATGTAGGGGCCACAGTCTCAACGGGGAAGGCATCGCTGAACGACGTTGCACCGCTTTGTTTGCGGTCCATGGCAAAAGTGCGGTTGGCCTCATCGTAGCGCATCGTCACCTTCTCGCCTTTCGCATTCTGCAGCACAATGTCGGCAGAACCTTTCACATCGACCACCACTTCGCAGGCATTCGAGAGTTTCTTCAGTTGCTTGCCGCGCATGGCGTTAATTTCCTTAGATGGAAAGGAAGCCAGGATGGTCTCGTCGCCTGATTTGAAAATCTTTAGGTCGCGGGGAATGCTGTTGGCACTTCTGAACTGCTGGGTGGGAACCACGCCTGCATACTGCCAGTTGCTCATCCAGGCCAGTGCCACATGGCGGCCTTCGGGAGCATTGTGGAAAGTCACCGTGGCATAATGGTCTTTGCCGTAGTCCATCCATTTGGTCGTAGAGGGCTTGGAGTTGCACACGAAGCGGTGACCATCGAACGATCCCGTGAAATACTGCGTGGCACTTCCACCGAAAGGACCACCGGGGTTGATATTCAGCAAGAGCACCCACTCAGAACCGCCAAACTCTAGCATATCAGGACATTCCCACACCCCGTCGTGGTTGCCATACTCATGGCCGAAAGAACTCTCGTAGGTCCACTCCTTCAGATTCTTCGACGAATAGAACTGCACTTCCTGACCGACGGCCAGCACTACAATCCAGCGCTGTGTGCCCTCGTGCCAGAATACCTTCGGGTCGCGGAAATCGGGAACATCCAGCGTCAGCACAGGGTTGCCGACATATTTCGTGAACGTCCGTCCGCCGTCGGTGCTGTAGGCAATACTCTGCGTCTGATGGCGTCCGGCCGAAGTGTACATGGCCACAATGGCACCGGCTCCGAAACCGGCCGTGTTGTTCTTGTCAATCACGGCACTGCCGCTGAAGATGGTCCCCAGTCCGTCGGGCTCGATGGCATCAGGCATCTGTTGCCAATGCACCAAGTCAGTCGAGACACTGTGGCCCCAGGTCATGTTCTCCCACTGCGAACCGTAAGGATTCAACTGGAAATACAGGTGCCACTGGCCATCCTTATAGAACATACCGTTGGGGTCGTTCATCCATCCGTACTTCGGTGTGTGGTGATATGCGGGGCGGAAGTGCTCGCGGTTGGCCGTATCGAAAGCCGACGAAAGTTTTATCTCCTTCCAGCAGGTGAAATTCTTTACTGATCCTGTCTTGTGGCGATCGGCAGGGAACACGATGTCGAGCAAGTATTTCCCGTTTTCTCCATTTCTCATTTTCTCATTTTCTCCATTTCTCATTTCCTCAAAACGGAGCGGAACAAAATAATCCACCTTGTCAACGGCAAGTTTCACATTGAAACTCTTTACAACATGATTGTTGCAAATCACATCCACATGGGCATTCTCTTCCTTTTCTTCTACAGGTAGTAGCAGGTATTCGTTTCCCGGCTGTACCCTCAACATGGTGTGTGTGTCACTCAGATGCTCGGGTGAGGCAATCTGTGCATCCGCATTGGTGCCTGCAGCCAAGAAGACCGCTGCGGCAATAAGAATTTTCAGGCTTTTGTTCATTTTTGTTAGTACATTTGATTTATCTGACTGCAAAGATAGCGGAAAAAGCGATTTTCGTGCTAAAACAAATGTTTCAGAAAGTCACAAAAATGTTTCAGTGAAACAATTTTCCCATTAAATCCGCTTTATCCTCCCTGTATGTCACAGGTGAAAACCTTGAAGGAAAAATCCACCCAGTGATTCTGAAATCACCGGGTGGACTGTCAATTGATCATTTTGAAAACAATCTTTTCATTTTCAAATTACCTAACTGCTATTAACAACCTAAGATGAATTAATCCAACAGATGATTTAAACTTAGATAGACATCAGGTACTCAACACTGTTCTTGGCCAGTTTCAGGATGTTGTCCTGACAGGAGTTGTTCTTGGGATGGGCGCTCTTGTCGGGGGTTCCATCGGCATTCTTCATAGAGAACTCACAACCACCATTGCCAATGCAGAGCACCGTACCACAGCCTTTCTGGAATCCTTCTGGGGCTTTCTCTGCACCCTTAGCCTCCCATACATTGAGCTGTGAGACCCATGCCGATTGGCTGTCCCACGTACCGAGAGGATAGATACCATACTCGGTGGTCAGAGACACGTAGCACTCTTCGGTGGTATTGCCAAGGTCGGTAAGTTTGGTGGGAATGTCGAAGAACAGGCAGTTGTGGTCTTCTGTCCAGCCTGCACCCTTCATGGCTATGCCCACAGGACAGCCGTCATGAAGTTTCTCGGTGGGCATTCCGGCATAGATGGGATGCGAGCTGAAATCAACGTAGAACGACTCGGTCTTGAGGCAGATACCCATCTTCCATACGTCGGGATTCATTCCGCCAGTGCCGCAGCCGAAGGCGTTGTTCACACCACGGAGGAGTGAAGTGGGGAGACGGTTGATTGTGCCGATATAGGGAACGGCATGCGACCACAAAAGCAAATTTCCGCCATTCTTAACATACTGTTCGATGCAGGGGGCTGCATTGCGTGCCACTTCGGAGAAGTTCCAGATGTCGTCAGCATTGCCAGTCTCGATGTCGCGCAGCCAGAAGAGCATGCGATAGTCCTCGATGTCGGTCACGGTGTTGATCGAGCCGAAATAGACATACTCACCATTGGGATAGTTCTCGTTGAACCACAGCCAGGCGCTGGCTTCATCGTCATCGCCATTAGCAATGAGTTCCTCGGGCGTGGGATATTCAGAGAGGAAGGCTGGAATCTTGCCGCCAATCTTTGCAGAAGCCATAACGGGCAGGGCGCGTCCCTTGTCGTTCTCGGCGATGACGGTGGCTTCCCAGCTCTCTTTCATTTGTACGTCCTTCAGGAGATAGGACGGTTCGTTGACGGTGGTCGTAACCACTCTTGAGCCAGTACTGTTGGTGAGTTTAAGGATATAGGACGTAGCATCGGGGCTGGCTGTCCACGTGATTTTCAAGTCGTGCTTGTCGTCGGCCAAGTCAATTTGCTCCATTTTCACGTTGCTTGCTGAAGTGGCACCGGGACGTGTGTACGACGTCATCACGCCATTGGAGATAGCCTCGCTGGTAGCATATTTGAAAAGAAACTCATAGAGCTGGTTGGTCTCGAGATTCTTCAGCGTGAAAGAATTGCCTTGACAGGGGACGAAACCCTGTATCTGCGAAC
Organism: uncultured Prevotellaceae bacterium; assembly: GCA_900314655.1. Taxonomy (GTDB): domain Bacteria; phylum Bacteroidota; class Bacteroidia; order Bacteroidales; family Bacteroidaceae; genus Prevotella. Next base: position 26,716 of record OMWC01000022.1, on the reverse strand, counting down.
CGTTCTTGAACACGGCCACCTGCATGGTGGCGCCCTGACTACTCTGTGGCCACGTAAGGGTATAGTCGTAATTGTTGTCGCCGCTGGCCACGCCCTTGATTTGCGCCGCATCCGGAGCTGCTACTTTCATCTCACCGGAGCCTGGAAGGTCTCTGTCCTGACAGGAGGTGAAGAGAAGAGCACCTAGCAGAGCTACACCTATTATATTATATATCTTATTCATAAAGCATTAATCTTTAATTTTTTAACTTTAAACTATAAACTCATTAATACCCTTTGTTCTGGTGATAGAGTCCCTGCACGTAGTTCATCTGATTGTTGGCGATGGGGAAATACTCATTCTTGCCAGGGGTGAAGAAGGCATCCTTGTAGTAGAGGGCATAGGTCTGGCCGTCATACTCGTCGGTCTTCTCCGTTTCGAAATACTTGTTGAGCGTCTTGGAGAGCAGGCCCCAACGGCGCAGGTCGAAGAAGCGGTGGCCCTCCATAGCCAGTTCCAGACGGCGTTCCCAGCGCAGGGCCTTGCGTGCATCGTCTTGCGATGCGAAACTGCCGTAGAGACTGATGTCGCACTGGTCTTTAGCATACTTGATGAGCGATGTGCTGCTGATGTCACGTTTGGCACGGCTGCGAATTTCGTTGATGATCTGCAGGGCCTCGCCGTTGTAGTCGCCCATCTCGATCAGTGCCTCGGCACGCATCAGCATCACGTCGGTGTAGCGGAGCACGTAGTCGTTCTGGCCGAAAGCCTGCCAGGGGTTGTCGTAGTCCTCGCCCTTCGAGCGCTGGGGGATTTCCTTCATCGAGCAGTAGTAGCCGTAGGTGTTGGGCGTGCGGCTGTTGGCCTTGGTCAGCGTGAACTGTTCCTCGTATTTATAAGGATAGGTGGGCATTCCCACGGTGTGGAACAGGCGGGGGTCGTACTTATACTTAGAGTCGGCACCATTCACGACGATGGCGTTGTGGTCTTCGTCGAAATTGTCCATGGGCAGACCGTTCTTGGTCTTAAAGGCATTGACGAGGTTCTGTGAGGGCTTGTGGAAGTCCCATCCGCACGACCAAACGCCCCATACGCCGTTCAGCATGTTCGACCAGTTGGCACGTCCGAACTGTGTGCCGTCGTCGGCCTTGTTGGAGTGCTGCACGGCAAAGATGCTCTCCACGGAGTTGGCATAGTCTTGCAGGAAGATGTGTCCGTAGGTGTCGAGATAGTTGTAGGGAGAGTTCTTCACCACGTCGGTGTATTCCACCACCTTCTGAATCTTCTGCTTATCTACGTGGCTATAGCCCGTTGTGGCCTCATAGCCGTCGCCGTAGGCCCAGTTCAGGTAGCACTTGGCCAGATAGGCGGCAGCAGCCACCTTGTGGGCGCGGCCTGTGGTGCCGGGAGCAGCCTCGGCCAGGTTATCGTAGGCATACTGGAAGTCATCAATGATGTGCTGCATAATCTCGTTGTGAGAACTCTGCGGACAAGCCTCGATGGCTGCATTGTCCATGCCTTCGGTAATAAAAGGCACCTCGTACCACATCTGCTGTAGCTTGTAATAGAAATGGCCGCGCAGGAAGCGCACTTCACCTTTTAGCTGCTTAATGGCAGGGGTATCTTCGGCATTGGCCATTGATTCCAAAGCACGGTTGCAACGGGAAATGGCGCTATAGAGCTGATACCAGAGTTCGTCGAACTCACCGCGATCGGGTTGCAGCGTGGAGAAAATCTCCATGGGGTGATAACCCGTATCGTTTTCGCCGGAGCCGCCCTTCAGGCAGTCGTCGGCACTCATGTCGCCGTAAGGCCAGAGGTTGAACGGATAGGAATACCAGTCGTCGCCGAGTTTGGCATAGGCTGCGGTGACGAGTTTCTCAGGACTGGAAAACGCCGTTTCTTCATCGAGCGTGCCCTGCGGTTTCACATCATCTACGCTGCATGACACTGCTAAGACAGAAAGCAGCAGTGATGCTATATATAAATTGATCTTTTTCATAATTCTTAAATCTTAACTCTTAATTCTTAACTCTATTAGAATCCCAGTTGTATTCCAAAGGTGAAGGAAGCTGTGTGAGGATAGTTCCAGGCCGTGCTCTCAGGATCTGAGCAGGTGAGCGTTTTCGACTTAATGGTCAGGAGATTGTCACCGGAGAGGAAAACGCGGGCCTTAGACAAGAGCAGCTTCTTGGCAATGGTCTCAGGCAGGGTATAGCCTAATTGCAATGTACGCATCTTAATGTAGGAACCATTCTCGACGAAGTATGACGACAGGCGTCCCTCGTCTGCTCCATTCGATGTGGTAAGGGCAGGTATGGTGGAACCACTGTTGGCGGGAGTCCATGCGTCGATCAGACGCTCTCCCTTGTTAGAGCCAGCATCGGTGATACTCCAGAAGTCGGTCTGGAATTTCTGATCGTTGATGACATCAACACCGGCAACACCCTGCCAGAACATGGTGAAGTCGAAATTGCGGTAGGATACGTTAACGTTGACACCATAGGAGAAATTGGGAACGGGATTGAATATCCATGTGCGGTCTTTCTCGTTGATCATGCCGTCGCCATCGAGGTCGGCATATTTCAGACCACCCACACGGGCACCTGCCTGTCCGCGGGAAAGCACTTCCTCGCGTGATTGATAGAGACCTTCAACCACATAGCCAATGCGCGAGCCATAGGCACGCTCGTCTTGAGCCAGGTTGTGGTAGTCGTTGTGCTCATAGGAGTTCTTCGACTTCTCGGGCAGATAGGTCACCTTGGAGCGGTAGAAGTCAACATTGCCAGTTACGTCGTACGATAGTCCGTAAGAAGTCTTATGACGATAGCCCAGCGTGAATTCCATACCCCAGTTCTTGAGCGTGGGACCATTAATCCAAGTCTGTCCGCCGAAACCAATGGCTCCGAGGAATGCTGGCTGTACAAGCATGTCCTTAGTCTCCTTGAAGAAAAGGTCGTAAGAACCGTAGAGGTCGTCGTTGAAAAGCTGGAAGTCGGTACCAAAGTTCCACTGTGATGAGGACTCCCACTTCAGGTCTTCATTTGCAGATTGCAATTTATAATAGCCGGAGGGCAATGTACCTGATTTCTGTAGATTAAGGTCGTAGGCTGTGGAGTTCTCACGACTAGAACCGTAGTCTGCAACGTAAAGTCCGAAGTGAGCGGTATTTGAGTTCATGCCCTGGTTACCGGTCACACCATAGCTGGCTCGGATTTTCCAGTCGCGCAGCCATTCGGCATTGATATGTTTTGAGAGGCGATAGCCTAATGATACGGAGGGGAATGTACCATACTGATGGTTTTTACCGAAGCGGCTCGAACCGTCATGGCGTAATGTGAACGAAGCCAGCAGGAGGTCGTTCCAGTTATAGTCTATTTTGCCAAAGTATGACATCAGTTTATAAGAGTCGCCAGCACCAGTGACGTTCTGAATGCCTGTACCAGCATTGGGCCACATATAGTCGAAGGTCTCCAATGGATAGTTGGTGCGACGGGCTGAGAAATCAATGTAGTTGTCCTGATGAGCCTCAATACCGAGAAGAATGTTCAAGTTGTGGTTTTCGATGATGTCGAAATTATACTGTAGGGTGTTAGACCAAGTCCATTTCGTGCTATGCGTCTGTGAAAGCGTGCTGGCATTGGTGCTATTCTTCACGACATCCGAATTCCAGGTGTGTTGCAGGCTGCGGATATTGCTGTTGGTGTAGTCGATACCGAAATTTGAACGGAAGAGCATGCCCTTGATAGGGGTGATGTCAACATAAGCATTGGCAAATATACGCCACTTCTTCAATCGGTTGTCCTTATTATGATAGAGCTCGCGCAAAGGGTTCTGACGATCACTCATACCACCCACAGGCCCGGAGAAAGTAACTCCGTCCTCTTCATAGACGGGAAGTGTAGGAGCAATTTTCAAGGCATTTTCCAGAGGAGCGCAATCTACATTGTTAGAATAGGAGAACGTAGCATTCTCACCTACCGTGATGATACTATTAATCTTATAACTGCTGTTGAAGCGTGCAGAGAAGTTCTCGAAATCTGTATGCTTCAGCACACCTAAAGCCTTCTTGTAGCCTACAGAGAAGAGCGACGAGCCCTTGTCGTTAGCTTTCGAAAGCGAAAGGTCATAGTTCTGGGTGATGCCCTTGCGGCTAATTTCGTCCACCCAGTCGGTATCGCTGTAGCGCATGGTCCTGTTGGAATTCATATAGCCGTCATAGAAACCTCCCACTGCATAGGATTCCATGGCACCCGTGACTGGGTTATAGACCGAGATAGGTGTACCTCCTGCAACATCAAGAGCCAAGCCATAGTTCTTGGCATAGTCGGCAGGATTCTTCCCGTCGTTCAAAGCAGCCTGTACAAGCGCAGTGGCATACTGCTGAGTGTTGAGAAGTTTCATCTTCTGCGACATCCATGCCATCGACACGGAGGCATTGAAGTCAATATTTACCTTGTCGCCTTTTTTGCCTTTCTTGGTGGTGATAACAACGACACCGTTGGCAGCTCGAGAACCATATATAGAGGCAGAGGCAGCATCTTTCAACACCTGCATGGTCTCAATGTCAGAAGCATTCAGGCTGTTCAGCGAACCGCTGAATGGCATGCCATCGACAATGTAAAGAGGAGATGTGCTTGAACCACCCATACTGCCGATACCACGTATGTGAACATCAGCCTCGCCGGAAGGAGAGCCATTCGAAGTAATGGTCATACCGGGCACTTTACCTTGCAGGGAAGCCATAGGGTCGGTGTTGCTGGTCTTGAAGTCTTTGGTTTCCACAACACCGACAGACCCCGTCAAGTCGGCCTTGCGCTGTACCTGATAACCAGTCACCACCACTTCCTGCAACATCTCGGCGTCATCTTTCAGTGTCACCTTCATACCGCTTTGGGCGGGAAGTTCCACCGTCTGATAGCCAATGTAAGAGATGGTGAGGATGGCACCCTCGTTCACTTTAATAGTAAAGTTGCCGTCGAAATCTGTAACGGTACCGTTCGACGTACCTTTTTCCATCACCGTGGCACCGATGACGCCTTCGCCAGTGGCATCAACGACTGTGCCCGATGCTTCTGTCTTCTGCGCCTGAATGGCAACGCAGACGAACAAGAGCAATGTGCTCAGTAGAAATCTTCTTAGATCTTTCATTTCTTGTCTTTTTAAGTTAGCAATAGATTTACTGGCAGCAAAGGTAGTCTGAACATTAAAAAGAGGATAAAACAGATGTTTCAAGTGGTAAAAAAAATCGTTCATGTAACATTTTTGCTGTTAAATGAACGATTTTTATGATTCCCTCGCTATTTCATTTCCCCGGGGACAACCCCGAATTCATCCTTGAAACACTTCGTGAAGTAACTGGGAGAAGAAAAACCTACGTCGTAAGCTACCTCGGATACGTTACGATTGCCCTGTGCCAACAAGGCTTTGGCTCGGTTCAGACGGCTTAGGCGGATGATATCGACAGGGGTGCGCCCCGTCAGGGCTTTCACCTTTCGGTAGAGCTGCACTCGGCTTAGGCTCATATTGCTTGCCAAAGACTCAACGCCAAAGTCGCTGTCGGTCATTTTCTCCTGTACCAACTGACGCAAACGATCAAGGAAGTTGGAATCGATGTCGCCGTCTTCGGCTATCAGTTCTTGTTGTTCTTTGCTTACCCGTGTGACGTCGGCAGAAGCATCGGTATTCTCTTCTTCCGTTTTATCTCCTTCTGGGGAATTGGGAGGGGTAACTCTCTCTCTCATCGTGGAACTGGAGGGGGTTGCCGTCACCAAGGCGAAGGCTTCACGTTCTATGCGATGGCGGCGGCGCAAGGCGTAGATACGGAACCACATCAGTCCGATGATCAGCAGTGCGATTATGCCCATGAGTAAGAGGTATATTCGCTGATGGCGGTATTGTGAAAGATACCAATCCACTTTCTCGTGAAGCGTAGAAAGACGTTCGTTCTGCTCGCTCATCTCCTCTGCCTGCATCAGCATCACCTCGGCATTCTCATGAGTCACCAAGGCCGACTTCAGTAAGTTCTCTTTCTCGTAGGGCTTGCCCTCTAGGATGTTCATCGCAAGTCGTATTAGCAAGTCACCTCGCGTGGGATATATATAAGAGGTAGATAGCACACCCTTTTTCACTTGCTCAATGCCGCCGTCTTTCGTCGGCAAGGCATCGATGCCCACAAACATTATATTCTTTTCCAAGCCCCGTTTCTTCGCTGCTTTATAGGCGCCGACCGCCATGCGGTCGTTCTGGCCGAACACGCAGACAATATCCTGCCGCTGCTGAAGCACTGAGTCCATTAGGCGGAAGCCGCTATTTTGTGTCCAATCGCCGTCACATGTGATGAGCCGGCTTTCATCGCCGATTCCCTTCACGAATCCTTCATGTCGTTCCTGTGCCGGTGAAGACCCCTTCAGGCCCTTGATTTCCAGGATGGTCCCTTGGCTCTTCTGTCCGATAATGTATTTGCCTATTATGCTGCCCATCATCTGATTGTCGGCACCCATGAATGCCGTATATTTCTTGGAGTCACTTTTCCGGTCGAAGAGAATCACTGGAATGCCCATGTCGTAGGCACGGTCAATGGCTGGAGAGATGGTGTTTACCTGATTTGGCGACACAATCAGCAGGTCAACACCCTCATCGATGAAATGGTTAATCTGGCTAATCTGAACCTTGTCGTTATCGTCGGCCGAGGCAAATTCGATATCCACATTGTCATAAAGATAAGTACACATCTTGAGTTCCTGGTTCTGTTTATCGCGCCAGATGTCTCCACTACATTGTGATACTCCTATACGCCAAGTCTTGTGTCCTGTGCACGAAACAAGGACAAGCAGGAGTAGCATCATATATAAATTGTTGATGAGTCTCATTTTATGATGTAATTTTGGTTCAGATGATGCTTACGGCAAGTATAATCATGTGCAAAGTTAGGTAATATTTTTAAAAATGAGTACAAAAACAATGTTTTTTTTTGATTTCCTGTTTAGCTTTTGCTTACTTCTGATTACAATATTGTATGCAATAAGTTCGCAAATAATAGAAAAAAAGAGGTTGCGATTTCTCGTAACCTCTTGATTCTTAAGGCGCTTCAGGATGGGCTTGAACCAACGACCCCCTGATTAACAGTCAGGTGCTCTAACCAACTGAGCTACTGAAGCAGATGCGTTTCTTTCGAATTGCGGGTGCAAAGGTAAGGCGTTTTTTTGAAACGGCCAAACTTTTTCGGGAAAAATTTAAGTATTTGCGTAAAATATTGTATTTTTGCATCCGATTTCTAATTAGAATTAAGATGAAGAGAATCTTTTTGTTGATGATTGGGGCCTTGGGCACGCTCCTGCCTGTACTGGCTCAGGAGTCTCAGGACCATGATTTCGAGACATCGAAAAACCTTGAGATATTCAATGCCATCTACCGCAATCTGGACATGGCCTATGTGGATACGCTCAGTGCCGGGCAGACGATCGGCACGGGTATCAATGCCATGCTGCAGTCGCTCGATCCCTACACGGTGTATTATCCGGCAGAGAAAGTGAGCGAACTGAAAGCCTCGCTGACTGGAAAGTATGCGGGTATCGGTGCGCTGATCCGTTACAATGCGAAGCTGAAGCGCGTCGTTGTGGACGAGCCTTATCAGGATACACCTGCCGCTGAGGCCGGACTGAAGAAGGGCGACATCATCCTGAGCATCGACGACACGACAATGACCGACAAGGATGTGGCATACGTCAGTTCGCATCTTCGCGGTGATGCCGGCACGACCTTCCTGTTGAAGATTCAGCGCCCCACCACGGGAAAGATTCTCCAGAAGCGTATCACGCGCCGAGCCATCCAGTTTCCCAGCATTCCCTATTACGGATTGCGCAAGAATGGCATCGGATATATCAACCTCAATTCGTTTACCGAAGACTGTTCGCGCGATTTCCGCCGTGCGTTTATCGACCTGAAGCAGCAGGGTATGAAGTCGCTCGTCATCGATCTTCGCGGCAATGGCGGCGGTCTGCTCTCCGAGGCCGTGAGCATTGTGAATATGTTTGTGCCCAACGGCAAGACGATCGTGAAGACCATCGGCAAGCTGAAGCGCGGCAATCACGAATACCGCACCACCGTGGAGCCCATCGATACGCTGATGCCCGTGGTCGTGATGGTCAATGGTGAGACCGCTTCGGCCAGTGAGATTACCAGCGGTTCGCTGCAAGACTTCGACCGCGCCGTGGTTCTGGGCACGCGCACCTATGGCAAAGGCCTGGTGCAGACACCCCTCGACTTACCTTATAATACGCAGATGAAACTCACCACTTCCAAGTATTACATCCCCAGTGGCCGTTGCATTCAGGCCATCAACTACAAGCATGCTAACGGCGGCTACCTGGAGCATATCCCCGATTCGCTCACCAAGGTGTTCCATACGGCCAACGGTCGCGAGGTGCGCGATGGCGGAGGCATCAAGCCCGACCTCGAAGTGAAGCCCGATTCACTGCCTAATATCGCCTTCTATCTCACGGCTTCCGCCCGCGACTCTACGGAGGTGATGCTCGAATACGTGATAGATTATATCAACAGCCATCCCACGATAGCCCCCGCCTCAGAGTTCCGCCTCACCGATGCCGACTATGCCGACTTCAAGCAGCGCGTCCTGAAAAGCGGTTTCACCTACGATCCCGAGAGCGAGAAAGTGATGAAACGGCTCAAGACGATGATGGAGTTCGAAGGCTATATGGAGGATGCCAAGCCCGAGTTTGAGGCTTTGGAGAAGAAACTGGCCCACAATCTGGACCGCGACCTTGACCGCCACAAGCCGCTCATCATGCAATTGCTTCAGAACGACATCGTGGCCGCCTATTATTATCAGGCCGGCAGCATTGCCAACACCCTGCAGTACGACAAGCAGATGAAGGCCGCCGAGGAGCTCTTGCTCGATCAGGAGCGCTATCGCCGGATGCTCCGTCCCTGAGGATTGAATCTAACAAAAACCAAGAAAACCCCTTGATGTATCAGAGACCGCTTGTCAGCGTCTCCCACGGTATGAGGGATAAGACTGCTTGTGAGCAAGCTTCCAGACAGTCTTATCCCTCATACCGTTAACCCTTTCAGGGTTTCTGTCTCATCAAGGGAAAACCACCGGTTTCTTCGAAACCTTGAAAACCTCTGCTTCACCTTAACGATAACTATAGCCTTTCATCCTTAGTTTCATCCTTCATCCTTCATCTTTCATCTTTAATTTATAGCATTGCCGAAGGTTTTATAATGTTTTTGCTTTTTTGTAAAGTCATGCCTGACAAGGCTGTCTGTGGTTGTTCTTCCCCGGGATGCAAACCTGTTTGCACCCCATGGAAAAACGGCCATAGGCACATCCGTGGCTACGGATGCTTTACAAAAAAGTGGTTTTCTCGGTTTTCGTTTTTTATGATGAAGATGCGTGTGTCTTTTTCGTCTGATACTCCACGGGCGTCATGCCCGTCTGCTCCTTGAAAATCTTCTGGAAGTAAGAACGCGAACTGAAGCCGCACTCATACGCGACGGCCTCATTGGAGTAGTCCGCATGGGCGGCCAGCAAGCGTTTAGCCTCCTCCACGCGCAGGTGGGTAATCCATCGGCTGAACACCTCATACTCCGTGCCCTTGATCCATCTGACGAGCAGATAGCGCGGTATCTGCATTTCCTCCACCGCGTTCTGGATGGTGATACCCGTCTTCAGGTGTCCCCGTTTCTCCATCCATTTCCTGATGGCCTGTTCCACGCGCTGATTCTGATCGCTGTCCGTGTGCTTGTCCTGCGTTTCCGGCAGCACGATGCGCACCTCTTCTTCCTCCTCTTCCTTGGCGACGCTTATCAGGTAGGCACTCTCGCTCACGCAGAAGCAGACGAAGCACAGCACGTAGTAATAGACGCTCACAAGGACGATGATGCCGAAGATTGGCAGCACGAACTTGCTGCCAAAGAAAATCGTGATGGGAGAAGATAGAGCCACCAGCGCCAGCAACTTCAATGACACGCCCAACCATCTGATTCTGTACCTCATTGACTGGTCGTAGAAGTTGTCGAGTGCCTGTCTGATGCGTTTCAACTCTATGAACTCCAGCGCGTTGTAGAGCAGCAGCGTGATGCCGTAGAGGGCGGATACCACATGATTCGCCCTATTCAGGTTCATCCATTCTACCACCTCCAGTTTTCCCGCTATCAGGATAACCAGTGCCACCCCATAGACCAGAGGCCCCGCCAGCCATTCCCACAGGCGAACTTCCCCCTTGCGGAGCAGGAAAATCATTGACATATTGATCAGCCAGGCGGCAGGCAATATAAAGATGAGGTTCAGGAACACACTCTTGTGCAGTTCGCCCGCGTCCCTGAATCCCAGCGCATGCTGCAAGTAGAAATGGATAGAGAGCAGGAGCGTTCCGCCTGCCAGCAGCCATCCGGAACCCTTCACGTCGGCCCCGTTCACCTCCCTGCGCATCAATACCACTGCCAACGTGAGGGTCAGCAGGGCCATCAGTAGCATGGCGCTAAATTGGTATTCTCCGGCGGTCATAACTCAGTTGTTATTGCAAGTATAATTCTTTTTAGAGATTAACTATACCGAAACGGTGTTGCAAATATACGAATAAAATCCGAAAACACCGATGAAATCGCTCTTTTTTATTGCTTGTTACCCTTGTTTTAAGTTTTTTATATACATTTTTTCGAGTTTTTGCACAACCTTGTTTTCTGATTTTACACACCTATCGGCAACATTTTATGCAGATTTCTTCATTTTTAATTTGAGGTTTTAAACTTTTTTTGTACTTTTGCAGTACTAAGAACGAAAAGCCGCTAAAAAGGTTTTTTGAAATGGTAGTAAAATTAGAAAAAAACTAATAATTACGAGTATGAACAAAAAATTTTTACGATTAATGGTGTTCGCCCTCCTCGGGTTGGTGAATACACAGTGGGCTTCGGCACAGGACGTTACCATTCGTGCTAACAACGGTGCGTGCGTCGCTGCAGTGAAGAACAATGGTTCAACAGACAACTTCTTCAATCTTGGTGGATTTGCTACTTGGCAGCATGAGCAGTTGAACATGGTGCTGACGGCATCGGATGGTATCAACCTGACTCCCAACGGGCAGTTGGACAATCCGGCTAACAACCTCTTCAAATCTTCTGATGGAGTACATATGATGATTGGTCATGGAGCCCATCCTGGATCAGGATCTTCCTATGGAGACTACACAAGTACTGGAGACAATGCTCCTGCAAACAGATGTTTCTTAACAGTCAGTCTTCCCAGTGGTTACCGTTTCACGGGTTATGTCATTGAATTTACGAAACCAAGTGGAATAGGGAATGATTTCAACGGCAACGGTCAACAATCAACGTTTAGTGAGACGAACAGCAACTTTGCCACCAACTATACATCGGCTACTATTACAACAGGCGGTGCTCAGAAAAAAATTGAACGCGAAGAGAGTGCTGCCAACCCAATGGGCAACGTGCTGTATTTTATGCTGCGCGATCCCTCTGAAAGCCGTGCGATGATTCAGCTTGAGAATGCGAAGTTCTATTTCACAGCTGAGGACGACTTCTCGCCTGTGACACCGGCCAGCGAGATTTCAACTCCCGTCAGTGCTACACTGGTGCCATATCCAACAAGCAAGGTGGACTTCGGCACAATTGAGAATAATAATTATAATGGTACTTGGCGTATCAGCTACAAGTCTGCTAACGTGAACGATATCAGTGCTAACTTCTTGCTTTACGAGGCAGAGTCGATAACGGACGGTACTGATGTTGATGGGATGTCTGGAAAGGTTGTAGATTTTAAGACAGGCAGTCAGTATACGATTACATCAGCTGGTGGATACTTCAAGCTCGGTAAAGGTGCCAGTTCTACCGAAGAACAGGTTTATTTCATTGAGACTCCTACGTCTGTAGAAATCTCTGACGGACACAAAGTGCCCATCGGCTACCGCATCACCGGAATAGAATATGATTACGCTACAAATGTTACAGCATCTAGAACATTCCGGATAAGGTATCAAGATGATGGTACATGGTATTATTTAAACTCTGAAGGTCGTTTCACCACAACACAAGTGCAATGGGAAATGGATGGTGAAGGTTATATTTCAACTGGTAGTGGAAATAATAAGCGATACCTCTATTTCAACAATGGTTATGCTGCTACGCAGAGGACGAAACCTGATCCCAGCGAGAGATTCGGTATCGACTCAAGCAATAATATCTACCAGCTCCAGTGGCCCACATATTTTATTACATATTATAGGGAAAGAACAGGTGGAATCTTTATTCCCCAATATACCCGTTACGGCATGATCAGCAATACCACTGGTGATAAGGCTACATACCAGCAGATCAATACCTCAACGGCTTCGGTAGGCAACTTCAAACTGAAGATTTACAATGCCGACGGATCGGAAAAAGAGACTGTAGACGTAACTGGCAACGGAACATACCCACTTACTGGCCTGAACAACGACGCTGTGAAGTTTGGCGTTATCGGCCAAGGTCTTGTCCGCGCTACGCTCACCATGCAGGCTCTCGACCCGTATCTCGACCAAATGTCGGTATGGTGTAGTGACCTTACTCAACCGGAAATTAAGCTGGAGCAGACATTCCATGCCAGCGACTTCAGCGTGAGTGGCGGAGAGTTTGACTTCTACCTGCCTGATGACTGTATAAATGACCAGATACAAATCACATTCGAAAACCTTACCAGCCAATACGTTGATGAGACATACGATGACTATAATGCAGCAACAGGTCCTCACTACTCACGTATTAACTTCGTGAGGTCTGCACACTATGATGCCTTCGGCACAACCAACAACGTTATCTACACCAACCCCAGTGAGGCAGCAAATGCACAGTTGGAACGCTTGAAGGTGGGCATTGTGGGTAGTGCTCCGTTCAAGTTCAATAATGCCGACCAGGTTGGAACCAGCGGTGGTACCATCGAGGAATACGCTTTCTCGCTTGCTAACTATAAAAATGCACCCAACAATGGCACCTTTGGTGATATGAAGTTCACCGTCAAGGCTACGACGCAAACTGACACCCGCTATGTATTCACCACTGACGAGACTCGCTACAACATTGCTCCGACGACTGCTACTCAACACCGTGCATACGCGTTCTATCAGATGAAGGTGAACATACACTCAACTACCTACAACCCGCTCGTCAAGTTCAAGAAGATCTACAACCAGACCCTTTACGGCACTGGTCAGACGGATGCTTTCTATGGTGCTGAGATTTCTACCGACGCTCCCGCATCAGTAGGAGCAGGTTATGTTTCGACCGACGAGGTTTATGCAAAAATTGAGAATCTTATCAAGACTGGCAAGGATGACTTCAACAACGAGGCTCCTAAGAGTGCAAAGCAGATTCTCTATATTGACTTCAGCAATTTGCAGGGTGTATATCAGAGAACAACCGACTCACATCAGTCGATGAGCGACTTCTCAGCAACAGGTGCTGCTAACTGCCTGATCTTCGTGCCGTCGGGTGCTGGTGCAACAGTTCCCAATGTGGCTGAGAAAGTAGGTAAAGATTCTTATCGTGCTACTTACAACTTCGTGCTCACTGACAAGGAACCGTTCTACTCTCCTTATGATATCCAGGTGCCGAGTGCACGTACGATGACCTACAAGCGTTTGGTCACTAAGGATAAATATGGCAAGGTGCAGAATGCTTCGATTATCCTGCCGTTTGCCATCGCTCTGGACGAAAGTGGTAAGCATACCAATGCTGACGGTACCTCGTTTACGCTGCATACTATGCAGTCAAGTAGTGCATTGGTAACCAAAGACAATAAGGTGATGGCCTTCTTCCCGGCTATGACTGATGTGACCACTGCAGCAGCCAACAAGCCTTATTTGGTAAATCTGGAAGGTAATAGTTCTGAAGATAACGTGACGTTCACCATTACACAGCCGGGTGCACTGGTTTCGAAGACTACCGATATGGCTGGAGACTATACCTTCTCTGGTGATGCTTCGACAGGTGTGACTGTAGGAGCAGGTGGTGCAGAGGGTACATGGAAATTTACCCCGAAGGGAACCTTTGCTGGCCAGAAGGTGGCAAGAGATGCTAACATCTTCTACTTCGCTAAGAATGTGTTCGTAAGTTCGGCTGACCTTGGTGAAAGCTACGGTGAGGTGAAGATTGCTCCGTTCCGTGCATATTATACAACAAGTTCTAACGGTGCCAAGTTGTCTTCCTTCACTCCTGTATTCGAGGAAGGTCTCGGTGACGTGCCGACAGCCATTGAGGCTGTGGATGCATCACAGTTCATCGATATGGATGCTCCTGTCTATGACCTTCAGGGTCGCATGGTGGCAAGAACTTATCGTGACCTGACTGAGAAGAAAGTGCAGAGAGGTCTTTATGTAATTAACGGAGTTAAAATCATGATTAAATAAAGGAGGGCAGCGATATGAAAAAAGAGTATATTATTCCTGTGATTGAGATCGTTTCCTCTCTGATGGAGCAGCCCATGATGGAACATAGTTATGATTGGGCAGATGCAAAAGAGAACTCCTTCGATGAAGAGGAAGATACTGCGCTCAACCGCATCAAGAATCTTGAATTCCCCCATATCTGGGAGGATGAAGACGAGGACTAACCAATATGATAGTATAAATAGTTTTTTCTTCTTAGGCCTGAGTAAGGGCCTTGTGAATGGCGGGGTGCTCCAGTGATGAAGCGCCCCGCTTTCAACTTTAGAATCCTAAAAATTTGGAGGTTTGGGAAAGTTTGTCTATCTTTGCAGCGTTGAAGAATAATGCCAATTAGATTATGGATGAGAAGAGATATGCTCCAGTTGATATGGAACAGGATATGGCCAGTGAACCTGCCATGTCTTCTGTTCGCACTGTCTTTTCACCTGCTCAAGTGGAATTGTTGAACGCAATGGCAAGTTTGAAGAGCGAAGAGGAGGTTAACGCTTTGCGTCATGCTATTTCTGAATTTTTCGCCGACCGTGCGGATAGGGAAATGGAACGGTTGTGGGAGAGCGGAGCTTGGAACGAGGAAAAGTTGCAAGACCTCCGTCATTCTCATTATCGTACTCCTTATCCCCAAAAATCCTGATTTATGAGGAATGTGGTTATCGATACCAATTGTCTGATACAGATGATTTCTTTGCATAGTCCTTATAGGCCTGCGTGGCAGGCTTTTCGTGATGGGCAGTATTATCTTTGTGTAAGTGATGAAATCTTGTATGAATATTTAGAGGTGTTAGGGCGTTTGGCAAATCCTTTTGTTGCAGATAACATAGTTAATGCTATCAAGCGGAGTCCATTTACCAAGCATTTTGATCCCCGTTTCCGCTTTATGCTTATAGAGCAAGACGAGGATGACAACAAGTTTACCGATTGTGCTGTTATAGCTAATGCGGATTATATTGTCAGTGAGGATAATCATTTCAATGTTTTAAAAAGAGTTTCTTTTCCTAAACTTAATCTCCTAACGCTTGATGAGTTTTTGCATGATCTGCAACTCCTGTGAGATACTGTTTATTTCTTAAATCACAGCAAACAACTATTCACTTTGTGGCGTAACTTCTTGTGGAATAGGTGTTTGCGGTGAAGGGTTGAAACCCACCCCCAGCCCTCCCGAAGGGAGGGGGAGACCCACCCCAACTGGAGACCCACCCCAGCCTTTGCCTTTCGGCGATTTATGTCATGACTCGGCAATGCCTAAGTAAACTTAACATTGCTCTCGCTATTCCATAAATTCCCTGCTTAGGGAGGGAGTCTTTTGGGCATTCGTAATTGTGTCATTTATGCATCGTAAATGATAGAGTTACGCCTCGTAAACGATACATTTAGACTTCGTAAGACTAAGTTACTTGGATAACTGGAATGTATTCCGTTTGATGATGTTTAGGTCTTCAATCTATGATGTTTTGAAGTTCGTTTGATGATAGATTGAAGTTCATTCTATGATAGATTGAAGTCCGTTTGATGATACTTTGAAGACCAAAACATCATCGAATGGAATGAATTCTCTAGATTATTTAGAAAGTAAAAGAATAAGACAAAATCTCGCCAAAAATCCCACAAAAAATTTGAATCAATGGAACTCAACACAAAGACACAAAGACACAAAGATTAAGACAAAAATCTACGATAATCTTACAAAAATGTAGCTTATGAGGAAAGATTTGCGTTAGATTTTTGAAGATTTTTGTTTTTTAATTAAACACAAAGACACAAAGAAATTTAACGTAACGTTAACCTTAACCCTAACCTTTATCCTCACAGGACTCCCTCCCTAAGCAGGGAGGGATGGGGTGGGTCTCTTTTCCTTTCAGGGAGGATATAGGTGGGTCGCTTTCATTAGGGAGGGCAGGGGTGGGTCTCCCCTTTTTTTTAACCCTTCACCATAACCGGTTGAAGGGTAGGACGTTGCGGGCGATGATGAATAGTTTTTTTATTGCACAAAGAGTGTGAATGAAGGGTGGTTTTGTTGGAAAACTTACAAAAAGTCTTCAGTCTTGTCCTGTATTGTGATACTTTGACGGTTTTGTGTATATTTTACTAATGAATTGAAAGTTAGGCGGTTTGTAGTTTTTGTACACCCCATTGTGAGTTTTTTCACACTTACGCTTTGTGTCTTTATGGTCAAGTTATGGATTTTTCTTATCTTTGCACTGCTTAGGGGGATTACTTGAATACGAAGTATCACTAAAAAAATATTAAATGAATGAGATTATGAAAAAGAAGAAACTAACTAACAGAACATTTATCAGGTGGATTCTATTGTTGCTCATGCTTGTAACTGGAACCACGCAAGGTGTGGCGCAGAATGTGACTATCAGTCCAACTACGGGTAACCTGGTTCAAGTCCTGTCAACTCCAGGTGAAACGGGTTATGGTGCAGGATTTGCAGCCTTTTGGCGCCATGAACAGCTGCCTTTGACAATGACTGTGGCCGATGTGGATGATGTGACAGAATCAGGAGAGTGTCTTACCCC
This sequence comes from uncultured Prevotellaceae bacterium, assembly GCA_900314655.1. Classification (GTDB taxonomy): domain Bacteria; phylum Bacteroidota; class Bacteroidia; order Bacteroidales; family Bacteroidaceae; genus Prevotella. The sequence continues at coordinate 9,755 of OMWC01000022.1, read as the reverse complement.
TACCTGTGCCATTTCAGATTATGATTATAATGGCCGGGAGTACAGGAGACTGATTATTGCGGGTGGTACGATGCCGACCTACATGATTGTGTCTTTGCCTAAGGGTTATCGTATCACGGGTTACAAGATTGTGTTAAAAAACGATTTGGGAACACGAAACGTAAGTACGAATTCAGCCTATAACTTCACCCTTGGCAATACTAACACTTTGCATTTCTATGAAGTGGATCCCTGGACAACAGGTTCCACGAATTACAGAGATGCTACGCTCTCTACCTATAAAAAAGTCGCGACTGCCTCAGACGGATCAACTGCTATCAATGTTGGCAGTGCCTCTAATGCTGGCGGAAGTGATTATGGCAAAGAGTATACCATGGAGCGTTATAGTGAGGAAGAAGATGGTAGTGATATGAGCAATCAACTCTATTTCAGGTTGACAAAGATTTTCGACAACAAGTACTACGGTATAAGTATCAAGTCGTTTGAAATCTTCTTCACTGCGAAAGGAACCTTTACGGCTGAAGGTGCGCCTTCATCAACAAATCCTACCGCTGTGAGTATGCTTCCTGTGGCATTCAATACGAATAAGACTGATATTGGTGGACTTAAGCCAACAACAAAAGACGGTCAGACATTCTATACTTACGACTATAAAAAAGTAACCGATCTTCTTGCCTTCAACTATCTGTATCAGGAAGAGGCCCTCGGAACTGATGCTAATGGGAAAAAGTATCCTGCAGAAGGTATCGCTGGGACTAAGAAAATCTATCAGGTTGAAAATGGAGGTAAAAAGTATTTCGGTTTGAAAAATGGAGTTTATTATATGGAAACACCTGTTACGGTGGCCAATTCTTCTAATGAAGAATCTCCTATCGGCTACCGTATTGTAGGCGCTAAGATAAACTATGCTTATGGGTCAGACCAGGATGGTACAGATGCAAGAACAGTTAATTGTATTAAATTTGTCGACCCATCTGATAATAAGGAATATTATTTGAATGCCGACGGAACCTACCAAACAACGCCAGTAGGGTGGACGGCTGATGCCAATGGCATTCATAGTGGAGACGCTTATCTTGCCTATATGGCTACAGGATATGGAACGAGTACGATTTACAGGCTTACCGTAGGAACAAGTTCTTCTCCAAATAGGTTAACTCGGAATGATATCCATGATGGGTATATTCGCCCGAATATTCGAATTGGTCAAAATGGTGCTGCCAGCGGTGATCATTATCTCATTGGTTTAGCCTCATCTACGGCAAGACCGCCTTTTGAGCAATTAAATAATAATTCAGGTAACGATCATTATAATGCAAACCTCAGGGCTACATGGACTACTGCAACGTTACCTGCTACTCCTAAGTTTGTGGCTGAGGAGTATCAAATAGATGTTTATGATTATAAAAAGGGTGAGGATGTTCAAAAAACCATTGACGTAAAAAGTGGAACAGACTCGTATGATCTGGGCATACTGAACAATGATGCTATCAAGTTCGAAATTAAAGGTGTGGATGGAACCAATGGACTGGCTCTCGTGACTATTGACCTGACCTTGCAGGCACTCAATCCTTATATCAACAGTATGGAAATCGTCTGTCATGATGGCAATGATAAGGATCCAACAGACCCGGATTATAAGCCCAGGACGATGGAAATGAGTCAGACATTCACCAACGATGACTTCTCGGTGAGCGGTGGCGTCTTCGAATTCTATGTTCCCGAAAAGTATGCCGAAGAAGACCTGACATTCACCTTCTCCAACCTCTACAGTACAGACGGTGATGAAACTTATCCCAATGGAAATGGTGCGGCTCGCTACTCTTTTGTAACATCAGATTATTTTGAGAATTTTGATGGCTATGGTGGTGACGATGGACTTTACTCTTCCAGCTATGACCCGGAATCAACGGTAGCTCCGTTTAGATATGAGGACAAGGCGTTTACTTCCGTAGCAGGTAACAACTTCTTCAAGTTCAACAATGCCGATGAACTTAATAGCAGTAGTACAGGTACTCATCCTGATCACCTGATAGAGTATCCGTTTACTGTGTCGAAATATCTGGCTTCAACGGGCAGTCCCACAGGCAAAGGAACATTCACCCGGAATGAATTTGTAGATGTGATTCTTAATGCGAGCGGAACTGCAAATACTGATATAATTAAGAATTCAGGTATCTTCTATGTATTCACAGCTGATGAAACACGCTATAACATTGCCAAGACGACAGCCTGGGAGCACCGCTACTACGCATTCTACCGTATGGATATCGACTTGAAGGCCATGACCTATCATCCGGAACTTGAATGGACGAAGGTATATGATAAGACTTGCTATTATAAGAAGGTGGACAATAAGGACACGGATGCAGAAGACAGCATGTGGGGACTCAAACTCAAGACTGTTGCAAGTGCAGATTCTCAAGTAGAGGTAGAGGGTTTCCTCACTACCGTTGAAATTGATAATGCTATAACTAAAGCCCTTGAGGATTCTGATGGTAGCAGCGCGCCAGAGAATGCCGACCAGATTCTCTACGTGGATGCCAGCAATCTGAAGTCAGTTGTCGCTATTCAAGGCGCTGGTGGCCTTTCTATGGAGACTCTTAAGGCCAAGTTCGCTCCGAACGTCTTGTTCTATCTGCCGGAGAAATCAACTTCCACGCTTGACAACTTTGCTTATAAACAAGATGACAAGTTCTATGCAGCAGGTAACATCGTGATAACGGACCGCAAACCTTTCTATGCACCGTTCGATATCCAGACGACGTCTCCGAACTATGCTGCTTACACGCGTGAAATCTCATGGCCGAGGAATGGTAAGACCGCATTGGCAACTGTGATACTGCCCTTCCAACTGACTGTCCGAGATGGTGTACATACTGAACCGACAGGTTCTAAGTACCCCGGAAGTCAATTCACGGTGAACCAGATGAATCCAAGTAATTGCCTCAGCATTACGGAGGAGGAACTCAATTCAGCAAATGACTACTACAAGGCTGACGCTTACTTCTCTCCAATCTCAGGAACATCAACAGAAGCGAATAAACCTTATATGATTAATGTGACGTCTGCTCCTGGTGATGAGAATGTTCCGTTTGCTGCCACTCAGATTGGTGCATTGGTGAAGGCTACGTCAGACATGGGAACCAATTATGAATACGAAGGAGAGGACGCTTCGGGATCGATTAATGGCGGTACTTCCTCTATTTCGTTCCACAACCAGGGTTCGTTCTCCGGTAAGAAGCTGACAGCTAGCAAAGGATACTTCTACTTCTCTGGTGGCATGTATCTGAACTCTAAGAACATTAATATCAGTGCGCTCGGTGATGCACTCTATGTATATCCGTTCCGTGGATATTATACCTACGAAGGTGGTGGCACTGGTAACGCCAAGATGATGACAGCCTTTAATGTTCTCTTCGGCGAGAACGTGGGAACAACAGGCATTGCAGAGTTGGCAGGCGAGGCTGATCTGGTGGCTATTCCTGGACGCGGCACGATCACGTTCAAGGCTGCTGCTGACAACGACGTGCAGATTGTGAAGGCTAACGGCATGAAGGTTGGCAGAGTAGTGATAGGTGCAGGTGAGACACAGACGGTACATGTTCCCGCCGGTCTCTACATAGTGAATGGTGCTAAGTTGATTGTTAAATAAAAATATGGGAGGACAATAATTATGAAGAAAGTATATATGAAGCCTCTCATTGAGGGCATGAATACAGATCTGGAGTTGCAAATTCTTAAAGGAAGCTGGAATAACCACGCCGACTCCAAGCAACAGGATGTCTTTGAGGATGAGAAGAAGGACGATCCTGCACTCGATCACGTCAAAAACATTGGATTCCCTGACATCTGGGGAGATGAAGAAGATTAATACCATACATAGATAATAAATAGTTTTTTCCAAATTTTCAGCCTATTTTAAGGCTTTATGAATGGCGGGGCGCTCCAGTGATGAAGTGTCCCGTCAGCGTGTTTGCACGCGGAGGCGGAGCTGTTAAGAAGAAAACCATCTGAAAACAGCTTTTCCGTAAAGCATCCGTGCGCTGCACGGCTGTGTCTTGTGCTAGGCTTTCCCGTCCTGCAAACGAGTTTGCCTCCCGCGAAAGCCTATCTCCAGACAGCCCTCATGGGCCTGTCTTTACGGAAAAGCAAAAACCTTAAAAACCCCTTTCTTCGGTGTATAAGGGTGCCCTTCGGCCAGAATTGAAAATCGGCGGCCGTAGGGAAAGCCAAATCTTACAAATCAAAATCATTTTTTTATAAATAACTCAACTTTCGGAAGTCTTCTTTGGAGTCGCCTACGGCGAGAAATCTAACAAATATATTTAAATTAAATCCTCATGAGAAAGTAAGATTATAATTTAATTTGTAGGATTTGGCTTTCCCTACGGCCGCCGATTTTCAATTCTGCCCGGAGGGCACTCCTAAAAGGAAAAGATTAACAACCGAAACTTAAATAAATAAGACTTCCCGAAGTTAAGGTTAGGGTTATCGTTATCGTTAAGGTTAGGTTTTTATGGTTTTCGCTTGATGACGGCACGTAGTCCGTAGGACTTTCGTGAGTTGACGATCGGGGGCTGCAAATGTATTTGCAAGCCACCGGGCGGCAGCACACGAAAAAGAACTTCAAGCAGAAGTTCGTGCCGTCATCAAGTGGTTTTCTTTGTTTTTTTCTAAATCTCTGCGCCTTTGTGTTCTATATATAATAAGGTATAGGAAGAAACGTCCCAATGGGGAGCCTCGTAAACGTTTACGTTCCGTTTTTCGTAAAAAAATGTGGAAAAACTTGGAATATATTGTAATTTTTTCTAAATTTGCAGCCGATAATTCAAAATGATTGGGCACTGAGCGACGATGAAGATGCGGCTAAGTGCCGCGCAGACAGGCAAGAAACTCAAGTAACCCATCCACATCATTACCACCCGCGAGGGACTCTTTCGGAAGAGGATAGACTGTGTCTATACCTCTGACTATCAACGATATATCGATAACTAGTATTTTAATAAAATTAATTCAAACATGAGAAAACTTTTACTGTTTTTCGCAATGCTTTGCGTCTCGGTAGGTGCGCAGGCGTATGTGTTGGAGAAAAACTACGGTGATGGTAAAACCGTAAGTTTCTCCGATGTTGGCAGCGACACCCAGAGGTTGACAGTGGGTGCCGGTGGTCTGGCCGAGTGGTTCAACGATGCTACGTTAGACAAATCGTATCTGAACTCAACAGACCGTACCAAACTGGTGATTACCGGTACGCTGAATGCCGATGACATTGCTGCCATCAAGACCTACTTCACTCCGTTCACAACGGTTGACATGGAAGGTGCTACGCTCGAAGAGGGTGCAAGCGTGAAGGGCATGCAACTGCCCAATGCTCAGTACATGGCACTGCCTCACGGCACACCGATTGCCGACATGAAGGCTCTGAGTGTAGGCTGTCCGAATCTGAAGGCCGTGGCTGCAACAAATGCTGCTTCGCCCACTCAGTTCACAGGTTATTCCTGGGCAGCAGGCGAAATCTATAACATCTGCCAGACAGGGCTTGTAGATGGTATTGCCTCGGGCGTTTGTGCCAACACGATGCAGAAACTGACCATTGGTGGAAATGTGGACGACCGTGATGCCAGCACACTGGCAGCCAATGGGGACATTACCAGCGTAAAGTCTGAGTTCCAGTCAGGTGCAGGTGCAACTTATTATCAAGGTGGCGGTCAAACAGGAATAGCCTGTGCCGTTGATTACATTGCTCCTTCGCATAGTGGTGGTGGCTGTAGCCCATGGGTGGGTGGAACCGAAATTGAACTTGATTTCACCGAGGCTCTGTTTGCCAATAAGGGCGATTTGGCATTGGTGAGTGCTCAGGCAAAGGAATTGCTTTTGCCCACCGACCCTACTTTCACCGAGATTAAGCCTTATATGTTTGCCAACCTGCCTAATTTGCGCCACATTATTATTCCAAACAATATAGTTACAATAGGTGATGCGGCATTCTATCTTAATGGCGGTACTTATCTCACGGAGGAAATATCTATTGGTAATGGAATTAAAACAATAGGCAATTCCGCTTTCGCCGCTTCTGGTGAAGTTGGCCGTTCGCTTCTTACCGACATCCGTTTCGAACCGGGTATCAGCGACGTGAAGATTCTCTCGAGTGTGTTTGTGGGATGTAAGGCTATCAAGCACATGATGCTTCCCGAAGGTATTGTCTCGCTTGGAGAGTCTTGTTTCAACCAGCTGTTGGAACTGGAGAGCGTGCACTTCCCGACCACGCTCGAATACATCGGAATCAACTGTTTCCGCCAGACGGGCCTCACCATGCTGACTATTCCTGCCAGTGTGAAGGTCATCGATTATAATGCTTTCAGCCTCTGCCGTATCACCGACATCTTCCTGATGGCCGAAAATATCAATCAGCTGCCATATATTTATGCTATGGCTTATGATTATACTAATAATCAGGGTGATGGTACGGCATCTACTTTCGACAGCAACATGCTGAACGGTAACAATACTACGGCACCTACAAATCAGAAGGATGCTTTCTTAGGGAAGGATTCTCAGGGCGCAGAGGAACTGTTCCGCCTGTCGGTAAATGGTGGTAACACAATCACCAAACTGCACTATAATGAAAAACTGAAGGACTTTATCGACCTGAACCCCTGGTATTATGAGGGTCAGACCACTCCGAAACCAAACTGTGATGCCCTTAGTGGAAATGGTGGCATCAATGAGGCTAAGCACCTTTCTGATACCTACTATCTGAAAGACAACGAGAACCAGACCTATCCCGCAGCAGACGCCTGGGATTTGGCGCGTCCGACATGGGCAGCTTATTTCAGTAGTGAGAGTCATGCTTGGGATGCTAATGGAAATAACACCGACTATCCCAAGGATGCTGGTACTCAGGCCGCATATTACAACCCAGCCACTGGCGTATTGTCAGCTGTTACGGAAGATACAGAGCATGTCTTCAAGGTGCTCCACAAGGAAGGCTGGCGCCAGTTCACCTTCAAGGCTGGCGATGCAGGCTCTGAGGACATTACGTTCCACAAGCAGTATGATAATGTGTGGTACACCATGTGCTTTCCCTTCTCGCTGACCGACGAGCAGCTGGAGAGTGCCTTCAATGCAGAGTACAACATTGCTGACTTCAGTGGCGTGGAAGTGATTGAAGAAAACGAAAAAGGCAACAGGGAGATTGTGCTCCACTTCAATAAGATTGCAAAGGCCAAGTATTATGACCAGGATCATAACGAGTACCAGCGTGTGGAAGGATCCAAGGTGGTTACGCTTGCTCCTAATGGTGCTAAATTTAATACGTATACCTATACTCGTGACGGAAAGACTTATACATATACCAAAACATTCTCCAACAAGTCTTACAAGACCAGTGGTGACGACAAGATTTACTATATCGACGGTTATCTGGCACAGGCTGGCCGCCCCTATATGATTCACCCAAACCTTGGTACATCTGAAGGCCAGCCTTCTACGATGACGCACATGGTGGGCATTAACTACTATAGCAGGGATCCCCAGGTGATTGACCAGCTTTGCAAAGACCTTGCCCGCTCGGTTGACCTCGGTACAGGAAAGGGCTACGAGGGTGTAACTTATAGCGAAGAGGATGCAAGCGATATCGCTGTGAATACTGATAATGAAATCACAGAGAACTTTGCTCAGGCAGCTTATAGCAATTATCCCGGTCAGACCTATTCGTTCGTGGGTAACTGTAATGAGTATAGCGCTGCTGCTCCTCCATATCCTTCGGTAGAGAATGGCGAACTGGAGCCAGAGCCCGAGTATCCTGCAGGTGCTGTAGTAAAGCCTACGAAGACTATTGAGAATCCAAATCCCGAATTGGTGGATCCCGCCACCAAATATACTCCGGCATTTATTACGTTGTATAATACTTCAGTAGAGTATATTGATAAGAATGATGGTTGGAAGCGTAAAACTTCAACTTACGGAGAGATTATTGCTAATAATGATCAAACAATTTTTGCTAGTTATAGTCAAGACGGAATTAATTATTATATGACTCAGCATAATAATGAGTCTCTGGATTTCTCAGCTTTGCAGTCATATTTCGGAGGTAATACTCAGTCTTACACAGATACAGAGTACTCTACGCTGAAGACCATGTGCTCCAATTACGTCTCCGACGTAGCTGCTTGGAACGCTGGCATTTCCTCACCGGAATATCAGGCTTATCTTGCAAACAAAGCAGCCAATGAAGCATACAACACTGCATTGCAGGCTTATCTTGAAGAGAATCCTGGTAGCACGGAGAGTGACTTCAATGATTATGTCTCTGGCTTGATTGGTGCCTACAACTCTGAGCTTCAGGGTGTTCAGCGTCGGAATGAGGCTAAAGTTGCTGAGTGGAATGCTAACAGGCAGCAGTACGCTGTTTACATTCCTGAGAATGCATATTTCCTGAGCCGCAAGTCTGGTGAGTACTACACTCACTTCTTCCGCGAGAAGGTATCGCTTGCTAAGCGAAAGGCTAAGGGCACAGGTAAGTGGTCGAGATATTCGGCAGTGCTGATTCCTAATGCTGCTGCTCTGGCTGGCGTTGAAACAGCGCAGGATCCTTCTTCTGCCAAGGCATACAACATGGCATTCGACGAGCCGTTCTATGCTGTAGAAGCCACTGAAATTGAGCAGGTGGTAGAGGAAGCCCGCGAGAAAGGATTGCCCGTGCAGTATATCAATGTGGTGGTTAGCATCGACGGTAAGGTGGTTCGTCGTGACAACACCTCACTCGAAGGCCTGCCCTCAGGTATCTACATCGTGAATGGAAAGAAGTATTACGTGAAATAATCAATGGGAGGAAAGCAAAATGAAAAAGTATATCAAACCTGAAATTACGTTTGCCCTTCTCATGGAAGAGTGTGCTCTCTGTGTGGCCAGTCCCACGGTTGACCATTCTGCAACTCACGGAAGTGCCGAGCAGTATGGTAATCCAGAGTATGTTAACGAGGGTTACGGTCAGCCTACCTACAAAGTAGAAGATAACACGGATGAAGATGACGAATATTTAGATGCTATGTCCAAAAAGAGTAATCTCTGGGATGACTTCTAAATAGGGTAACACTCAAGAAAAGATATCATACATTTAATTGAATCGGAAAAGGAGTTCACCGCACGGTGGACTCCTTTTTTAAATTGGAGACCCACCCCTGCCCTCCCAGATGGAAAGAGACCCACCCCTGCCCTCCCTGCATAGGGAGGGAGTTTGACATTGGGGTAAGGTTTTCGTTAGCGTTGGTAAATTCTCTAGTTCATATTATTCACATAAGAATAAATTTTCCTGTTTTTGCTATCACTGCTATCACTAAAATCAGTAAATGATTGGTTTGCAACAAGTTGCTGCGAAAATTTTAGTGATGGCACAGGTGATAGCAGTGATAGCAAAATGCCGAATGACTCGACGTGGGATTTCTTAGGAATGGGATGATGGCTGATGATGCGCTAAATTACTGCGAGGCCTCCGCAGCAGTACTGCTGATGATGTGCAGTAGTACTGCGGATGGGTTGCAGGAGTATTGCAACTGGTTCGCACTTTTGCGTGAAACAACAGCGTGTTTTGCGAGAGATAAAAGTGCGTATGCGAAAAACTGAGTGTTTAGAGGCGATTTTTTCAGCGGAAGGTGTCTTGTCCTGCTATAGGTTGATATAAAAATCGATCTATTCAATGAAGCAAGCAAGTAAAAAAAGTTTACCCCAGCCGGGTCGTCCCCGTCCGTTGG
>OMWC01000010.1 GCA_900314655.1 uncultured Prevotellaceae bacterium | reverse complement strand
CTCTAAACATCAGCATGATCCGAAAGGATATCACTTTCGGCAAGGATTAGCCACATATTTTACTAAAACTCTTAACCTGGGTAAAGACTTTCACCCCCGGCATCCGATTTTCGGTTTTGTCGTGGGCTTTTTCGTGGGACTTTCTGTAACTTTGTTGCTCGGAATGACTCTCGGAGGCGGTTACAGCATGACGTGAATGCCCCGAACGCAATATTTCCGCGAAAACGTCGTATATATAATATAAGGTAACGACAAATAAGAAACGAACATGAACAAGCAAACCATCATCACCATCCTGCTTGCCCTCGTCACAATGGTGGGGCAAGCACAGACATTCACTCCTGTTGTGGAGGACAGCATCGATTTCGTCATTACAGGCACGACAACCAGTTCGCACGATAGCGTGGCAATGTTCCTCTGTGCCCCACATGGCAAAATCGAGAAATTCCCCATCGTTGGTGGCAAGTTCAAGGTAACAGGCCGACAGCCTCGCCATACATTCATCCAGATTGGTGACAATGCTGAAAACGACCTCCGCTTCATCGTGGACGAAACGCCGACAAGCATCAATCTCGTCACAGGCGAGGTGTCGGGTAGTGAATTGCAGCAGCGTTTCGTCCATTGCCAGATGCGTGAACGCGACATTGACCGCGTGGTAGAGCCGTGGTGGGATAGCCTTGGCGACGAGGAAAAAGACAGAATCATCGATATGAGAGGAGGCAGATTGTCCGATGCAACTGCAAAGGACAGCGCAAACTTCCTGAAATACGAGGACTTCATGGGTGACCGCGATGCTCTCGTCCGCCAGATCATCCGCGAGAACAAAGACAATGTTATCCCAGCATATTATCTCTATGTGCATCATTCCAACCTCAACTATGAGCAGAAACGGGAGTTCATGCGTGAGGATGCCCCATACGCCCATCATCCCGCAATGGAGCGACCTTGGAAAGCCTACTGGGGCATGATTCTGCAAATGAATATCACGGGCAAAACCGCTCCCGACTTCGAGGCCGAGGCACCCGACGGCACAATGCACCGCCTTTCGGAATACACGGGACATAGCCAATACGTTCTGATTGACTTCTGGGCATCGTGGTGCGGCCCCTGCATCGCCTCCTTCCCATTCATGAAGGAAATCTACGCCACCTACAAAGACCGTGGCCTCGTCTTCCTTGGCGTATCCTGCGACAAGAACCGCGAAGCATGGCTGAAAGCCCTTGAAAAGCATCAACTGCCTTGGACTGCCCTGCGCAATCCTGCTCGGAAGGGCGATGCCTGCGACCTCTATGGCATCACAGGCATCCCTGCCGTCATCCTCATTGACCCAGATGGCAAGGTTATCTCCACCGACTTGGAGGGCAAGGAACTGAAAGTAAAACTGGAAGAATTCTTTAATGACAAATAGAATATGAACAAGAAAACCATCATCACCATCCTCCTCGCCATCGTCGCAATGGTGGGGCAGGCACAAATCAAATCTGGCCTCAACCTCTGCCTGAGGGATGAGATGACAGGCCAATGGCTTATCGGATTGTTCGACGGGTACGCCATCTACAACTGCGATTATTGGGAATATGCCGAGGTGGGAAAAGACCGTGTGGTGCTGACAAAGGACGGACTGCGCAAAGATATACAACTAAAGAAAAACGCCGTCGTCATTGATGGCAAGAAACACAAGACATCGGTGTTGACCACACAGTTCCTGCCCGACTATCCGTCGAAGGATGAGACATCGTGGCCGAGTGGCATTAATGCCGAAGAGGGCAACTTCACCCTTCGTGTTTGTGTCCATACAACAAAAACGGAGGCGGATTTTGTCTCTTACATCCATCGTCTGTTTGATGACAAGCAGACAGTAGAGCACTCGAAAATTGACGAGCAAGGGCGATTCGAGGTGAGGATGCCAGTTAATGGCCCTACGTTGATGGGCATCCACAATGAGTCTGAACATCCGTTGGAGCACACCTTTTGGGGAAGATTGGCAGTGGAGAACAACGATACGCTCTTGCTTTATATCGACGATGTGAACCAGCGCACTTACTTGATGGGTGGCAAATATGCCCGATTCAACAATGAACTGTTGGGCGGTGATTTCCATCCCAAGTTCGTAAACACAAACGAGTTGGCCATCGACAGCACGATCATTCAGCAACGTCATTGGATGACAGTGTGCCAGACAAGGATGGATTCACTAATAATGACTCGTCCGAACCTGTCACACCGTTTCCTCACCTACTATCAGGACAACATCCAGAGACAATTCGGTTATCCGATGCTTCTGAAATGCTGCTGGCCGTCACAAGGTGAGGACCAAGAGGAACTGTTGAGGAAGACCGAAGAGCAACTGAATGCGCTGCAATGGATGCGCTCAGAAGTGCCGCTGATGTGCCGCAACGGCTTTTCAATAAACATCGGTTACTACACCTCGACCTTGACAGACATTAAAAGCGATCGGTTGTTGACCGACCCCGATGTGTTCCTGCTTCGGCTTCACCAAGAAGGAAAGGTGCAACTGACTGACGAGGAAATGCAGAAGGTGAAGAACTTTGCAGAAATAGAGAAAGAAGTACGCACCCATCGCAACACGGACGTTTCACTGAACAATGTCTTCCAATCCGACATCATCCCCATTTTGGGCAAGCCACTCATAGCGCAATACTGGGACTGGGACATTAGTGAGAAGTATGTTCCTCTTGAAATCAGTGTCCTCAATTCGCTCGATTTGGATGATGCCACTTGTGAAATACTCAAAGCACAAACCATTATGAGGGACATTGATGGAAAGAGTCACGTCGCATCGCCGCGCATATTAGAACTGGCTCATCAAGAGGTTCATCATCCCCGTCTCATCCAAGCCATCGACAATGCTAATCAACGTATCATGGACTTCCTGGCCGAGAATGAACATCAAGAAGTGGTGGCACCAAAAGCAGGCTCTCCCGCCTCATTGCGTGTGCCAGAAGAAAAACTGAAGGACATCACTGATGGGAAAGCACTATTCGAGTTCATCACAGCACCATTCCGGGGATATGTCATCTATGTGGATGTGTGGGGTACATGGTGCGGTCCCTGCCGTGGTCAAATGGAGTATGTACCCGCCCTGAAGAAGATGCTGGAGGGCAAGCCCGTCGTCTATCTCTATTTCTGCAACAACAGTCCTGATGAGGCATGGCGCACTTGTATCCGCCAAAACCACCTCGACACCGACAATGCCATTCACTACAACCTGCCTAAAACACAGGAAAGTGCCATCGAGCGTTATCTTGAGGTGAGCGGTTTCCCCACCTATCGGCTTGTTGATACCACAGGGCGACTCGTCCCCGGCGGTGCTCCCTGGCCTTCCACCCCCAGTGCAGTGTCCGCTGCCATAGAGCAACTGCTGAATAAATGATAGAACAGATGAACTACGACGAAATGAAACTCAAATAACAATTCGTGACCCTTTCACTTTATGTCTAACACACAAATGTGAGCATTTTTGCTTTTGGGCGGATGATACTTTGACCTCGGGCGGATGATACTTTGACCTCGGGCGGATGATGTTTTGGAGTCGGGCGGATGATACTTTGAAAGGCAATGGATGATGTTTTGGCTATTGTTGGATGATATCTCCATACGCGAAAAATGAAAACAAACCCTCTATCCCCTCTATGATTGATGTAAGCTTTTGGTTTTTAAGCTGTTATTGGTAGACAGTAGGCCTTTAAACCCTCTATGATCCCTCTACCGAACCCCCTATTTTGCCGCTTTTTTGTGTTTTTTCTTAAAAAAATGCCATTCAAGCGAATGCTTTGCTTCTGATGGATTGAAAGGTTGCTTCCAAAGTCTGGAAACCTTGCTTCCAATGGGTAGAAGGAAGGCTTCCAATGGGTGGAAGGAAACCGTTAGACAATAGGACAAATAAGATGGCTTTTTTGCTCTCTATTCTACACTCTTTTTCTTTATTTTTATTAAAAGTAAGGGGTAATGTGTTGCGGATAGAAAAAATTGATTATCTTTGCAAGAAATATAAATGTCCATCTATTTTAATACTATACTTATGTTAACAAATCAAGATCTACAGCAAATCGCCCAGAAGGGTATCACCCCTGAGCAAATCGAGACCCAACTGAAAGAGTTTGAAACTGGTTTCCCGTTCCTCCGCCTGGAGGCTGCCGCCAGCATCGGCCATGGTATCGTGGCTCCCGACGAGGCAGAGCGGAAACAGTATATCGACGCGTGGAACGCCTATAAGGCCGAGGGCAAGAAAATCGTGAAGTTCGTGCCCGCTTCGGGTGCTGCCAGCCGTATGTTCAAGGATATGTTCGGATTCCTGAATGCCGACTACGACGTGCCCACCACCGACTTCGAGAAGAAATACTTCGACCGTATCGAAGACTTCGCTTTCTTCGGCGCGCTGGACGAGAAGTGCAAGGAACTGAACGGCAAGGGCGTGAAGGAACTGATGGGCGAGGGCAACTACAAGGCTGTGGTGGCTGCGATGCTCAACAAGGAGGGACTGAACTACGGACAGCTGCCTAAGGGCATGCTGCTCTTCCACAAGTATCCCGAGGGTGCCCGCACGCCGATGGAGGAGCATCTCGTGGAGGGCGCGCTCTATGCTGCCAGCAACGGCGAGGCCAACGTGCACTTCACCGTGAGCCATGAGCACATTGAGTTCTTCGAGCAGAAGGTGGCACAGAAGAAGGATATGTTTGCCGAGAAATACGGCATCAAGTACAACATCTCTTTCTCGGAGCAGAAGCCCAGCACCGACACCGTGGCTGCCAATCCCGACAACACGCCGTTCCGCAACGAGGATGGTTCGCTGCTGTTCCGTCCCGGAGGCCATGGCGCACTCATTCAGAACCTGAACGACATTGACGCCGACGTCATCTTCATCAAGAACATCGACAACGTGGTGCCCGACCGTCTGAAGCAGGATACGGTAGATTACAAGCAGATTATCGCCGGTGTGCTCGTGACGCTCCAGAAGCAGGCTTTCGCTTACCTGAAGGCTCTCAACGAGGGTGAGTATAACCACGAGAAGCTGGAGGAGATTATTCGCTTCGTGCAGCGTGACCTCTGCTGCCGCAAGGCTGACATCAAGGAATTGGAGGATGCCGACCTCGTGATCTATCTGAAGGAGAAGCTGAACCGCCCGATGCGCGTCTGCGGCGTGGTGAAGAATGTGGGTGAGCCTGGCGGCGGCCCGTTCCTTACCTATAATCAGGACGGCACCGTGTCGCTCCAGATTCTGGAGAGCAGCCAGATCGACAAGAGCAACGAGGAATACATGAAGATGTTCACTGAGGGCACTCACTTCAATCCCGTTGACCTGGTGTGCGCCGTGAAGGACTACGAGGGCAAGGCATTCGACCTGCCGAAGTATGTGGACAAGACCACGGGCTTCATCTCTTCGAAGTCGAAGAACGGCAAGGAGCTGAAGGCACTCGAGTTGCCCGGTCTTTGGAACGGTGCGATGAGCAACTGGAACACCGTCTTCGTGGAGGTTCCCCTTTCTACTTTCAACCCCGTGAAGACCGTGAACGACCTGCTCCGCGAGCAGCATCAGTAATCGTCAACGTTAACCCTAACCTTAACGATGACGAAGACGATAACGAAAACGAAGACGCTAAGTTGACGTTGACGCAAACTATAAACCCCTCAGGATTGCTCTTGAGGGGTTTTGTTATTTTAGGGGAATCGTGCACTACGACAGGAAGCCCAGCAGGGCACCGGCAGCAACGGCTGAGCCGATCACACCGGCCACGTTGGGACCCATGGCGTGCATCAGTAGGAAGTTGTGACGGTCGTATTCCAGACCGAGGTTGTTAGAGATACGTGCGGCCATAGGCACGGCACTCACACCGGCATTGCCAATGAGCGGATTGATCTTCTTGTCGCGGGGCAGGAAGATGTTCATCAGCTTCACGAAGCATACACCACTCATAGTAGCCACGATGAAGGCACAGGCGCCGATGGCGAAGATGAAGATGGTGTTCATCGTGAGGAATTCGGATGCCTGCGTGGAGCAACCCACGGTCAGACCGAGCAGCATCACCACGATGTCGTTGAGCGCGCTACCGGCAGTCTTGGCCAGACGGGTAGTCTTGCCCGATTCCTTCAGAAGGTTGCCGAAGAAGAGCATTCCCAGCAAGGGAAGGCCTGAGGGCACGATGAAGGTGGTGAGCAGCAGGCCGATGATGGGGAAGAGGATGCGCTCCGTCTGAGAGACGTGGCGCGGAGCCTTCATTTTGATGACGCGCTCCTTCTTGGTGGTGAGCAGGCGCATGAGGAACGGCTGGATGACGGGCACGAGGGCCATATAGCTGTAAGCACAAACGGCAATGGCACCCATCAGGTTGGGAGCGGTCTTGGATGACAGGAAGATGGCCGTAGGACCGTCGGCACCACCGATGATGGCGATACCTGCTGCCTGGTTGGGCTCGAAGCCGATGGCCAGGGCAAACATATATGCTCCGAAGATACCGAACTGTGCGGCAGCGCCGATCAATATCAGTTTAGGATTGGCGATGAGGGCCGAGAAGTCGGTCATCGCTCCGATGCCGAGGAAGACGAGTGGGGGATACCATCCTTGGCGCACACCCTGGTAGAAGATGTTGAGCACGGAGTTGTCTTCGTAGAGTCCAATTTCAAGTCCGGCATCTGCGCGGAAGGGGATGTTGCCGAGAATGATGCCAAGTCCGATGGGCACCAGCAGCAGCGGCTCAAAGTCTTTCTTGATGGCAAGCCAGATAAAGAAGGCTCCCACGGCAATCATAATGAGGTTGGGTATCGTGGCATTGGAGAAGCCCGTGTACGTCAAGAACTCATTGAAATTGTTTATGAGGAATTCAGTAAATGACATTTCTTATCTTATTTACGATTCTACATTTTCTTTTTATCCGATGGTGACCAGCGTGGTGCCTTCCATCACAGAGTCGCCTTGCTTGACGAGGATGGATGTCACGGTGCCGTCGTTCTCAGCTTCAATAATGTTTTGCATCTTCATAGCTTCGAGGATGACAACGGTGTCGCCGGCACGTACTGCCTGTCCTACGCTGACCTTGATATCTGTGATGGTGCCTGGCAGCGGAGCCGTCACTTTGGCACCTGCCCCGGGAGTAGCTGCAGGTGCGGCAGCAGGAGCAGCAGCGGCAACAGGAGCTGCAGCCTGCTTCACGGGCTTCGGAGCTTCCACCTTCTTCACTTTTGGAGCGGCCTTGATGGGCTGCTTCATTTCTACTTCGAATGGAATTCCATTCACGCTGACTTTGGCGATGTTGCCATCTACGTCTTCAATCTCTACTTCGTAGTCAACACCCTGTACTGTATATTCGTATTTCATTTTGTTGTTATTTTCAGGTAAAACTTCTGCTTTCAACTATAAACCGTTGTTCCACATCGAATGATGAGGCGTGATGGTGATGATGCCGCTTTCCACGTCGTGTACATCGTCCTGATACTGCTTCATGGCCATGGCAATCACAGCCATGTAGATTTCGCGGTCGATGCCTTTCTTCTGCAGGCCATCTTTCAGAACCACGTTGGTCTTGTGGGCCACTTCTGCTGCTATCTCCGTAGTCTTCGCCACGGCTTTGACGGGCTGCACGCTGGCTGCCACTTCGGCTGCTTTCTTCAGGCCGCGCTGATGAACGATAATCATGCCGAACACGCGGAAGAAGACATAGAGTAGCGCCAGACAGAAGAACACGATACCCATCGAAAGTACGGTGATACCAAATCCGTGAGGGTCGTCGCGCTTCAGGCGGGCAATCTTGCTCTCGTTGATCTCGATAAAGTTACCGATACCCGGAGTGACGGCTTCAGCGGGCTTCACGTCCCATTGCTGGAATCCGTCCTTGATGCGGGCAAACGACTTGTCGGTAGCCAATGCTGGCACGCTCACGGAGTCGATAAGGTCGATGCCGTTACCGTCGTAAAGGGCTACCCAGAGGGGGGCGCCGGATGTTACAGGGGCATTCAGATGACAGAATCCCTTGGCGGGATTGGAGTTGAGGAAGAGCACCAGATGCTCCCTAGCCGACATGGACGAGCGGTCGTCGCCGTTGGGAATAGGGCTCATCATAGCAATTCGCTGAGGTGCCGTGAGTGATTTGTCGAGCACCTTGCGGTCGGTCGTGATGAACATTCCCCTCACGTTGTAGGTGGAGAAGGATGTGTTCACCAGTTCAATCCAGGGCAGATGCTGTCCGAACTCATCTTGTACGCTGGCTTGATTGTCGGTAAGAACCTCGTTGATCTTGATGTTCTTTGCACCCTGTGCGAACATCGTAGTGGAGGTCACCAACATCAAGACTGCTAAAAGGATTTTTTTCATTATTGCTGATTGTATTATATAAATGTATTCGGATTTGGATTGTCTCCCCGTGTTTATCCGCAGAAGAACAGCACGATGATCTGTGCCGTCAGGATGCGGAGGAACATGGAGAGCGGATATACGGTGGAATATCCCACGGCAGGCGCCTCCTTCGAACATACGGAGTTGGCGTAGGCCAATGCGGGGGGATCAGTATAGGTACCGGCCACCATACCCATGATGGTGAAATAATTGAATTTGAATTTCATGCGGGCGATAGAGCCTACTATAAGAATAGGTATAATGGTGATGAGGAAGCCGGTGAGCACGTAGAGCAGTCCGTCGCCCTGTACCACGGTCTCCCAGAATCCGGCTCCAGCCTTGATTCCCACGGAGGCCAGGAAGAGCACGAGTCCTATCTCGCGGAGCATCATGTTGGCCGATGTCGTGGTGTAGGTCACCAGGTGAATCTTGTAGCCATAGCGTCCGATGAGGATGGCAATGATAAGCGGACCGCCGGCAATACCGAGCTTCATCGGAACGGGCATTCCGGGAATGGCGATGGGCAGCGAGCCGAAGATGATACCGATGATGATGCCCACGAAGATCGTGGCAATATTCGGTGCATCCAGACGACGGATGGAATTACCCATCATGTTGGCCACATTGTTGACGGCATCCTCAGGACCCACTACCATGATGCGGTCGCCCACCTGGAGTGGGAGAGAGGCAGAGGCGAAGATGTCCATGCCCTGACGGGTGACGCGGGTCACGTTGACGCCATGTACGCGCGAGAGGTGAAGCTGGCCGAGCGTCTTGCCGTTCATCGAAGGACGGGTGACGAGCACGCGCTTGCTCACCAAAGGCTGGTCCTGCTGCTGCCAGTCAACCTGAATCTGCGGACCGATAAAGGCGATGATGGCTTCAGCGTCGGCCTCGGCACATACCACATAGAGCTGGTCGCCGATGTGGAAGATGGTGTCGCGGTTAGGGATGCTCACGTGGCCTTCGTGGAGGATGCGCGAACAAACGAAGTCGCGGTTCAGGAAGCTGTGCACCTGCATCAGCGTCTTGCCTTCCAGATAGGCATTCGAAACCTGCACGTGCATCTTATGGGGTTTCACGTTGGCATTCTCGCCTTCAAGTTTTTCCAGGTCTTCCTCTTCTTTTTCCAAACGGACGCGGCAGATGTAGCGCACGGCGATCGTAGCACCGATAATACCGACTACACCCAACGGATAGGCGCAGGCATAACCCGAAGCAATCTGAGGTGCACCATTGGGGAACACCGACTGCAGGGCTTCGTTGGCGGCACCAAGTCCAGGGGTGTTTGTCACGGCACCATAGAGCGTACCCACCATCATGGGCAGGTTGGTCGGGTCTGAGGTGTCGAAGAAGATGAAGTAGCAGGCAAACATCACCAGGATGTTCAGCAATATTCCCGTTGCTGCCAGTCCGTTCAGCTTGATGCCCGCCGTGCCGAAACTCTCAAAGAATCCGGGACCCACCTGCATACCAATCATAAAGACGAACAGAATCAGTCCGAAATCCTGGATGAAAGTCAGGATGGGCGTGGGAGCCGTGAAGCCGATATGACCGGCCACGATACCTGCAAACAATACAAAGGTGACACCTAACGAGATGCCTCCAATCTTAATTTTACCTAAATACACACCGACAGCGATGACTATTGCATAGAGCAGCGCAATATGAGCCACCGAGTCAGTCGCTGTAAACAAATCTTTTAACCATTGAAACGTTTCCATAACAATTCTTTCGAAATTGGCTGCAAAATTACAAAATAATTGCTCAATTCTTGCATGTGTGTGCAATTAAAATTCCCTTTTTTACTTTTTTTAGTGTTATCCCTTTTTCTACAAGAGGAAGGGATTAGGCAAAGGCAATTTTTTTTGTTGCATAAAGATAAAATAAATATTAAAATGTTCGTCAGTTCGGAAATAAGTTCTTACCTTTGTAGGCTAATAACGAGATATTACTTATATAATACAAAACAATTAAATCTATGGCAAACAAAGAAAAACTCTTCAGCGAGTTCCAGGCGCCTACCACTCAGGAGTGGCTGGACAAGATTGAAGTCGATTTGAAAGGAGCCGACTTCCAGAAACGACTCGTATGGAGAACCAACGAAGGGTTCAACGTGCAACCCTTCTATCGCAGGGAAGACCTTGCGAACCTGAAAACCCCCGATGCCTTGCCTGGTGAGTTCCCATTCGTACGTGGCAACAAGAAGGACTCCAACGAATGGTATGTTCGCCAGAACATCAAGGTGGATGATCCCGTGGAGGCAAACAAGAAAGCGCTTGACATTCTGAACAAGGGTGTTGACTCACTCGGTTTCCGCTTCGGAGGTGACATGGTGAGCGCTGAGTTCATCGAGACGCTGCTGAAGGACATCCGTCTTGACATCGTAGAGGTGAGCTACCGTACATGCCCGCGCCACGCTTTGGAGTTGGCAGAACTGCTGGTGAAGTACTTCGAGAAGATGGGCTACGATAAGGAGAAGATAGTGGGTGGCGTAGGCTTTGATCCCATCGACAAGATGCTCCAGAAGGGCAAGGACACCACGCCGATGCTGCAGGTGATGCCCAAGATCGTAGAGACCCTCAAGGACTATCCCAACCTGCGTTGCGTGATGGTTCATTCGGATACCCTCAACAATGCCGGTGCCTATATCGTTCAGGAGTTGGGCTATGCACTCGCCTGGGGTAATGAATACCTGCAGGAGCTGGTTGATGCCGGTGTCGATGTGGATCTGGCAGCCAAGAGCATCAAGTTCTACATGGGTATCTCTGAGAACTATTTCATGGAGATTGCCAAGTTCCGCGCTGCCCGCCTGCTTTGGGCACAGATCGTGAAGCAATATGAGCCTAAGTGCGATTGTGCATGCAAGATGGTGATCAATGCTTCTACTTCTACATACAATCAGACTTTGTTCGACAGTTATGTCAACCTGCTGCGCTCGCAGACGGAGGCCATGAGTGCTGCCCTTGGTGGTGTTCACTCGATGGTGGTTACGCCGTTTGATGCTCCCTATGAGAAGGCTACTGACTTCTCTGAGCGTATCGCCCGCAACCAGCAGCTGCTGATTAAGGAAGAGAGCCATTTCTACCGTATCGTTGACCCGTCAGCAGGTTCTTATTATATCGAGCATCTGACCGATGCCCTGGCACAGGAAGCTTGGAAGATTTTCCTGAAGATCGAGGAAGAAGGCGGTTTCCTGGAGGCTGTGAAGAAAGGTATCGTACAGGATGACATCAACGCTACCAACGTGAAGCGTCATGGTGACGCCGCCAAGCGCAAGGAGTTCATTCTGGGTACCAACCAGTTCCCGAACTTCACCGAGAAGAGTGAAGGCAAGCGCGCAATGGGTGCCGCTGCTGGTTGCTGCCATGGTGGCAACTGCGAGACTCCTTTCAAGAAACTGGAGACCACTCGTTTGGCTGCCGACTTCGAAGACCTGCGTATCCATACCGAGGAGACGAAGGTTCCCACGGCCTTCATGCTGACTATTGGCAATCTGGCCATGCGTCAGGCCCGTGCCCAGTTCTCTTGCAACTTCCTTGCATGTGCAGGCTATAAGGTGGTTGACAACCTCGGATTCAAGACCGTCGAGGAAGGTGTGGATGCTGCTCTTGAGGCCAAGGCCGACATCGTAGTCATCTGCTCCAGCGATGACGAGTATGCTGAGTATGCCATCCCTGCCTTTAAGTATCTGGATGGCCGTGCCATGTTCGTGGTGGCTGGTGCACCTGCTTGCATGGACGACCTGAAGGCTGCCGGCATCGAGAACTTCATCCACGTGCGTTGCAACGTGCTCGAAACTTTGAAAGAATATAATCAGAAACTTGGTATCTAATGAATAGGAGGACTGAATGATGCGTAAACAATTTAAAGATATCGATATTTATGCAGGCATCCATGCTCAAGATGGTGCCAAGTGGGCTAAGGACAACGGAATCACCGAGAACTGGCATACGCCGGAACACATTGATGTACGTCCTGTCTATACCAAAGAAGATCTCGAAGGAATGGAACACCTCGACTTCACGGCTGGTATTCCTCCCTATCTTCGCGGCCCTTATTCTATGATGTATCCCTTCCGTCCGTGGACTATCCGTCAGTATGCCGGTTTCTCAACGGCCGAAGAGTCAAACGCTTTCTATCGCCGTAACCTGGCTTCCGGTCAGAAGGGTCTTTCCGTTGCATTCGACCTGCCCACTCACCGTGGCTACGACCCCGACAACGCCCGTGTGGTTGGTGATGTGGGTAAGGCTGGTGTGAGCATCTGCAACGAAGAGAACATGAAGGTGCTCTTCTCTGGCATTCCCTTGAACAAGATGTCTGTCTCGATGACCATGAATGGTGCCGTGCTGCCCATCCTGGCTTTCTATATCGTGGCTGGTCTGGAGCAGGGTGCCAAGCTCGAAGAGATGGCCGGAACCATTCAGAATGACATTCTGAAGGAGTTCATGGTGCGCAACACCTATATCTATCCTCCTGCATTCTCTATGAAGATCATTGCCGACATCTTCGAATATACCTCGCAGAACATGCCGAAGTTCAACTCAATCTCAATCTCCGGCTACCACATGCAGGAAGCAGGTGCTACGGCAGACATCGAGCTGGCCTATACGCTGGCCGACGGTATGGACTATCTGCGCACAGGTGTCAACGCCGGTATCGACGTAGATGCCTTCGCACCCCGCCTCTCGTTCTTCTGGGCTATCGGTATGAACCACTTCATGGAGATTGCCAAGATGCGTGCAGGTCGTCTGCTCTGGGCTAAGATTGTGAAGTCGTTTGGTGCCAAGAATCCTAAGTCATTGGCGCTGCGTACTCACTCTCAGACTTCAGGTTGGAGTCTTACCGAGCAAGATCCTTTCAACAACGTAGGTCGTACTTGTATCGAGGCTATGGCAGCCGTGCTGGGTCACACCCAGTCGCTCCATACCAATGCGCTCGACGAGGCTATCGCGTTGCCTACCGATTTCTCCGCACGTATCGCACGTAACACCCAGATCTATATCCAGAATGAGACTAAGGTCTGCAAGCAGATTGACCCGTGGGCAGGCTCCTACTATGTGGAGACGCTCACCAACGAGCTGGTGCATAAGGCTTGGGAGCACATTCAGGAGATTGAGAAGCTGGGTGGTATGGCCAAGGCCATCGAGACCGGTATTCCCAAGATGCGTATCGAAGAGGCTGCTGCCCGCACGCAGGCCCGTATCGACTCAGGCGTGCAGACCATTGTGGGTACCAACAAGTACCGTCTGGAGCACGAAGATCCTATTGATATCCTTGAGGTTGATAACACCGCCGTGCGCAAGCAGCAGGAGGAGAGTCTAGCTCAGGTACGTTCCACTCGCGACGAGGCTGCCTGCCAGGCTGCCCTGAAGGCTATCACCGAGTGCGTGCGCGACTTCAAGGAAGGCCGCAAGTCGGAAAACAACCTCCTGGATCTGGCCGTCAAGGCTGCCCAGTTGCGTTGTACGCTCGGCGAAATCAGTGATGCCTGCGAAGAGATCGTGGGTCGTTATAAAGCAGTAATCAGAACCATTTCAGGCGTGTACAGTTCAGAAAGCAAGAACGATTCAGACTTTGAGAAAGCCTGTGCGTTGACAGAAGAGTTTGCCAAGAAGGAAGGTCGCCGTCCGCGTATCTTTGTTGCCAAGATGGGACAGGATGGTCACGACCGTGGTGCAAAGGTAGTGGCAACGGGTTATGCCGACTGCGGCTTCGACGTGGATATGGGACCGTTGTTCCAGACTCCCGCTGAGGCTGCTCGCGAGGCCGTGGAGAACGATGTCCACATCGTGGGTGCATCGTCGCTGGCTGCCGGTCATAAGACGCTTATCCCGCAGCTCATCGAGGAACTCCACAAACTGGGCCGCGACGACATCATGGTCATTGCCGGTGGTGTGATTCCCGCCCAGGACTACGACTTCCTCTACAAGGCCGGTGTAGCCGCCATCTTCGGTCCTGGCACCTCTGTAGCCAAGGCTGCCTGCGAGATGATGAACCTCTTGCTCGAGAAGTAATCTCAGCAAACCATAACGATTTCACCCTTCGCTTACGCCGTAATGAGCTGAGCGAAGGGTGTTTCTTTTGAGCAGAATTAGTGCATCGCATCTGCACACTTTGTGCGCATCATCCGCACAAATAATGCACATTTGGAGTTTTTGTTCGTTTATAGGGGAGTGAATGGAGTTTTTATGAGTGTGTAGGTGTGTAGGGTGTGTAGGCAGTTTCTATAAACTTTATATTTTATATACGCGCGAGAACCTTATCTTGATATATTAATATTATAAATGTTATGAAAACAGCCTACACACCCTACACACCTACACACTTTATTCCCTTTTTTACTATTCATTTTCGCTGGGCATGGGCATCTTGGAAGATTATAAACCAATGGTTGCGCTTACAAAGAAAAAAGAGACAAGTATCGTGAATGATGCTTGTCTCCTTTGATATGTACTGTAAGAATGATTTATTTCTGTACAGGAATCTTTTCAACGCGGCGCTGATGGCGACCGCCCTCGAAGGGAACCGTGAAGAACTTGTCCATGATGGCACGGGCCGTGTTGTTGTCGATGAAACGACCGGGCATCACGAGCACGTTGGCATCGTTGTGCTGACGAATCAGCTGGCTAATCTCGGGATCCCAGCATACACCGGCGCGAACGCCCTGGTGCTTGTTAAGCGTCATGGAGATGCCCTGACCACTGCCGCAGATGGCAATGCCGGGATAAACCTCACCGCTCTCGATACCCTCGGCCAAGGCATGTCCGTAGTCGGGATAGTCCACGGAGGCATCGCTCCATGTGCCATAGTCCTTAAAGGGGTATCCTTTCTCTTCGAGATATTGCAGCACGAACTGCTTCAGGGGAAAACCAGCGTGATCGCAGGCTACTCCAACACATTTTACATCCATTATGCCAAGAGCTTTTTAACCTGTTCATAAACGTTTTGACCGGTATAGCCGAGTTTCTCGTCGAGCACCTTGTAGGGAGCAGAGAAACCGAAGCTCTCGAGACCCCAGACGCAACCATCGGCACCTACGAGACCCTCGAGGGTGACGGGCAGACCGGCGGTCATGCCGAACTTCTTCTTGCCACATGGCAGCACGCTCTGCTGATACTCCTTCGACTGTGAGCGGAAGAGTCCCTCAGAAGGAACGCTCACCACGCGCACCTTGATGCCGTCGGCCTTCAGCAGTTTGGCTCCAGCCTCAAGTGTAGAAACCTCAGAACCGCTTGCCAACAGGATTACGTCGTAGTCCTCGTCGCTGCCAGCCACTACGTAGGCACCCTTCTCGGCCTGGTTGTAGTCGTTGCCCTCGGGGAGCATCTCGATGTTCTGACGAGAGAGAATCAGAGCGGATGGGGTAGTGGTGTTCTCCATAGCCAGACGCCAGCAGACGGTGGTCTCCTCGGCATCGGCAGGACGGAGCACGAGCATAGAGTTCTTGCCGCTGTGGTTCTTCAGCTTCTCCATCAGACGGATCTGTGCTTCCTGCTCTACGGGCTCGTGGGTAGGACCATCCTCACCCACGCGGAATGCGTCGTGAGTCCAGATGAACTTCACGGGGAGTTCCATCAGGGCAGCCATACGCACGGCAGGTTTCATATAGTCGGAGAACACGAAGAAGGTTCCGCATGCGGGGATGACACCTCCGTGGAGAGCCATACCGATGCAGCAGCAAGCCATGGTGAGCTCGGCCACACCAGCCTGGAAGAAAGCACCGCTGAAATCGCCCTTCACGAAGGCGTGGGTCTTCTTCAGGAAGCCGTCGGTCTTGTCGGAGTTGGACAGGTCGGCAGAAGCACAGATCATGTTGGGCACCTGCTCAGCGAGTACACCGAGAACGGTGGCACTTGCACCACGAGTGGCAGCACCGGCTTTCTGTTCAACCTTGCTCCAGTCCACCTTGGGAGCCTCGCCCTTGAACCACTGCTCCATCTGGGCGGCAAGTTCAGGATTAGCCTTTGCCCATTCAGCCTTGGCGGCATAGCGCTCAGCGCAAATCTTCTTCAGCTCTTCGGCACGCTTGGCATACAACTCCTTCACTTCGGGGAAGATCTGGAACGGATTCTCTGGATCAGCACCGAGGTTCTTCATCGTCTGCACGAAGTTGTCGCCGCCGAGGGGAGCACCATGTGTAGCGCAGTTGGCCTCGTAGCTGGAACCGTCGGCCTTGCGGGCACCCTTACCCATGATGCAGGCACCGATGATCAGGCTTGGGCGGTTCTTTTCTGCCTGTGCGTTCTTGATGGCAGCGCGGATTTCGTCAACGTCGTTACCGTTGATCTTCTGAACGTACCATCCCCAAGACTCGTACTTCTTGGCGGTGTCTTCGTTCATCACGTCTTCCACCTTAGTAGAAAGCTGGATGGCGTTGGCATCGTAGAACATGATAAGGTTGCTCAGACCGAGCGTACCGGCAATACGGCCAGCACCCTGGGAAATCTCTTCCTCCACGCCACCGTCGGAAATGTAGGCATAGATGTTCTGATTCATCACCTCGCCGAAGCGGGCCTTCAGGAAGTTGGCTGCGATGGCAGCACCCACGGCATAGGCATGACCTTGTCCGAGCGGACCAGAAGTGTTCTCAATGCCACGGAGCAGGTTGTGCTCGGGGTGTCCATGTGTGGGAGAACCCCACTGACGGAGCTGCTGGAGCTCTTCCAAACTATACTTGCCGATGAGGGCGAGCTGGGCATAGAGCATCGGGGCCATGTGGCCGGGATCGAGGAAGAAACGGTCGCGACCTTCCCAGTTGGGATTCTCGGGATCGTAAACGAGGAACTCACTGTAGAGGGTGTTGATGAAGTCAGCACCACCCATGGCACCACCGGGGTGGCCACTCTTGGCTTTTTCAACCATTGCAGCAGCAAGGATACGGATGTTATCCGCTGCGCGGTTCATAATCTTGTTGTCGTTCATATCTTTTATTTAATATTTAAAACAATAATCGATTTGGCGGGAATCTTCACGGTGAGTACACCTTTCTTGGACAGCTTGGCATCCTTGAACTCTGCGGGAGCCACCTTGTTGGGATGCTGGAAGTCGTTGAAGTCGGAGGCATTCTTCGAAGTGAGGATGCGACCGCTGACCTTCTTGGCGTTGAATCCGTCGATGTTCACGCTGACGGTCTGTGCCTTGTCGAGGCTGACGTTGGTCAGGGCGAAGACGATGCTGCCATCCTGCGTCTTGGCGGCAGAGGCTGAGAGCATGGGGCAGGGGCGGTAGCCAGCGTCTTGGGCGCCTTCCTTCTCCTTGAAGTAGGCCTTGCTTACCTGCATGATCTCGGTTTCAAGGTCGATGGGGAGATAGGTGGCCTCCTGGAACGGGGTGTACATTTCGAACACGTGGTAGGTGGGCGTCAGCACCATGTGGCCTGTGCCTTCCTGGTCGGTGAGAATCATCGACTGCAGCACGTTCACCACCTGTGCGATGTTTGCCATCTTCACGCGGTCGGTATATTTATGGAAAACGTTCAGCGAGAGTGCGGCCACGAAAGCATCGCGAAGGGCGTTCTGCTGATAGAGGTGTCCGGGAATGGTGCCGGGTTCTTCGTCCCACCATGTTCCCCACTCGTCAACGAGCAGTCCGATGCGTCCCTTGGGGTCTTTCTCGTCCATGATGGCCTTGTGCTTCTTGATTACTTCCTCAATCTCCAGACATTTGCCCAGCGCCCAGTAGTACTGGTCGTTGTCGAAGTTGATGGCAGAGCCTTTCGAGCCGTTCCAACCCGTGCAGGTGTAATAATGCAGACTGACACCCTGCATGCGGTTGCCAATCTTTTCCATCAGCACTTTGGTCCAGTTGTAATCATAGTCGCTTGCACCTGATGCAATGCGGTAGAGGCGGTTCTTGCCCTGGTCGCGCAGATAGGTGTTGAACTTGCGGTATTCGTCGGAATAGTATTCCGGCGTCATGTTACCGCCGCAGCCCCAGGCCTCGTTGCCGATACCGAAGTATTTCACTTTCCATGCCTTCTCGCGACCGTTCTGGCGGCGCAGACGGGCCATGGGTGTGTCACCGTCGCTTGTCATATACTCCACCCACTGGGCCATTTCCTTCACCGTGCCTGAGCCTACGTTTCCGCTGATATAGGGTTCGCAGCCCAGCATCTCGCAGAGATTCAGGAATTCGTGGGTGCCGAAAGAGTTATCCTCGATGGTTCCGCCCCAGTTGTTGTTGCGCAGGGAGGGGCGCTTGTCTTTCGGGCCGATGCCGTCCATCCAGTGGTAATCGTCGGCAAAGCAGCCGCCGGGCCAGCGGAGCACGGGAATCTTCAGCGCCTTCAGGGCCTCGAACACGTCTTTGCGATAGCCGTTGATGTTGGGAATCTGAGAGTTCTCGCCCACCCAAAGTCCGCCGTAGATGCACGAACCGAGATGCTCGGAAAACTGTCCGTAGATCTCCTTGTTAATCTTTGCACCAGCCTGATCAGCATGAATGGTAACTTTAGCGGGCTCGGCAGCATTCGAGGGGAGCAGGAATGCGGCAAGCGCTAATGACATAATGAATAATTGCTTCATCTGATTGTATGTGTTATTAATTATAATACGGACAAACAAGGGGATTCCCCCTGCTTGTCCGGGTTATTTATTTCTTGGCTTCTACGGCAGCCTGCTCGATGGCCAGACCTGCCTTGTAGTTCTCGATGTAGGCATTGAAGCCGGCCACGTCTTCAGCCGTGGGAGCAATCTCCACACCGGCATCACCGGCAAACACCTTCTCTTCGAGCCAGTCGGCCAGGTTCTGCTGCTTGTCGTTGTTCACCACGTAGGATGCAAGCAGGGCGATACCCCAGGCACCGCCTTCTCCGGCCGTCTCCATCACGGAGATGGGCGAGTTGAGTGCAGCGGCAAGCATGCGCTGGCCCACGCCCTTGGTCTTGAAGTAACCTCCGTGGCCCGTGATGCGGTCCACCTTCACGTTCTCTTCCTTCAGCAGGATGTCGTTGCCCAGTTTGAGCACGCCGATGGCTCCGTAGAGCTGGGTGCGCATGAAGTTGGCCAGCGTGAACTTGTCGTTGGCAGAGCGCACGAAGAGGGGACGTCCGTCGGAGAGTCCGGCAACGGGCTCGCCCGACACGTAGTTGTAGGCCATCAGTCCGCCGCAGTCGGCTTGTCCTTCGAGTGCCTTGTTGAAGAGACGGGTATATATCTCGTTCATGTCAACGGGGAAGCCCATCATTTCCTGGTATTCCTTGAAGATGTTCACCCAGGCGTTGATGTCGCTGGTGCAGTTGTTACAATGCACCATAGCCACAAGCGAACCGTCGGGAGTGGTCACGATGTCGATGGGCTCGTAAGGCTTGGAGAGGTCTTTCTCGAGCACAATCATCGAGAACGAACTGGTTCCGGCACTGACATTACCCGTGCGCTGCTTCACGGCATTGGTGGCGGCCATGCCTGTGCCTGCATCGCCCTCTGGCGGACAGAAGGGGATGCCAGCCTTCAGATGTCCGGAGATGTCGAGCTTCTTGGCACCTTCCTGTGTGAGGAAACCGGCGTTCTTGCCAGCCACGAGCACCTTGGGGAAGATGTCCATCAGCGTCCATCCGTAACCCTTGGGAGCGATGAGCGCGTTGAACTTCTCCACCATCGTGGCGTTATAGTCCTTCGTCTCGGGATCGATGGGCATCATGCCCGAAGCATCACCTACGCCAAGCACCTTCTGACCCGTGAGCTGCCAGTGGATATAACCGGCGAGCGTGGTCTGGAACTTGATGTCGGCCACATGCTCCTCGTTGTCGAGAATGCACTGGTAGAGGTGTGAGATGCTCCAGCGGAGCGGGATGTTGTAGTTGAAGAGCTTGGAGAGTTCGGCGGCAGCCTTTCCGGTGTTGGTGTTGCGCCATGTGCGGAAGGGTACCAGTATTTCGTTCTTCTCGTTGAAGGCCATGTAGCCGTGCATCATGGCCGAGATGCCGATACCGGCGAGAATTTCGAGCTCCGTGTCGTATTGCTTCATCACGTCCTTGCGGAGATCGGCATAGCAGTCCTGCAGTCCATACCAGATGGCCTCGGTGCTATAGGTCCAGAGTCCGTCAACCAGCTGGTTCTCCCAGGTGTGGCTGCCCTGTGCGATGGGCTTGTTTTCCTGGTCGATGAGGACGGCCTTGATACGGGTAGAGCCAAACTCGATACCGAGAATGGCTTTACCCTGTTGGATGGTTTCTTTTGCTGTCATAATACTTTCCTATTATGCACAGAGGGCACAGAGGTGGCAGAGGTCACAGAGGATATTTCCTTCGGGAATTATTTGAGGCATATTAACTCTGTGTGCTCTGCTGTCTCCGTGTGCTCTGTGAATTAATTACTTTAATGCCTTGTTAAGCATGTGATACACTTCGTTGTTGCGGAGTGTCTGCTTGAAGTCGTAGGTATTGGTGTCCTTGTTGATCTTGACATACTCGATGCCGAGGATTTCGGCGAAGTCTTCCCAATACTCCTCGGTGATGTCGTAGGAGAATGCGCTGTGGTGAGTACCACCGGCCAGAATCCATGCACCGGCACCAATCTCGAATGTGGGCTGCGGCACCCAGAGGGCACTGGCCACGGGGAGGTTTGGCATGGGCTTGGGCTCGATGCACTCCACTTCCTGCGAAATCAGGCGGAAGCGGTTGCCGAGGTCAACCACGGTAGCCTTGATGCCGCGTCCCACCTTGGAAGTGAATACGAGGCGGGCAGTCTGCTGCTTGCGGATACCGATGCCGAGGAAGTGAACCTCCAGCTTGGGCTTGTCGACAGCAATCAGCGGGCAAACTTCGAGCATGTGGCTCTGCAGGCAAGAACTGCGGTCGCCGGCGAAGTTGAGGGTGTAGTCCTCCAGGAACGAGCAACCTGTGGGCAGGCCCTGCGACATTACCCAGAGCGTGCGATAGAGGCAGGCAGTCTTCCAGTCGCCTTCGGCACCGAAGCCAATGCCTTCGGCCATCAGGCGCTGAGAGGCAAGACCGGGAATCTGGTCGAAGCCAACGAAGTTCGGATCATCGATGTCGGCATCGCCGAGGTCGTCGAAGTTGGTGGTGAAAGCGGTAGCGCCCTCGTCTTTCAAGACGCGGCGGAGGGCAATCTCAGCCTTGGCGGCATTCTTCACTTTCTCCCAATAAACCTGCTCGCCGCTCTCGTCAATCTTGATGGTGTATTCCTTCTTGTACTCCTCCACGAGGGCGTCAGCCTCGGCGTCGGTCACCTTCTTGAAGTAGTCCATCAGCGAACTTACGGGGTAGTAGTCAACATGGTAGCCCAGACGCTGCTCGAACTCTACGCGGTCGCCGTCGGTCACGGCCACGTTGTTCATGTTCATACCGAACATCAGGCAGCGCACGTTGCGGCTGTCGGCCACACCAACGGCCACGCGAGCCCAGACGGCAATCTTCTTCTGAGCCTCTTCGTTCTTCCAGTAGCCGCAAACCACCTTGCGGGGAACGCGCATGCGGGTGCAGATGTGTCCGAACTCGATGTCGCCGTGAGCGCTCTGGTTCAGGTTCATGAAGTCCATGTCCATGGTGTCCCAGGGAATTTCGGCGTTATACTGAGTGTGGAAGTGGAGCAGGGGCTTCTGCAAATCCTGCAGACCCTTAATCCACATCTTTGCGGGCGAGAAGGTGTGCATCCATGTGATGATACCCACGCACTTCTCGTCGTTGTTGGCAGCCTTCATCACGGCTTCCACTTCCTTCGAGCTGTTGGCTGTTCCTTTATAGACCACCTTTACGGGAATGTTTCCGCTATTGTTCAGTCCGTCCACCATTTCCTTGGAGTGAGCGTCAACCTGTACCACGGCGTCACCTCCATAGAGCAACTGTGCACCAGTCACCCACCAAATCTCATAGTTATCAAATGCTTTCATAATTGTTTTTATTTGTTTGTAAATGATTTGTTTTTATTTGTTAGCCGGCCATCGCTGGATGTCCGGATGGTGTTGTGCAATGGGCCTGCACAAACTGTGCAACCTATCTGCACAACTTGTGCAAGGCATTTGCACAACACTGTGCACGGCCATTGCACAAGCCTTTCTATTTATTTCTTCTTCTGTCCATAGTAAGCGTTAGGACCGTGCTTGCGGCTGAAATGCTTCTCCACGAGCAGCGGGTTCATCGTGGTTTCGGGATTCACGCAGAACGACACGAAGGCCATCTTGGCCACCTGCTCGGTCACTACGGCGTGATAGACAGCCTGGTCGGCATCCTTGCCCCAAGAGAAAGGACCGTGGTTCTTCACCAGAACGGCTGGCGTGTGGACGGGATTGATGTTGTCGCGGCGGAAACGGTCAACGATTACCACGCCCGTGTTCTTCTCGTATTCGGGCATCTGCTCGGCCGTCATATCGTCGGTGCAGGGGATGCAGTCGTGGAAATAGTCGGCGTGTGTGGTTCCGATGTTGGGAATGTCCTTGCCGGCCTGGGCCCATGCAGTGGCGTAGGTGGAGTGGGTATGCACCACGCCGCCAATCTCGGGGAACTCCTTATATAATATAAGGTGTGTGGGCGTGTCGCTCGATGGGTTCAAGTCGCCATCCACCACTTTGCCCGTCTCGAGGTCAACCACCACCATGTCGGAGGCTTTCATCTTATCGTATTCCACACCTGAAGGCTTGATCACCACCAGCCCCTTTTCGCGGTCGATGGCCGACACGTTACCCCATGTGAAAATTACCAGGTTGTGCTTCACCAGGTCAAGGTTGGCACGAAACACTTTTTCTTTCAGTTCTTCAAGCATATTGCTGTTTTTTTAATTGAGTTTTTAAGTTATTTATAATTTGAAACTGGGGTCTTCTGCATATAACCGCTTGTTGAAACGGTAGAGTGCAGCCCCACGTTTGCTGGTGAGTTTGTCGATAAGCTCGGTCTTCTCAATGAAGTCGATGCTCTTGATACGCTTGCGGAAGTTACGCTTGTCTATTTCTTCGCCAAGGACGGCTTCATAGACGTGCTGCAGCTGCGTAAGTGTAAACAGATCAGGAAGCAGGTTGAAACTAAGCGGCTCCGTGTTGATACGGCGGCGCAAGAGTGTGATGGCGCGCTTCACCATATCGTTGTGGTCGGAATAGAGCAGGGGCATCTTGTTGAGCTCCACCCATTGCACGCCGTGTTCTACCAACAAGTTGATGTCGTAGTCCTTTACATTGATAAGTGCACAATAGGCTACCGAGATTACACGCTCACCTGGGTCACGATCTATGGCGCCAAAGGTGTGAACCTGCTTCATATAGAGGTTCTTCAGGCCTGTGAGTTCAAAGAGCACCCGTCTGGCGGCTTCATCGACGCTTTCCTTAGCGCCGACGAAACCTCCATAGAGTGACCATTCTCCACGTCCTGGATCCATTTGACGTTTGCCAATAAGCAGTTTCAGCTTATTGTCTTCAAAACCAAAGACGATAATATCAACTGAGACAAACGCCTTTTGTACTCCAGAATAGAATTCAGTCATTTTCTTTTGTCAAGCTTTATGATTACCAAAGAATTGCATAGAGCAGGAAGGTGATGGCAGCAATACCGATGGTTCCGTAGGTATAGCCGCGGGTCGTGCTGAACAGGTTCAGGTTGATGGGCAGAGCCTTGGCATCCTGCACCTTGTCCTTGGCGTTGCTCCAGAGCCATACGGCGTTGCATCCCACGAGCACGCCGAAGAAGATGAAGGCCTGGAAACCGATGTCGTTCAGGTAGTCGATGAAGTTGTTGTCGGGATCTTTCACTGCGTGAGTAGAACCGATGCCAACCACGATGAAGGCTACCACGATGAACAGAATGCCGAGGCAGCCGAGCACCTTTGCCCAGAGCATCATCTTCTGCTGGTCAGCCTGAGTGGGCTGTTCCACGCTGACGTACTTCTTGTCGAGATAGCTCACGAGGATGAAGAACGAAACGAGGATGATGAAGATGTAGCCGGCACGGAACTGGAAGGCCACGTCGGGGAAGGCCACCTTGAAGATCACACCCATCGGAATGGTCAGAATGGCAGTCCAGACGGCAGCCGTAGAGCTGGCGCGCTTCCAGAGCAGACCGAGACCAAACACGGTGATGATGCCCGGATAGATGAAGCCGGAATATTCCTGGATATACTGGAAGGCCTGATCGAGACCGCCAAGCAGAGGCTTCACGGCCACGAGGGCGATAACCAGTGCCGAAACGGCCACGATACGACCGGTGTTCACCAGCTGCTTGTCGTTGGCGTTCTTGTTGATGTACTTCTTGTAGATGTCCATCGTGAAGAGGGTAGAGGTAGAGTTGAACATCGAAGCCAGCGAAGAAATGATGGCTGCGGTGAGAGCGGCGAAGCTCAGACCCTTGATTCCGGTCGGCGTGAAGTTGCGGATGAGCCAGGGATAGGCATCGTCGGCCACGTTGATGTTACCGGCCAGATTCATGCTTGCGAACTTGGTGGGATCCTGCATGATGTAGTAAGCGCAGATACCGGGAAGCACCA
Source organism: uncultured Prevotellaceae bacterium (assembly GCA_900314655.1). GTDB lineage: Bacteria > Bacteroidota > Bacteroidia > Bacteroidales > Bacteroidaceae > Prevotella. The sequence goes on along the minus strand of OMWC01000010.1, from coordinate 79,472 downwards.
CGATGAACGGAATCAAGATCTTCAGGAATCCGGCGAAGATAAGACCCTTCTTGGCCTCGTCGACATTCTTGGCAGCCAGACCCTTCTGGATGATGTACTGGTTGAATCCCCAGTAGCCTAAGTTGGTCAGCCATACACCACCTACAACGGCAGCAATACCGGGCACGTTGGCAAAGGCTGAGGCATTATGGCTCTCCTGGATAACCAGGTGGAAGTGCACGTCCTGAGCATGTGCGCCTGTGGTCATGTCGTGATAGACCTGGCCTAAAGCACCAAAGGCGTCTGTTCCCATAATGCCACCCATTTCCTTCAGAGCCACGTAAGCCGTGATAAGACCACCGCCCACGAGGAAGGTAACCTGCATCACGTCGGTCCATGCCACGGAAGCCAGACCTCCATAGATGGAATAGACACCAGCCACGATGAACAGGCCGAGGATGATGAGCATGCGGATGCTGATTTCGAAACCGAAGATGCTGACTGCCAGTCCCTGCAGACCGAGAATCTGCTCAATGGCCAGAGCACCGAGCCAGGCCACGGAGGTGAGGTTCACGAATACATAGAGGAACAGCCACAGGATGGAGAATGCCAGACCCACACCATCGTTATAACGCTCGCGAAGGAACTGCGGAATGGTGAAAATCTTGCGGTCGAGCATCACGGGAAGCAGGAACTTACCGATGACAACAAGCGTAATGGCGGCCATCACCTCGTAGGCAGCAATGGCAATACCGTCGCGGAAACCGGTTCCAGACATGCCGATGAACTGCTCGGCAGAAATGTTGGCTGCAATCAGTGAGGCACCCACGGCCCACCAGGTCAGTGTGTTTCCGGCCAGGAAGTAATCGTTGGCGCTCTTTTCCTTACCGTCTTTGTCGCGGCTGAGGAAGAGTCCCAGGCTGACCAGAAGAATCAGGTAACAAACGAGAATGACGAAGTCGATGTTTTTAAAACCAGACGACGCTAATGCTTCTGAAATACTGTTCATTTTGCGATTATAGATAGATGATTAGACGTTTATTTTACGACTCCAAACTTGAAGATACAATGTGAGTAATACTTCTGGCCAGGCTCCAGATAGGGTGAGGGCCAGTTCTTCTTGTTGGGAGAGTCAGGATATTTCTGAGTTTCCAGGCAGATACCGGCATGCTTCTGATAGACGATGCCTTTCTTTCCTTTGAGTGTGCCGTCAAGGAAGTTTCCTGAATAAACCTGAATACCAGGTTCGTTGGTATAAACCTCAAGGCGAATACCGGTTGAAGGACAATAGAGGCTGGCTGCCAGCTGCTTGTCGTTACCCTTGCCGTTACTATAGGATGCCAGGCACCAGTTGTGGTCGAAACCATTGGCGTTCTTGATAGGCTTATAGTCGAAGTTGTTCACGTTCTTGCCCACGGGGATAGGCTCCATGAAGTCCATAGGAGTTCCTTTCACCCAAGCGGTGTCGCCAGTGGTCATATAGGTGTCGTCGGTCGGAGTATAGACGTAGGAGTTCACATAGAGCACGTGGTCCTCAATATTTTTGTTGGCATCGCCGCTCAGGTTGAAGTAGCTGTGATTGGTCATGTTGATGACGGTCTTGGCATCCGTAGTGGCGCTATAGCCGATGTCAATGCTGTTGTCGTCCTTCAGCTGATAGGTTACAACGGCGGTCACGTTTCCAGGGAAGTTGTTGTCGCCGTCAGGACTCTTCATGGTCAGCTGGAGTGTGTGCTCGTCGGGCTGCTGGGCCTCATACACCTGATACTGCCAGCCTGTAGGACCTCCATGGAGGCAATGGCCAAAGTTGTTCTGGGGCAATTGGATTTCCTTGCCGTCAATGTTGATCTTACCGTTTTTGATGCGGTTTGCGTAGCGGCCAATGGCAGCACCGAAATCGGAAGGGGAGTTCTCGATGTCGGCATACTGCTTGATGTTGTCAAAACCAAGTACTACGTCCTGAGGCTTGTTGTCCTTGTCGGGCACCATGATGGAAACAATACGACCACCGAAGTTGGTGATGCACACTTCCATACCGTTGGCATTCTTCAGTGTGTAGAGTGCCACGGGTTTTTCATTGATCACTGTGTCGAAGGCAGCAGGATTGAGTCCTGATGCGGTCAACTTCGGCTCATTAGAGCATGAAGAGAACAGAATGGCTGCCATTCCGGCTCCTAAAAGAATACTTTTAAAGTGCTTCATGTTTGTTGATAGTTTGTAATAGCATTTAATTGGGTGTAAAATTACTACTTTTCTCATTAAGTTGTACTTTTGATACTATGTTTTTAAACATAAAATGCTATTCTTGGTGTATTTTTGACACTTTTTAAACAAAAAAGAAGGAACGGAAGTTGTTTTTCCGTTCCTTCGTGTCTTTACTTGAGATACTTTCGTATCGTTTGTTATTGCTTATTAGTCTGAGACCTTCCTTGATCCGTCGCCAATGACAACATTGTAAACCTTGGGCTCCTTGCCATACTTGGCTGCGTATTTCTCCTTGGCTGTCTTGATGAAGCTGTCATAGAGTTCGTCCTTGACGAGGTTGATGGTGCAACCACCAAAGCCACCACCCATGATTCGGCTGCCAGTAACGCCGCATTCCTTGGCGATGTCATTCAGGAAATCAAGTTCCTCGCAGCTCACCTCGTAGTCCTTGGAAAGACCTTCGTGAGTCTCATACATCTTCTTTCCTACAGTCTCGTAGTCGCCCTTTTCAAGAGCATCGCAAACGGCCAGCACACGGTCTTTCTCACCGAGCACAAACTTGGCGCGGATGTAGTCTTCATTCCCAACTTCGTCCTTGACTTCCTCAAGCTGTTCCCAAGTGCAGTCGCGGAGAGTCTCAAACTTTCCTTCCGGATGCTTTGCTGCGATATGCTTCACTACGTTCTCGCATGAGTTACGGCGGTCGTTATAGGGTGAACCTGCTAATTCGTGCTTCACGCAAGAGTTGAGCAATACAAGTTTATATCCTTGAGGATCAAATGGATAGTATTCAAACTCACGGCTGCGGCAATCCAAGCGCATCAGTTTTCCTGCCTGTCCGAAGACACTTGCAAACTGGTCCATGATACCGCAGTTCACACCACAGTAATTATGTTCTGTAGCCTGTCCGGCGAGCACGATGTCCCACTTGGAAACCTTGTTCTCGCCGAAGAGATCGTTCAATCCGCATGCGAAGCAGCTTTCCATGGCTGCCGACGAAGACATTCCTGCTCCAAGGGGAACATCACCGGCAAAAGCAATGTTGTAACCCTTCACAGGGACGCCCAATTTCTGCATCTCCTTGGAGATACCGTAGATATAGCGTGCCCAGCTTGCACGTGGTCCGTTGGGATCGCTCAACTTAAAATCTACACGGTCTTTCAGGTCAATGGCATAGGCCATAATCGTATCTTCAGTTCCATTGGGACGCATTTCAGCCATGATGCCGCAATCTACTGCTCCTGGGAATACAAAGCCTCCATTGTAGTCGGTGTGCTCACCAATGAGGTTGATACGTCCGGGAGAGTGGTAAATCTTACCTGTCTTACCATCGAAATGCTTGATAAATCTGCTTCTAACGAATTCAATATCCATAGTAATATGATTTGTTTTATAGTTAATACTCAATTTATTTCTGAACGCCGAACTTGTAAATGGTCTTTTGGGTGTATTGCTCGCCAGGATTCAGCACCACGCTGGGGAAGTATGGACGGTTGGGAGAATCGGGGAAGTGCTGACATTCGAAGCAGATAGCCGAACGGCGTGGGAAGGTGGCTCCGTGCTGTCCTTTGTAGCCCGTAGCCCAGTTGTCTGAATAGACCTGCATTCCAGGTTCAGTTGTATATACTTCAAGCGTGCGTCCGCTATTGGGCTCCACCAGACGTGCGGCAAAAGTCATTTCGCCTACTTCATGCTTGTTGAGTACGAAGCAGTGGTCATAGCCGGCACCATTCTTGATCTGTTCGTTGTCGGCATCAATATCCTGACCTACAGTCTTCTGGGTGCGGAAATCGAATGGAGTTCCGGCCACCTTCAGAATCTCACCAGTAGGAATGGATGTCTCGTCAATGGGAAGATAGAAATCGGCATTGATTTCAAGCAGTTGGTCGTTGATGGCTGGAGTAGGATCTGCAATACCCTGAATGGAGAAGAAGGCGTGATGTGTGAGGTTTACTATGGTCTTCTTGTTGGTCGTTGCCTGGTATTTGATCACGAGTTCGTTGTCGTCGGTGAATGTGTAGGCCACCCAGACTGTCATTTCTCCCGTGAAGTTTTCCTCCAGATAAGAACTTGTGTATTTCAGTACGATGGCGTGGTCGCTCACTTGGTTTGCATCCCATACGCGTGCATGGAAACCTGTAGGACCTCCATGAAGGGCATTGGGACCATTGTTGATGGCCAGCTGATATTCCTTGCCGTTCAATTGGAACTTGCCTTCCTTAATACGGTTGCCGAAGCGTCCAATCAGCGTAGAAAGATAAGGCTCTGGGGAATTGATGACCTCCTGGATGTTGTCGTGTCCTTGGATCACATTAGCTACGTTGCCGTCTTTGTCGGGAACCATGATGGCAACAATGGCGCCACCGTAGTTTGTCACGGCTACTTCATAGCCTGCGCTGTTCTTCAGAATGTATAAATCAGTATTTTTCCCGTTAATAGTTGTCTGAAAATCTTCTCTTTTCAGACCACAGAGGCTTGGTGTTTCAGTTGTGCTCATAATATCAAAGTTTTTAGTTGTTAGAACTTGTTAGGTGCAAAACTACCTAAAAATTTTGTGATAGCCAAAAGAAACGCGTGTAAAATGTAAAATGAAAAGTTAAAAATTAAAAATTCAGTTTTTCCAACAAGTCCGATACGATGTAACTGCTGCCACCCACAAACACGAAATCATCCTTGCCGGCATCCTTTAGAGCTTGCTTGTAGGCAGCTTCCACATTATTATATATAGTTCCCTTCAGGTGGTGCTGATTGCCACAAAGGGCCACTTTCTCAGCCGGAATGGCTCTTTTTGTGCTGGCTTGTGTCCAGTAGTACACGGCATTCCTGGGAAGCATTTCCATTACGGTGTTAATATCTTTATCGTCAACCATACCGAAAACGATACGCAACTGTCGGCAAGGTTGTTCGGCAATCTGACGGCTAAGATATTCCCATCCGCCGACATTGTGACCTGTGTCGCAAATGACGAGTGGTTGTTTCTGAAGCGTTTGCCAGCGGCCCATCAGCCCTGTTGATTCGCACACGTTCTCCAATCCTTTGCGGATGGCATTCTGAGGAATCTGCAAAATCTCGGCCGCTTGCAGAATAGTGTGAAGATTCTTCTGCTGATAAATACCTTTCAGTTCGAAGTGAGGGAGAAGTTCCTTCGAGAGCCTTGAGATTTGATTGGAGCACAAGCCCTCCTCGGCAAAATAAATGGGAGCCTTCTTCTCAGCGGCTATTCTTTCGAAAACGGGTTTGGTCTCCGATGTGGTTTCACCGATTACTACGGGAATGCCTTCTTTGATGATACCAGCTTTCTCGGTGGCAATCTTTGCAAGGGTGTCACCTAGGAACTGAGTGTGGTCGAATGAGATATTCGTGATGACGGATACTTCGGGCGTAATGATGTTCGTACAATCCAGACGGCCGCCGAGCCCTACTTCAATGACGGCAATATCAACCTTTTGTTCGGCAAAATATTTGAATGCCAAAGCGGTGGTCAGTTCAAAGAAGGATGGGGAGAGGGGCTCGAAGAATGCACGTTCATTCTTTACGAAGTCTATTACGTATTTCTGACTGATACACTTTCCGTTAACTCGAATTCGTTCACGAAAATCTACAAGGTGCGGAGAGGTGTAGAGACCGACCTTCAATCCCGTTTCCTGAAGCATTGCAGCCAGCGTATGGGAGCAAGAACCCTTACCATTGGTACCTGCTACATGGATGGTCTTGAACTTACGGTGGGGATGACCGAAATGCTCATCCAGCGCCAGCGTGTTGCTCAGACCTTCCTTGTATCCAGCAGCACCGACTTTCTGAAAGCTCGGTACTACGTTGAACAGGTACTTGACGGTTTCCTTGTAGTTCATACCAAAGAGCAGAAACTTTTATGAGAAATAATTGCGGAATCTTTCGAAGATGCTCTTGCGTGTCATATTGTCACCCTTGAAATTGTCGCTTTGTTGCATCTTTTCTAGCATTTCCTTTTCTTCGCGGCTAAGTGTCTTGGGCACGTAAACACTGATGTTTACCACCAAGTCGCCCATACCTCCGCCATAGCCTTTGACGGCGGGAATGCCCTTTCCGCGCAAACGTAGTGTCTTGCCAGGCTGAGTGCCAGGTTCTATCTTGATTTTCACCTTTTGGCCGTCGATAGTTGGGATGTCCACTTGTCCGCCCAGCGCCGCCGTCGGGAAGTCGAGTAGCAGGTTGTAGATCACGTCCTGACCGTCACGAACGAAGGTGTCATTCTTTTCTTCCTCGATATATACCTGGATATTGCCGTTTATTCCATTGTGCTTACCGGCATTACCTTTTCCGGGCACGTTGACCACCATACCTTCGGCAACACCTGCTGGTATATTGATTTCCACAACTTCCTCGCCTTTGACGACACCCTCGCCGTTACACTCATGGCACTTGTTCTTGATGATGGTGCCTTCACCGTGACAGTTAGGGCAAATGCTTTGGCTTTGCATCATGCCGAAAAGGCTCTGCGTGGTGCGTATTACATAGCCTTGGCCGTGGCAGGTTGGACATGTTTCCGTTCCGCTTCCACCTTCTGCACCCGTACCATGACAATGCGTGCAGGTCACGTCCTTACGAACCTTGAACTTCTTGGTGCAACCTGTGGCTACCTCCTGAAGTGAAAGGCGTACCTTCAGACGCAGGTCACTTCCTCTGTGCTGCTGGCGCTGAGCACCGCCACCGAATCCGCTAAACCCACCGAATCCGCCGCGGCCACCGAATACATCGCCAAACATGGAGAAAATGTCGTCCATTGAGAATGAGCCACCGCCGAATCCTCCGAATCCGCCCATCTTGGCTCCATCGAAGCCAAATTGGTCATAACTTTCACGTTTCTTCGGATCGTGGAGTACGTCGTAAGCTTCAGCAGCCTCCTTGAATCTCTCTTCGGCTTCTTTCTGCTCAGCTTCCGATTTTCCTTGTTGACGGTCGGGATGGTATTTGATGGCTATCCTTCGGTAGGCCTTCTTAATTTCATCTTCTGAGGCTTTCTTGTCAACGCCAAGTACCTCGTAGTAATCACGCTTTTGCGCCATTGTTGTTTTTTGCTCTTAATTAACTTCGTAGTTCTGAAATTCCTGATTCTTATTGGCCGACTGCCACTTTGGCGTGACGGATTACTTTGTCGTTCAGTGTGTAGCCTGTCAGCACACAGTCGATGACCTTACCTTTCTTGTCGTCACCCATACCCGGAACCATGGCGATGGCCTCATGCATATCTACGTCGAAATCCTTGTCGGTGGTGTCGATGGCTTTCACATTAAGGCCTTCCAGCACCTTGATAAACTTCTGGTAGATGAGTTCCATGCCTTCGCGCAGCACCTCGGGATCGTCTGTCTTCTTGCCTTCGGCAATGGCACGTTCCATATCGTCGAGCACAGGCAGCACGGCTACCACAGTCTTTTCGGCACCATTGAGCAACAGTTCGGCTTTCTCCTTGATGGTGCGCTTGCGGTAGTTGTCAAATTCGGCAGCCTTATAGAGCATCTGCTCCTTCAAGTGAGCAATCTCTTCCTGAGCGGCCTCCAGCGGGTCTTTCTCCTCTGCTTCTGCCACTTCTTCAGCCTGCGCGTTCTCTATGTTCTCGCTGGTCTTTTCTTCATTCACTATAGTTTCTTCAGAGGCTTCAGCGTTCTGCTTTACCTCTTCTTCTCCTTCGATGTTGATTTTCTTTTCGTCCATAATCTTTTTGCGTTTTTTGTTTCTGAACAGTTTCATAACAAATTCCGTGCCAAAACTCAGAAATCTAAACTCTAAATACATCACGAGTACATCATCGCTTTCTGCTCTTTGATCTGTGCATCGTAGATGTAATCATCGTAGGTCATCAGTTTATCGATGGTTCCCTTCGGCGTGAGTTCGATGATGCGGTCGGCCACGGTATTGATGAATTCATGGTCGTGAGAGGCAAAAAGAATATTGCCTTTGAATTGAATGAGGTTGTTATTGAAAGCCTGAATAGACTCAAGGTCGAGGTGGTTCGTGGGAGTGTCCAGAATCAGACAGTTCGCGTTTTTCAGCTGCATACGTGCAATCATACAACGCATCTTCTCGCCTCCCGAGAGCACATTCACCTTCTTTTCTACTTCTTCCTGTTTGAAGAGCATGCGGCCCAGATAGCCTTTCATTGTCACCTCGTTGCCAGCACCGTATTGCGAAAGCCAGTCCACAAGGTTCAGGTCGCTCTTGAAGAACTCGGTATTGTCGAGTGGGAGATAGGCTGTTGTGATGGTCACGCCCCACTTGAAGGTGCCGGCATCGGCCTCGCGGTTGCCGTTGATGATTTCAAACAGGGCCGTCATAGCCTTAGGATTATGAGAGAGGAAGACGGTCTTCTGGCCTTTCTCGATATTGAATGACACGTTGTCGAAGAGAACCGTTCCGTCGGTGTCAACAGCCTTCAGGCCTTCCACCTCCAGAATCTGGTTGCCCGGCTCACGCTCCATCTGGAAGATGATGCCAGGATATTTGCGGCTTGAGGGGCGAATTTCCTCCACGTTCAGCTTGTCGAGCATCTTCTTGCGCGATGTAGTCTGCTTCGACTTTGCCACGTTGGCAGAGAACCTGCGGATAAACTCTTCCAGTTCCTTGCGCTTCTCTTCAGCCTTCTGGCGCTGGTTCTGAGCCTGGCGGAGTGCCAGCTGTGAAGACTCGTACCAGAAAGAATAGTTACCAGAGAAGACTGTTATTTTTCCGAAGTCGATATCTACGGTCTGCGTGCTCACGGCATCCAGGAAGTGACGGTCGTGAGAGACCACGAGCACAGTCTGTTCCAAGTTCGATAGATATTCCTCAAGCCATTGCACGGTGTCAAGGTCAAGGTCGTTGGTGGGCTCGTCGAGAAGCAAGTTGTCGGGATGGCCGAAGAGGGCCTTGGCGAGCATCACGCGCACCTTCTCGTTGTTTGAGAGTTCAGCCATCATCTTGTAGTGCTGTTCCTCCTTTACGCCTAGGTTCTGCAACAGTTGGGCGGCCTCGCTCTCAGCTTCCCATCCGTTCATTTCGGCGAAAGCCATCTCCAGTTCGGCAGCTTTGTTTCCGTCTTCCTCGGTCATTTCGGGCTTAGCGTAAAGTGCCTCGCGCTCCTTCATGTTTTTCCACAGAGGCTCATGTCCCTGCAACACTGTGTCCATTACGGAGAATTCATCATATTTGAAGTGATCCTGACTCAGCACCGAAAGTCTTTCGCCGGGTGCCAGTTCCACACTTCCCTTGTTAGGTTCCAGTTCTCCGCTGATGGCTTTCAGCAGCGTTGATTTACCGGCACCATTGGCACCGATGATGCCATAGATGTTGCCGCTGGTGAATTTGATGTTGACGTCTTTGTAGAGTATCCGCTTGCCAAACTGAATGGCGAGATTCGTAACTGTTATCATTTCTTACTAATACCTTATTAATATAATTTTGGGGTGCAAAGGTACACATTTTTTCCGACATCCCCAAATAAAATGATGGCTCAATTGAATTTTGCCATTTTAGCCCGTCCAAGATTTGGAGGTTCCATAATTCTTTCGTATCTTTGCAATAGAAAAAATTATAGAACCTCCTTGACTATGAGTTACGCTAATAGAGAACGCTTTCATCACGATCCTACCCCCAAACTGAACTCCGGCAACGGTATAGGTCCGCTGGCCATCCTGTTGGTTATTGCGCTTGCTGTTTTGTACTATCTTTTCACATAGTTAGCCGAGAGTTTATTCTATCTTCATCGACTTGAGGATGGTGTCCTTGCTTTTCGAGATGATACCTTGAGGATCATCCTGCCAGGATACCGTCACCATCAAGGTCATCGTGCCTTTGGCAAGGATGCGGGTGGCAGTATTGACGGGTTTGGGACCCATTTCGGGCTTTTCCGTAACCGTCTCAAAATACATGCTGTTCTCAGTGATTTCCTTCTTCGTGATTTTCCCTTTTTCGCCTGCGGAAATCTGCTTGAAACCTTCCTCCATGTCTTTCTTTGTCAGCGGCTTGTCAATGGTCTTCACTTCATAGTTGATGGCATCCGTGAAACTCGGTTTGCCTCCCACGGTGAGAAATCCGCTACCTTCTTCCTTGTTTACGTTTCCGTCAAAATCTTTCATCTGTTCCATTTCGTTAGGACAGTAGAAGCTGCAACCCATTTCCGTGATGGCTTTCATGTCTGCTGGAACGGCTTCGGCTTCTGCCTTTTCCTCGGCTTTGGTCTCTGTCGTGGGCGCTTCCTTGGCTTCTTTCTTGGTGTTGCACGATGTGGCCGAGAGAATCGACATCGCAAAGAACAGAATGAAGATGAATCTGAACAGGTTTGTTTTGGTTTCCTTCATAATAGTATTGTTTTTAATAGTGAATGAATTTGAATGTGGGTACAAAGATAGTTATTTTTATAGAATTAACACCCGAATATATCCGTTTTTTTATTGGAAATGCTTATCTTTGCAAACAAAAAGTATGGATACCGATAAGATACTTGTAAAGTTAGGCATCTCCGAACTGAATGCCATGCAAAAGGAGGCGATGGATGTGATTCTCCGCAAGAACGATGATGTGGTGATACTATCGCCTACGGGTAGCGGAAAGACACTTGCCTATCTTCTTCCGCTTATCCAGAAGCTTGATGCCCGTCTTGATCAGGTGCAGATGCTCGTCGTGGTGCCGGGTCGTGAGCTGGCCCTTCAGTCGCAGACGGTCTTGAAGAACATGGGGTCGGGCTTACGCTCGATGGCTCTCTATGGAGGACGTGCCGCGATGGACGAGCACCGAAAGATGCGCGATGTACAGCCGCAGGTGGTGTTTGCCACTCCCGGACGCATCAATGATCATCTGCTCAAGGAAAACGTTTCACCGCTCTTTATCAAGTATGTTGTCATCGATGAATTTGATAAATGTCTTGAAATGGGCTTCCGCGAGGAGATGAGCCTCCTCATGGGACGTTTGCGCCACGCCGAACAGCTGGTGCTTCTTTCGGCAACGGATGCAGAGGAGATCCCGCGTTTCGTCCGTATGGGTAAGACCGTCAGGCTCGACTATCTCGTTGACGAAGAGCAGGTTCCTGAACGGGTACTATTATATAAGGTAGAAAGTCCTGTGAAAGACAAGTTGGAGACGCTCTCCCGTCTGCTCCTAAGCTTTGGGGATGAGAGTAGCGTGGTGTTCCTCAACTATCGTGATAGTGTGGAGCGCACGGCTACTTTCCTGCTTGAGCGAGGCTTTGCCGTCAGCGCATTTCATGGTGGAATGGAGCAGAAACAGCGCGAAGACTCACTCTATCGATTCTCCAACGGTTCAGCCAATGTGTTGGTATGCACCGATCTGGCAAGCCGTGGACTCGACATTCCCGACATCCAGAACATCATCCATTACCATCTGCCTCTCGGCGAAGACGGCTATATCCATAGGGTAGGGCGCACGGCCCGTTGGGACAAGTCGGGCAACACTTTTTTCATCCTCAATGGCGGTGAATACATGCCCGATTACATTGAGGGTGAGGTGGCCGATTTCGAACTCCCGGAAACTGATGCTGCTCCGGCTGCTCCCCGTATGGCCACGCTCTATATCGGCAAGGGCAAGAAAGACAAGATTTCGAAAGCCGACATCGTGGGATTCCTATGCAAGAAAGGCGGACTGAAGAGCGACGAAATCGGCCGTATCGACGTCAACGACCGCTATGCCTATGTGGCTGTCAGAAGGGAACGGCTCCAATCTGCTCTGCGCAATGTGCAGGGCGAGAAAATCAAGGGATTGAAGACGATTATTGAGGAAATAAAATGAGTGGTCAGCAAACCAATCATTAGTAAAGTGATAAATATACATGACAAAATGACACGATAATCGTAGATTAATGATAAATTGTGATAAAATATTTGGCTATTTTGCGGAAATATTGTAATTTCGCAGCGTTTTTAGAAATATTACCAATTTAAATACAAATACATCAAATGAAGAAGTACAACTTTAATGCTGGTCCATCGATGCTTCCCCGCGTGGTCATCGAGAATACCGCAAAGCAGATTTTAGACTTCAATGGCAGTGGCCTTTCTCTCGCTGAAATCAGCCACCGTGCAAAGGATTTCCAACCAGTTGTAGATGAGGCTGAAGCCCTTGTCAAGGAATTGCTCAATGTGCCCGATGGCTACAAAGTGCTCTTCCTCGGTGGTGGTGCATCTCTGGAGTTCTGTATGATTCCCTACAACTTCCTGATCAAGAAAGCCGCTTATCTGAACACTGGTGTTTGGGCTAAGAAGGCTATGAAGGAAGCAAAACTTTTCGGTGAGGTGGTTGAAGTGGCTTCTTCAGCTGATGCCAACTACACCTTTATCCCTAAGGGATGGACCGTTCCTGCTGATGCCGACTATCTGCACATCACTTCAAACAATACCATTTACGGTACTGAGATGCGCTACGATCCCGAAGTGCCTGTGCGTCTGATTGCCGATATGTCTTCCGATATCTTCAGCCGTCCCGTTGACGTGGCAAAGTATGATGCCATCTATGCCGGTGCTCAGAAGAACCTCTCCATGGCCGGTGTGACTATCATCATCGTCAAGGAAGACGCCCTGGGCAAGGCTCCCCGTGAGATTCCCACCATGCTCGACTATCGCACCCACGTTGACAAGGGTTCTATGTTCAACACGCCTCCCGTGATTCCTATTTATACCGCTCTTGAGAACCTCCGTTGGATTAAGGCTCAGGGTGGCGTAGAGGCTATGGACAAGCTTGCTAAGCAGCGCGCTGAGATCGTATATGGCGAGATTGACCGCAACAAACTGTTCCGTGGCACCGTGACCGCTGAGGAAGACCGTTCGCTGATGAACATCTGCTTCGTGATGGCCGACGAGTACAAGGAGCTTGAAAAAGACTTCCTCGACTTCGCTACCTCAAAGGGCATGGTCGGCGTGAAAGGTCACCGTTCGGTTGGTGGTTTCCGCGCTTCTTGCTACAACGCCCAGACCATCGAAGGCGTGAATGCCCTCGTAGCATGCATGAAGGAATTCGAAGCAAATCATTAATAATTAACTGAACAGATGAAAGTATTAGTTGCAACTGAAAAGCCATTCGCAGCAGCTGCCGTGAATGGAATCAAAGCAGAGATTGAAGCAGCAGGCAACGAACTCGTGCTGCTGGAGAAATATACAGAGAAGGCACAGCTTCTCGATGCTGTGAAGGATGCCGATGCACTCATCATTCGCTCTGACAAGGTGGACGCTGAAGTGCTCGATGCCGCCAAACAGTTGAAGATTGTGGTACGCGCCGGAGCTGGTTACGACAACATCGACCTGGCTGCTGCTACAGCTCACAACGTTGTGGCTGAAAACACCCCCGGACAGAACTCCAACGCCGTGGCAGAACTCGTGTTCGGTATGCTCGTTTTCGGCGTTCGCAATTTCTTCAACGGTAAGGCAGGCTCTGAACTGCTGGGCAAGAAACTCGGTATCCTGGCCTTCGGTAACGTGGGCCGCAACGTAGCCCGTATCGCCAAGGGCTTCGGTATGGATGTCTATGCCTACGATGCTTATTGCCCCGCTGAGGTTATCGAGCAGGCTGGCGTTCACGCCGTTGCCAATCAGGATGCACTTTTCGAGCAGTGCGACGTGGTTTCACTCCACATCCCTGCCACTCCCGAGACCAAGGAGAGTATCAACTACGCCCTGGTGAACAAGATGAAGAAGGGTGGAATCGTGGTGAACACAGCCCGCAAGGAAGTCATCAACGAGCCAGAACTGCTCAAGCTCATGGCTGAGCGCGAAGACTTGAAGTATATCACCGATATTAAGCCCGATGCAGATGCTGAATTCGCCAAGTTCGAAGGCCGCTATTTCTCAACTCCTAAGAAGATGGGTGCACAGACCGCTGAGGCCAATATCAACGCTGGTATTGCTGCCGCCAAGCAGATCAATGCCTTCTTCAAGGACGGTTGCACCAAGTTCCAGGTGAACAAGTAAATCTGTAAATTATATCAGACCAAAATCCGGAAGACGCCATCCGCGCATCTTCCGGATTTTTTATGCACAAATAATCCGGAGCAAACCAGATGCTCCGGATGTTTCTACTATTGGATACCCCTCTCCCTCAGAAGGGCTAGGGGTAGGGTTTTAATAAGCAAACAATGGATAGTTAGCCATTGTCTTGTTCACACGCTCGCGAACACTTGCAATCACCTGCTCGTTCTCAGGATCGTTGAGCACCTCCTCAATCAGTTCGGCGATGAGCACCATCAGGTCTTCCTTCGCACCACGAGTGGTGATGGCAGGAGTTCCCAGGCGCAGACCACTGGTCTGGAAAGCACTACGGCTGTCGAACGGTACCATGTTCTTGTTCACCGTGATATCAGCAGCTACCAGGGCATTCTCGGCCACTTTACCCGTCAGGTCGGGATACTTCGTGCGCAGGTCAACCAGCATAGAGTGGTTGTCGGTTCCGCCGCTTACGATGTGGAAACCACGCTTCACCAGCTCCTCGGCCAGCACCTTGGCGTTCTTCTGCACCTGCTTGGCCCACTCCTTGAACTCAGGCTGCAAAGCCTCACCGAAGGCCACGGCCTTGGCGGCAATCACATGCTCCAGCGGACCACCCTGCTGTCCGGGGAACACGGCTGAATTGAGCAGTTGCGACATCTTCTTTACAACACCCTTTGGAGTGGTGTAGCCCCAAGGATTGTCGAAGTCCTTACCCATCAGGATGATACCACCACGCGGACCGCGGAGTGTCTTATGCGTAGTAGAAGTCACGATGTGAGCATATTTCACAGGGTTATCCAGCAATCCGGCAGCAATCAGACCGGCGGGGTGAGCCATGTCAATCATTAGCAGCGCGCCCACCTTGTCGGCAATCTCGCGCATGCGCTTATAGTCCCATTCGCGGCTGTAGGCAGAGCCACCACCGATAATCAGCTTCGGCTTATGTTCCAGAGCAAGAGCCTCCATCTCATCGTAGTCCACGCGGCCCGTCTCCTTGTTCAGGTTGTAGCCGATGGGGTTGTAGAGAATACCCGAAGTGTTCACGTGAGATCCATGCGAGAGGTGGCCACCGTGATCCAGGTTCATACCCATGAACGTGTCGCCCGGCTTCAGCACAGCCAGCAGCACGGCAGCATTGGCCTGAGCGCCCGAGTGAGGCTGTACGTTGGCATACTCCGCACCGAACAGTTTGCAGACGCGGTCGATGGCCAGCTGCTCCACCTGGTCCACCACTTGGCATCCACCATAGTAACGGTGGCCGGGGTAGCCCTCGGCATACTTGTTGGTCAGATACGAGCCCATGGCCTGCATTACCTGGTCGCTCACAAAGTTCTCACTGGCAATCAGTTCCATGCCTTTCAGTTGGCGCTGATGCTCTTTCTCAATCAACTCGAAGATTTCGTTGTCTCTTTTCATGTCCTATTGGGGTTGTTTGTACACTTTAGTCGGATTGTGGTTGCAAAGTTACTGCAAAATTTCGATTTAGCGAAGAGAATGCAAATAATTTTGAATCCTTGGGCATAAGAATTTTCTTGAATTGTGCGCAAAGCATGGATTTGTGCAGATGTGTTGCACACTTTGTGCAGATGATGCGCACAATTTGTGCAGATATGATGCACACTTTGTGCAGATGCTTTGCACAAAAAGTGCAGATGGTAGGCTCAAATTCTGCACACCACTATTCTGCTCCCAAATATGGCCCGCTTTGCGACAAAAACGGATTGCGTTATGAGTCCTGCTGCAAAATGAGGGAACGCAGGCTTCTCATAAAAGTTTGATAATAATGGAAGATGGTGTGTCGATTTTGACACACCATCTTTTTCAGAGCGGTAAACGGGACTCGAACCCGCGACCCTCGGCTTGGGAAGCCAATGCTCTACCAACTGAGCTATTACCGCAATGATTCTTTGGACTAAAATGGGTAGGAATTTAATTAGAGTGGAGCCGATAGGGGGACTCGAACCCCCGACCCACGCATTACGAATGCGTTGCTCTACCAACTGAGCCATATCGGCTTTTTATTCAAAAGCGAGTGCAAAGGTAATGGAATTTTTTCGTTCCACCAAAAGATTTTGGCGTTTTTTTCATCTGCCTTATGGTTTGAGCTTCTCTGCGAGATATTTGCCGGTGAGGCTCTGCTTGCAGGCTGCTATGGTCTCGGGTGTGCCCTGACAGACGATCGTACCACCTTTATCGCCGCCTTCGGGACCAAGGTCGATGATGTGGTCGGCGCATTTGATGACGTCCATATTGTGCTCAATGACGATGATGCTATGGCCTCGACTGATAAGGGCATCAAAGGCTGCGAGAAGGCGCTTGATGTCGTGGAAATGCAGGCCAGTGGTGGGCTCGTCAAAGATGAAGAGTGTAGGCTCTTGCTGTTCCTTGCCAATGAAGTAGGCGAGTTTGACACGCTGGTTTTCTCCGCCAGAGAGGGTGCTACTGTTCTGGCCAAGTTTGATGTAGCCGAGTCCGACGTCCTCGAGGGGCTTCAGACAGTCCACGATGGTTTTCTGTTGATGCTCGCCAAAGAACTCAATAGCTTCGGAGACAGTCATTTCCAGTATCTCACAGATGTTCTTGCCGTGGAATCTCACGTCAAGGATTTCTCGCTTGAAGCGTTGCCCGTGACAGGCTTCGCAGGTGAGCGTGAGGTCGGCCATGAATTGCATCTCCACGGTAATGACACCTGCTCCCTGACATTCTTCGCACCGGCCTCCGTCGGCATTGAAGGAGAAGTATTGTGCGGAGAATCCCATCTGCTTGGCAAGGGGCTGTTCGGCGTAGAGCTGACGGATGGCGTCGTAGGCCTTGACGTAGGTGGCGGGGTTGGAGCGTGTGCTCTTGCCGATGGGGTTCTGGTCAACCATCTCCACGTGGCGGATTTCCTTCCAGTCGCCTTCGAGGGCGATGTATTCTCCGGGAAGTTCTGCCACTTCGTCGAGATGACGCTTGAGGGCGGGGTAGAGGATGCCCTTGACGAGCGACGACTTTCCGCTGCCTGAGACTCCGGTGATGACATTCATCACGTTGAGGGGGAACTCGGCGTTGATGCCTTTCAGATTGTTCATGCGGCACCCCCGGAGCAGAATGCTTCGGTTCCAAGTGCGTCGGCTCTGGGGTACGTCGATGGTTTCTGTGCCCGTGAGGTATTTGATGGAATAGCTTTTCGGATATTTGGCGAGGAGAGCTTGGGTTGCCGGGGCTTCCGGGTCTTTCAGAATATCGGCCACATTGCCCTGGAATACGATTTCACCGCCCAGTCGTCCGGCATCGGGACCGATGTCGATAAGATAGTCAGCAGCACGCATAATGTCTTCGTCGTGTTCCACCACAATGACTGTGTTGCCGAGACTTTGCAGTTCCTTGAGTACATGGATAAGGCGGTAGGAGTCGCGCGTGTGGAGTCCGATACTAGGCTCATCGAGGATATAGAGGCTGCCCACAAGTGAACTGCCGAGTGAGGTGGTGAGGTTGATGCGCTGGCTTTCACCGCCTGAAAGAGTATTGGACTGACGGTTGAGCGTGAGATATCCAAGTCCCACATCAACAAGGAATTGCAGACGGGAACGGATTTCGGTCAGCAGGCGTTTTCCTACTTCGGCATCGTGCTCACTGAGCTGCAGGCGTTCGAACCATTCCTTGAGGTTAGCGATGGGCATTTCCACGAGGTTGGTGATGCTCATACCGTTGATTTTCACGTATTCGGCTTCTTTCTTAAGTCGTGTGCCGTGACAGTCGGGACAGACGGTCTTTCCGCGATAGCGACTCATCATCACACGATACTGAATCTTGTACTGATTCTCCTTTACCATCTGGAAGAAAGCATCAATGGAGACTTGCTGGTGGATGTCCTTGGTATCGGAAGGAAGCCCGTGCCAGAGCCAGTCTTTCTCTTGCCGCGTGAGGTCCATGTAGGGCTTGAAAATGGGGAAGTTGTCGCGGGCTGCCCGGCGGCAGAATTCATCCTGCCATTGTTTCATCTTATCACCGTGCCAACATTGCACACAGCCTTCATAGACGGAAAGCGTGGAGTTGGGGATGACAAGTTTCTCGTCGATGCCGATGATGCGTCCGAACCCTTCACAGGTGGGGCAGGCCCCCAATGGAGAGTTGAAGGAGAACATATTGTCGCTGGGCTCCTCAAAGCGGATGCCGTCGGCTTCGAAACGGGTGGAGAAGTCGTAGGCAATATTGCTGGGAAGGAACATCAGGCGACACTCGCCGTCGCCTTCATAGAAAGCCGTCTCGGCGGAATCGAGAAGACGCGAAATGCTGTCGGGTGTATCCTCTACGGACATGCGGCTGATAAGCAACCAGATGACGTGTTCGCCGGTATTGAGACGCTCGCGGTCGGCTTCGCCCAACAGGGCCTCGTCTTCAAGGAAGTCCTCGATGCGCTGGAATGCTCCTTTATAATATATACGCGCATAACCCTGCTGGAGTTCCATTTCGAGTTGCTTCTGAAGGGAACGGTTTTCGGGAATCACCAAGGGAGCCATCATCACGAATTTGGTTCCGCTTTGGAACTGGCGCGTGCAGGCAAGGATGTCCTCGGTGGAATGCTTCTTGACCTCTTGTCCGCTGATGGGGGAGTAGGTCTTTCCAATGCGGGCGAAGAGAAGCCGCAGGTACTCGTAGATTTCGGTGGAAGTACCGACGGTGGAGCGCGGATTGCGTGCGATGGTCTTCTGCTCGATGGCGATGGCAGGGGGCAGACCCTTGATCGTGTCGCACTCCGGCTTGCTCATACGTCCCAGGAACTGGCGAGCATAGGAACTGAGCGATTCCACATAACGACGCTGACCTTCGGCATAAAGCGTGTCGAAGGCCAGAGAGGATTTTCCGCTGCCCGAGACACCCGCCACGACAATGAACTTGTCGCGGGGAATGTCGAGCGAGATACCTTTAAGATTGTTTACGCGCGCATTGCGCACTTCTATATTGCTGCTGTCCAAACAATTAAAAATAATCCTTAATTTTGAAACTTGAAAACCAGAAATATATCAATTATTATACTCCTGCCAACTCTTGATCTTGATGTCTTCGAGCTTCATGGCGCAGAAGGCTTCGATGAAAGCCTTGGCCAGACGCACGTTGGTCATCAGCGGAATGTTATGGTCGATGGCTCCGCGGCGGATGCGATAGCCGTTGGTGAGTTCGCGGTTGGAGTGGTTCTTCGGAACGTTGATGATGAGGTCAAGCTGGTGGGCCTGGATCATGTTCATCACGTTGTTGTCGGCATCTTCGTCAGGCCATGCCACGGCTGTGGCCTCCACGCCGTTCTCCTTGAAGAACTTGGCAGTTCCGGCGGTGGCGTAGATATGATAGCCGTTCTTCACCAGTTCGCGGGCAGGCTCCAAGAGGGCCACCTTGCCTTTCACGGCACCCGAAGAGATGAGAATATTCTGCTTAGGCAGACGGTAGCCGGTGGCGATGAGCGAATTGAGCAGGGCCTCGTTGAGGTCGTCGCCCAGGCAGCCCACCTCGCCGGTGGAACTCATATCCACACCGAGCACGGGGTCGGCATTTTGCAGACGTGCGAAAGAGAACTGACTGGCCTTCACGCCGATGCGGTCGATGTCGAACTCGCTGCTGTCGGGTCTCTGGTAAGGAGCGTCGAGCATAATCTTCGTGGCCGTCTCGATGAAGTTGCGTTTCAGTATCTTAGAAACGAAGGGGAACGAACGGCTGGCGCGGAGATTGCATTCGATGACCTTCACCTCGCGGTTCTTTGCGAGGAACTGGATGTTGAAGGGACCGCTGATATTGAGTTCCTTGGCAATCTTACGCGAAATCTTCTTAATCTGGCGGATCGTGGAGAAATAGATGTTCTGGGCGGGGAATACCATCGTGGCATCACCCGAGTGAACGCCAGCATACTCCACGTGTTCGGAAATGGCGTATTCAACGACCTCTCCCTTGTCGGCAACGGCATCGAACTCAATCTCCTTGGTGTCTTGCATGAACTGGCTGACCACCACGGGATAGTCTTTGGAAACCTCGGTGGCCATGTTGAGGAAGCGATGCAGCTCGTCGTAGTCGTAGCAGACGTTCATGGCTGCACCAGAGAGCACGTAGGAAGGACGCACAAGAACGGGGAAACCCACTTCCTCGACGAATTCCTTGATGTCTTCCTCGGATGTAAGTGCACGCCAGGCAGGCTGGTCGATTCCGAGCTTGTCGAGCATGGCCGAGAATTTGTCACGGTTTTCAGCGCGGTCGATATTGACGGGCGACGTACCGAGCACGGGCACACCCTGACGGTGGAGTTTCATCGCGAGGTTGTTGGGGATCTGTCCGCCCACACTCACGATAACACCGCGAGGCTCCTCAAGGTCGATCACATCGAGCACACGCTCCATGGAAAGTTCGTCGAAATAGAGCCGGTCACACATGTCGTAGTCGGTGGAAACCGTCTCGGGGTTATAGTTGATCATGATGCTCTTGTAGCCAAGCTTGCGGGCCGTGTTGATGGCGTTCACGGAACACCAGTCGAACTCTACGCTGGAACCGATACGGTAAGCACCGGAACCGAGCACCACTACGGATTTCTCATTCTTATAGTAGTCGATGTCGTGCTCAGCGGTTTTATAAGTTGCTGGGGTACAGCAACACACGGAACCTTTGGCGTCGGCCATCGTGGGCTCTACCTGCGAGAGGTAAGTGAAGTAGAGGTAGTTGGTGAGTTCGGGATGCTCGCTGGCCACGGTATTGATGCGCTTCACGGAAGGCACGATACCGCGCTGCTTGCGGTATTTGCGAACGGCGAGGTTCTCTTTTTCCATGCTGTCGGTGGGCTTCAGTACGAAGCGTGCAATCTGGAAATCGGAGAATCCGGCAGCCTTCACCTCGCGAAGCTTCTCGTCGGGGATTTCCTCCAGCGTGTTGAACTGCTGCAGTTCATGCTTGAGGTCAACGATATGCTTCAGACGCTCCAGGAACCAGACGTCGATCTTGGTCAGTTCTTCGATGCGTTCCACGGAGTAGCCCTCCTCCAAAGCCTGAGCGATGGCGAAAATGCGGAGGTCGGTAGGATTTTGCAGGGCATCTTCGAGGTCGTCGAACTTGGTGTGGTCGTTGCCCACGAATCCGTGCATGCCCTGACCAATCATACGGAGACCTTTCTGAATCATTTCCTCGAAGCTGCGGCCGATGCTCATGATCTCGCCTACGGACTTCATCGAAGAACCGATGAGGCGGCTTACGCCAGAGAACTTGGTGAGGTCCCAACGAGGAATCTTACAGATCATATAGTCGAGGCTCGGAGCCACATAGGCGGAGTTGGGGGTGCCCATCTCGCCAATCTGGTCGAGTGTGTAGCCGAGTGCAATCTTGGCAGCCACGAAGGCGAGGGGATAGCCCGTGGCCTTGGAAGCCAATGCCGATGAACGGCTCAGGCGGGCATTGATTTCGATGATGCGGTAGTCGTTGGTGGTGGCGTTGAAGGCGAACTGGATGTTGCACTCACCGACGATGCCCAGATGACGCACACAACGGATTGTGATTTCCTGCAATTGCTTCACCTGCTCAGCCGTAAGCGAACAGGTGGGAGCCACCACGATACTCTCGCCCGTATGGATTCCAAGCGGGTCGAAGTTCTCCATGGAAGCCACGGTGAAACAATGGTCATTGGCATCGCGGATGCACTCGAACTCAATCTCCTTCCAGCCCTTCAGCGACTCTTCCACGAGAATCTGGGGAGCAAAGGTGAAGGCACTTTCGGCGAGTTCTACGAAGCGCTTCTCGTCAGGACAGATACCAGAGCCGAGACCGCCCAGGGCGTATGCCGAGCGGATCATTACCGGGAATCCGATTTCGCGGGCAGCCTTCAGGGCATCGTCCATGTTTTCCACGGCGTGGCTCACGGGAGTCTTCAGTTCCACCTCGTCGAGTTTCTTCACGAAGAGGTCTCGGTCTTCCGTGTTCATGATGGCCTCAACAGAAGTGCCGAGCACCTCCACGCCATATTCCTTCAGCGTGCCGTTCAGATAGAGTTCCGTACCGCAGTTGAGCGCCGTCTGTCCTCCGAAAGCCAGCAGAATTCCGTCGGGCCGTTCCTTCTTAATGATTTCGGTCACGAAGTGGGTGGTGACAGGCTGGAAATACACCTTGTCGGCAATGCCCTCCGAAGTCTGGATGGTTGCAATGTTGGGGTTCACGAGCACTGATGAGATACCTTCTTCACGCAGGGCCTTCAATGCCTGCGAGCCAGAGTAGTCGAACTCTCCGGCCTGTCCGATTTTCAGAGCGCCCGAACCCAGTACGAGCACCTTGTTGAGTTTCTTTTTCATTTTATCTTTAGTTTATTGTATGAATCCAAAAACGTTGTTTCCTGACTAGAAAAATATGCTTGCAAAATGCATATCTCCAAATTGTGTGCAAAGTTACATCTTTTAATTGGAATATGGAAATGCTCTTCCTATTATCTTCACTCACGCGCCCGTTAAAAAAAATAAATCCATTTTTTATGCAAAAGATAGGGGCGTTATGAAGTTGAAATGTCGCATTCCATCGGATGATGTCTTGCAAGCTGATGGATGATATCTTCATACGCAGAAAATGAAATAAAACCCTCTATACCCTCTATTTTCGTTGTAAAACGTTGTCTTCTAAGTGGTTATTGGTAGCAGGTAAGGGCGTTTAACCTACTACCATCCCCCTACCAAACCCTCTATCTTGAGGCTTTTTCGTGATTTTTCTTCAAAAGAGTGGTATTAATTGGAGATAAAGCTTCCACCCATTGGAAGGGTTGTTTCCAATGGGTGGAAAGGATGCTTCAAAAGTCTGGAAACAAGGCTTCCAATGGGTGGAAGCAAGGCCTGTAATATAGCTTGGCTCTATCAGCAGATACGCTTGCAGGGAATCTTGAAGTCGAAGGTCTGATTGTCTGCCATCGGGATGATGAAGCGTATGTAGCCGGCATTGTTGAGGGCAAAGTCGATGATGTTCTTGGTGGTCTTGCGCTGGCTTGCCCCTCGCTTGTCGAGCTTGTCGGAATAGAGGGTAATGTATTCGTCCTTGGCAATCAGCTGATAGCCGTCGTAGGTTTCCAAGAGCTGGTTGTTCTCATCGTAACATTCGATTTTTGCGATGACTTTCTTGACCTTTGCCGACTTGTTGACGGCAAACTCAATCGACTGGTTATTACCGATATAGAAGACATCGTTCATTCCTTCATCGAAGTATAGGTAACCGATACTGTCTTCGTAGGTTATCATCGATGTGGAGGGTGTTCCCTTTTCGGTATCAGCGGCAACGATTCGCTGAGACCATTGTGCATTCACGCCCAGCGTGGCCGTGAGCAGGCAAAAGATGGCAAATGCTTTTTTCATCATATACGTATTTCGAGTTAATTGTCTGAGTGCAAAGATAATGCAAATAATCGGTTCGGCCAATATTTCGGCCTGATATTTATGTCTTGTTATTACCTTTTATTAAATTATGTGCTTAAATTCCTTAAATGTTTGCACAGTTCAGTTTTTATTCGTAATTTTGCATGGTTAAAAATGAGCCTTATGCGCTCAGAACGCAAAAAAACGCGCTTAAAAAGGAAATTAACAAATATAAACAATGGACGAAAATCAAACATTCGACGACGGTCAGACGCTTGACAACGACCGAATTATCAAAATCAACATCGAGGAAGAAATGCGAAGTTCCTACATCGACTATTCGATGTCGGTCATCGTGGCACGTGCCCTTCCTGATGTTCGTGACGGTTTCAAGCCCGTTCACCGCCGTATTCTCTTTGGTATGAAAGGTATCAACAACGTGAGCACGCAACCTTATAAGAAATGTGCCCGCGTTGTAGGTGAAGTGCTCGGTAAATATCACCCCCATGGCGACAGTTCCGTTTATGGAGCACTGGTGCGTATGGGTCAGGACTGGAACATGCGCTACACGCTGATTGACGGACAGGGTAACTTCGGTTCCGTCGATGGTGACTCACCGGCTGCCATGCGATACACCGAGTGCCGCCTCTCGAAGATGGGTGAGCATATCATGGACGACCTGGAGAAAGACACCGTGGATATGGCCAACAACTTCGACGATACGCTTCAGGAGCCAACCGTGATGCCTACGAAGGTGCCCAACCTGCTGGTGAACGGAGGTAACGGTATTGCCGTGGGTATGGCCACCAATATGCCTACACATAACCTCGGAGAGGTCATCGACGGCTGCTGCGCCTATATCGACAACCCCGACATTGATACCGAGGGACTGATGCAGTATATCCCTGCGCCTGACTTCCCAACGGGTGCCTTCATCTACGGCCTGCAAGGCGTGAAGGATGCCTATGAGACGGGACGCGGAAAGATCGTGATGCGCGCAAAGGCTGAGATTGAAAGCGGCGAGAACCACGATAAGATTGTCATTACGGAGATTCCCTACGGCGTCAACAAGCAGCAACTTATCGAATACATTGCCGACCTCGTGAAGGAAGGCAAACTGGAAGGTATTTCCAACGCTAACGACGAGACCGGCCGTCAAGGTATGCGTATCGTCATCGACGTGAAGAAGGACGCCAACGCCAACGTCATCCTGAACAAGCTGTTCAAGATGACGGCCCTGCAGAGTTCTTTCTCGGTAAACAACATTGCGCTGGTTCCCGGAAAGAACGACAAAACACGCCTTTCACCGAAGCTCCTTTCCCTGAAGGAGTGCATCGGCTACTTCATTGAGCATCGCCACGACGTGACCATCCGCCGCACGCAGTTTGACCTGCGTAAGGCTAAGGAACGCGCTCACATTCTGGAAGGACTCATCATTGCCTGCGACAATATCGACGAGGTGGTACACATCATCCGAGGCTCGAAGACGCCTACCGATGCCCAGCGCAACTTGGAGAAGCGTTTCGAACTGGACGAACTTCAGTCGAAAGCTATCGTGGATATGCGTCTGAGCCAGCTCACCGGCCTGCGTATGGACGAGTTGCACAAGGAGTATGAAGACCTGATGAAGCAGATAGAATACCTGCAGACCATCCTCGACGATCCCGAGGTTTGCAAGCAGGTGATGAAGGACGACCTGCTCGAAGTGAAGGCCAAGTATGGCGACGAGCGTCGCACGCAGATTGTGCCCGCCGAGCATGAGTTTAATGCCGAGGACTTCTATCCCAACGATCCCGTGGTGATCACCATCAGCCATCTGGGCTATATCAAGCGCACGCCGCTTTCCGATTTCCGTGAGCAAGCCCGTGGTGGAGTGGGAGCAAAGGGTGCCCGTTCGCGCGAAGCTGACTTTACGGAGTACATCTATCCGGCTACGATGCACCAGACCATGATGTTCTTCACGAAGAAGGGCCGTTGCTACTGGCTGAAGTGCTATGAGATTCCCGAAGGTGACAAGAACTCTAAGGGCCGCGCCATTCAGAATATGCTCAACATTGAGTCTGACGATGCCGTCAACGCCTGCATGCGCCTACGCAACAAGGGCCTTGAAGATACCGAATTCATCAATTCCCATTATGTGGTGTTCGCCACCAAGAACGGAACGGTGAAGAAGACTTCGCTCGAAGCCTATAGCCGTCCGCGCGCCAACGGTGTGATTGCCATCAACATCATGGAAGGCGATGAGGTGGTGGATGTTCGTCTGACTAACGGTAAGAACGAACTCATCATGGCCGACCGCAACGGACGTGCCGTACGTTTCCATGAGAATACCGTCCGCACGATGGGCCGTGTGGCCACGGGTGTTCGCGGTATGCGCCTCTCTGGCGAGGATGATGCCGTGGTTGGCATGATTGTGGTGAACGATCCCGAGAAGGAAACCGTAATGGTTGTCTCCGAGGAAGGCTACGGCAAGCGTTCGCAGGTGGAAGACTACCGTGTGACCAACCGTGGCGGTAAGGGCGTGAAGACGCTCAATATCACGGAGAAGACAGGCCGTCTGGTTGCCATCAAGAACGTGACCGACGACAACGACCTGATGATCATCAACAAGAGTGGTATCGTGATTCGTCTGTCGGTAGCTGAATGCCGAGTGATGGGACGTGCCACCCAGGGCGTCCGCCTCATCAATCTCTCCAAGAAGAATGATGTCATTGCCAGCGTCTGCAAGGTGATGAGCAGCGAGCTGGAGGCCATCGTGGAGCAGAAGAGCCGCGAGGAATGGAATCAGAACAACGACACTTTCCGCAAGGAACTCTCTTCTGACGAGGGGAGAGTAGAGAGCCGCGAGGAGAGCGATGAGGACATCGTTGACTTTGTGGATGAGAACGAGGAGAATGATGACGTTCAAGAATAGAGATTAAACCTTTTAACATAACAATAGTCAAAAGATACGAACCTTTTAATATTAAACAAAGATTATGAAAAAAATCGTTTTGATGGCCGTAGCTGCCTGTATGGTAGTCTCAGCCAATGCTCAGAATCCTGATGCAGTGAAGAAGGTAATGGATGCGAAAGACTTCAAGGAGGCTAAGGCCCTCGTGGAGAGCAATCTTTCTAGTATGAACGACGAGGAAAGAGCCAAGGCTTGGAACAAGGTTGTTGACCTCGCTCTCGCCAAGTTCGATAAAGAACAGACTGTGCAGATTACAAACCAGGCTATGAAGAAAGAAGACCCTTTCGACAAAGATGGTATGAACGAGGCAGCCCGTGTGGCCGTACAGTCTGCTTTCGAATGCGAAAAGTATGACCAGCTGCCCAATGCCAAGGGAAAGGTAAAGCCTAAGTTCCACAAGAAGAATCAAGACCGTCTGGCTTCTGTTCGTAATGCACTTATCAATGCCGGACAGGACTATTACAACAATAAGGACTTCAAGTCGGCTGCTGCTGCTTTCGCTGCTTATGTTGACTGCAAGGGCAACTCTCTCTATTCTGACTACGATTTCTCAAAGGATCAGTATCTTGGACAGATTGCCTACTTTGCTTCGCTGGCTTCCTACAACTCTCAGGATTATCCCGCAGCAAGCCGTTATGCCGGTGTGGCTCTCGCCGATACAGCCGTAGCTAAGGACGCCATGGATATCAAGATCCTTTCCATGAAGGCTACCTTGAAGACCAAGGAAGACTCTGTGAAGTATCTCAATGAGATCAAGGAACTCTACAACCAAGATCCTGCCAACGAGCGTATGTTCTCTCTGCTGACTGAATACTATCAGACAACCGGCGACAACGCTGCCAAGAATGCACTTATCAACAAGCAGGTAAGCCAGTATCCCAGCAAGATGGCTTGGGCCCTGAAGGGCGAAAGCGAGATGGGTGAGAGCAAGTGGGCTGATGCCATCGAGAGTTACAAGAAGTCGCTCGCATTGGATCCCGAATTCATTCAGGTACAGTTCAACCTTGCTCTTTGCCAGAACAACCAGGCTATCACCCTGAAGGATGCCAATGCCGGTAACCTGACTCCCGAGGCTAAGAGCCTGCTGCAGGAGTCTATTGCAAATTTGAATCAGCTTAAGGCTAAGGATCCCGATCATCTGACCGTGAACTGGCCTTACACCCTCTATCAGGCTTACTACCTGATTGGCGACGAGGCTAACGCCAAGGAGCTCGAGTCTCTGATCTCGAAGTAATTTCAATTAATCGTCTTTTGGGGAGCCGGCATTATTTGTCGGCTCCATTTTTAACGAATGAAGAAACAGCGATACTTATTAATCTTGTCATTCCTGGTAATCCTAATCCCTTGTCTGAAAGCCCAGAAGAAAGAGATTCAGCAAGCAGAGGCGATTATCAAGAGCGGCAAGAATCTTGAGAAGGCTGAGCAGCAGATGAGAATGTTGCTCTCAGATAGTGTGAACCGTAGGAACCTGAAGATTTGGAACACCATGACCACTGCCGTGCGGGCACAATACCTGCAAGGCAACGAGCGGATGTATCTCCGTCAGAAGCAGGACACGGCAGCATTGTTCAAACTGGCCCTCAAGATGTTTCGCGACTACCAGTCGATGGATAGTATCGATGCACTCCCCGACAAGAAGGGCCGCATCCGTATCAAGTATCGCGAGAATCATTCAGGTTTCCTTTCAGGTTACCGTCCCAATCTTTACAATGGCGGTGTGTTCTTCCTGCGCCGCAACAACTATCAGGAGGCATTCACGATGTTTGATGCGTTCCTCGATTGCCATCGTCAGCCGCTCTTTGAGAACCGGCATTTCGAAAACGATCCGCTCAATCCCACGGCTGCATTCTGGACTGTGCTCTGCGGCTATCAGTTGGGTAATCCGTCAATGGCACTCAAATACAAGGATCTTGCCCTGCAGGATACTGTCCGCTTAGAGAACTGTCTGCAGTATCTGGCTGAAATCTACAAGCTCCAATCCGACAAGCAGAGCTACGAACAGACGCTGGTCGATGGTTTTGAGCACTATCCAAATTCTTCCTATTTCTTCCCACGGCTTATTGACCACTACAGCTCGACGAACCAGCGTGAGCGTGCCATGACTATCGTGGATGAGGCTTTGGCTGTCAATGACTCTTCCGAACTGTTCATTTTTGCCAAGAGTAAGATGCTGCTTAATCAGGGCGACTATGATGCGTGCATCGCGCTTTGCGACACGCTGATAGCCCGCAACGACACCCTGGCCGATGCTTATTATAATGCAGGCGTAGCCTATGTGAACAAGGCTTTCCTCATAGAGAAAGGAAAGGTGGGTGCCAAGCAGCGCAAGCAGATGCGCGAACTTTACCGTAAGGCGCTGCCCTATATGGAACGCTACCGTGCGTTGGCTCCACATGAAAAAGACAAATGGGCAGCTGCGCTCTATAATATCTATCTCAAGCTCAATATGGGCCGTGAGTTTGAGGAGATTGACCGTATGCTCCGTTAGTTCCCTTTTATATTTGCATAGCCAACGAGCCGGTCAGTCCGCTCGCCCGTACCTTTATAATATATAAGGGCCTGATAGGAATTTTCCGTTTGGTAGAAATCGCCCTCGGTGGGCATGGTTGTGATGGTGCCGTCAGGATTCATCAGCAGGTATTGAAAATTGTAATACCCTTGTTTCAATTTCACGGCGCCCTCATAGCATTTCATTTCTTCATTGTATTCCATCTTGTATTCCGGCAGGAACCAGTCGTGGGTCCATGCACCGTTCAGATAGACATCGCCTTTCACAGGATTCGGACAATTCAGCTGGAAGTGAACCCAGGCGTAGTCGCACGTGTTTTCTATCTCGTAGTTGTCGCTGTTGCGGATGATGAATGCGCCGTTGGCATCTTCGTCGTAGATGTAATGTCGGCGAGGTTCGTTGATGAAGGGAAACACATGATACATTTCTCCATCCCAGCTGATGTGGTCGATGCCCATCGTGGGGTGGGTGAGGTCGAGCATCTCAAACTTGTGATACTCGTTGCCGGCCCGGAAAATGAAGTCGCGGCAATGTTGCCAGCGGAGCCCATCGGCCATCACATATTGCGGACGGGCATTCAGGCGGGCATTGTCCCAACGTCCGTTTTGCATCACGACGGTCTTGATTTGCTCCGTGGGATTAGTCACGTTGAGTTCTCCGTATAGGAGGTTCATCTCCACCTGCTGATGACTGTTGTTGATATCTACGTCGGTATTGGTGGTATAATTGAGCGAAACGCCCATCTTTGGTTCCACGAGCATGAAGCAGACGGTCATCACCGGTGTCTCGTCGTTGTTTTCGTCGATGACGGTCAGTCGGTAGTTGCCGCTCATCTTTAGGCGGCAGCGTTCGTTGGGGATGGTCAGCGAATAGTGGGTATATAGTTGATACGTGTTGAGCGACTCAATGCAGTATTCGATTACATCGCCGTCGGCAAACCCTTGCAGATAGTCGCTGGTGAAGAGTTCCTCAGAGGGTGTCCAGTCAGCCTCGCAATGTTCTATGCGGTAGGTATAGCGGGTGTATTCGTGGGTGAGGTCGTCAAAGTTAATATGGATTCTTCCGTCCATGTCGGTTATGGGCAGTCCTGTCCAGTTGTCGTCGGCCGTCACCTGCAGCGAAGCGATGCGCGGACTGAGTATCTCATGTCGCTGCGCCCGTGAGGTCACCGCAAACAGGGAAATCAGCAATATCGAAAGGTATTTTTTCATTATTCTTTTGGATGATAACGAATTATCAAAAAAAATATTGTAACTTTGTCGCCGCAATGAAAGAAATAAGAATTAAGGACTCAAGTCTTCAGCAGGCAGCCTCGGAGGGCATGGATGCCTTTGTGGATGTATTCGTTAATGCCATTAATGCTGCTATCGGAAACGAACTGACCGCAGAGACGATGGCCGAGCTCAACAGCGACCAGATCACGCTGCTGGCTTATCGCACGCTTCGCGACGAGGTGATGGACGGTGGCTTCGTGCAGCTCATTCACAATGGCTACGGGCCGTTTATCTTCAAGAATCCGTTTGCCAAGGCCATCAAGCAATGGGGACTGCGCGAACTGTCGAAACTCATCTATAACGCGCATACCTTATATATAAAGTATGGCCCGGAGATAGAACGCGACTGCACCGATGAGGAATTCATGGCACTCTTCGAACAGTATGAAGAGTTTGACGAAATGGACGATGCATTCGTGGAGAACGAAGAGAGCTGGACTAATATGGTGGCCGTCTATATTGACGACCATATTGAGAATTTTGCAACCATCGAACAATGAACAAGCAAGAACAGGAACTGAGGAAGAAAAGCCCCGTGCAGATCAAGAACAAGAAGGCTTCGTTTGAATACTTCTTCGTGGACACCTACACGGCAGGCATCGTCCTGACCGGAACTGAAATCAAGAGCATCCGCCAGGGCAAGGCCTCGCTGGTGGATACCTACTGCTATATCCACAACGGCGAAATATGGGTGAAGGGAATGAGCATCTCGCCCTATAGCTACGGCTCCTACAACAACCACGTGATGAAGCGCGACCGCAAGCTGCTGCTCAACAAAAGGGAGATTCGCAATTTGGCGGAAGACACCAAGCAGCCGGGTTTCACCATCGTGCCTACGCTGGTGTTTATCGACGAGAACGGACGCGCCAAGGTGGATATCGCCCTCTGCCGCGGTAAGAAACAATACGACAAGCGACAGACGCTGAAAGCCAAAGAGGATCGCCGCGAGATGGAACGCGCCATCAAACATTATTGAGCGGATTTGTGCAAGCCATCTGCACACTTTGTGCACATCATCTGCACACTTTGTGCAACGCATCCGCACAATTTGTGCAACGTATCTGCACAATTTGTGCACATCATCCGCACAAAATCTGCACAACATACACAGACATTAAAACTCACATCAGATGACTTTGAAGGAATTAATCAAGCAGCGCATTTTGATACTCGACGGAGCAATGGGAACAGAGATTCAACGGTTCCAGTTGCAGGAGCGTGACTTCCGCGGAGAGCGGTTTCGTC
This sequence comes from uncultured Prevotellaceae bacterium, assembly GCA_900314655.1. Taxonomy (GTDB): domain Bacteria; phylum Bacteroidota; class Bacteroidia; order Bacteroidales; family Bacteroidaceae; genus Prevotella. The sequence continues at coordinate 48,030 of OMWC01000010.1, read as the reverse complement.
AGGTGAAAGGTATGATGTCGGGCAACAACGACATGCTCAACCTGACGCGCCCGGGCGTCGTCCGTGAGATTCACCGCCGATATCTGGAGGCCGGTGCAGACTTGATTACGACCAATACCTTCAGCAGCCAGCGTATCAGCCAGGCCGACTATCATCTGGAAGACTTTGCCCGCGAGATGGCTTTCGAAGGTGCAAGGATAGCTCGATCAATGGCCGATGAGTTCTCTACGGAGGAGCATCCGCGATGGGTCTGCGGCTCCGTGGGACCCACGAACAAGACCTGTTCGATGAGTAGTGACGTCAGCAATCCTGCTGCCCGCGAACTGACCTACGACCAGCTCTTCGCCGCCTATCACGAACAGATAGAGGCGATGGTGGAAGGCGGTGTGGACGTGCTGCTCATAGAGACCATCTTCGACACGCTGAATGCCAAAGTGGCCATCGATGCTGCCCATCAGGTGATGGGCGAAAAGGGCCGTGAGCTACCCTTGATGCTCAGCGTCACGGTGAGCGACCTTGCGGGAAGAACCCTCAGCGGACAAACCCTGCAGGCCTTCCTGGCCAGCATTTCATCATACGACGTTTTCAGCGTGGGCCTTAACTGTTCGTTCGGAGCTGCGCAGATGAAGCCTTTCCTGAAAGAACTGGCCCAGCATGCACCTTATTATATTAGCGCCTATCCGAACGCCGGACTGCCCAACGAACTTGGACAATACGACGAGACGGTGGCGAGCATGTCACCGCAGGTAAAGGAGTTTATCGACGAACGACTGGTGAACATCCTTGGCGGATGTTGCGGCACGACTCCCGAGTTTATCAGCCGGTACGTGGAAATGACACGAGGGGCTGAGATTCATCATCCCGTGGAGAAATCCAAGACGATGCTGCTGAGCGGACTGGAGCCGCTCGACGTGACCCCCGAGGTGCACTTCGTGAATGTGGGCGAGCGTTGCAACGTGGCAGGTTCGCGCAAGTTCCTTCGGCTCATCAAGGAGAAACAATACGAGGAAGCCATGACGATTGCCCGCAAGCAGGTGGAAGACGGAGCCTTGGTCATCGACATCAATATGGACGACGGCCTGCTCGACGCCAAGGCGGAGATGGTGAACTTCCTCAATATGATTGCTGCCGAGCCTGAGATAGCCCGTGTCCCCGTGATGCTCGACTCCTCAAACTGGGAGGTTATCGTGGCCGGACTGAAGTGCGTGCAGGGCAAGTGCATCGTGAACAGCATCTCGCTGAAGGAAGGCGAGGAAGTGTTTGTACGCCATGCCGAAGACGTGAAGCGCTATGGTGCTGCCGTCGTGGTGATGTGTTTCGATGAGGAAGGACAAGCCACCAGTTATGAGCGCCGCATAGAGATAGCCGAGCGGGCTTATAAGATACTGACCGAAAGGGTAGGGATGAATCCGCTTGACATCATCTTCGACCCCAACGTGCTGGCCATTGCCACCGGCATGGAAGAACATGATAACTACGCCGTTGACTTCATCAAGGCTACAGGATGGATCAGGCGCAACCTCCCCGGTGCACACGTCAGCGGCGGAGTGAGCAACCTGAGTTTCTCCCTGCGTGGCAACAACTATATCCGCGAGGCCATGCATGCTGTGTTCCTTTTCCATGCCATTCAGCAGGGGATGGACTTCGGCATCGTGAATCCGGCCACGAAGGTGACCTATAGCGACATTCCTGAAGACCAGTTGGAAATCATCGAAGACGTGATTCTTAACCGTCGGCAAGGTGCGGCCGAAAGTCTTATAGACCTGGCCAACCGTCTGAAAGCCGAGGCTGAAGCCCAGAAGGAAGCCACAACCTCTGATGCCGGCGACAAATCTGCATCTGCTTCGTCTCCTTCAAGAAACACCATCCCCGTGGAAGACCGTCTTTCTCAAGCCCTTGTCAAAGGCATAGGCGACTATCTGGAAGATGATCTCCATGAAGCCCTGCAAAAGTATCCGCATGCGGTGAATATCATCGAGGGTCCCTTGATGGCCGGTATGAACACCGTAGGACAACTTTTCGGCGAGGGAAAGATGTTCTTGCCGCAGGTGGTGAAGACCGCCCGCACGATGAAGCAGGCCGTAGCCATCCTGCAGCCTTTCATCGAAGCCGAGAAAACGGAAGGCTCCGCAAAGGCCGGAAAGATATTGCTGGCCACCGTGAAGGGTGACGTTCACGACATCGGCAAGAATATCGTGTCGGTCGTGATGGCTTGCAACAACTATGAAGTGATAGACATGGGCGTGATGGTGCCGGCTGAACAGATTGTCAGGAAGGCCATCGAAGAGAAGGCCGACATGATAGGCTTGAGCGGACTGATTACCCCGTCGCTTGAAGAGATGGTCAACGTGGCCAACGAGTTGAAACGCGCCGGGCTCCATATTCCCATCATGATTGGCGGAGCCACTACGAGCCAGCTTCACGTGGCCCTGAAGATTGCACCCGTCTATGGAGGACCTGTGGTCTGGATGAAGGATGCTTCTCAGAATGCCCTCGTGGCGGCCAAGCTGATGAACAAGCAGGAAGAAAAGAAACTCTCCCGAGAACTCGATGAGCAGTATGAACACTTGCGCCGCGAATACAATGACGAACAGGAGAAGCTGCTCTCGCTCGACGAGGCCAGAAAGAATAAACTTGATATATTCAACGAATGATACGAACCATAATATTTGATTTCGGAGGTGTCATCGTGACGCTTAGCCATCCCGAAGCACTCAGGCGCTTCAAGGCCTTGGGACTGCCCGATGCCGAGAAATGGCTCGATCCCTATACGCAGGGCGGCATCTTCGGCCAGCTGGAAGAAGGCAAGATCACGGCAGAGGAATTCCGCGTGGAACTCTCCCGGCTTTGTGGGCGCGAGGTTTCCTATGAAGAATGCCGCCACGCCTGGCTGGGCTATCGTGAGGAAGTGCCCAGGCGTAATCTGGAAGTTTTGAATCAATTGCGTAGCGAAGGCTATCGGCTGATACTGCTTTCCAACACCAATCCCTACATGATGTCGTGGGCCGAGAGTGGTGATTTCGATGGGGAAGGGCGGAGCATCCACGATTATTTCGATGCCACCTATCTGAGTTTTCAGCTCGGTGTGATGAAACCCGACGACACGTTCTTCCGCAAGGTGCTCATGGCTGAGCAGGTTTTCCCCGATGAATGCCTGTTCCTGGATGATGGTCCGCGCAACGTGGCAGCTGCCAGTCAGCTTGGAATACGCACCTTCTGTCCCGAGAATGGTGCCGATTGGACCCGCGAAATATACGATTATTTGAAATAGTTGCACGTTTCTCGGAATTAATTTATAATTTTGCACTCCATAAGCATAAACAGACAGCATGGTTTTTAACAAGAAGAAAAGATGGCATTGCCTGCCGGGACAACCTTTGACAGAACTCGACAAGAAGGTGATGTACTGGGAGAACAAGGGTAAGGAGGTTCCTTCGCGCGACTTGATTCTCACGGAAGAACAGATAGAAGGTATCCGTCGGGCTGGTGTTGTCAACACCGGAGTGCTCGATGAAGTGGCCCGGCAGATACATGCAGGGATGAATACGCAGGAGATAGACGACATCTGTATGGCCTATTGCGAGGCTCACGGTGCCATTCCCGCCTGCCTCAATTATGAGGGATTCCCCAAGAGTGTCTGCACGAGCATCAATGAAGTGGTGTGCCACGGCATCCCAAAGGAAGAAGATGTGCTCGAAGAGGGCGATATCATCAACGTGGATTTCACCACTATTCTCGATGGTTATTATGCAGATGCCTCCCGCATGTTCATCATTGGCAAGACCACTCCTGAAAAGGAACAGTTGGTGCGTGTGGCCAAGGAATGCCTCGAAATAGGAATGGAAGCCGCCAAACCCTATTGTTTCGTGGGCGATATCGGTAATGCCATTCAGAAGCATGCCCATAAGTACGGCTATGGCGTGGTGCGCGATCTCTGTGGTCACGGCGTGGGACTGAAGTTCCATACCGAGCCCGATGTGCTGCATTATGGCCGTAAGGGTACAGGCATGTTGCTCGTTCCGGGCATGGTGTTCACCATTGAACCGATGGTTAATATGGGCTCATGGAAGGTCTTCGTGGATGAAGATGATCCATACGGATGGGAAGTCATCTCATGGGACGAGAAGCCCAGCGCCCAGTGGGAGCATACGTTTGTGATGCGCGAGCATGGAGTTGAAATTTTGACTTATTGATGATGGATAAGGATATCTATATTCTCGGCATAGAAAGCAGTTGCGACGACACCTCGGCTGCCGTTCTGAAGAATGGCATTCTGCTGAGCAACGTCACGGCTTCACAGGCCGTTCATGAGGCCTATGGTGGTGTGGTGCCAGAGCTGGCTTCACGCGCTCACCAGCAGAATGTGGTGCCTGTGGTAGATCAGGCCATCAAGCGCGCCGGCATTAAGAAGGAACAACTCTCAGCCGTAGCCTTTACCCGCGGCCCGGGTCTGATGGGCTCCTTGTTGGTGGGAGTCAGTTTCGCCAAGGGTTTTGCCCGTTCGTTGGGCATTCCCATGATTGATGTCAATCATTTGCAAGGGCATGTGATGGCCCATTTCATCAAGGAAGCTGATGACGACCATGCCCAGCCGCCACTTCCGTTCCTTTGTCTGCTGGTCAGCGGAGGCAATTCTCAGATCGTGAAGGTGAATGCCTATAATGATATGGAAGTGCTCGGCCAGACCATCGACGATGCAGCCGGTGAGGCTATCGACAAGTGCTCCAAGGTGATGGGATTGGGCTATCCCGGTGGTCCCATCATTGACAGGCTGGCACGTCAGGGTAATCCGAAGGCCTACAAATTCTCCGAGCCGAATATTCCCGGACTTGATTACAGTTTCAGCGGCCTGAAGACTTCCTTCCTCTACAATCTGCGCGACTGGGTGAAGGAAGACCCCGATTTCGTGGAGCATCACAAGGAAGACCTTGCGGCATCATTGGAATTCACCATCGTTGACATTCTGATGAAGAAATTGCGCTTGGCCGTCAAGCAGACAGGTATCAAGCATGTGGCCGTGGCGGGAGGCGTAAGTGCCAACAATGGCCTGCGCAATGCTTTCCAAGACCACGCCAAACGCTACGGATGGACCATCTATATCCCCAAGTTCAGCTACACCACCGATAATGCTGCCATGATTGGCATCGTGGGCTATTACAAGTATCTTGACAAGGAATTCTGCGGCATCGAGAAACCGGCTTTCTCGAAAGTCACGTTCAAATAATCAGAAACTCATTCTTTAATCCCAACAGATATGGAATTTGAAAATAAAATCATCAGTAAGGAGATAAATACGCTTCTTTATGAAAAGGGAAAGACCCTGGGTACGGCTGAAAGTTGTACGGGCGGTCATATAGCAGAGGCCATCGTTGCCTCTCCCGGCAGTTCCAACTATTTCAAAGGCTCCATCGTGAGCTATGTGGACGAAATCAAGGAACGTCTGCTGGAGGTAGATCCTCAGGTCATAGCTGAGAAGACAGCCGTTTGTGAGGAAGTGGCTATCGCAATGGTGAAAGGAGCCTGCAAGATACTGGCTACCGACTATGCCATTTCGGCCACAGGTTTTGCCGGTCCTGGAGGTGGCACGCGCGAAACTCCAGTTGGAACGATCTGGCTTGCTTGCGGAACGCCCGATGATGTGGTAACCCTATGTCTTACTGAAGATGACGGTCGCGACAAGAATATATCCAAGGCTGCCAATCAGGCACTCCAATTATTCCTTAATTACCTTAAAGAACACCCGATTGAGGACTAAAAAGCAAGGTTTTCTCAAAAAAAACATTAATTTGCAACTTTCTTTTAGCATTTATTTTGTTTATTCGGGAAAAGTTTGTAATTTTGCACCCTGTTTGGAATAAGTATCAATTAAGGACTCAAAAAAAGTAGATAGAAATGTCTAAGATTTGTCAGATTACGGGAAAGAAAGCCCAGATCGGTAACAACGTTTCCCACTCAAAGCACCGCACAAAGCGCAGCTTTGACGTTAACCTGTTCAGCAAGAAGTTCTACTATGTAGAAGAGCAGTGCTGGATCAGCCTGAAAATCAGTGCCGCAGGTTTGCGTCTCATTAATAAGGTTGGCCTTGATGCAGCCCTGAAGCAGGCTGTGAAGAATGGCTACGTGGATTGGAAAGACATTAAAGTGATAGGAGAATAACAACCATGGCAAAAAAGGCTAAAGGTAATCGCGTCCAGGTGATTCTGGAGTGCACCGAGATCAAGCAGAGTGGTATGCCCGGTACTAGCCGTTACGTGACGACTAAGAACCGCAAGAACACTCCTGAGAGAATGGAACTCATGAAGTATAACCCCATCCTGAAGAAGATGACTCTTCACAAGGAAATTAAATAATCAGTTATTTAAGATATGGCAAAGAAAACCGTTGCTACCCTCCACGAAGGTTCAAAGGATGGTCGCGCTTATACGAAGGTTATCAAGATGGTGAAGAGCCCCAAGACTGGTGCTTACATCTTTGATGAGCAGATGGTTCCCAACGAAGAGGTTAAGGATTTCTTCAAGAACTAAAACAACGAATTCATCGTTTTCATTTAAAATAAGGCAGCACAGCTTCTCGGTTGTGCTGCTTTTTTTGTGTGTCGATGAAATGGTGTGTTTTTGATGAAAAACGGAAAAAACCAAAAATAAATTTTGTTTTTCCGCTCATTTGCACTAATTTTGCACAAAATATTGCAATATTATGGGATTATTCGGACTTTTCAACAAAAACAAGAAAGAGACACTTGACAAGGGCTTGGAAAAGACCAAGCAGAGTGTGTTCGATAAATTGGCTCGTGCCGTAGCAGGAAAATCCAAAGTCGATGATGATGTCTTGGACGATCTTGAAGAGGTTTTGATTACCAGCGACGTTGGAGTTGATACAACCTTGAAAGTCATTAAGCGTATCGAAGAACGTGTGGCTCGTGACAAGTATGTCAGCACCAGCGAGCTGAATGCCATTCTTCGCGATGAAATCGCTGGTCTTTTGGCTGAAAACGGCAATGAGGACCAGTCTGACTGGGATCTTCCCTCTGACCATAAGCCTTATGTAATCTTGGTGGTTGGTGTGAATGGAGTGGGCAAGACCACTACGATCGGCAAGCTTGCCTGGCAGTTCAAGCAGGCTGGAAAGAAGGTTTATCTCGGTGCTGCCGATACTTTCCGTGCTGCTGCCGTTGAGCAGATCTGTATCTGGGGTGAACGTGTCGGTGTGCCGGTCATCAAGCAGCAGATGGGAAGCGACCCTGCTTCCGTAGCCTTCGACACGCTGAGTTCTGCCAAGGCTAATGGTGCTGATGTCGTGCTGATTGACACGGCTGGCCGTCTGCACAACAAGGTAGGCTTGATGAACGAGCTGAAGAAGATCAAGGATGTCATGAAGAAGGTCGTGCCAGAGGCTCCCGATGAAGTGCTGCTGGTTCTCGATGGTTCCACGGGGCAGAATGCATTCGAGCAGGCTAAGCAGTTCTCTGCCGTTACGCAGATTACATCTTTGGCCATCACAAAACTCGATGGAACCGCAAAAGGAGGCGTAGTCATCGGCATTTCCGACCAACTGGGAGTTCCCGTGAAATACATCGGCTTGGGTGAGGGTATGGAAGACCTCCAGCTGTTCAACAAGCGCGAATTCGTGGATTCTTTATTTAAATAGACTTGAAGAAAAACCAGATAGATATCATTACGCTGGGATGCTCAAAGAATTTGGTGGATTCCGAGCGGCTGATGGGTCTGATGGAGCGATACGGCTACCATTGTACCCATGATTCAGCACGACCTCAGGGCGAGATTGCGGTCATCAATACCTGCGGTTTCATCGCTGATGCCAAGGAGGAAAGCATCAACACGATCCTTGAGTTTGTGCAGCGGAAGGAAGAAGGCAGACTCCGTAAGCTCTATGTGATGGGATGCCTCTCCGAGCGGTATAAGGCCGATCTGGAAGAAGAGATTCCTGGCGTGGACGGTTACTATGGCAAATTTGACTACCAGCGCCTTCTTGAGGACTTGAAGAAGGAAGAAGGTTCTGCACCTGCCGCTCCCCATACTGACTGCGGAAATGCTGTTCACCGCCATCTCACCACTCCCCGTCACTATGCCTATCTGAAGATTGCGGAAGGTTGCGACCGCCATTGTGCCTATTGTGCCATCCCTATCATCACAGGGCGCCATCAGAGTCGCCCGATGGAGGACATCCTTGCCGAAGTGGAATATCTGGTTTCACAAGGCGTGAAGGAGTTTCAGGTTATTGCGCAGGAACTGACTTACTACGGCGTTGACATTGACGGCAAGCAGCATATAGCAGAGTTGGTAGGGCGGATGGCCGATATTCCAGGCGTGAAGTGGATTCGGCTCCATTATGCATATCCGGCACATTTCCCTTGGGATTTGCTGCAGGTGATGCGTGAGAAGGAGAACGTATGCAAGTATCTCGATATAGCCTTGCAGCACATTTCAGACCGCATGCTGGAGCGAATGCGTCGCCATGTGACGAAGGCTGAAACCTATCAGCTGATAGAGCGCATCCGGCAGGAAGTTCCGGGCATACATATCCGTACGACGCTCATGGTGGGATTCCCCGGAGAGACCGATGAGGATTTCGAGGAACTCATGGAGTTCACTCGCTGGGCCAGATTCGAGCGGATGGGAGCCTTTGCCTATTCCGAAGAAGACGGCACCTATAGCGCTGACCATTACGAGGATGATGTTCCCGAGGACGTCAAGCAGAAACGTCTTGACCGCCTAATGCAGCTTCAGCAGGATATTTCCGCAGAACTGGAGGCCCGCAAGATAGGCCAGACCATGCAGGTAATCATCGATCGCAAGGAAGGTGACTGGTACGTTGGTCGCACCGAGTTTTGCTCCCCAGAAGTAGATCCCGAGGTGCTGATACCTGCCGGTGAGAAGCGTCTGCGTACGGGGCAATTCTATCAGGTGCAGATAACAGATGCAGAAGAATTTGACTTATATGGACAAGTGATATGAACAACAAGCAATTCATTCAAGAACTGGCGCAGCGAACTGGTTATACCCAGGATGATGTGCAGAAAATGGTGTTTACACTGGCCGATGCTATGAATGAAAAGTTCCAGGAGGGCGATAATGTCGTGATGCAGAACTTCGGAACTTTTGAGGTGAAAAAGCGTTTGGAGCGTGTGATGACTAATCCAAGCACGGGACAGCGAATGCTTGTTCCCCCAAAACTTGTGTTAAATTTCAAGCCCGTGGCTTCAATTAAAGAAAAACTAAAGAAAGGAGAGGAAAATGGCTAAGATTCAAGACCTTGCGAAGTATCTCAGCGCGAAGCATAAGATACAGCAGAAGGAGGCTGAGCGCTTCCTGACGGCAGTTGTTGACGTGCTTAACGACGGTCTTCACTATGAGAAGCTGGTGAAGGTGAAGGGGCTTGGCACATTCAAGGTAATCGATGTGAAAAACCGCGAAAGTGTGGATGTGAATACCGGAGAGCGGATTCTGATTGAAGGCCGTCCCAAGATTACGTTCACGCCTGATGCCGTGATGAAAGACCTGGTCAACAAGCCCTTTGCCCAGTTTGAGACCGTAGTGCTCAATGAGGGTGTTACATTCGATAATCTTCCCGAGGAGTCAGAAGTGCCTCTCGCCGATGAGCCCGAGCCACAGCCCGAGATAGAGCAGCTGATGGAAGAAAAGCCAGCCCCAGAGCCTGTAGCCGAGGAAGAGCAGCCCGAAGAAATCATCATCCCGCAAGAAACCGAATCAGAGCCGGTTGCCCCATTAGCTGAAATGCCTGTCGCAGAGGTTCCAGAGCCCGAGGCTCCCGAGGAAACTCCCGTAGAAGAGGTTGCTCTTCCAGAATCTCAGGAAGCTCCCAAAGGAGAACCGGAAAACCTAGAAAATCTAGAGAACCTAGAGAAACTAGGAAATCTAGAAAATCTAGAAAAACCAGAAGAACCAGCATCCCCAGCCCCCCAGGAGCCCCTCGAAGCAGCCCCGAAGTCATCCAAATCATGGATAGGCTGGTTGCTCGGAATGGTAGCCGTGGGAGCAGCCATGTATTTCTTGGGCTATCATAACGGAAGGCAGGCCGTAGGAATCGTGGAAGAATCTCAGGTGGTAGCCGAGGGCACCACACAGGCAGAAGCGCCTCAAGCCCCTGTGGACACCATCGAGAAGAATGCTGAAGCCGAGAAAGCTGCTGCTCAGGCTGCTGCCGCAAAGGCTAAAGCCGATTCCATCGCTCAGGCTGAAGCCTATGCCAAAGCCGAAGCCGCCAAGAAGGCTGCCTACGAGGCAGAGGTGAAGAAGCAGCAGGAAGAAGCCTTAGCCCAGGAGAAAGCTACCGATTCAAAGACCCTGAACAATGCCCGCAACATTGTCCGCACAGGAGCCTACAACATCGTAGGCACCCAGCAGTCAGTCATAGTCCGTAAGGGTCAGACCTTAGAGAAGCTTTCAAAGATGTATCTGGGTCCAGGCATGGAAGTCTATGTGATGGTTCACAACGGCGTCACCGAGGCCAAGGAGGGCTCCACGCTAAAGATTCCGAAGCTCCAAGTAAAGAAGAAACGCTAAAACCCAAAAGGTGCACCCCGAGCCCGAGAGCTGAGGTGCACCTATATTTGTATTGATCATCTCTTTCAAATTTAGCATTAATACCATCCCTAACCACTTGAATCATATAGTTCTACAATACATCAAACATATTCAAAGTCTTTGGTATTTTGTTTGTTTCAATTTTCTTTTGAAGCGGTTTCAAATGGTATATATAGATGTCTTTAGCCACTCTTCTATTTTCCGACATTGATTCAGACGATCCTTCTCTGAACAATACATCTGATTGACAGCCTCTGTCTGGAGACTTCAGAATTATATATGCCTTATCTTTCCCGTTTGTGTCAACATGATATTCGATGACAAAATGGGCTGATTTTACGTCGTTGACTACATTCCAAAAGTTATCAATATAGATTTGTTTCTTCAACTCCTGTGCCCCCGACTGTTCATAGTTTTCTCCTCCAGATGTCACAAACACATTATTCCCTTTGCCTAAAAGGGAACCATTTGTTACAGGCTTTTTTTCTATCTTTGCATGGTTTTCGATAAAGCTGAAATTAAAATTAGGGTCTGTCTGAGTCAAAAACTCTCTACAGTAAATACCATCTCCAATTTCTTTTAGTGCCAAATCTTTATCCTCTTTGACAGTCCCCTTGGTCTCCAAATCCTCAAAGTCATCTACAGCGAAAGTTAAATTCTTCAATCCCTCTTCAAATCGCTTGACTGTATTAAACTCATCAAAATATAAATACGTTTCTTCGGCAATTGCTTCATTATAACTATAGACATCTTCTTTGGCCTTTCTATTGGAAGTATTATGTGACAAACAGTATTGTTTTCTTAATCTCAAAATAGAATTAACCCTTTGCCAATGTATTGTATTTGGTTGGCCATCATTTTTGGCTTCTCCTGGAAGTGTTCTTCTATTAGTTTCAAAATCAATCAAGGAATACCTGTATTTCCCTTTACGAGCCTTAATCACACAGGTGAATTTCACGTGGCTTACGTCACGGTTTATAACAAATAGAGGGCTTCCCAAATACTCGATAGCCCACAACTGCTTACCCACATTAAGTTGCACAGAATAGACATTCTTTATATTTGACTTGGTAACTGTCTTCACCTCACAATCCCCAGGCGCATTTAACGATGTGATGTAACTGTCTGCCGCCATAAGAATGGTGTCAGCAGAAAACGGGGCTTCCACAATAGAAGAAATGACTACCTCCCCATTTGCGTTTTCAGGGAAAAGAGTCCATTCTTTTTCGCCATTGCTATTTAAAGCATAGTGAAGCATATTTTGGGCATACTCCACTTGATAGGAAATAGCGATAGTCACAATAAGTAATAATACTTTTTTCATCATACGGTATATATTATATGGTTTATGTTTGTCGGCCTAGATAAATATAAAAAAAACGTGGACTCATTACTTCGTCTACGCTTCTGAGGTATCGGCAAACACCTATGCACCATATACGAGTAACAGCCCACGCCTTGCAGCGTGAGCATTAACTTTTACTCTTGGTGCTTCATCTAATTTGCCGATTTTCAGAAGCAAGAACAAAAAGCAAACGCTTCATCTATATGTCTTTAAATTTATCTTAGCCCATAGGCATTATTTCGGTTTTAAAGGGTTCAACATTGGTTTATCGATTGCAAAGATAATCAATCATTTTGAAACGACAAAGGAAAAGGGGAGAAAAACTGATGGATTTGTTTCATGCGATTACAGGATTACAGGATTACACCCCTTTTTGTGTGCCCCTCTCTGAAATCTTCAATTTTTATTTATATAAAAATATTTATATATATAAATAATTACAGTATAAATATACAATATTAGAAACGGAGGGTTCAGAAAACAGGGTGTAATCCTGTAATCTTGTAATCGCTCACGAGTCGATTCGTAAATGATACGTTTACGAACAGGAAATGATATACTTACGCATCGGAAATGATACATCTACGTATTGGAAAGGATGCTTCCGCCCATCAGAAGCAAGGCTTCCAGGCTATGGAAAGGTTGCTTCCGCCCATTGGAAGCGGGGAATGGGGCAGATTCCTATAAAGTTTCTTAAATGTAAGTTTTTGGAAACTTTTTTAATACTTTTTAGCCACTATTATTCGGCTATCTCATGGGTATGTAGTACTTTTGCATCTGCTTAAAAATGGACAAATTTAAATTCTTAAAATAATTATGGCAGAAGCTATAGACATCCGCGAACTGAATGTTCGCATTGAGCAACAGAGCGCCTTCGTCACTAACCTGGTGCATGGTATGGATCAGGTGATCGTGGGGCAGAAACACCTTGTGGATTCCTTGCTGATCTCGCTCCTGAGCGATGGCCACATCTTGCTGGAAGGTGTGCCGGGTCTGGCAAAGACGCTGGCCATCAAGACGTTGGCTCAGCTCATCGATTCCGACTACAGTAGAATACAGTTTACTCCCGACCTTCTTCCTGCCGACGTGATTGGCACGATGATCTATTCGCAGAAGGATGAGAAGTTTCAGGTGAAGAAGGGTCCGGTGTTTGCCAACTTCGTGCTGGCTGATGAAATCAACCGTGCTCCGGCGAAGGTGCAGAGTGCCTTGCTGGAGGCCATGCAGGAGAAGCAGGTGACTATCGGCAGCGATACGTTTGAGCTGCCCAACCCGTTCCTGGTGATGGCTACGCAGAACCCCATCGAGCAGGAGGGCACGTATCCGCTGCCTGAGGCTCAGGTGGACCGTTTCATGCTGAAGGTGGTCATCGACTATCCTACGCTGGAGGAGGAGAAGCTGATTATCCGCGAGAACCTGCAGGGGGCCCTGCCTACGGTGCGTCCTGTGTGCTCGGCTCAGGAGATTATCGATGCTCGCCAGGTGGTGCGCCAGGTGTATATCGACGAAAAGATTGAGCAGTATATTGCCGACATCGTGTTTGCCACGCGCTATCCTGACCGCTATGGGCTGGGTGAGCTGAAGGATATGATTTCGTTTGGTGGTTCGCCGCGTGCCAGCATCAATCTGGCCAAGGCTGCGCGGGCCTATGCCTTCATCAAGAGGCGTGGCTATGTGGTGCCTGAGGATGTGAGGGCCGTGGCTCATGATGTGCTGCGCCATCGCATCGGTCTCTCTTATGAGGCTGAGGCCAGCAACGTGACCAGCGAGGAAATCGTCTCGAAGATTATCAATAAGGTGGAAGTGCCTTGATGGTTGATAGTTGATGGTTTATGGTTGATGGTTGTTAGTTTTGTGTTTTTGTGATGGAAACGTCAGAGATACTGAAGAAAGTAAGGAAGATTGAAATCAAGACCCGCGGGCTGAGTTCAAACATCTTCGCTGGACAATACCATTCTGCCTTCAAGGGTAGGGGAATGGCTTTCAGCGAGGTGAGAGAGTATCAGTTTGGGGATGACGTGCGCGACATCGACTGGAACGTGACGGCAAGGTTTCATCGTCCCTACGTGAAGGTCTTTGAGGAGGAGCGCGAGCTGACGGTGATGCTGCTGATCGACGTGTCGGGTTCTCTGGAGTTTGGCACGCAGGTGCAGATGAAGAAGGACATGGTGACGGAGGTTGCTGCCACGCTGGCTTTCAGCGCCATACAGAACAACGATAAGATTGGCGTGATATTCTTCTCGGACAAGATTGAGAAGTATATTCCTCCGAAGAAGGGCCGCAAGCATATTCTCTACATCATCCGCGAGATGCTCGACTTCAAGCCTGAGAGCAGGAAGACTGACGTACGCCTGGCGGTGGAATTCCTGACGAGCGTGATCAAGCGCCGTTGCACGGCTTTCATGCTGAGCGACTTCTATTCGCCTAACGACTTCACCCAGGCTCTCACCATCTGCAACCGCAAGCACGACGTGGTGGCTATCCAGGTGTATGACCAGAGGGCCAAGACGCTGCCCGACGTGGGGCTGATGAAGGTGCGTGATGCTGAGACTGGCCACGAGATGTATATCGACACCAGCAGCAAGAAGCTCCGACGGGCCCATACGGCCTACTGGATGAAGCGCCAGGAGGAGCTGAAGGAGTCGTTCACCAAGAGCAATGTGGACAACGTGAGCATTGCCACGAACGATGACTACGTGAAGCAGCTGCTAATGCTTTTCCGGATGAGGAGCTGAGATGGTTGATGGTTGAGGGATTATAGTTTATGGTTAATAGTTTATTGTAAAAGGTTTTGAAGAGACTGATATTATATATTGCGCTGATATGCTGTCCGTTGTGTTCGATGGCTCAAGTCCAGGTGGAATCTGTGATTGATTCCACCCAGATACTGATTGGCGAGCAGGCGCATGTCACGCTGAGCGTCTCGATGAAGAAAGGGCAGACGCTGGAGTTCCCGGAGTTTAAGCCCTCTCAGTATATCACGCCCGGCGTGGAGGTGCTGGAGTCGTCTGAGGCCGACACATCGGAACTGGACAACGGGATGATCCGGGTGAGCAAGGTTTATACCCTGACTTCATTCGACGAGCAGCTCTACTATCTGCCTGCGCTGAAGGTGAAGGCCGGGGGCAAGACTTACCAGAGCAAGAGCCTGGCGCTGAAGGTATTGACCGTGCCTGTGGATACGCTCCATCCCGAACAGTTCTATCCGCCGAAGGACGTGCAGGACAATCCGTTCCAGTGGAGCGAATGGAGCCCGCTGTTCTGGCTGAGTGTGCTGCTGCTGGTATTGGTGTGCCTGGCTGTCTATCTGCGTTCGCGCCTGAAGAACAACAAGCCCATCCTGGCCAAGGTGCGCATCGTGAAGCGAGTGTTGCCCCATCAGCGAGCCATGCAGGAGATAGAGCAGCTGAAGGCAGACCGCATGCAGAGCTCGGAAGACCAGAAAGCCTACTATACGCGGCTTACTGACACCCTCCGCAAGTATATCGAGGAGCGGTTCGGGTTCAATGCGATGGAGATGACCTCCACGGAGATTATCTCGCGCCTGCAGGAAGCTGAAGACCAGAAGATGATCGACGAGCTGCGGGAGCTTTTCACTACGGCAGACCTCGTGAAGTTTGCCAAGTATTCCACGCTCATCAATGAGAACGACATGAACCTGGTGAATGCCGTACAGTTTATCAACGAGACGAAGCTTGAGAACCAGCCCACGACGGAGCGTGTGGAGCCCAAGCTGACCGAGCAGGAGGTGCGCTCCAAGCGTTCAAGGATTGCCCTGAAGTGGGCCATCGGCGTGATTGCCGTGGTTTCCACCGCCTTGCTGGTCTATGTGTTCTATCAGGCTTACCTTTTAATAGGATAAGATAAATTATGGAATTTGTAAACAAAGAATACCTGCTGTTGCTGCTATTGCTGATACCGTATGTATTATGGTATCTGCTTTACCGCAAGAAGAGCGAGCCCACGATGCAGATGAGCGACACCAATGCCTATCGCTATGCACCGAAGAGCCTGCGCCAGCGTCTGGTGTGGCTTCCCGATGTGTTGAGGATGCTCACGTTTGTGCTGGTGGTGGTGTGCCTGGCTCGTCCGCAGACTCATAACAGCTGGGGCAAGCGAACCACCGAGGGCATTGACATCATGCTGGCCATGGACGTTTCCACCAGTATGCTTGCCCAGGACCTGAAGCCAAACCGCATCGAGGCTGCCAAGAGTGTGGCCACAGAGTTTATCAGCGGCCGTCCTGACGATAATATCGGACTGACCATCTTTGCCGGTGAGGCCTTCACCCAATGTCCGATGACTACCGACCATACCTCTCTGCTGAACCTGCTCCAGAATGTGCGTACGGATATTGCCGCACGCGGACTGATTGAGGACGGAACGGCCGTGGGCATGGGTCTGGCCAATGCCGTGAGTCGCCTGAAGGATTCGAAGACGAAGAGCAAGGTGGTGATCCTGCTGACCGACGGTTCCAACAACATGGGCGACATCTCGCCCCTGACGGCTGCCCAGATAGCCAAGAGCCTGAACATCCGCGTCTATACCATTGCCGTGGGCACGAAGGGTGTGGCACCTTATCCGATGCAGGTGGGCGGCAGCATCCAGTACGTGAACGTGAAGGCCGATGTGGATACCCAGACGCTGAGCCAGATAGCAGCTATGGCCGACGGCCACTTCTACCGGGCCACGAGCACGGCAGAGCTGAAGCAGATCTACCGCGACATTGACAAGCTGGAAAAGACGAAGATGGACGTGAAGAAATTCTCCAAGCACTATGAGGCCTATCAGCCGTTTGCGCTGGCAGCCTTCCTCACGCTGCTGCTCGAGATACTGTTAAGAATCACTTGGTTTAGAAGAATACCGTAATGTTCAGATTTGAAAACCCCATATATCTCTACCTGCTGGTGCTGATTCCGATATTGGCGCTCATCAGGTTTTACGTGATCAGCAAACGCCGGAAGAAGCTGAAGAAATTCGGCGACCCTGAACTGTTGAAGGCGCTGATGCCTGATGTGTCACGCTTCCGTCCGGAGGTGAAGTTCTGGCTCTTGATGGCTGCCTTGGCCTTGCTGATCGTGATGCTGGCCCGCCCACAGATGGGAACAAAGATATCACGAGAGAAGCGCAACGGCATTGAGGCCATGATAGCCGTGGATATCAGCAACTCGATGAAGGCTGAGGATGTGGTGCCTTCGCGCTTGGACAAGAGCAAGATGCTCATCGAGCGGATGGTGGACAACTTCACCAACGACAAGGTGGGGCTGGTGGTCTTTGCCGGCGATGCCTTTATCCAGCTGCCCATCACGAGCGACTATGTGTCGGCCAAGATGTTCCTGCAGAACACCGACCCCTCGCTGATAGCCACCCAGGGAACCAACATTGCCGAGGCTATCAATATCTCGATGAACAGCTTCACCCAGCAGGAGAAGATAGGGCGAGCCATCATCGTGATCACGGATGGTGAAGACCATGAAGGCGGTGCCGTAGAGGCAGCCCAGGCAGCCCTGAAGAAGGGCATGCGCGTGTTTGTGCTCGGTGTGGGAAGTACGAAGGGTTCTCCCATCCCCGACGGTGAGGGCGGCTATATGAAGGACAACTCCGGCCAGGAGGTGATGTCGGCTCTGAATGAGCAGATGTGTAAGGATCTGGCCAAGGCCGGTGGCGGTGCCTATATCCATGTGGATAACACCAATGCCGCCCAGGAGCAGCTGAACGACGAGCTGACGAAGTTGCAGAAGGGTGAGCTCTCGAGTGTGGTCTATAGCGAATACGACGAGCAGTTCCAGGCCTTCGGCATTCTCGTGCTGCTGCTGCTGATTATCGAAGTATGTGTGTTGGAGAGCCGGAACCCGTTGCTCAAAAACGTTAAATTGTTCAAGAGAAAATGAGAAAGATACTGATATATATGTTTCTTCTTGTGGCCGTGGCCGCCCAAGCCCAGACAGACCGCCAATGCATCCGTCAGGGCAACCGCCTCTATCATCAGAAGCAATGGGCTCAGGCGGAAGTGGAGTATCGGAAGGCGCTTGCCAAGAATGCTGATAATCCGCAGGCTCTCTACAATCTGGGATGTGCGCTGATGATGCAGCAGAAAGACTCGGCTGCCATTATCCAATACCAGAAAGCCGCCCAGGTGGAAACCAACAAGCTGCGCCGTTCGAGGGCTAACCACAACATCGGCGTGATCTGCCAGAACCATCGCATGTATGGCGAGGCCATCAAGGCCTACCAGCAGTCGCTTCGCGATAATCCGAAAGACGATGAGACCCGCTACAACCTGGCTCTCTGCAAGCAGCAGAACAAGCAAAACCAGCAGCAGAACCAGCAGAATAAGGACCAGAACAAGGATAAGAACCAGGATAAGCAGAAGCAGGACAAGAAGCAAAATGAAAACAAGGATAAGAACAAGGAACAGCAACAACAGGACCAGAACGAGCAGATGAGCAAGGACAACGCCGAGCAGCTGCTCAATGCTGCCATCCAGAACGAGAAGGCCACGCAGCAGCGGATGAAGAAAGCCATGCAGCAGCCCCGCCGAAGGAATGTGCAGAAGAACTGGTAATGACCGATTTGTTAATGTTTCGAATAGAATAGAAGGATATGAAGAAATATCTGTTCATATTACAACTGATGATGATCAGCATGGCGGTGGGAGCGCAGAGTCTCACGGTCAATGCTCCGTCGCGTGTGCAGACGGGTGAGAACTTCCGCCTGACCTATACCGTGAATACGCAGGATGCTGATAATTTCCGTGTGGGCAATGTGCCTGAAGGACTGGAGATCATAACCGGTCCCTACACGTCGAGCCAGTCATCGTTCCAGATGGTGAACGGACATACCAGCAGCTCGTCGTCGATTACCTACACGTTCATAGTCTGCGCCAACAAGAGCGGTAGCTACACGATTCCTGCTGCCCATGTGAGAGTCGGCGGCAAGCAGATAGCTTCCCATCCCGTGAAGATTACCGTTCATGGACAGGCAGAAAGCACGGGAGGTGCACCGAAGATGCATGAGGACAATGACAACCACCAGATGCGTCAGGCCGGAAGTGCCATCACGGGTAACGACCTCTTCATCCGTGTGAGTGCCAACAAGAAGCGTGTGCATGAGCAGGAGCCCGTGTTGCTTACCTATAAGGTATATACGCTCGTTGACCTGACGACGCTGGAGGGAAAGATGCCCGACCTGACGGGATTCCATACGCAGGAAGTGAAACTGCCCCAGCAGAAGAGTTTCCACGTGGAGGAAGTCAATGGCCGTCCTTACCGGTGTGTCACGTGGAGCCAGTACGTGATGTATCCCCAGATGACAGGCCAGTTGGAGATTCCGAGCATTACCTTCAATGGAACCGTGGTGCAGCAGAACCGTGCCGTAGATCCCTTTGAGGCATTCTTCAATGGCGGCAGCGGATATGTGGAGGTGAAGCGCAGCATCAAGGCCCCGGGGCTGACCATTCAGGTAGATCCGCTTCCTACGCGTCCGGCCAACTTCTCGGGTGGCGTGGGAAAATTCAATATCTCAGCGCAACTCAATAAGACCGAGATCAAGGCCAACGACCCTGTGACGCTCCGCGTGGTGGTGAGCGGAACCGGCAACCTGAAGCTCATTAAGCAGCCGGTGGTGAACTTCCCCAAGGATTTTGACAAGTACGACCCCAAGATTACGGATAAGACCAAGCTGACCGCCAATGGCGTGGAGGGCAACATGGTTTACGACTTCCTGGTGGTTCCGAGAAATCAGGGTAAGTATCAGATTCCTCCCGTGGAGTTTACCTATTATGATACGTCGGCTAATGCCTACAAGACCCTGAAGACGCAAGCCTTTGAGATCAATGTGGAGAAGGGTGACGACAATGCCTCGGCAGCTGTCTATGCAGAGCAGAAGAACCAAGACATTCACGGCATCAAGATGGGAACGAGCCGCTTCAACAAAGTGGGTGGAATGTTCTACGGGAGCACCACCTATTGGGTGATCCTGGCTTTGATACTGATGGTATTCGTGGCCCTGCTGGTTGCCTTCCGTCATCGTGCCATTGAGAATGCAGATATCGTGAAGATGCGCTCGAAGATGGCCAATAAGGTGGCAACGAAGCGACTGAAGAAAGCCAGCAAGCTGATGCAGCAACAGCGTCAGGGCGAATTCTATGATGAAGTGCTCCGTGCTCTTTGGGGCTATGTAGGCGACAAACTCAACATTCCGGTCAGCGAACTTTCCAAGGAGAATATCGAAGACAAGCTGCGTGACCGCAACGTTGACGACGACACGATCAGCAAGTTTATGACCGCCCTTGATGAATGCGAGTTTGAGCGCTATGCACCAGGAGATGCTGCGGGTAATATGAACAAGACATTCACTTCGGCTATGACTGCCATCACACAGATTGAAGACGTAATGAAGACGAACAAGAAGGCTCCCAGGAATGCCACGATGCGCCTTGTGCTCCTGATGATCACGATGGGATTGTCGGCTTTGCCCTCAATGGCCATCACCAAGGCCAATGCCGATGCCGAGTACAGCAAGGGCAACTACGTGCAGGCCATCAAGGACTATGAGGAACTGCTGAAGAAGAACAAGACGGCAGAGCTCTATTACAACTTAGGCAATGCCTATTATCGCACGGATAACATCGTGCAGTCGGTGTTGGCCTATGAGCGTGCCCTGATGCTCTCACCAGGTGACGATGATATCCGATTTAACCTGCAGATGGCCCGTTCGAAGACCATTGACAAGATTACGCCAGCGTCGGAAATGTTCTTCATCTCCTGGTGGCGTTCGCTCACAGGTATGATGAGTGCCGACGGGTGGGCTTATTGTTCCATCCTCTTCATCTCGCTGGCTCTCTTGCTGCTCCTGGCCTATCTCTTCTCGGAGCAGTTGTGGTTGCGGAAGGTAGGATTCTTCGGCGGTATCATTCTCATTGTGCTCTTCCTGCTGAGCAATGTGTTTGCCTATCAGCAGAAGAAGCTCTTTGAGAACCGCAAGGGTGCGATTGTGATGAGTCCGTCGCTAACCATCAAGAAGACCCCCTCCAAGAGCAGTTCGGATGTGAGTGTGATTCACGAAGGTACCCGTGTTGACATTACCGATGACACGATGCGCGACTGGAAGGCTGTCCGTCTGGCCGATGGTCGTGAAGGATGGGTTCCGGCTTCAGAGATTGAAAAGATATAAACAGGCTGCGATATGTTCCAGGAGATAGATCTCGCTTTGCTTCATTTCTTCAATGGTAGCCAGTCGGCTATCTTCGATCAGTTCATTCTCACGCTGACGAATGGGCTGACGTGGATTCCGCTTTACATTGCCTTGTTCGTGATGGTGCTGAAGAATAACGAGTCTATGTCGCAGATATTCATCATTGTCGGCTGTTGTGCAATGGGTGTTATCTTCTCCGCAGGTGTGGACGATTTGTTGGTGAAGCCTCTTGTGGGCCGTCCGCGACCTGCTCAGGATTTGGCCATCAAATACACGATTGATACGGCGCTTGGCTATCGGGAAAGTGGTTTCAGCTTCTTCTCTGCCCATGCGGCAAACACCTTCACGCTGGCCATCTATATGATATTTCTGGTGCGTAACCGCGCCTTCACGATAGCAATGACCCTGTGGTCGTTGCTCAACTGCTATACCCGCTTGTATCTGGGAGTACATTATCCGTCGGATATCCTTTGCGGACTGCTCTTTGGTACGGCCGTCGGCAGCATTGCCTACTGGATTCACCTGCGTCTGTATTATAAGGTGACGCCACACTTCCGCTACGTATCAGAGGCTTACACAAAAACCGGCTATTCTATTGGCGACATCGATATGGTGATTGCCACTTTGGTACTTACACTTATTTATGCACTTTTCAAATCAGTTTTGTCTGTATGATTGACCCCAAACATATTCGGATTTCCGATTACAACTACGATCTGCCTGATGAGCGGATTGCCAAGTTTCCCATTGCTCAGCGAGACCATAGCAAATTGCTCGTCTATAAGCATGGGGAAGTCTCCGATGATTCATTCTATCATTTACCCGACTATCTGCCCGAGGGAGCGCTGATGGTGTTCAACAACACCAAGGTGATTCAGGCCCGAATGCATTTCCGCAAGGAAACGGGAGCACTCATCGAAGTGTTTCTTCTCGAACCCGCTGATCCTACCGACTACGAACTGATGTTCCAACTGACGAGCCATTGTTCGTGGCTTTGCATGATTGGCAATCTGAAGAAGTGGAAAGAGGGAACTCTCAAACGCGACTTCAACATCAAGGGCCAGCAGCTCACGCTGACCGCCACACGTAGGCAGATGGTGGGTAATAGCCATTGGGTAGATCTGGAATGGAACAATGCAAACGTTACCTTTGCTGAGATTCTTGAGGAAGTAGGCGAACTGCCTATCCCTCCATACCTGAACAGGGATACGGAGGAGAGCGACAAGACAACCTATCAGACGGTCTATTCGAAGATCAAGGGCTCCGTGGCTGCTCCAACGGCCGGACTCCATTTCACCGAGGATGTGCTGCATGCTATTGATGAGAAGGGAATCGACCGTGAGGAAGTGACACTCCACGTGGGAGCCGGCACCTTCAAGCCCGTGAAGAGCGAGGAGATTGAAGGCCATGAGATGCATACCGAATATATATGCGTGCGCAAGGAAACGCTTGAAAAACTGATTGCCCATGATGCGAAGGCCATTGCCGTGGGCACCACCAGCGTACGTACGCTTGAGAGCCTCTATTATATGGGTTGCCGACTGGCCAGGAATCCCGAATTGTCGGAAAGTGAGCTTCACATTGACCAATGGGAACCCTATGAGGAAAGGGCAGGGGAGGAGATAGCTCCCAAAGAGGCTTTGCAGCATCTGCTCAGTTGGCTCGAACGCCATCATCTGCCCGCACTCCATTCAAGTACGCAGATTATCATTGCCCCCGGCTATGAATACAAAATCGTAAAGATGCTGGTCACCAACTTCCACCAGCCGCAATCCACGTTGCTGCTTCTGGTGAGTGCCTTCGTGAAGGGCGACTGGCATAAGATATACGACTATGCCTTGGCTCACGATTTCCGATTCTTGAGCTATGGCGACAGCAGTTTATTGATTCCGTAAAAAAGACATTTAAAATGAAAATAGGAGATAAAGTAAGGTTTCTTTCCGAGACAGGAGGCGGCAAAGTGGCTGGCTTCCGTGGGAAGGACATCGTCCTGGTAGAGGATGAGGACGGGTTTGAGATTCCTACGCCCATCAATGAGGTTGTAGTGATTGATACCGACGACTATAATATCGCCAAGGTTGTGGCACCCAAGGTGAACTCGAAGGCCAAAGAGCCGGTGGAAGAGCCCGAGGTTGAACCTGCCGATAAGCCCGTCACCTTCAAGGCTCCCGTTGAGGAGCGTCGTGGAGGCGATGTGCTGAGTGTCTATCTGGCATTTGTTCCGGTAGATGTGAAGATGATTTCGAATACACGCTTTGAAACCTACATCGTCAATGATGGCAACTATTACATACGCTATGCCTACATGGTGGCCGAGGGAAACGCCTGGACCCTGCGTTCTACGGGTGAGGTGGAGCCCAACACCAAGTTGTTTATCGAGGAATTCGGGCGTGAGTCGCTCAACCAGATGGAACGTGTGTCCATTCAGTTGTTTGCCTATAAGCGCGAAAAACCTTTCCTGCTGAAAAAGCCCGTAGGGGTTCAGCTGCGTGTGGATGCCGTGAAGTTCTATAAGCTTCATACTTTCCAGAAGAACGATTTCTTCGAACAGCCTGCGCTCGTCATGACCATCGTGGAGAATGACAGGGTGGCATTGGGTATTGACGTGAATCCCGAACAACTCAAGCAGCAGATGATGCAAAAGGCAGAGCCCGACAACACTCGGGTTGTTATCCAGCCTGCGCGTAAACCTGTTGACAAGGATGCCCCCATCGTGGTTGACCTTCATGTGGACCAGCTCTTGGAAACCACGGCAGGCATGAACAATGCCGATATATTGAACCATCAGCTTGACGTGTTCCGCCGTACGATCGAGGAAAACAAACATAAGAAAGGCCAGAAGATCGTCTTCATTCACGGCAAGGGCGAAGGTGTGCTTCGTGCGGCCATCATCCATGAGCTGAACTACCGCTACAAGCAATATCCCCACCAGGATGCTTCTTTCCGCGAATATGGCTATGGGGCTACTCAGATTACTATCAGATAACTAAAAATCGAACGAGATATGAAACACGGATTTATCACGGTGGCAGCAGCCATACCTTCGGTGAAGGTGGCCGATTGCAACTATAACGAGAAACAGTTGGAAAGTCTGATTGCCCAGGCTGAAGGCAAGGGCGTGGAAGTCGTTGTCTTTCCGGAGTTGTGCATCACGGGATACACCTGTCAGGATCTTTTTGGCCAGCAACTGTTGTTGGATGAGGCAGAGAAGGCCGTACTGAAACTGCTGGAATTCACCCGCTCGCTCGATATCATTGTCATCGTAGGATTGCCCGTGGTTTGTGGTGACCTGCTGCTCAATTGTGCTGCCGTCATTCAGAAGGGCGACCTCTTGGGATTTATCCCCAAGACCTACCTGCCTAACTATAGTGAATTCTATGAGAAGCGCTGGTTTGCTTCCGCTCAGGATCTGGATGACACCGACTTGCTGTTTGCCGGAAAGAGCATCCGCCTTTCTGCTGATCCCGTACTTTTCCGTACGTGTGATGGCGTGAATTTCGGCGTGGAGATTTGCGAAGATGTATGGGCTCCGGCTCCTCCCAGCAATCATTTGGCCCTGTCGGGTGCGGAACTGATTTTCAATCTCTCTGCCAGCGACGAACTGATTGGCAAGCATGACTATCTGAAGTCTCTGCTGGCTCAGCAGAGTGCCCGTACGATGACCGGCTATGTCTATAGCGGTTGCGGTTATGGCGAGAGCACCCAGGATGTGGTCTATGGCGGCAATGCCCTGATTTATGAAAACGGTAAGCTCTTGGTTGAAGCTGACCGCTTCTCACTCGATCCCCAGCTGATGATATCGCAGATAGATGTGGAGAAACTTCGCACGGAGCGTCGCACCAACAGCACCTATGTGAATGCTCAGCATTGCTATTCGGCAAAGATTGTCAATGCTCATGGCATTCAGCCACGCGACTTCCAGTTGATACGTGAGGTGGATGCGCATCCCTTCATCCCGAAAACCTCCAATATGAAGCAGGCTTGTGAGGAGATTTTCAGCATTCAGGTGATGGGCTTGGCCAAACGTATTGAGCATACCCATTCCAAGAGAGTTATCGTGGGTATCAGTGGTGGACTGGATTCTACGCTTGCCCTGCTCGTTTGCGTGAAGACCTTCGATAAGTTGAAGATGGACCGCAAGGGAATAGTAGGTGTGACGATGCCCGGTTTTGGCACGACTGACCGCACCTACAACAATGCCGTCAACTTGATGAAGAGTCTCGGCATTACGATGATGGAGATCTCAATCGCAAAGGCTGTCACTCAGCATTTCAAAGACATCGGACATGATGCCGAGATTCACGACGTGACCTATGAGAATTCTCAGGCACGCGAACGCACACAGATTTTGATGGACCTCAGCAACCAGCTTGGCGGCTTGGTTGTTGGTACTGGTGACCTCTCTGAGCTGGCTCTCGGATGGGCGACCTATAATGGTGACCACATGTCGATGTATGGCGTGAATGCCAGTGTGCCCAAGACGCTGATACAATACCTCGTGAGATATGTGGCTGAGACTGAACGCGTCGAGAAGAATGACCAGCAGACGTATGAAATCCTGATGGACATCGTGGATACACCTATCTCACCCGAACTGATACCCGCCGACGAGAACGGCAATATCAAGCAGAAGACCGAAGACCTTGTGGGCCCCTACGAGCTCCACGACTTCTTCCTCTATTATTTCCTGCGCTTCGGTTTCCGTCCTCAGAAGATATTCCTCTTGGCCCAGCATGCCTTCAAGGGCAGCTATGATGACGCTACAATCAAGAAATGGCTCACTACCTTCCTGCGCCGCTTCTTTGCCCAGCAGTTCAAGCGTTCGTGCCTGCCTGATGGTCCCAAGGTGGGTAGTGTGAGCCTGTCGCCTCGTGGTGACTGGCGAATGCCTACGGATGCTTCTTCCGAATTGTGGCTGAAGGAATGCGAAGCGTTGTAAGAAACCAATATCTTTGAAAAACAAAAGGAGAAAGACCGTTGAGCCTTTCTCCTTTTTGTTTATACGTTGAATCCATTATAACTGCCACCAATGCTTCTTCCTTGGCTGTTCGTGGCTCATGCTTTCACCCATTCGCTCGCGGATGATATCGGTGAGTGACATATGGTGGGATATTATTCTGTACATAGTACCCCAGTCAGGCAGCCCCCCGATGTTGCGGTCGTCGATGAAGAGATCCGCTTTCAGCTTGCGTGAGAAGTGATTGTTATTGTCGGTTGTCTCCTCAGGATAATCGCGGTTGACAGCATAGAACTCCACTCCTCGCTCGCGACACCATGCGACGGCCTCGTCGAGTAATTCACCTTCGCGCACACTCCAAAGGATCAGCTTGTGGCCTTCCTTGATGAGGAGTTTGAGCGTATCGGTGGCAAAGGGGAGTTCCTTGCCAATCTTGGGATACTCGTGGGTGACGATAGTTCCGTCGAAATCAACTGCGATAGTCATTCCTGATTAGTGTTTAATGGAGTCGTCATCCTTGTTTCCGTAGTGGCTCTGGCTATAGTTGCCATACTGACCGTAGCTGCCGTAAGAACCATAGTTGCCGTAGCCATAGCGGCCGTAGCCATACTTACCGTAACCATACTTGCCATAGCTGCTGTAACGGCCATAGCGTCCGTAGCGGCCATACTTGCCATAGCGACCGTAGCCGTAGTAGTAGCCATACTTCTTCTTCGACATGTCGATACCGTTGATCACGATAGCCATGTTAGGCAGTTTCTCGTCGTTGGCCAGACCGTTGATGAGCTCGAAGGAAGACTTGGCGGTATAGTCGGCGCGGCACATATAGATAGTGGCATCGGCCACACGTCCTACCTGGAGCGTATCGGTAACCAGACCTACAGGAGCCGTATCAACGAGGATATAGTCATACTTTTCACGAAGCACGTTGAAGATTGTCTCCAGCGATGGGCGAGCCATCAACTCGGCAGGGTTGGGCGGGATAGGACCAGCCATCAGCAGGTCGAGGTTTTTGTTAACGCCTGAAGGCAGAATCTGCTCGGCGATGTCGCTCCACTTAGGTTCCTCCAAGGTGAGCAGCGGAGTGATACCGTTGTGGTGGTTGTTAATCTCGAATAGCTCAGCCAGACGAGGCTTACGGATGTCAAGACCAACGATGATTACCTTCTTTCCAAGCAATGCGAACGAGACGGCCAGGTTAGCACAGTTGAACGTCTTACCTTCACCTGAGGTGGTTGAGGTAAACATGATGACCTTGTCGTTTTCTCCCAACATGAATTGCAGGTTGGTACGCATGGATCGGAATATCTCTTCCATCTGGTTGTTCTTGTTCTCGTGAACCACGATGTCTGCCTTGGTCTTAGCGGTATCGCTGGCGATAGCCACATCTGCCAGAATGGGCAGGGCCGTAAGACGCATCACGTCGTCGTGGCCTTCAATGCGATAGCGGAGCAACGACAGCACAAACATGATAAGAGCAGGAACCAACAGTCCGATACCCAGAGCCGTGAGATAAACCATGTTGGGTTTAGGACTCACCTGTCCGCCGTGGAGAGGCACCTCAATCATGTTGGCTTTGTTGGCGGTAGCAGAGAGCGAGATGGAGTTCTCCTCACGCTTCTGCAACAGCATCAGGTAAAGGCCGCTGCGCACTTCCTGCTGACGTCCAATCTGAGTCAGGATGCGCTCCTGTTCCGGAGTCTTGCTGATTTCACCCGTATAGCGACCCAACTGTGCAGAGATAGCGTTACGCTGAATCTGAGCCGTCTGCATGTTGTGCTGGTAGGCATTGGTCAAACTCTGCTGTACGCTCTGGTAGAGGTCGTCGATATCAGCATTCAGCTTCTGAACGGCAGGACTCTGCTCAGAAGCCGTGCGCAACAGGCGGTTACGCTCCAGCACACGCTGGTTGTATTCTGATACAAGCTGACCAGTCTGTCCGTCGTTCAAGCCAACGTTTGAGGGCATGATCTGGCCTTTATTCGTAGGCTTGTTGATATACTGACGGTAGGTGTTGATCAACTGAATCTGTGTGTTTGCATCATTGAGTCGCTTCTCATAGGCATCCTGGTTACCGGCCGACTGGCTTGCATCCGAGCGGAGGTTCACCAGTCCGTTGCGGCGCTTGTAGCTCTCCAGTTCGCTGTCCGTAGAGTTCAGCTCGCCGTTAATCTTAGCCAGACGCTCATTGATGAAAGCCTCCGTGCGGCGGGCCACGTCGTTCTTGTCCTCATTGGCCAGACGGTTATACACAATCAGCATCTGGTTCAGGTAGTCCACGGCACGCGTGGTGTTCTGGTCGTTGATGCTCAGCGTAATGACGTCTGAACCTTCGTTACCAGCCACGCCCAGACGTGCGGCATAACCCTTGGCCACGTTCATGGGCGAATTGATCGTCACGGTGATTTCCTGACCTTCGGTCATTTTCTGCTTCACAGGAGCAGGGTTGGTATAGAAGGTGATAGTGCCGGCCTTAGTCTTGATGGTGGCAGGCAAAGCCTTGATTGTCTGATCAATGCCGTAGGGAGCAGAAGAGTTCAGCTCATCGATGGGCACGCGATACGAACCCGTCACGTGATAGGCACCTTTCTCCTTTTCAATCTTCAGATAGACTGGCGTGTTGAGCTTCTCCAGATGCTCAGCGTCCATATCCACCAGGAACTCTTGGTTCTTGTACATCACACGGTCGCGTACACGTCCCTGCAACGTATAAGAGGTGTAGAGCTTCAAGTCACGAACCACCTCGGCAGCCGTCGTTGACGATTTCAGAATCTGCCTTTCGTTCGACAGACCGTAGTTCTGGATAATGTCGCCGATACTCAGGGCCTGACTGGCGCCGCTTCCTCGTGAGTCGCTTCCTTTCACAAGAATCTTGGCGTACGTGTTATACACCGGTGTGGTGTATCTCAGGTAAAGGAATGCAATACCCAGGGCAACGATGAGGCTAAGCACAAACCATTGCCAGTTGAGCACAAGCATTCTGAAGATGGATTCAAGGCTGAAGAACGACTGTTCTTCGGCCAACGGTTGCTGTTCCGTTTGAGTGTTTTTTGTTTCTTCTGCCATATTTCCTTTAAAAATATTTATCTCTCAATTTAGCTATAGTATGCCTAAAGGCACATAAATCGGGGCAAAGGTAATAATAAAATTTGAGATACGAAGTATTTTTCCAGAAAATTCTTTAAAAATGGGCTTTTGCGGTTTACTTTGCTATGCATCTGCACAAATTCATAGACTCACCAGGCGTAAACCAGATTGTATTTCTCGTGTAGTTTGCGGAGTGTGCCGTCCTTTTTCATTTGGCGGATGACTGCATTCACGAATTGCAGCAGGTCGTCTTGTCCTTTCCGCATCAGCACACCTATCTCACCGTGGGTGAATGGCTTGTCCAATAGCGGAGCAGCAAGCCGAATGTCGGTCTTCACATAATATGGAGCCTCGGTAATCTCCGTGATCATCACGTCGGCTTTCCCCTCAGCTACGAGCGATGGTATTTCTTCGTTTTTCTGATATACAATAATGGTAGCATGTGGGAGATTCTCATTGGCAAACTTCTCGTTAAGTCCGCCGGGATTCACCATTACGCGCACTTCGGGTTTGTCGAGGTCCTGAATCGACTTGTAGCGTTCTGCCTCTGATGCACGGCAGAGGATGGTCTTGCCGTTGGCCAGATAGCCTTCACTCATCAGCATCGTCTCACGCCGGGCGTCGGTGATGGTGATACCTCCGATGGCAAGGTCGAACATCTGCGGATCGGCCAGCACATCAGCTGTCAGCGTGGGCCATGATGTCTTGACGAATTCTGTGTCGATGCCCAATCGGGCTGCTATTTCTTTAGCTACCTCTATGCCGAATCCCCAGTAAGATCCGTCTGGTTCGCAGAAGGATAGCGGTCGATAGTCGCCTGTTGTGCCGATAAGGATTTTGCCACGCGCCACAATCTTTGCAACCGTGCCCTCAAGGGGAATGTCAGCAGAGGATGAAAGGATAAAGACTGAATGCTGGCCATTCTCTCTTCCGAATCTGATGGCTCCCGCAAGTTCGTTTTCAGGGAAAAGCTTCGTGCTGTCAAAGTAGTAGAGTCCGTTCTCACTGTTATACCAGCCTCCAACATAACCGTCATTGCGTAGCGCGTGACTGACAACTTTGTTGAGCTGGCTGCGGCTATGGCTGTTTTGTGTGGCCGCATAGCTGACGGCTATTCCTGCTGAGGGTTCAGTTATCGTGCGGATGTTGAGTGTGAAACCGTCGGGGTGACTCTGACTGTATGCCCAAACCTTGTCTGCAATAGCGTTTATCTTGGCTTGCTCTGCTGAATTATACCCGCCAGAAGAGCATGACGTTATCCCTGCTATACCGCAGATGGCAAGCACGGATATGAATAGAAACAGCTTAAATTGTTTCATGCTATTGAGTTTGGAATCGCTAATCTTTTTATAGTTGTTGTTCATCACGTACACCACAATTTTGCTGGCAAATATATAATAAATCTTGAACGCTTGCAAAGATTTAGAGCGAAATCTATCTGTTTATGAGTCATTTCTGCTGGAAAGTTGGTGATATTGTCGTATGTCAATTGGAGAAGACGGGGATTTTTATTAACTTTGCGCCATTGTTTTTGTAGAAATAACAATCATGATAAAAGAAAAGAATATAGAAACCCCCAATCATTCGGGAAGCATCATCCAGGGGAAATACAGCCACACTTACACGGTGACGGCATCAGACATTACACCCTTGTACAGGCTTACGCCCAATGCCATGCTGATGTATTTCCAGGACAGTTTTGCACGACTGATGACCACGCGCAACGTGGCTGCATTCGACATCGTAAAGCAGCGGCGGATGTGGGTCGTCACGGAGGTTCAGATGAATGTTGAGCCTACGGTCGTCTTCTGGTCTGAAGACATCACCGTGGAGATATGGGTGAGTGAGTTAACGTCACTTCGCATCTATTGCGATTTCCGGATTGTGCGCAAGGACAACGGCCTGCTTATAGCTTCCGGCATCAGCCAATGGAATATCCTGAATCTTGATACCAAACGATTGGAGACGACTGATTTCCTGACCGATAGCTTGACTGTGGTGCCCGAATTGATAACCGGCAGTCATAAGAAGGTGCGATTCCCCAAACCGCAGTCGTGCGACATGCAGATGGAACATCGTGCAACCCGTCTCGACCTTGATTTTAATTACCATGTCAGCAATCGCAGCTATGTCAGCATAGCTCTGCTGACTATGCCCGACGAGGTGCTGTCCTCGCAGACGCTTTCATCAATCACCGTCCATTGGCTCCATGAAACCTATCTTGATGATACCCTGACAT
Organism: uncultured Prevotellaceae bacterium; assembly: GCA_900314655.1. GTDB lineage: Bacteria > Bacteroidota > Bacteroidia > Bacteroidales > Bacteroidaceae > Prevotella. The sequence continues at coordinate 16,642 of OMWC01000010.1, read as the reverse complement.
GCTGCATGACGCACACCGATGAAGGAAGTTTCCTTCACCGGCTGATCAATGCTGAGGGAGTTGTGGCCTGTGAGATCATGAGTAAATGGGAACCACAGCAGAATGCAGAAGATGTCAGCGATGTGCTGGACAGGGATTTGTAAAACGTAGTCTTCGATACCGAACCAAGAAGTAATAAAAGACATAAAGCTATGACAGAATTTGAAAAGATGCGCAGCGAAGAGTTCTACGACTTCACGAGCGAGGAATGCCTGGCCAGCTACTACAGGGCCAAGCACATCTGCGCAAAACTGCAGACCATGACCGTCGTGGACGATGACTACAGGGAGACGATTGAAAGTCTGATTCCCGGCATCCCCGAATCATCCACTGTGGCGCCTCCGTTCCATTGCGACCACGGACACGGCATCAAGTTGGGCGAGAATGTTTTTATTAACTACAACGGAACGATGCTCGACGGAGGATTGATCACTATCGGTTCCAATACCCAAGTAGGGCCCAACTGCCAATTCCTGACTCCGAATCATCCTATCGACTACGTTGAGCGCCGCAAACCCATAGAGCGATGCTCCCCGATAACGATTGGCGAAGACTGCTGGCTGGGTGGGGGAGTGACGGTATGTCCCGGCGTGACCATTGGCGACCGTTGCATCATCGGCGCAGGTAGCGTGGTGACGAAGGACATCCCTTCGGATTCAATGGCGGTAGGAAATCCCTGCCGGGTCATCCGTACTTACTTCTCCAGCCATTAGGTCGAAGTGCAGAAACTCCGGTGGGGTGGGCTGCAGGTCGTAGTAGTCCATTTCGGCTATTGGCAGACAGAAATATGCCATCTGGTCGTAGCTGGTATAGAGACGCTGCAGGACATCGTTGTGCTCGTAGATCCAACGCTTCGTAGCGTCCTCCACGTTAAAGTTCACCATACCCGAACAACGCACGGAGATATTCCCCTCGTAGGCAATCAGCTCTACATTGGGGTTCTTGCGCAACTCTCGCCAAACGGCTTTCTGCTCCGAGGTGGCAAAGTAGAGCATGTTGCCCTCCTGCTTCATCACTCGGAAGATGCGCAACTTAGGAATGTTGCCCTCGCTCGTGGCCAGGGCAACATCCTTGTGACTGCGCAGAAATTGCAATGCTCTCTCCATGGTCGGGGCTTACCATTTCAGTTCGTCCTGAAGAATCACTCCGTCCGTCATGGGGCTGTCAGCCTCGGTGAAGGCATTGGCCTTATACTGGATGCAGAGCATGGTCAGATTCTCCGTGCCTGTGTTCTTCAGCGCACGTTTGCCGTCGGGAGCCACACGGACAATAGAACCCTCGCTGACGGGGAAAATCTCACCGTCCACCTGATACTGGCCCTCGCCCTTCAGGATGATGTAAAGCTCTTCGTGGGTCTTGTGCGTGTGCAGAAAACCGCTGTCCTGGCCGGGTACGAGTGTCTGGAAACTCAGTTCACTACCTGTAGCACCCACGGCCTGACCGGCAAACACCTTGCCCTGAATCGTTACGTCGGGACCCATCGGAAGCACATGCTCGATAATCTCGTTCATCTTACCCACGCTTACAGCGCTGTAGTTCTTACCACTCTTAATTGTTTCAATCTTTTTCATTGTTCTTATTCGTTTAAATTGTTACTTGTTTTTTGATTTCAAGTGCAAAAGTACGATGACTTTTTCGTTTCCACAAGAAGGCACCAAAAAGTGACATAGTTACCAAAAAGTAGGAATTGTGATGTCATCGGACTTTCGTGAAATCACCTTTAACTCAGATTAACATAGTGTAATCATGTTACTTGGTAACTTTTTGCTACCTTTGCATTATAAACAATGAAATGATTATGGCAGATATTAAAGCGGAGTATTTAGCTTGTCCCATCAGGCAAGTCATCAGTCGTTTCGGCGACAAGTGGTCTTTGCTCGTGTTATTCCTCCTGAACAGGAGTGATACGGGCGTGTTGCGTTTCAATGAGATGCGCCGTTTCATGACGGACTGTTCCCAGAAGATGCTCTCTCAGACGCTGAAGAACCTGGAGCAGAGCCATCTGGTGCATCGTGAGGTTTTCCCAGAGGTTCCCCCTCGGGTGGAGTATTCGCTGACGGAAACGGGCCGCTCATTGATGCCTGCCCTCTCAGCCCTCATCGAATGGGGAAAAGAGCATTTTGATGAAGTCGTAACAGATTAAGACTATGACCATACAAGAGTTTCGTGACTACATGGCATCGGGCAAGCCTGTCATTGGCGGCTCGGATGTCCACATGATGTTCCATCAGTTGTCTCAGGAGGCATTGAAGATAACGGCTGAGATAAACGGCAGTTATCATTCCCCCGAGGAACTTCACACTTTGCTGGAGCAACTCTGGGGACGTGAAGTGCCCAAGACGGTAGGCATGTTCCCGCCGTTTCATACCGATTGCGGTAAGAACACCGTCGTTGGTGAACACGTGTTCATCAATATGGGCTGCAAGTTCCAGGATCAGGGAGGCATCACCATCGATGAGGGCGCACTCATTGGCCATAATGTCGTGCTGGCTACCATTAACCACGACCTTGACCCAGCCAAGCGTCAAAGCATGTCGTATGCCCCCATCCATATCGGTAAGAACGTATGGATAGGAGCCAATTCGACTGTTCTTGCTGGCGTGACCATCGGCGATGGGGCCGTAGTGGCCGCTGGTGCCGTGGTTACAAAAGATGTGGAACCGAACACGATTGTTGGCGGTGTACCAGCTAGGTTAATTAAAAAGATAGAAGTGTGAACAGATTGATTGCTATTTTCTTAATCAACAGTTAGTTCTATTATTAAACAAAATGAAAGATAATACAGATAAAATCAAGTCAATTAAGTTAGAACTGCCGAAGAATCCAGAATTACTGGGGAGATGGTGCTTGATCATTCTAGAATCAATGGAGAGATTTGCGGCTCAAGAGATTCCAATGTATCGAGATGTCATTCTACAGACCTGTGATGTGAACTGGAAATACCAATATAGACTGCAAGCACGTAAAGGATTGCTTCATGACACAAATGAATGGGCTATGGAAGTACTAAATCAACAGGCGTTGCAATCGCTGAATCTTAAACTTCGCCAGGAATTCGGATTTGATCTGAACGATTTCTCTAATCGGAATAATATACGCATTCAAAATATTTTGAAGAGAGGTGTTATCCGCAATGAGGAGGAATACAGACTGGTATCTAATAAGGTGGAGGAAATCTATGCTGACGACAGTCAGAAACAACTTATTTGTAAGCTTAACAACCTTTTGGGAGCATTTGATGATTCCAATCAATAGGCTATATGGAGAAAATTTTTGAGAAAGTCAGTTTAAAAACGGCTGTGGCTGTTTGTTAGGTTTAATGTTTAGCTTAGCACAATTTGGATATATGTTAGAATGAAACATAAAGGAATCATCTGCGGCATACTGGCGGCTGTCTGTTATGGCACGAACCCGTTCGGTGCCTTGCCGCTCTATGAGGAGGGCGTGAATACATCGTCCGTACTCTTTTACCGCTTCTCCATGGCGGTGCTGATGCTGGCCGTCATGTTGCTCATAGAGCGTAAGTCATTCCAAGTCAGCAGCGGAGAAATGAAGACGCTCGGCTCACTCGGACAGCTCTTTGCCGCATCGAGCATTACCTATTATCAGAGTTTCCGATTTATGGATGCCGGTATCGCCTCCACCATCCTGTTTGTCTATCCTGTGATGGTGGCTGTCATTATGGCTACATGCTTCCGGGAGAAAGTAACGGCTTCAACGGTTATAGCCATCGTCCTCGCTTTGGTGGGTATCGGCTTGCTATACAGGGATGATGCAGGCGTTTCGCTCAGCACCTTAGGCATCCTTCTGGTCATGGTTTCGTCGTTGACTTACGCCATTTATATCGTAGTGGTCAACCAGTCGAGCATCCGCATGTCATCGTTGAAGCTCACGTTCTATGTGCTGCTGATATGTATGCTGTGCTTGCTGGCCTATTCGTTTACCTCGCCCGACCTGCATCTGATGTTGCCCCCATCGCCCCGGGCATGGTTCTTTGCCTGTTGGCTGGGACTGGTGCCGACGGTGCTCTCGCTGGTGTTGATGACCGTTGCCGTACACGAAGTGGGAGCCACGCCTACAGCCATCATGGGAGCTTTGGAGCCATTGACGGCGGTAGCCATAGGCGTGATGGTGTTTGGCGAATCGTTCACCCTGCGTCTTGCCGTTGGAATTGTACTCATCCTTTCAGCCGTCCTGCTGATTGTGCTGGGCAAAAATTTCCATTTGCGTACTATCGGTCATGCTATAACCACCATCGTCAGAAAGACCTGGCGGTGGAAATCGTAAATAAAATATATATATGTACAAGATATTGTTCCTCCACGGTTTCTTTGCCAGCGGCCAATGTGTGCCGGCTGTGGCATTGCGCGATGCTTTCAAGGGTCGTGCGGAGGTGATCACGCCCGATTTGCCCATCCACCCGAAGGAAGCCATCAGTTTTATCCGAGAACTGATTGAAAAGGAGAACCCCAACCTCTTGGTGGGCAACAGTTGCGGGGCGTTCTATGCTCAGATGCTGGCTTCTGAAATGGGCATTCCGGCCTTGCTCGGCAATCCCCATTTCAAGATGACGGAGTTCCTGCGTGAGCGCATCGGAAAGCATCAATACAAGTCGCCCCGGAAAGACGGTAAGCAAGACTTCACCATCGACGAAGCCTTGATAGAAGAATTTGCCGAAGTGGAAGCCACGCAATTTGAGTCATGCAGTCCGCTTTGCAAAGACCGCATTTGGGGCTTGTTTGGCGAGCAAGACACGCTGGCCCACTTCGAACCGCTCTTCCTGGAGCATTATGAAAGGAGTTTCCATTTTCCTGGCGGTCATACGCCCACGGCAGATGAAGTGCGCACGTGGTATGTGCCGTTGGCAGAGAAGATGTTGATGGAATTCATTAAAAAGGTCTTGGTAGAGACCAGAGCATCGACTCGAAACACTCCAAAGACTTTATGAAGAAGATATTCACTTTTTGGGTTGGTACCTGTCTCTCGGTAGGAGCAATGGCACAGAGCACATTGGCTTTCGATGCCAATGCAGGTGTTAAGTCGAAGATGACCGCCTATGACGGCACGTGTATCAATTACACAGCCTATGAACGGCTGTTCTATGTGACGAACGTTGAGGACTCTACCTATCAGTTCCTCAATGTGTATGTGCCAGATGGAGCCACACAGCAGACTCCAATTTTCCTGCGCACCATTGACGGCAGACAACTATCTCGACTATCTGAAGAGCGAGATTATCCGTTCGGCTCAAATTGCTAAGAATGCGGGTGCCGACATTCCCGACAGCCTTGGATTCAAGTTCACATCAGAGGCAGGAGGAATGTTTGCAGCACCAATTAACGGTGGCATGCGGCCTCAGATGCAGGGAGGCCAGCCGCCAATGGGTATGCGTCCGATGCGTGGCGGCAGAAAACAAGTGGGCGAATACATCACCGACCTCGATATGCAGAAGTATCTGAACTATGTGGTATCTACCCAGGCATTGAAAGGTGTACCAGCCTTTGATAGCAAGATAGAGGGCATCAACAATGGCAGTGGCGAGAATGAGGTTTTTGGCGACGGGACGGGCAGCAGCGTGAATTTCACCGACTATACGGCTCAGAAGAACAACACCATGCTCACAGATGCCATCCGTCAGAACGTGCGTCTGATGAACCCCATGAGTTTCATCGGCGACGGCAATACAACGATAGCCCCACATTGGTATATCCGCCATGGTGCACGTGACCGCGATACGGCTTTCCCCGTACCCCTAAACTTCGCCACCAAATTGCAGAATGCAGGCAAGGACGTTGATTTCCTGATGGGTTATGCGGCTTATCTCACACCAAGTGTGGCTATGCTGGTTCTTGGCTCTGTATTCGTAGGAATAGCCAATGGTGTGGGTGTGCCTTACTTAAATACGATAGCGAGTATCAAGGGTGGCAAAAACTCGGCTACCACGGTCATGCCCCTGCTGTCTGCTGCCCTATATCTCGGTCAGTTCGTGTCGCCCATCATCGTAACCTCGGCTTCGCGCATATTGTTTGGCCAAGCCGACCTGGCAGGGCCGTATAAAGTAGGCATCGTGCTTTGTCTGCTATTCCTCGTCCAGGTCTATTTCACCCGTCATTTTCAGAGTTTGCCTCCAAACAAATAAAAGATATCCTATATGTCTATGGACAATCTCAAAGAAAATGAGTACCTTTGCAGACAGATAAATTCCAATTTAGCGGACAATAAAAACAAATATGAAAAAGCAACTATTCTCATTTCTCTGCATCGGTCTCATGCTGACGGCATGCGGACAGCAGAACAAACAAGAAACGACTATGGATTTCGTAGACAACGTAAAGGTGGCACTTGCTGACAGCGGCCACATCAATCTGGACAGCCTCCAGTGGACGCGGGAGCCTGCCGCGTGTGAAATCAAGGATGATACCATTCGTATCACCACCGCTCCGAAGACCGACCTCTGGCAGCGCACGTACTATCACTTCCAGAACGACAATGCCCCCGTGCTGCAAATGAAGACGCGCGAGAAGTTTTTCAGTTTTGTGGTGAAAACCGACTTTACGGGCAGTCATCATCGGTTTGACCAATGCGGCATCGTGATGTATCTCGACAGCGAGAACTGGCTGAAAGGCTCGGTGGAATACGAGAACGAGGAGTTCCAGCACCTGGGCAGCGTAGCCACTAACAACGGCTACTCCGACTGGGCCACGACGGCCATTCCTGCCGATGTGAAGACCATGTGGTACCGTTTCTCGCGCCGCGAGGACGACTATTGCATCGAGTGCTCCGCCGACGGCGAGAAGTTCAGTCAGATGCGCATCTGCCACATGTATGCTGGTGCCGATGAAATCAGTTTTGGCATCTATGCCTGTTCGCCCGAGGAGTCATCCTTCACGGCAGTCTTCTCGGACATGGAGATTACCGAGTGCGCCTGGAAGGCTCACGATGGCCAGCAGCCAGATAAGGAATAGTAACAGACAAATCGGAATTTATCGCATGATAAAAGATATCATATTAGTTGGAATAGGTAGTGGTATAGGTGGGATTTGCCGATACCTGATATCACTCGCCATGACTCAGGCACGCAATGGTTTCCCATGGGGAACTTTTACGATTAATGTGGTTGGTTGTCTCCTCATTGGAATCCTGTGGGGAGCGACGAGCCATGGTAGGTTTTTGTGGTGGGTTCACAACCTTCTCCACATTCTCAAAAGAAGGGCTGACCATGCTACAGGCTGATAGCTACATCTTATTTTCGCTCTATACAATAGGAAGTATGATGTTAGGTATTATGGCGGTAGCATTGGGATATTATACAACCAGGTAAATTCCAATTTATCGAATAAAGTCAAAAACATAGCCCATGGAAGTAACAAACCTCTTAACCTTCACCGACCGCAGACAGCTGAGGGAGTGGTTTGAGCGAAACCATCTTTCGGAACGCTGTTGCTGGGTAGCCTGCAACAGGTCGAAGACGGCGAAACCCGACACGCTTCCTTACCTCGATATCGTAGAGGAAGCCCTCTGCTTCGGCTGGATTGACTCCACGCTGAAGAAACTCCCGGACGGGCGACTGGCACAGCGGTTGTCACCCCGTAGGAAAGGCAGCCATTGGACGGAACTCAACCGCCAGCGGTGTCACGATCTGGAGCGACGTGGGCTGATGACGGAATACGGAAGAAAAGCGCTCAAAGAGGGCAGAAACGAATAGAATACGTGTTTGACTCGCAGGCTTGGAACCCCCAAGAGGTTAAACACAATAAAGCCATCCGGAAAGGCATGAGACCCTTCGGATGGCTTTATAAATAGGGTAGAGGGGCAACTACAACTGGCTGTATTCGCTCTTGGCATCGAAGCAGGGGCAGGCTTTCTTTACGTCTGGCAAGTCTCTGTGACCAAGAATCTGAGCCTCGGGGTGCTCTTTCTTCAGTCTTTTCAGCAGTTTCAGCAGGGCGCGCTTCTGGGCTTTTGTCCTCGTGTCGGCGGGCTTTCCGTGCTCGTCAAGTCCTCCCTCGTAGCATACGCCGAGCGAATGCTGGTTGTAGCCTCGGGCATGGGCGCCGATGAGCTGTTCGTGGCGCGTCTGATAGGTTGTTCCGTCGCGGGTGATGTAGTAGTGATAGCCCGTGAATCCGAAGCGGTCCTGATGGCAGCGGATGAGGGCGGTCACGGGGAACGGACGGTCACGGCGTGTCGCACTACAATGGACGACGATGAGATGGATGGTTCTCATGGCTCCTGTCTTTTTTATACGCCAGCCATACACGACGTGGTGGTCATTGTGGTGACGATGGCGGTGAGTACGGTAATGATGAACTGGATGATGGTCTTCCAGGTTTTCATGTCTTTAAAAATCCTCATAAAATGTCTGTTTAGTTTTTGGGTTGGTTGAATGATTTGAAAGAGTAGGGCAGGGCCGATGGCTGTCGTGCGTCAGCCCTGCCTGGCGAGGTTAAGGATTTACGGCTCAGGATTCTCCTCGCTGCCGGTGGTGTACTCGGGCAGTTCGCGGATACTGGCTTTCTTGGTCACCTCCTCGCGCGAGAAACGTCCCGTGCTGCGGGCCTTCAGGTAGGCGCTCACCACGTTGGTGGCTGCCGAGAAGTCTTGGGCCCTGTCAGCACCACGGGTTTTGATACCAGCCGAGAAGATGCAGAGGTTGGGAATCTTCACCGACTTGCCTTCCAGCACCAGCTCGCGGATGCAGTTCACCATGTCGGTCAGCACTCCCTTGATGACACCCTCGGAGTAAGGCGTGTTGTGCTGCGCCATGTGCTCCGCCAGATCCTCCAGCTCGACGGTCTTGCCCATCGTTACGGTACGGCCGTACCACTGGTTGAAGGTCTTCGATTTCTCGTTCTTGTTCTGATACTTACGATAGAAAATACTCATAGTTGTTACAGTTTTTTGTTGGTTAAACAATTGGTTCTTGGGTGATGGGTGATTGGTGATGGGTGTTAGTGGATCCATTCTTCACTCTTCACTTTTCACTCTTCATTTTTTACAATGCAAAGGTACGACATTTCCCGTTGGCGTTTTCCGCTTCATGCAGTTTGAGCCCGATAATGCTGCTTATTGTTCAAAGAAATTGTTCATTAATTTGCGAACAATCAATTTTTTTTATTACCTTTGCAGTCGTATGATAGCTTCTAAATGAACAGGAGGACGAAACATGACGACACTTGAAGGAATAGACCCGCAGATGATAGCAAACAACCTGAAGCCCTATCAGCCCACACACCCCGGCGAGGTGCTGAAGGACGAATTGGAATATCGTGGCATTTCGCAGCGAGGACTGGCCAAGCAGATAGGCATTTCCTACTCTGCTTTCAACGAGATGCTGAACGGTAAGCGTTCGCTCAGTCCTGAACTGGCCATGATGATGGAGGCAGCCCTCGGCGTGGATGCTGCCCCCTTGCTGGCCATGCAGAACGAATACGACATGCTGATGGCTGAGCGCGATGCCTCGTTCATGGAGAAGCTGAAGCAGATTCGCCGTATTGCAGCCATATTCTAAATTTAGGTGTCATGGCAAGCAACGCAGATTTCGTTCAGTATATAGCCGACCAATGTGGCGGCGCAGGAGAGATAGCGGTCAAGAAGATGTTCGGCGACTATGGCATCTATTGCGACGGCAAGATCTTCGGACTGATATGCGACGACCGTTTCTATCTGAAACCTACCGAAGCCGGCCGTGCCTTATTAAGAAAGGAAGAACTGCGCCCGCCCTATGAGGGAGCGAAGGACTATTTCTACATCGCCGATGTGGACGACCGCGACTATCTTTCTGCTCTCGTCCGCGAGACTTGCAAGGCTTTGCCAGAACCGAAAAAACGCAAGAAATAGAGCATCTCTCTACACATTCTGCAAAATGTGAAACTATAGAGGCAATTCGCGTAAAGACTATAGGGTAGGGGCGCAACGGCAACTGGCGCCCCCACCCCTGCGAGTCATCCGATGTCGATGCAGAACCGCTCAGACATCCACTTCACGATGCGTGGCGGCAGCACCCTCATGCCCGGCGTCATGCCCATCCGGGCCAGCTCCTTGCGGTAGGGCCGGCACCAGTTCATCAGCGTCCTTACCGACACTCCTGCGCAGTCAGCCAGTTGTTGTTTTGTCATTGCTTTCATGTCTAATTCAATTTTAGTCTAAATGTATCGTTTACGATGCCTAAGTCTATCATTTACGATGCGTAAACGGTACACTAGTAAATTCAATGACGGATGACGGACATGACACATGGTTTCCCGATTCCCCTCTTGCGTACGCAGGAAGTGTTGTCCGTTGCCAAAAGTTCCTGCGTACACGCACGAGGGATTCAGTGTATTATCCGTCACATCCGTCATGTGTCACTTACATTGAGCCTTGACCATTAGAAGGGTATCGGCTCTTCCGCTTCGCTATCGTCATCACTTGCCGCAAGCATGCGCTGGCGGGATTTGATTTCCTCCGCAGTCCGGCACACGACGATGTATCCGCGGCCCTGGCTGTTGCGCTTGCACGTAAAGCCGAGGTCACGGAAGGCACGCCCTAACCGCACGTCGCTGAGCTGTTGTACGGTGTTGCCGCCGACAATCTGCATAGCACGGCTACGGGCATGAACTCGCCGCCCTCCTGTTCGCTCGGCTTGCGGAAATAGACGTCCACCAGTTCGCGCTCCTGCTTCGGGGTCTCGTAGTGCTCGTTGTGACGGCTGAGTCTACGGATCTCGTCTTGGTCGAACCAGAACTGGAAGCCGCTATTGTACAGCCCGTAGGCCTCGGCGTAGATGCCCTCGTAGTTGAAGGGATGGTCGCGCGGATTGCGGATCTGCTCAATCTCGAACGGCAGCCAGCGGCGGTTGCCCGTCGGGTCGCTCAGGAACTGCACGTTGTTGCCTGTGCCGCAGAACGAGGCGATGTGCTTGCGGTGCTCGTGGTAGTGGGCGTATGCTGCCCGCTCGTCGATGCTCGGCATCGTCACTGCCGCCTTCAGCTGGTTTAGGTCACGGGGCGACATCGTGTCCAGCTCTTCGCAGCACACCAAGCCGTATTGCGCCAGCGTCAGCAGGTCGTCCTTCGTCATGCGGTTCGAGTTGGTCTTGGTGTAGAAGTACAGCTTCAGTTCCGGCGGCAGCAGGTAGTTGAACCAGGTCGTCTTGTACGATCCCTGCTCGCCGATCAGCACCAGGATGACGTTGTTCACCACGCTCTCGTCCACCCATGCCGCCACCATCGCCACCAGCCACTTCTTCAGGTACAGGTAGAAGAGTTCCTGCTCCTCATCTCCGCCCTTCACCCGCACCGTCTCCGCCAGTTCGCGGATGTAGTCGCTCCCCTCGCCATTCGGAGAGGGATTGAGGTTGTCCAGATACTCACGGAACGGATGAAACTCCCTGACAAAGTCACTCTCAATGATGCGGTAGATGTCCTGCACGTTCACCCGCTTCATTTTCGCCATATCCTTCCACAACGAGTTCACCTTCGTGTCGCTGATGGGCACCCATGTTCCGTCAGATTTGCAATCTGACGGCGGTGAGTTGCGAATTTCAAATTCGCTTCCCGCTTCTGTCGAATTGCAAATTCGCCAGAACTCCGTCCTTGACGTGATCACATTGCGCCGCAACTTCACGTGCTCCGTCAGAAACGCCTCAATCTCCTCCACGCTGGCAAAACCGCGACTGTCCGTATCCTTTCCGTAACAGCGCTTCTGCCCGCCACGACTGCCGTGTTCCTCGGTTTTCTCATAGCACGACGCAATGACACTCGCAGCCTTGTCGTAGTCGGCAAACTCCGCGACCGCCCACTCCGTAGCCGCTTCCAGTGAGAATCCGAACTGGTTGAGCCGGTAGCCCACCCGCATCACGTAGTCGTTGTGCGAGCCGGGCGCATATACCGCCCCTTCGCCCTCCACCTCCGGTTTGATGATCTTCCGGTAGAGCGCACGGATGCGGACCAGTTCGCGGCTACGCTTCCGGTCTTCCTTCATCGGCTGCTGCATCTGCTCCCACTCGCGGCCTATCCATTCCGCCGTGAACGCCTCGGCCTGCGGGTTGAAGTACACCTCGCCGTCGTGCGCCACCACCGTCAGCCGCGTCACGTTCTTGCACTTCTCGTCCGCCACGGCTCCCGTCAGCCGCTCGTAGTGCGCATTGCCCGCCGCAAACGCCTTGCGGTAGTACTTCATCTGCTGCTTCAGCGGAAACGCCTCGTCCAGCTCATAGCGGAACAGCACCCGCAGCCCCTCGCCGCTGATGGTGGTGTAGCACAGCAGCGTGTGCGGATCAGAAACAATCTTCTGGCGAAGAGTTTTCATGGCGGTAGCCAATTCTTCACTCTTAACTCTTAACTTTTCACTTAAAACGTGGTCAAAGTCCACCATGCTCACCCCCGTCAGTCTCGCCACATTCTTCTGCGCCTTGCCGCCCACGAACACGCACGGCACGGCAAACAGCATACTCTCGTTCTTCAGCGAGTCCAAGTGGTGCTGCCTGAATCCCAGCGTCAGTTCCCGCGTCCGTCCATCGCTCCGAATGGCCTCCACCATCGCCTCCAGCGTACTGCTCCGGGGCTCCTTGTCCCAGAAATTTCGAAATACAGATACTTCCATTGTGATAGAATTTTGCGCCCAAATTTACGCAAAATAAAAGACCCCGACAAAAATCGTCGGAACCTCGGAATGTTTTTCGGAACTTTCGGAATCATTTACGGAATTGAGCCAGTGCTTTCATCAGTTCTTTGCCCAAGATGATAAACTGTGACGATGCGCCGTCCTCGGCCCACTTGTCAAGACTTCGTGACATTTTTCCTGTGCGGATGGGTTTGCTCACGGCATCGTCGTTGCAGTCATAGCGGATGGGCATAGTGAACGGCCATTGCGACACGTCTCGCACAAACTGGCTCACAGTACCCTGATAGCCCATCATCTGATAGATGCGATAGGCCACGCTCCATGATATGTTGCCCCACCAGTGGCCGTCATTCACTGTCTTTTCCACAGCCCAGACCATCGCTTCGGGCGGTGGAATTTCCGACTTGGATTCTCCTTCCCTTTGATTCGTTTTGAATGACTTTTCCAGCACCTTTCCGTCAAAAACGTATTGATTGTCTATGTGCTGGTTACCAGATGTGTAGATATTGATGATGTTGCTGCCTGGTTGAGGATGCTCTGCCCGGTGCAGTTGCTCCAGCAGATTGTTCAACTTCTTCAGGACATCGGCAGGCAGCATGTCGCCGAGTCCGCCCAGATTGTCCGGGTCTTCTCCATGATGATTCATATTCACGTTTCCGTTAAAATACTTAATGACTTGCCACGGGTACATTCATACGCCCGCGGCGTTAATAAAAATAAAATATCACTTGGTGGAATGTAACAATCCAGTCATGTCACCTACTTGTTTATTGAAAGCCCCTCAAAAAAGGGAGGTGTACTAGGATTGTAGTCTCCGAAAAATACCCGCCAAGGATCATTTCCTATACCTACAAACCGTTAAAACGCACACCTCATTATGAAATGAGGAGCGCGTCGGTTGCAATTAGGCATAGAATCTGATCCTGATACTGGCGGGTATGATTCGGAGATTCTAAGAGTAACCTACTGCTCTTTTTCCAATAAATATGTTGTGGGTGCAAAGGTACTATTTTCCCTTCACATTCCGACACATTTTTGAAAATATCTTATGGACTCATAGAAAAATCACATATTTTAGGGTTCGACAAGAAGTACTTTGAACAAATAAAAAACCAACCATCCTTTATTCATGGTGGATGAAGTGAGTCTTGATGAAAGATAGATTTTCTCATTTTAGTTCGAGTATAATAAAAAATGGCCTATTTAAGGAACGAAAGGCGTGGGCTGACCAATTCACTTTGGCAACTGAAGTCTCTCTACCACAAATTCACCAGTACTATTCTTTCTCACCAAAAGGATTGTGTCAGAATCGGGTGTGATGGTAATTGCCCGATAAATGTTTTCGAGTTTGATAGCCCTAATGGGCTTGCCATTCCAGTCATAAATAAGGAGCATGTTTCCACCATATATGTCTTTTGGGAAATCATCATTGCGCTTCCCCCAATAAAGGGCAACACAATAATGAGCATTGCCTGTTACGTCAATAAAGCCATAGGTGTTGTCCGGGAGAAATTTGACCGTACCGCCCTTTGCCTTTACAAACTTTGGCAGAATATTTCCCTTTCTACAAACTAACGCCGGTTCATTTAAATCCTTCAAGTCGTAGAATGCAATGAATGACCCGCAGGTCGTTGCTGCGGCCATCCTTTTCCGCCCTGGCTCATAATGGCAGTTCCACTGACAGGCATACGCCTTTTGGGTGTCGTTCAGATTTTCCTCTTCAGACAAAGGGTAGATGCCAAAGAGTGTTGTGGCAGAATCAGTCTTATTGTTTAAGATGGCAAACGGATGACCTTGAAATGGCCCTGTGCCAAAACTTGTATCATCATTGATGCGATACGCCTTGAATATCTGGCTATTGGCCTTTGCGAAACTGACGGATTTACTGATAAGCCATGGGGTATCTGCTTTTACTGAAGAGAGCAAATGCTTATTCGGGTCCCAGAAATGAAAACCGTCGCTTTCTGATTTGAAGGTCATCATCATACTCACCTCATCTGCTCCTCTCCCCGCATGGAGAAATTGGCCCACGAAAGAGCGATTTCTATAATCATACAGAGAGAGGTAAGTAGGCTTGAAGATATTAGAGAGAGCAATAGCCTTGTCTGTGCAGGCAATCATGATAGGATTCAGAATCTCGTTCTTCGGAAAGTCGACTTGCTCTGTCTTTCCTTTTTCTATGGTTCTAAACTCTGACAGAACTTCATCTTCTGCTGTTGGTTCAGCAGGCATGGAGAATAGAAGAATTGAAAATAAAAAACTACTAATCATAAGGCATTATAATGTATAAGAAATCGCTAAAAGGAATTCCCTTCCTCGAAGGTTGTATTGATAGGTGTATGTATTAACCGTACTGTATTCGGTATAGGTATACTGCCGTTGATTGAAGATGTTGTTCAGGTTCAGGCTATATTTGAACGCTTTTTGTCGATAAGAGAGGCCACAGTCGTACAGCACGATGGTCTTGGAAACATCATCGCTGATGTCTCTCTTTGCAATATCGCTCCCTACGTGAACCAGGAAGGTTTTCCATGGTGACAGGATAAACTTCAGGCTATGGTCTTGCTGCCAGAGACTTCTTCTGGTTGCGAGATATTTTGATGATGCCTTGCGCATCTGGCCTTCGTAAGAGAACTCCAGAAAACCGAAAGGCTTGGATATGACGGATGGGATGATAGCGAGGCTCTCGCTGGTCGTTCCAATCAGCGATGCGTTTTGCATAACCTGCTGACGACTCCAAGAATATTGTAGACTTAATGACAGTTTGGTGCCGATAGACTGAAACCGCTTTACGGCACTGACAGACGATGTGAACTTGTCAGCACTGTGTAACCGTGGAACATCAACATACGCAATCAAGTTGTCAGTAACGACTTGCGAGGTTATGCTATTTGATTTTGTATTACGATACGTGCAGTCCATATTAAAGAACCACTGGCTGATGGGGAACTTGTAGTCAAAGCGGACCTTTGCCGTAAGGACTTTTTTGTCAGACAATTCGCCCATTGAAAGACGCTCCGTAAGGATGTCGGTTCGTATAGGATACAGGAGGAAATCCCTGATGTCACCAAGGGAACGCTTATAGCTGGCTTTTGTCGTAATCGTTGCCCTTGGTGTAAGTTTATAGCTAATGTCTGCCTCTGGGCAAAAGGACAGCGTGAAGTGTGATATATCTTGATTGTTGTTATGGTCATGGTGGCTTATGTAGTCGGCATGAGTGGCAAGTGCCGCGCGAACATTCAGGCTGGGCGCCGTATATTCGTACTGAGGAGAGAATGAGAGCCTGTAGTTGTCAAACGCGCTGCTATTGCCAATGGTTGTCTGGTTGTCATCTTCCAAAGAGGTACGCATGTTCTGCCGTTTATATTGCAGAGCCAGTGGCAGATATATCCGCGCCCTGTTTTTAATGTAGGTTCCAGAAATCCTCTCTGCCACGGAGAAATTCAGTGATTTCATCCATTGTGAAACAACTTGGTTGTTATATTTTATATCCAGTTGAGCATTGGGTGAGACGGACAGTTGCATGACATTGGAGGTGTTGATGCTCCAATGTCCACGCCGCCAGTTTGCCGTAAGTTCGTTGGATAAGTTATAGGCGTCAAGTGTCTGGCGCTGCTGCGTCATGAGGGCATTTCGGATGGTTGGCAATTCTGCCGTCTTGAACGAAGCATTCGACGAGAACGAGTTGACGATATAGGCTTTAGCCGAATTATTCTTGTACTCCAGTGTGAAAGAAGGCGCTTTCTTCGTGGCAAAATAGTCCTTTGTTTGCTCTATGACGATAGTAGTGTCTCCTGCATAATAGGCTTTCACGTCACCGTAGGAATGATGCCCGTGCGAATAGGCATATCCGGCGTTCATCTTTAATGTCTTGTTGTCCGATAGTTTAAGACTGCTGTTCACTACTGTCCCGTTAAAGTGGACTAATCGGTCTTTGAAATAATTGAATTACAGTCTTTTACGAGCAATTTTGAGAGTCAACGGTTTTGAATTTGTA
>OMWC01000064.1 GCA_900314655.1 uncultured Prevotellaceae bacterium | reverse complement strand
GGGGTAACATTGAATCTGTAGCGCAAGGAGAGTTGGATGCAACGGGAATCGTTGTCCTCCATTTTACGAAACATCATCCTATTGCTGTAAAGCATGACATGGTTGATGCCGCCATTGAAAATGTCATTACCAGTCAGTTTAACATTCAGACGGTGCTGGAAGAAGTCTTTGCTGATACTGAGTGAGAGCATTGGATTGGTACTGTCAACATAGATGTTTGAACCTGTGTTGCCGTGGGTGTGCATGTAGAAGTCTGCTTGCAACAGCCAGTCGCGAGGTAAAGTCAGGATATTGCCCAGTTGCAGGGTCAGCATCGGATTGCAGAAGCTTTTCTCCTGACCATTAAACATGGACTTGAGCCAGGGCTTCATCAACGACACGTTGTATTGCGGAGTCCATGTTATCCCGTTACCTAATTTGATGTTCTTCTGTGCACCCAAAGTAATAGTAAGCCAGTCGGCATGATCGTAATTCAAGTAAGTCACGAAATTCACCTTTGAGTCATCTTCTAGACCGCTCGCCGTATAGAGAATTGGATCGACACAATGGGAGAAGTTGGTCATCAGATAAAGCCACTTCCACATTACCATCGCATTCAGGTTGTGATACTTAACGGGCTTCATATAGGGATTACCCGTCTGCAGATTCAAGCGATTCTCGTAGGTGACATCGCTACTCAACTGCCAATAGGAAGGGCGTGTTGTTCGCTTCGCATAACTGAAAGACAGTTGCAGATTCCTGACTGATGTAGATACAGAAAGAGACGGAAACAGGTCGTCGTATGTACGGCATTGTTCATCACGACGCTGACCACTCACAAAGTACTCTGACTCCACATGTTCGTAACGAAGACCTGCCGACAACTGGAAGCGTCCCAGACGTTGGCGTAGTTCCACGAAGGGAGCAATGTTACTTTCGTGCTGTTCGTTATTGCTATTGGCAATGTATCCCTCTTGATTCTCGTTATTGCTATTGGCAATGTATCCCTCTTGATTCTCAAATCTGCTTTTCCATCGCGTATTGGTATATTCCTCACCTATCTCTATCTGTCCTTTCCACAGCGGATGGGTAACGAATAGTTTCTCTGCAAACAGTTTACTGCGTGTCTGACTCTCCGTATTCACATCGCGGTCTTCGTACTCAGTACTTAGTTCCTGCTGCTGGTTACGACTCTGCTGTCTGCGTGAAGTGTAGTCGGCATTGAAGTCGATGCTGAGTTGCCCCACTTTGCCTGTGTAATAAAGATTAGCCTGATGGATGGGGCTGTTCTTATTGCGTCTGACGCTGCTGTTTTGTAAATGGTCGTATGCCACTCCGTCGGCCAGCAGGTCATCATCATACTCACTGCGGGTCTTTACGTAGTCATACGTATTCTGGTAGAATCCACCGAAAGAGTGATTATCATTGATTTGGTAGTTGAAACCGAATCGTCCTTCGAGGAAAGGATTACGAACATGATTCTTCTGCTGATTGTTTATCACCCATAGTGTATCTGCAAAGATGGTCTGTTCGAACTCGCCCTGACTCTTTCTTCTGTTATATGCCCCAAAAAGGTTAGCGAAGAGTTCCAGACCACCCGTGCGATAGGTCAGGTTGATGCGCTCGTTATTGGCATAACCACGTCCACTGCGTGACCACGATGATAATTCCAAACCCAATCCTTCGCCTGCCGCCCGTTTGGTGCGGATGATGATGACTGCATTCACCGATGCGTCATAGCGGGCACCAGGGTTTTGAATGACTTCTACATTGCGGATATTGTCAGACTGAATGTTTTTCAGTTCTTGCAGGTCGCGGAGTTTTCGACCGTTTACATAGATGAGCGGTGCGCCTTTACCTAAAATTTCAAAGCCCTCACCCCGTTTGGTAATCATCGGGACACGTGTAAGTACGTCTTCAGCAGTACCTAACCGTTCCATCACCGTGCCCTCCACATTCATCATCAGCGAATTGCCTTGCAGGACTACCTTCGGACGTTCACCTTGCACCACCACACCATTCAGCGTGTAGTTATCAGGCTGCATCTTTATTGTTCCCACTTCAGATTGGTTGCAAAGTTTGTAGACGGTCTTGTAGCCCACGTATGAGATACGGGCGAGGACGGTAGGCTGCTCGTAGGGGATGACAAAAACACCAGCCTCGTTGCTCACGCCTCCACCGATGACGGTTGAGTCAAGTGGCGTTCAGTCTTATGGGTACACTCCACATAGATTTCGCTCTCGCCACGCTTCACGACCCGGACGGGATAGAAGCCGACAATCTGCATGATAGCCTCTGTGACGGTCTTGTGCTTGATGCTGGTAGTCACGCGGAAGTCTTCCAGTTCGTCGTAAATGAAGTTGATGGTGTACGTCTGTTGCAGGTCGTTGAGTTCCATCAAAGCCTTCGACAGCGACACATTATCATATTGTCGGGTGATGTTCTGTGCATTGCCAAGCATGGTAACGAGGCTGAAGACAATGGTGAGTACCAATCTTCCAGAAAAAATAATCAGTCTTTTCATGGTCATTCGGCAATAATCGTACTGTCGTTCAACACCAAGTGAATGCGTTCAAACGTATTCAGCTGTTCCAACACTTTAGACGCCGCAGTGTCTTAGCATCCTCGTTTCTCAACTCCACGCGCAAGCGGTAGTATTCGCCCATGTCGGTGAGAATCTTCTGGAGCGTGGCTTCGTCGTAACGGATAATCTTGGGTGCAATGGTGTCGGTTTTGACGGTATCGGCAGGTATCGTCGTAGATGCCTTGGCCGTCATGGGCTGTTCGGTCTGAACGGTCTGAGACTTTTGGCTATTGACCATCCGAACTATGTGGATAGCCGCAAAGGTGATACCCGACACAAACAAAACACCGAGGAATACGGCGGCAACCTTCATCCATCCGCGACGGGGCTTGCTGTCAGCGATATGCTGTCCGGCAAACCGCTGCCACTCAGCATCCACATTCACAGCGTTCTTTCTCGCATTCATTCCCGAACTGCGTTCGCCTACCTGTAGCCTTTCCCAGATCATAGCTTGCTTCAACAGTGCCGTTGCCTCCATGAGTTCACGCACTTCGGGGTCTTTCAGCATCGTCTTCAATTCCTGCTCCGAGTAGTTCTCTGGATGTTCCTGCATGTCAAGCAGCATCTGAATCTTTTCGTTCTTTTCCATCGTCCTTATATTATTTTCTGTTGATACTCTCTGATTATTGTCATTGCTTTCGTCAGATGTTTGTAAACCATCACCTTGCTGATGCCCAGCTGGTCGGCTATCTCCTGATACTTCATGCCTTGCAGGTGGCGCATTTGAAAGACCATCAATGTCTGCCCCGTCAGTTGTTTCTTTGCGTAGGTAATGACCTGTTCATATTTACGTTCAACTGCCATTGGTGAGAAATCGTCATCTTCCTCTACACTCCCTTGCTTCATCTCTGTCACATAAACCTGTTCAAACTTTGCTCTCACATCCTTATGCTCCAGCAGATTCCTGCATCTGTTTCTGACACTTGTCATCAAGTAGTTTTCAACATTCCTCGGCATGATGTCCGTCTTTACCAGCGTAGCAAACACCTCGCTCACCACGTCGCGCGATTCCTCGTCGTCGTAGAGCATCATCCTTGCCAACTGTATCATCTGATTATAGTGCTGGCGGAAAAGTATT
>OMWC01000001.1 GCA_900314655.1 uncultured Prevotellaceae bacterium | reverse complement strand
GCGACATTTCTGTTGTGCAAGAAATATGTACAATAAAATGAATTTTGTCGCTTTGCAAGCAAAATCCCACTAAACCCTATAGGTTGCGGATTTGAGGAAGATACGAAATAATTCATAATTCATGATTCATAGTTCATAGTTTTTTTGTAATTTTGCAGCAAAAATTACGAAGATTATGGACATCAAAGAACTGTATAAGTTATACCAGCAACATCCCGTCATCACTACCGACAGCCGCGACTGCCCCGAGGGCAGCATCTTCGTCGCACTGAAAGGCGAGACCTTCAACGGTAACCTGTTTGCCCTTTCTGCTTTGGAGAAAGGGTGCGCATATGCTATTGTAGATGAGGAAAGTGAAGAGTTAAGAGTGAAGAGTGAAGAATCGCCAGAACGGATATCCGAAAAGCAAGGACAATTAAACGGCGCCCTTATCAAAGTGGATGACTGTCTGCAGACACTTAAAGACTTGGCCCGCGAGCACCGGCGCCAGTTCGACATACCGGTCATCGGCATCACGGGAACCAATGGCAAAACAACTACCAAGGAACTTATTGCCGCCGTACTCTCCGAGAAATACAACGTGCTCTATACCCAAGGCAACTTTAACAATGACGTGGGCGTTCCAAAGACACTGCTCCGACTGAAACCCGAACACGAGATTGCAGTCATCGAAATGGGAGCCTCCCATCCCGGCGACATCAAGACGCTGGTGGAAACCGTAGAACCGACCTGCGGACTGATTACTAACGTGGGTCGCGCCCACCTGCAGGGATTCGGTTCTTTCGAAGGCGTGAAGAAGACCAAGGGTGAACTCTACGACTTCCTGAAAGACTCACTCGTCTTCATCAATGCCGACAACGAACATCTGATGCAGATGGCTGAAGAGCGCAATCTGCCACGTCTGTTCACCTATTCGCAGCAAGGACAGGGCAACGTCAACGGTGAAATCATCTCCTGCGCTCCCTTCCTCAAGTTCAAATGGAACGAGCACGAAATCCGGACCCATCTCATCGGATCCTACAACCTGGACAACATGCTTGCAGCCATCACCGTAGGACTGCAGTTTGACGTCAGCGAACAGGCCATCTGTCACGCGCTGGAAAACTACATCCCGAGCAACAACCGCTCACAACTGACCGTCACCAATCACAACAAACTGATTGTGGATGCCTATAACGCCAACCCCACTTCGATGGCTGCAGCCCTTGACAACTTCGAACGGATGGAAGTGAGCCCGAAGATGGCTATCCTGGGTATGATGGGAGAACTGGGTAACGTCAGCCGCGAAGAGCATGAAAAAGTAGTGGCGCGTCTGGAAAAAGCCCACTTCAATGACGTATGGCTGGTCGGCGATGGATTCAAGGACATTCCTTGCAACTTCCGCAAATTCAACAATGTTGAGGAAGTGAAAGAAGCACTGAAAGCCCAACGACCCGAGAATTACTACATCCTCATCAAGGGTAGCAACTCCACCAAACTTTTCCAGCTGCCAGAAATGTTATAAACATCACTGCAACTTCACGGTCCGGCAAACTCCCGTGGGGGATCCACCCAGTTGGTTTCCGTCCAGATGTAGTAGTTGGAGTATTTGTTGGGCTGCTGTTTCTGCGAAGCCACAAACCAAGGATGGTCGATGGCTGTGTAACTGATGACATAATCGAAAATCACGTGCATGCCACGCTTGTGGACCTCCTGAAACAACTGCCGTGCATCCTCGTTCGTGCCATAACGAGGAGCTATCTTGTAGTAGTCGCGGATATCATAGCCCGCATCATTGAAGGGAGAATCAAAAAAGGGATTAAACCAGATGGCATCTACGCCAAGACTCTTCACGTAGTCCAGTTTGCTGATGATGCCTTGGATATCGCCGATACCGTCGCCGTCGGAATCGCAGAACGTCTGCGGATAGATTTGGTAAAACACGGCATTCTTCGCCCATTCAGGTACTTGGGGCACTTCATAACGGCCCGTGATGGTCTGCGCATGGGATGCCAGTGTCAGCATGGCTGCACAGAGCAAAAAGAGTCTTTTGATATCCAAGGTCATGTCTTGTTAGTATGAACAGATTATGCGGTTGCGAAAGTAAATATTTTCAACGAAAAGGAAGAACATTTTCTGTTATAAATCATTAAAAATCCCCGCCGGTTTCTGGCGGGGATCTGATATTCAGGCAGCAATCTGCCATCTGGACATCTGGGAAACAAACTATCGCTTGATGACTTTTCGCGTGCGGACCTTGCCGTTCGACAACGTTTCACGAATCAGATAGACACCGTGACCCATTTGCTGAACCGACTGTCCGAAAGTTGTGAACAGCTTGCGACCGGTCACTTCTGCCGTTCCCTGCCCGGCCGTTAACTCATCGATACCTGTAGGATCAATGGCCAGCACTTCGCGCTTGATTTTATTGATGCGGACAGATGCCTCGCCTTCGTTCTTGAACTGCAGGGCAAAGAAGGTGTAGGGTTTCAGAATGTCCACATGGAATTCGTTGGTCACAGCATTGGCTTTACGAGGCTTTGCCGCACTGCTGCTTTCCACCACGACGGGGGTGATGACGGTCTCTGAGTTATCTTTCAGCACGATGACCGTCTGGAAATCAGCGGGAATAGGGTCATCGGTGAAGAAAGTGTAGCGGTGGAAGGTTCCCTCTTCGGGACTACCGCTGTAAGGACCCACGTAAGCATACTGCTTAGTGAAGTTCACCGTTCCCTCGAAGACGGGCTCGCTGCCAGCCTCGGTCACCTTGGCAGGATTCCATCCGTCGGCCTTCAGCCCCTGGGTGGGCACGGGAGTGCCGTCGGGCGTATAGAGCGTAACGTCCTTCACGATGGTTTCCACGGTGCCGCTGGTCATGTTCTGCAGGGCGAACTGCGTCACCACGAGATCATCACCAAGGTCACTCTCATTGAACGTACCTTCCATCACGGTCTGACCGGCGGCAAATTCATAATAGTGGCCACCGTATTCTGCGGCCTGTGCAGCATTGCGGATGAAGATCTGCACCTGCTTCTCCTGTGGCTCCACGCCCAATTCCACGCGATAACGAGGAAAGTCTGTGATGCTGAACGGCTCCTTCCAGAGTTTCACGTCACCCCAGTTGCCGGGCAGGGCAACGGTGGCAGGCAATCCGTTGGCCGAAACCACATGGCCTTCTATCTCAGCTCCGCTGCCCACCTTGATGGCCAGGTCTTCCTCCGTCGGAGTGAAGTCGGTCAGATAGACGTCGCGTTTCACCGAAACAATCTCAAGCGGATCGATGGAAGTGTTGCTCTTGCGCTGCACGGCAGCATACCAGTGGCTCTGCGTGAGCTCGAACTTAATTTCCGTGCCACCGGCCTCTATTTCGTAGTATTGCTCAGCGGCAGGCTCTCCGTAGATATCCTTATAGCCGATTTTCCACTGCAATCCTTCAGGCACGGGATTAGAAGTAGTGACCGTAATGACATGGCGCGTTCCTTCGGTCACGTCGGAGGCCCATACCTTTCCGCCCACTTCTCCCCATTGTCCGGAGAAATTGACCGTTCCGCTATATACCTTGCCATCTTCTGCGGCCCCGCCGGTCACGCGGCTGCTCCAGTTACCCACCAGCGGGAGCGAATGCTCGGTACCGGCAGCTGGTCCCTGATAGACCACGGGGTCAGCGCTGAACTCCTGTGGTTCACCGTTACCCCACCATCCTATCCACCAGTCGAGGTCAATATCCTTATAACTCTCGGGCGCGATACGTACCTTGGTGTCCACATCCTGTTTGCCCAGCAGGAACTTGTCGAGATAGGCTTCCACTTCGGGATACTGGCTCTCGGGCAGTTGGCAGTGACCATGACCGGGAACAATGGAATAGCCCACACGGTCTTCGATGCCAAACTGCTCCCATACTTTCACGGCACCGTTCATCGAAACATAGCCTGAAGGATCGGCCAACCACGCAAAGTCGGGATTGCCCAGCATGAGCAGTGCGCGGGGGCAGACCATGGCTGCCAGTTCGTGATGGTCGTGAGGCAGATAGGAAACATCCTTTCCGCTATAGTTGGCCTTCAGGCTTTCCATAAACCAGTTGTAGTCGGTATTATCGAGTCCTTCCACGCCCTCGGCATCGGACTGCGCATTATGCCAGCGCGAATAGCGCCAAGCCGCAGCACCGCCGCCACCGGGTTCCTGGGCGATGGTCAATGCCACACGCTCATCGAAAGCACCGCAGAAGAGGGCCATCTTTCCAGCATACGAACATCCGGTCACACCGATATGCTCGGTATCAATCTTCGTCACCTCGGAGCCCAGCTGCAGCAGTCCGTCAATGAGTCGGCTCAGTCCCCATGCCCATTCGCTGTAGGCACCATTGTCCTTCAGTTCGGGATAAAGCTTGTCGAAAGCATAGTTGCCGCGGCCTGCCGGACTGCCAAACTGCGAATAGTTGTTCACCTGACTCTCAGAAAATGTCATCCTGGCAATGGGACGCTCCTTGAAGAGCTGCGCGGGCAGCGAGATGCCACTCGTACCGATCATCAGCGCATAGGGAGCCTCGCCCACAGTAGGATATTCAATGGTAGCACTCAGGTTCAGCGTCTGTCCGTTCACGGTGACAGCCACTTTCAGTGTGTTGCCGTCCATCTCGGCCTTCACGTCATCGGGATTCACCGTAGGCTTCGTGCCAATCTCGTAGTGTTGGATTTCCTTGGCAATCTCGCCGCGACGCATGCTCCAGTCGGTAAACGAACCGATTCTTCCGCTGCCGTCAGACCATTCGAGGGGATCGGGCAGTGGGTCCACCTTCTTAGCCTGATCCTTTGCGGGAAGCACCGGACTGGCAGTCGCTCCCGTGTTTTCCACCGAATAGACCAAAGGGATGTCGTCTTGCGCCCATGCCCCCGTGCCGGTCACTGCAGCAAACAGTAACGTAACGAATAATTTTTTCATAAGCTTTTAATTAAATTGGTAATAATTAGTTGATAATAGAATTGGTTTTCAGCGCAAAAGTAGCGAAAACCCCTGAATCCCTCGTTTTGCATCATTGCAAAAACGTTTGTGTTTGTCTAAGCTACTGTCGCGAAAGCAAATTGGGAAAAATGGAAAGGAAAATGAAACATATCAAACTCCGGAATAAAGATTTTGGAATGCTTCTGCGACATTCTTTAAGCACGTTTTGCAAGATTCGACGTAACTTTGCAGCACAAATATCAACTAACTTATTATCAACTATCATGATGAAACTGACAAGTAAAACTATTCTGTTTGGCGCCCTGGCTGGCGCAGCCCTATTACTCTCACTTCAGGCACAGGCCGACAACGTCACGCTGACCACCTCCGACCTGCCCATCGTCATCATCAAGACCGATGCCGAGATTAATGCCGATGCCAAGATTCCTGGCACGATGCAGATAATCGACAACGGATCTGGGCAGACCAACTCCGTCAGCGATACGCCCAACGGCTTCGATGGTCACATAGGCATCAAGCTGCGCGGCGAGAGTTCGCTCAACTTCAATCAAAAGAAGTACACCATCGAGACCTGGGATGCCCAGGGCAACGACTCTACCGTCAGCATCTTCGGCATGCCCGAGGAGAGCGACTGGGTGCTGCTGGCTCCCTACAACGATGTCTCTATGGTGCGCGATGTATATGCGTTTGCCCTCTGGAACGAGATGGGCCATTGGGGACCGCGCACCCGTATGTGTGAGGTTATCGTCAACAATGACTATCGCGGAGTGTATGCTTTCTGCGAGCGCATCAAGCGCGACAAGAACCGTGTGGACATCTCCAAACTGAAACCCGAAGACATCAGCGGGCGCGACCTGACCGGTGGCTATATCGTGCGCATAGATGCCTACGACGAAGAAGACCTCACATTCCAGTCGAAAGTGCCGGGCATCCAGAAGTCGGCCTGGACTTGGGGCGGCAACCAACAGCAGGAAGCGCCCGTCACCTGGACCATCTATTACCCCAAGAAAGAAGACATCGTGGAGCCTCAGCGGCAGTATATCCAGGACTATATCGACAAAGTGGAGCTCACCATCCAGTCGGCTGATTTTGCCGATCCCGAGAAAGGCTATGCACAATACATCGACGTGTCCTCGTTCGTAGATTATTTCATCCACACCGAACTCAGCCTCAACGCCGACGGATTCAAGCGCAGTGCCTATTATTATAAGGAAAAGGACAAGAAGGACGGAACGCCCGGCAAACTCTTCGCAGGCCCCGTCTGGGACTACAACCTGGCCTACGGCAACTGCAACTTCTGCAACGCCAACAACGTGAATGCCTGGGTCTATCAAGGCTGCGAGACCAATCCCACGCCCAAGATGTGGAAACGCCTACTCGAAGACAAGGCATTCCGCGACGCCGTCAAAACTCGCTACACAGAACTGCGCAAGACCGTCATCAGCAACGAGAGCATCAATGCCTTTCTCGACAGCTATGCCTCGCTGCTCGACCAGGCACAGGAGCGCCAACTGAAAAAGTACAAGGAAGTGCTCAAGAGCAACAACCCCTGGGACTTCGGCGCCACGTCAATGTTCGCCGCCTATCGAGTGAGCAATTATGCGGAAGAAATCACCACCGTGAAACAGTGGTTTGCCAAGCGTCTGGACTTCCTTGACAAGAATATGCCGGGCGAAGTCATCGGTACCGCATCCATCAGCCATAATCAACGTGCAGAAACCAACCTTTCGCTCCGCGGTCGTAAGCTGTCGGTAGAATCACCCACAGGCATCATTCGCGTTGACGTGACAAATGCTATCGGAGCCTTACTGGCCACCAGCAGCTGTTCAGGCTCTTCGTCGGCCAATATCGACCTCAGTCAACTGCCTGCAGGCCTTTGCGTTGTGATATGCTATGCCGCCGACGGCTCCATGTCGTCCCGCACCCTGATGTTGCGGTAGAAATTGAATGCAAATTAAAACAAGTTTTATTTGTATTTGTACGCACTTAATCGTATCTTTGCACCCGATTATGATTGGAACCATCGTTAACACCGCCACCATCATTGCGGGTGCCATTCTCGGAGCAGTGCTCCACCGAGGCATCAAGGAGAAATACAAACAAGTGCTCTATACGGGACTTGGACTGGCTTCGCTGGCCATTGGGCTCAACGCCACCATCTCCCATTTCAGCCAGTCCCAATATCCCGTGCTCTTCATCGTGTCACTGGCCATCGGCGGCCTCATCGGAACAGCACTCGATATTGACGGACGCTTCAAGAACCTTGTTGACAGATTCTCCCGCCAAAGCGAAGGAAAGCGGAACCGGCTGGCCGATGGGCTGGCCACCGCTATCCTCCTTTATTGCATTGGTCCGCTGTCTATGCTCGGTCCTGTCATCTCGGCCCTGAAAGGCGATCACACTTTCCTCTTCACCAATGCCACGCTCGACTTCGTTTCGTCTGCGGTCTTTGCCTCCACCTACGGCATCGGCATGGTGCTGGCAGCCCCCGTACTCTTCTGCTGGCAAGGTATGTTCTGGCTTATTGCCCATATCTCGGCATCAGCCATCAGCGATGCCCTCATGGCCGAACTCCTCATTGTGGGCGGACTGCTCATCACGGGCAGCGGTCTCTCGCTGCTGCAGCTCAAAGACTGCCGCACGCTGAACCTCCTTCCCTCGCTGCTCATTCCCGTTATCTGGTTTCTACTCCGCTCCTTTTTCTAGCATTACAAGGGATACATATACCTCATCCCTTCTTACCAATTCGGAGGCAGCACGATATTCTCCACGCCATGCGCCTGTTCGAACAGCGGGGAGATTTCATCATCCGTAAATCCGGCAATGCCGCAACCGATACGCGTGACGAGGAACGTTAGTTCGGGATGCTGCTTGGCAAACTGGATAAAATCATCTACATACGGACGGATGGTTTCCACGCCGCCCTGCATCGTGGGGATGGCATAGCTCTGGCCCTGCAAGCCAACGCCCTGCCCCATAATGGCCCCAAACTTGCGGTAGGCAATGTAAGCCGCACCGCCGCCGTGCATTCCCTTCAAGTTGCTGCCGAATACGAAAATCTCGTTCGGCTCCAGCGATGTGATAAATTCTGGTGTTGTTCTCTTTTCCATATTCTCTGATGTTGTAAGGTTCATATTCTCGTAGGCCATGGGCTCGTACATGTCGTCCTTCACGCTTTGCATCGATACAGGCATCGAAGCCTCGCCCACCGGGGCTTCGCGACTGAGTATAGCCCTTTCGTCCAACACTTCCAGCATGTCCAAGTCCATATCGAAGTATTTCTTGAAGTACGGTACGATGATTTTTTCCTTCAGTCTTTTGTATTTCTGCGAGATAGCCGAAGGGGTCATACCCATCTGGGCGGCTATCTCCTTTCCCTTGAAACCACGGAGCAGCATCATGTCGATGATGAGCCGTTCATGGCGACTCAGCGACGCATGGTCACACACGTCTTCAACCATCCTATTGAACTGCAACCGCAAATCGTCGCCGGGGTCAAACGACCGTAGATAGTCTTCAAACGTGATGCTGCCATACTCGCGGCGATACCACTTCAGCGCATCAAGCACCACATAGCGGAACCCGCCGATGAGCCACGTCTTCAGACTCACCTCCGGTGAATGTTCCTCCAGCGGTTTCCAGTTGTGCTCCATCAGGTAGATGGCATACTGGTGAGCCAGCGACATGAAGTCAAGGTTCTCCTTCTCGCTCAACTGATACCGCTGATCGTAAATTATGTAGCCCGCCTGACAGTAACCGTAGAAATACTCCCGGATAATGTCGGCATCACCCTTGCGGAAACCGTTGATAATAGCCTGTTCTGACAACCTTCGATGATACATACAAATGATTTTTGCCACGAAAATACAAAAAAAATCTCATACGCGCTTAATTTTTCTCCAGATTCTTCTTTAAAGAGATAAAAGACGTCTTCAAAATTAATCATTAAACATTTAAAAAGTAAAGATTATGAATACAAATGAAGTAAAAAACAAGCGCGTACACAACCTGATTATCGTTGACGAGAGCGGCTCGATGTCCGTCATCCGCAAACAGGCCTTCACGGGCATGAACGAAACCCTGCAGACCGTACGCCAGATGAAAAAGAAATACCCTGACCAGGACCAGCGCGTCACACTCATCACGTTCGACAGCGATTACACGAAGTTCCACTACGACAATACGCCTGCCGAGAGCACCAAGAATCTTGCATGGAAAGCCTATAGCCCCCGTGCGGCCACTCCCCTCTACGATGCCATCGGCAAAGGCATTTCCAAAGTAAACGCCCAGATAGCTGACGGTGACCATGTACTGGTAACCATCATCACCGACGGTGAAGAAAACTGCAGCGAAGAGTGGTCGCTAAAGATGGTACGCACGATGATAGAGAAACTGAAGAAGCAGCACTGGACCTTCACCCTCATTGGCACCGACAACCTCGATGTGGAGACAATGGCCCGCTCCTTTGCTATCGAGGAACACATGGAGTTCCATCAGGACGTGGAGAGTACACGCGCCATGTTCGCCCGTGAACGCCGAAGCCGCGAGCGCTACAACTGCTGCGTAGCCGAAAATGCCGTCATGCCTGTGGGCAGATTCTTCGAAGAAGAGTAGCATATCGTTAAATAGAGAAAAAAAGTTCAGGGAAATGCGGGATATTTCCCTGAACTATTCGTATAACAAGTAGAGTGGAACAAGAAAAGAGCGCTTTGACGGAAAAGCAAATCGTGGAAGCCGTCCGTGAGGGACGCGATGAGGGACAGGCCGAAATGGTCTGCCGCTATGCGGAGCGTGTCTTTGCGATTATCGTCCGTCAGGTTAACGACGAGATGGATGCCCAGGAGCTGACACAGGACACTTTCCTCCGCGCCTTCAGCCATATCGAAAGCTACGATGCGCGGAAAGCCTCACTCTCCACTTGGCTATGCCGCATTGCCTACCGACTGACACTCGACTTCCAGAAACGCCGACGGCCGCCAGTCTTCCTGATGGAAGACACTTCGGCAGGGGGAACGGATATCAGCGACGAACAGCTGGAAGCGGAACTCTCAACAGGACGCGAAGAGCGCATCTGCCGATTGGAACAAATAATGGACGAACTGCCCGACGACGAACGGATGCTCCTGACGCTCTACTACTTCGAAGACCTCCCGCTGACGGAGATTGCCTACATCACTGGCATCGAGGCCGGACCGCTGGCCAAACGATTGTACAGAATACGCAAGAAACTCTATAAGAAACTGAAAGAAGATGAATGAGAAATATAAGGATAGTGACCTGCGCGAGGCATTAAGGCGCAGATATGCCGATACGCCCAAGCTGCCTGCCGACTTTATGAAGGATACCCTTCCCCGTAGGGAGGGAAGAACCAGAGTCCTTCGCTGGATGGCTGCTGCCGCATGCCTACTGTTAATATGTGGTGTAGGCTTTACGCTGATGCCCAAGGATGAACCGGCAAAACAGGCGCAGGTGATTGTGAAGCAGACTACGCCCAAGCCAGTTTCAAAGCCTGAAACTTCCAGTTCCAAAGTCGGAAACTCTCAGTTCCAAAGTCAGAAACTGTCAGTTCCAATGGGAGGAACTGCAACGAAACAGGATCAAACAAAACCCCTCCCCCAACCCCTCCCGAGGGAGGGGAGCACAGAAAGCCTCCCCTCGGGGAGGTTGGAGGGGGTCTCCAACCTGCACTATGCCGCACATGATCCTGCGGAAGAAACGGTGCCCTATCAGGACCCGGCCCGCGTGGATGAATTCATAGAAAAGATGGCTGTCTATCATAATGTAAAAGGGGGCCAGCTGAAGTGCGGTGCGGCAAACGACAGCAACGTCGTATCGAGGGTTTATGTCTTCCCCGACAAGAAGGAAGTCGACGTGTTCGGACGGCTGCTGCAAGTGGCCTGCTGTTATAGCGACGAGACGCCCGGCTACCACCTGAACTTCTCGCACCAGCAGTTCTTCTTTGAACTGAAGGACCAGCGACGGCAGTTGCAGTATCGCTGGATTGCCGAGCGCATCAACGGCAGGATTCTGCTCTACGGCACCAATGCTCCCATCGGGGCCCAAACAACTGCCGCCTGTTATCAAGAATATCGCAATGAGCTCATGCATTCAAATAGTATTAATTTTAAAACGAGAGAAATATGATCAAGCGTATCATAACCCTTAGCCTCACGGCTATTGCCTGCCTCACGATGCAGGCACAAACAAATAATGATGTGGTAACTCTGGCTAAAAGCAGCGGTTACTGGGTGGCCAAGCCTTCGGTTGCCATAGACAAAAAGAAGAAATCGGTTGCCCGTTGGAACAGGACTGAAAAGGACGACTGGTTTGAGCCATCAGGCTTGGTGGTAGAGAACGTCCCTACCGTCGATCTAAACGACGAGCTGTTTGCCGATTTTGTCAATGCTTCAAAAGATGCCCCCTACACGCCCATGCCTTGGAAGTTGACCGAAGAGAATGGCGAGACCGTGTTGCATTGCTATTTGCCGATGCCTGCCGACATCGTGGATAACTTCTGGCTCACCGATGAAGAGGGATGTATATTGGACAATGAGACCGGCATCAGTTACAGGGCACGGCGTACAGCACCCGATTGCTACTACAAACGCTTCGGCATCAAGGGCAAGAAGGGAACGGTGCTCGACTTCAAGATATTCTTCCCCAAACTGCCCGAGACCACTACAGACATTTCCATCTATGGCGTACCCAACTGGCAGTTGAGAGGCTTGAACGTGAAACTGAACCGTCAGCCGTCAGGTCTCGTGTTTCATGGCGTGGCAAACTACTACGACAAGGTTCCAGAATTCCATCATCCTACACTCGTTACCGAGGCCAAGAACTTTGACAAAGACAACTTCTTCACATGGTCAGAATACAAGGATGCCCACCTCATCAAGCCCATTCCTGAGGGAACAATGGCCATGTGGCTGACTCCTGAGGCCACCTACGTCGCCATTTCCACCGAGATGAACTGGCGCAGGGAATATTTCGGTCGTGGCGGCAACACCATCCTCATCGACAAGTCGGGCCATCAGTATAAGTGCAAGGGCGTGATGGACTATCCCAACGACACGCTGTTCTGGGTGCAAGGCTATTCGGGCGACTACTTTGCCATCGTGCTCATCTTCGAGCCCCTGCCGCTTAACCTCGAAACCATCACCTATATCGTTCCTGAAGGCGAGCCCTTCAAGGCTAATTTCGCCAGCTGGAGCGGTGAAGTAAAGTCCGACTTGAGCATCAAGGAACTCCGCGACAACCAGAAGCTGTTCAAGTATTTCCCGAGGAAAATGGTGGAATAATGTGAGTTAAGAGTTAAGAATTTAGAATTAAGATGTATCGCTGCGCGAGTAAGAGTTAAGAATTATGATTTTATCTAATAAGCAAACAATTACCACCGCTCTGCTCGTCCTCGTCGCAATGACGGGCTGGGCACAGACGAAGACAGCAACTGTCACAGGTTATTCACCCGCTCTGAAAGACGGCACGCTGGTGCTTGCTGGTGTGGGAGGGTCGGGAACGGTTGTTGATACCGTGCAGGCGGGACGTTTCGCCTACACCCTGCCCGTTGAGGAATTCACCGAGAGCACCCTCTCTTTTCTTGGCGATGGTTGTCCCAATTCTTACACTCTAATCTTCCTGTGTCCCGATGTGACTGTGAAAGTGACGGGTAACGACTGCCTTAACCCCTTATGGAAAGTGGAAAGCCCGATACCTGAACAGCAGACCCAGAACCGTCTGACAGATTATTGCCGCGACGTGAGGACAGAAGGCATGCTGATGGACTTGGCTAATGCACCTCGGGAGAAACGAGACTCCATTACAATAGAATGGATGAGGCAGCAAATGGATATTCTGCCATCACTGCCTGTGGATGCAGCCACAATCCGGGCACTATTGGGCATATCTGAAACGGCAATGATAAGGAAAGACTTTCCGTATATGGAGCAGCTGAAAGAAGTGGAAAAGACTTTCGCCGCCCGTGCGCCTAAAGGATTTGAAAATCAGCTGGCAGAGATTCATTCCTATGTCTATGCGAAGAATGAGCAGCAGATAGCCGAGGAATTGGCCGGCAATGAGAGCGTGTTTTTCAAGAAATACGACGACGTGGCCCCAGAGAATATCCTCCAGACCATCCTCGACAACTATAAGGGTAAGGCCGTGCTCATCGACATGTGGGCCACATGGTGCGGTCCCTGTCGTGCAGGCCATAAAGCGATGGCGCCTCTTAAAGAAGAGTTGAAGGGGCGCAACATCAAGTTCATCTACATCACCCCGCCCTCGTCGCCTCCTACCACTTGGCTGGAAATGATGAAGGATATCGACGGTGACCACTACTACCTGACGGAAGAACAAAACCACTACATCCTCAGTCACTTCGAGTCAGAAGGCATTCCCACTTATGCCATCTACGACACCAAAGGCCATCAGACCTACAAGAGTATTGGTTTCCCGGGCAATGATGTTATCCGCAAAGAATTGGAAAAAGCAAGCAAGTAAAATGAATACATTCAAGGATACCGACCTGCGTGAAGCTCTGCGGCGCAAATACACCAATACGCTGACATTGCTCGCAAATCTCAAAGAGAGCATCATGGAAAGACTTGCGAGCTATTTTTGATAAATCTCGTATAACTAATAAAAGGTATAATAAAAACAAATCGATTATGAATAAGAAAAGTATTATCACAATGATGCTCGCCCTCGTCTGGATGACAGGGCTTGCACAGACAAAGACCGTAAACATCACAGGCAGTTCACCCGCATTGAAAGACGGCACGCTGGTGGTTGCTGGAACTGGTTTGTCGTTATCTGTTGTAGATACCGTTCAAAGCGGGCGTTTCGCCTTCACGCTACCCATTGAGGAACTCTCAGCGGGCATTCTCTCTTTGGTGGGTGAAGGCTGTCCCAATTTCTCTTTCTCCCTCATGATGAAGCCTGATGTGACAATAAAACTTGCGGGAACAGACTGTATCTATCCACTTTGGAAAGTGGAAAGCCCGATTCCAGAGCAACAGACAATGAACCGCGTCACGGAGCATTGCCGTGACGTGATAAAGGAGCTTATTCAAATCCAACAGAAGAAAGATTGGAATCAGTTAGATTCCATCAGCATGGTGTTGATGAAGCAGGAGATGGACATCCTGCCCTCACTGCCTGTGGATGCAGCCTCGTTAAATGTTCTGTGGCGGGTATCCAGACTGTTGATTAACATGAAAGACTTCCCATATATGGAACAGTTGAAGAATCTGGAGAAGTCTTTCGCAGCCCGTGCACCAAAAGGCTATGAAAATCAACTGGAAGAGATTCACACCTATATTTATCCTCCGCACGTCTTGCAGATAGGCGAAGAGGCCACCGATGCCGAACTCTTCGACATGCAGGGCAACAAGCATCATCTGCTTGAAGGTCTGTCGAACGGCCGATACCTGCTGCTCGATCTCTGGGGCATTGGCTGCGGCCCGTGCCGGATGGCTGAACCGGAGATGCGCGAGGTCTATGAGCGAATGAAGGATAAGCTGGAAATCGTCGGTATCAATGGAGACAACCTTTCCACATGGAAGAACAACGACTTCAGCAAGCGCATCGTTTGGAAAAACTGGAACGACGGCAAGAGAGGGAGCAGCATCAGCAGCAGATATTGCGACGAAGGTGCCATACCTTATTATATATTGATTTCGCCCGACAAGCGCATCGTGATGAAGAAATCGGGTTATTATACTGGAATGTTCTTAGGTTTGGCCGATGCCATAAACGGACTCAGCATCAAGCAAGACAACAGTACCAATTTAGAGTTGTCCATTCGAAAAGTTGAAGCAAATGCCAACGGAACCACTATCAGTTTCCGCTATTATAGTCATAAGGAATATGGGTTCCGCATCGTCAAGGATTCCTATCTTGAGGCGAACAGCAAGAAGTACAAACTGACGGCAGCCGACGGGATTACGCTTGATGAGACCAATTATACCACCGTGAAAGCTACGGATTCCACCGAAGACTTCGTGAGCAACTTGAGCTACAAAGACTTCACGCTTACCTTCGAACCGTTCGATACCATTCCCGACACCTTCGACTTTAAGGAAGGTGACGGAGAGCGTGCCTTCGTCATCCGCAACGTCTCTTTGAAATAAACAAAATGTCGAACCCATTTAATGAAGGAAACCGTTATAAGTCCATAAAATAATTAGCAAAAAACTATTATTAATCTTTGGCATTTCAAAAATAAACACATATATTTGCAACGGATTTGTGGTAAAACTGACAAAAATCCGTAATGATTTTGGCGATAATATTATAATTTTGAAAAAAGTATGAAGATTGAAAGGCCAGTCTACTTGCAGCAACTCATTGATTCCAAGGACAATGGGCTGATAAAAATAGTCACGGGATTAAGACGTGTTGGGAAGTCGTATCTTCTGAAGACTCTATTCAAGGAGTACCTGTTGAAAGAAGGTGTCCCAAAAGATCATATTATCATTATTGATTTGGAGGGCAGGAAACAGAAAGATTTTCGTAATCCAGACTATTTACTGGAGTGGGTTGATGGTCAGATAAAGGATGACAAGCAATATTACATTATTATTGACGAAGTCCAGAAAGTAGACGAGTTTACGGATATGCTTGGCTCGCTGGTTGTCAAGGAGAATGCTGATGTCTATGTCACTGGTTCCAACTCCCATTTTCTTTCTAGCGATATTGCTACAGAGTTCCGAGGTCGTGGTGATGAAATTCATGTATGGCCTCTGACCTTCAAAGAATATATGACAGCATATGAAGGCGACGTTATTGAAGGTTGGCAAGAGTATTATACCTATGGTGGACTGCCAAAAATTCTATCTATAAAGGGTGATGACAAGAAGGCCACTTACCTGAGGAATCTCTATCGAACGGTTTATCTAAGCGATATCTACGAGCGCCATAACATAGAGAACAAAGCAGAGTTTGAGGAATTAGTCCGTATTTTGGCATCAAGTGTGGGCAGTCCAGTCAATCCCACCAACCTAGCAAATACATTCAAGACAGTAAAGCGCCTGAACAATCTCACTGACAAAACCATTGAGACCTACATCAGTTATCTGGAGAACGCCTTTATGATTGAAAAAGCCGAACGGTATGACATCAAAGGAAGAAAGTATATCGGCACAACCCCCAAGTATTATTTCAAGGATGTGGGATTAAGGAATGCCATCTTGTCTTTCCGTCAGACTGAGGAGAATCACCTGATGGAGAATGTCATCTACAATGAGATGCGCCATCGTGGATTCCTTGTTGACGTAGGCAATGTTTACGCCAGGGTGAAAAATGAGAAGGGCGATTGGCAGCGGGTAACTCTTGAAGTAGATTTTGTTTGCAACCTCGGTTCTCGCAGATATTATTTGCAGTCGGCATATCGTTTACCCGATGAAGAGAAATCAGAACAAGAAAAACGTTCTTTTAATCAAATTAAGGATTCGTTCAGAAAAATTGTCATTGTTGGTGAACGAATGAAACTTCGTCGTGATGAGAATGGAATTGTTCTGATGGGGATATACGAGTTTCTGCAAGACTATAGTTTACTTGATGCTTAAACCAAACAGAATGGAACAGAGTTGCAGCGACAAACTTGTTAGTATAGAATTGCCGCGCAGTTTGTCAAGACAATTCTTACTCCTACTGATTATGCTTTCTGTAGCGGCATTTGGCGTGGCTCATACTGAAAGCATTAAAGAAGACATTGTTAATTGGAATCGCGATATAGTGTATCTACTGCCATCTAAGGAGATATGTGAGACAGGAGAGGATCTGTGGTTCAAAGCATATTTGATAGATGGGCAGACGTTGGCTTTATCGGGCAAAAGCCAATCACTCTATCTGCAAATACGAAGTGAAACTGGCGATATAGTTTGGAGTGAAAAATATCCCCTCGAGGGTGGACGAGGCGACGGTCATATTTATATCGGTGATAAATGGCAGCAGGGAGAGTACTATATGGAAGGCTATACCCATTCATCATTTACAGCAGATAGTTTCATATCCATCCGTCCACGACGGATTCGGGTCGTAGATCGTGTTACGCAAATGGATTCAATTTCTATGGAGGCCATCAAGAGTGATTCAATACATAGGCTGGTAGCCAACCATCGCTTTGACCTGTTCCCTGAAGGCGGACATCTGGTTGAAGGTATTAATTCCATAGTGGCTTTCAAGGCAACATACGGGAATGGCTTTCCTGATGATGTTTCAGGCAAGGTTTTAGAGAATGGGAATGAAATAGCATCATTCATAAGTGTGCATGACGGGATGGGAATGTTTGCCATTACGCCACGATTGGATATGGATTACAAGGTGGTACTGACTGATGGCAGGATATATCCACTCCCTGCCATTGAACGGACAGGAATGACATTTAGCATATTACGCAACAATAATACTGCCATCACGATGCTTGTATCCGCATCCGACAGTCTTCCACATCCTTTCACTGTATTCGCGAAGCAAAGAGGCGTTCCTTGCTGTAGTGCTAAAGGAATAGTCAAAGGCCAGCAAATTGTCAGATTGCCAATAGAGAGATTTTCCATGCAAGGGATTGCTGAAATCACTCTATCCGATGAAAACGACCATCCTATAGCAGAACGATTGGTGTATGTCAACCCTGCACGACGGCTGAACATTGCAGTTTCGACAGACCGTCAGCAATACAATCGTCGCGACGAGGGTAAAGTCCTTCTGAGGGTAACAGATTCCTCTGGTCAACCTGTACTATCAGAACTCGCCGTCAGCATCTTCGACAAGGCCTATCTCTATCTGCCCGGGCAAGAGAACATCCTCTCGCATTGCTATCTGTCAGAAGAAATACGAGGCAACATTTTCAATCCTACTTACTATTTTGACGAAAGGAATGAAGACCGCTTGCAGGCTCTTGATCTGTTGCTGATGACACAGGGCTGGCGTTGCTATGCCTGGGATGAGAGTCCAGCACAAGGCCGGGAAATCTTATCCGACGGACTGAGGGGAGTAGAAACAACCAGCAACAAACTCACCAACAAGATGCAGCTTATCAGTGCTTTCTCACTACAGAGTGATTCCTGTCTGGTCCTGACAGACAGCATAGGTGGTTTTGAAATCTTGCCGGAACGGATGAACATGATGCGGGGAAATATCTATCTGAAACCCCTGCTGAGTAAAAAGTACAAGGCCAAATTGACAATTACCAATCCGTTCGACAGCATTAACTTCTATCAGCAAGGCAGACCAAGATACCTGCCGCAGAACTACATCTATGAGACCACCAACGGAGAACGGCCTATTACCAATGGCTTCGGAACGGTAGTTCTGAAAGATGTCTATGTGACGGCCAAACGGCGTTCACCCTATCGCGACAAAGTGAAGGGCTATCTCGACAGCCTTGCTACAATGGCAAGCGGTGAATGGATTTGCGAGTGCAAAGCCAGTCGGGCATCACATTACCTGAACAACTACAAAGGTTATTCCCATCATCCCAATGGATGTTCTGAAACCGCATATTCGGGCAAGCGGCTGATGCCTAAGCGAGGGGAAACCTACGAACTGATTAAATATGAACCGGCAGGCGGAGATGGCAGTTGGGTTGTGACAGACATCACAAGCGTCAAGTATTCTGGACCACAATACACCGAGGAAGAACTGCTGCGGATGTATGGGATGTGGAAGGTTCAGGGCTATTATCCCCAGCGTGAGTTCTACGAGCCAGACCCTGTTGAACTTACCTCCCCGATGCCTGATCCCCGTAACCTGTTACAATGGCAGCCTGCTGTGCTGACCAATGAGAAGGGAGAAGCGGAAATATCCTTTAATGCGTCAGATGTCAATACCGAGTTTATTGGCATCGTGGAGGCTATCGACGGCACAGGACTGATGGGCTGTCAGACATTTACATTCAGAGTAATTAGAAACAGATAACGATATGAAAAGAATCATCCTTACACTGTTGTCAGCAGTTGTAACGCTGACCGTATCTGCACAACAAGCGGATACAACATTCGTTGTGTATTATGGTTATCAGCCCATTGATACCATAACCATCTGCAAGACTTCCAAAACATTTCTCCAACTCCAAGAAGCGGAGTCAGTTGTTAAGGGAATCACTGACGAACCCATTAAACATCGTGCCATTGTGGAATACGTGTTAAGCCATCCCGATAGTGATGGCTCTGTGTATCTGATGAGTTATCTTTCTGGCATGATCAATTTCAGGAAATGCCTGCCTGTGCTGACAGAACGGGTAAGACAAGGTGTCATGAAACGGCTCTATGATTTCTTTATTGCTGCAAAAGCCGAATCAGATGCCTTCACCTCGATAACAGCCAAGGCCATCAAAATCGGGGAGGAGGCTGCTGATTTTGCATTGGAGGATATTAATGGTAAAATGTTAGCTTTGTCATCACTGCGAGGTAAATATGTCATGCTCGACTTCTGGGGTTCCTGGTGCGGGGCATGTATCAGGTCCTTTCCCCATTTGAAAGCGTTTTATGAGCAGCACCGTGACAAACTGGAAGTCATAGGTATCGCGTGCCATGATACGAAGGAAAAATGGCATGCGGCAGTGCAGCGTCACAAACTACCCTGGCTACATGTCCTAAATGGAGAGCGTACCGACGATGTGGCAACGCTCTATGGAGTTCAGGGATACCCGACCTATGTACTGATTGCTCCCGACGGAAAGGTACTGCAATGGATGTCAGATGACCCTGAAACGTTCGATTTGTATTTTGATAATCTGTTATTTTGAAATCGGAGGGACAAGTCCCCTTGATTTCCTTAATCTTTCGCTTGACGAAAACAACTATCCCACCGTGAAAGCAACGGATGCCACCGAAGACTTCGTGAGTAACCTGAGCTATACAGACTTCACGCTTACTTTCGAACCGTTCGAAACCACGCCGGAGACTTTCAACTTCAAGGAAGGTGACGGCAAGGGAGCCTTCGTCATCCGCAATGTCGCTTTGAAATAGCAACAACAACTAAGACTTGTGGAGGAACAGCTAATCATACATACATCTCTTTTTTAGGTACAATTATGGTTACTACATGGGCCGCAGCGATGCGGCTCATGTTTTTTCATTATAATCTTATCTTTTGCGAAAAAAACAGCAAAAGATAATGGCTTTTAAAAATAATCCGTACTTTTACAGACAAAAGTGGAAAGTTAGAAAAAAATCCATCCTAAGATTATAGAATTACCGGAAAAGTGGTAATATACAAGTAGAAGGACATTAAGCGAATGGAAACAACGACAGGCAACACATCCAAAGCCAGAGAAGACGAGATGCTGCTCATCAGCCGCATCCTCGACGGACAGACTGCGCTGTTCCGCCAGCTGGCCAACCGATATGCCGGACAGGTGCTACGGATGGTGGCCCGCCTGATTCCTTCGCCTGAAGAAGCCGAGGAGGCAACGCAGGACACACTGGTGGAAGCCTTCCAGAGCCTTAGCCGATACGATGCCCGGCAAGCCAGTTTCCGAACATGGCTCATGCGCATAGCCTACCACACGGCCCTGAAACATTACCGACAGAAGCACAGGTCGCTTCCTATGATGGAAGTGGAACAACAAAGGCTCGACGCCTTTCCCGACGATGAGACCGACGCCCTGCTTGACGACACCGACCGCGTGGAACTCATGGAAAGAGCCATCGAAACACTGAAGCCCGACGACCAGATGCTACTCAACCTCTACTACTTTGACAACCGCCCGATGCGCGAAATAGCCATCATCACGGAACGTGAAGAGAGCTATCTCCATTCGCGGTTGCAATGGATACGGAAAAGACTGGCCATCACCATCAAAAGTCTTGAAAGGAATGGAAGTGATAAGTGATGAGTGATAAATGATAAACTTTGATATGAAGAAGGAAGAACATAAAGACCAGGGACTGCGCCAAGCCTTGCAGCGCAGGAATGAGACCACCGAGCGTATGATGCTGCCGGAGGACTTCACCGACCGATTGATGGAAAGATTGGAGAAACCCCTCCCCCAACCCCTCCCGAGGGAGGGGAGAACCAGACTCCTTCGTTGGATAGCCTCTGCCGCTTGTCTGCTCATCATCATTGGTGTTGGCATGACGCTGCTGCCTAAAGAAGAACTGGCAAAGACGGAGCAACCCCGCCCACAACAGCCCGCCCCCGCCCAAAGGGAGGGGAGTAAAAAATCCTCCCCTATCCGGGGAGATTGGAGGGGGCTTCCTGTAGCTAAAAGCGAAACGGCCAGCCAACGTCCTACACGAACAACCCCAACTCCCCAAACGCCCCCCCACGTTCAGAATGTTGCGGTTTCACCGCAACGAACCACTCAAGCAACCGACAGTCTGGACTATTATATCGACAAGATAGAACGCGAACTGGCCCAAGTGGACGAGAGCCTCTACATAGAGCGGATGAACAAGGTGATACGTGCTGACGAGCGACTGCAGCGCATGGTCAACAGCTATATCCTGCACACCCTCGACAAGGAAGGCCGCCCGCAAACGGCAGAGA
Source organism: uncultured Prevotellaceae bacterium (assembly GCA_900314655.1). Lineage (GTDB taxonomy): Bacteria > Bacteroidota > Bacteroidia > Bacteroidales > Bacteroidaceae > Prevotella. The sequence continues at coordinate 202,195 of OMWC01000001.1, read as the reverse complement.
ATATGTATAACGTAAAATCAGAGCAAGATGAAGAATAGGATTTTGATAACCATAACAGCCCTGTTGGGTGTTGGGTGTTGGCTGTTGGGTGATGGTGGCTGGTGCCATGCACAGACTGCTAACTACAAAAACATACGGGAAAAACTCAGTGCCTTTGTGGAATCGAAGGAGTACGGCGTGCACCGGCTCAGTATCTCCCGGGACGGACTCAATGTATATCAGTTTGCCCAGCAATTTGCCATCGATGATGAGTTGGGCGGCAAGTACTACGGTCCGTTGTTCACGCCCCGAATGATGGAACTGGAGAAGGCTTTCAGGGCTGAGGCTGTGAATGCCAAAACCATCTATTTCCATGATGCCAGCGACGGAGATTCGCCCTTGCCAGGCGTTAAGTTCCAGTTTATGATGGATGCCCAACATCCGATGGTGCAATCCGTGACATTCGACCTCAACAAGAATATCCGTCTGATTTCCTTTGAAGAGCCCGACGGCAGCATCTATGCCCTGCTGCTGATGTGGGACCAGACCGTTGACCAAGACAAGAAAGTCGGTGATACGTTCCTGATGGATGGCATGGTTTACGAAATCAGCGGCAGGAAAATGGACGACAGACCTTTCATTATTAGGAGCCCCCTCCAACTCCCCCGAGGGGGAAGGGAAATAATCCCCCTTACTGCCCAGGACATGGGGAGCACAGAAGAGTTCATGGCTAAGGTGAAACGCACCTGCGAGATATTCCAGCGCGAGACACCGCAGGGACAGACGGCAGCAGGGGTGGTGCTCAATAAGACGTGCAACGCATTCAGCGGAAAACTGACAAAAGAGCAGTATTTCGACCTACTGAGCAATATCCAGCCGTTAGTTGATAGCGCAAAAAATGAAAACCTGAAGGGCATCCTGGGCTACTCCTGCTACATGATTTACAAGAAGAGCGAATTATACGAGGGTGACAGAGACACAGATGTCACACGTGCGCCATTTGTCGCTTCAGAAATCACCACCTCGCAGGTGTCGAAGACGATTGTCTATAACAGTATGCTGATGAACGAATCGGTGGAGAAAGACATGGTGGAGTGCCAGATAACCGGTACGGCACCATTGAGTGGAAATAATATTTCCGTAAGACGTAATGTGACTTTGGAGCCTATGGGGACGTGCCCAGTAGTCGATGGCAAGTTCTCTCTCACCTGCAAGTTGCCTAAGAACGAGATCTGTCGGGTGTATCTTGACAACAGTGATGCTGTTTTCTTCTATACAGACGGAAAGCCTATCATTGCGGACATGGAGCACCAGACAGTAAAGGGCAGCAAGGCCAGCCAAAAGGTGAACGACTTCCTGCAGACAGTAGAGCGCGAACGCCTGGCCGAACTTCATGAGTCCGACAGTCAGAAAAAAGCAGAAATCAACCGCCAGCGCGGCGAACGGCTTCTCAAGGCAGTCCGTGAAAACCGCGACAACATCCTCTCTGCCTATGCACTCAGTCAGGTCTATACCGAAATGAGTTACGAGGAACTGAAGCCTTATCTCAGTGATGACTATGCTTTCTCGCATCACATCCTGTTGGCACCGATGCGCGAATACGTGGAAGGACTGGAGAAGCGCCGTCCCGGCACTCCCTACACCGACCTCCAACTGGTGGACACGAAGAGCCGCCCACATCAGCTGAGCGAATACGTCGGCAAGGGATATGTCGTGCTTCATTTCTGGCATGGTCTTGGCGGTGATGGTTCTGAAATCCATCCGTCCATGAAGACGCTTTACGAGGCTTACCATTCCCGCGGTGTGGAGTTCGTCACCTTGGCTTTCAGTTTCGGTGTGCAGAGATGGCGGGAGGAAGTAAAGCAGCGCGGGCTACCATGGCCGCAGTTCATGCCCCATCCAGACACCAACCCGCGCGACGCACTTGCTGCCTACGGCATCCGTTCCTATCCAGAGTTGATCGTCATCGATGCAAAAGGCACTATCGTGGCCTGCCCACGTAACGTCGAAGAACTCAGTTCCGTGCTAAAGGGACTGTACAGTTCTAAACAATGACTTTTTTAGGTACAATTATGGTTACTTTTTTAGGTACAATTATGGTTACTACATGGGTCGCAGCGATGCGGCTCATGTTTTCCATTAGCCAGAGCGACCTATCCAAATCATTAGAAATATTTAACTTCTTTCAGCGGGATTTTTCCGCGATTATGGCGTATATATAATAAAAGAGCAACATATAAAAGATATGAAAAAGAAAACCATCATCACCATCCTGCTCGCCCTCGTCGCAATGGCGGTTTATGGACAGGAAGACACTACAAAGGTAAAAAAGAAAGATAATACCATCTCAATGTACGGAACGGTGGCTGATGGTTTTACGAAAGCTGCGATTCCCGACGTGAGGGTGACGCTGATGAACGCTGACTCTACGGTGGTGGACACGGTGAAGGTGTGGAAGAACTACAGCTACAGCAGCGGCATCGGACGCTCGGCAGGAACAACGCGATACTACTTCCAAATCAGTCGCGAGCCAGCCAGGTATATCCTCAAGTTTGAACACCCGAACTATGAAACGGCCTTTACGGACTTCGAGATGAAGAAGGTGAGCCGAAGGCGGGATGATATCGAGGGACCGAAAGTGTATATGAAAAAGGCAGCACGAGCAAGCCACTTCGAAGGCGGACAACTGGACGAGGTTATGGTGAAGGCCACGAAGATAAAGATGGTGTGGCGCGGCGACACGCTGGTCTATAATGCCGATGCATTCAATGTGCCCGAGGGTTCGATGCTCGACGGACTCATCAAGCAGTTGCCGGGCGTGGAGCTGAAAGATAATGGCGAGATATTCGTCAACGGCAAGAAGATAGATAACCTGACGCTCAACGGCGCAGACTTCTTCAAGGGCAAGAATCAGATTATGCTGCAAAACCTGCCCTACTTCACCGTGAAGAATATCGAGGTATATAAGAAGCAGACTGAAGAGAACAAATACCTCGGCATCGACGACGAGGACGAAAAGGAGTACACGATGGACGTTATCCTGAAACGGGAGTACAACATCGGTGGCTCAGCGAATGTGGAGGCAGGCTATGGCACTGACGACCGATACAAACTGAAGGGCTTCGGATTAAGATTCTCCGACCGCACACGTGCCGTGGTCTTCGGCGGCATGAACAACATCAACGAGAAAATGGAGTATATCAGAGAGAACTCTGAATACAGGGATAAGACAGACCTGTCGGGCGACAGCCACTTCAAGCAGATTGGCGGCCAGTTCGTCTATCAGGCACCCGAGGAGAAACTGACCAACTCGACCGAAGCGAGCGCTACATGGAACAACGATTTCAGCGAAAACCGAAGCAACGGCGAAACCTATCTGAACGGTGCCAGCACCTTCGGACAGTCGGAAGGATGGAGCCGCAACAAACCTTCCTCGTTCACGCTGAGCAACACCCTGCGGGCCACAGGCAAATTCCGTTTCTATTCAACGGCGTATATCGGTTATAACCGCAATCGTAACGAAAGTGAAGGATGGAACATAAGCACAGCCGATGCCATGATGACCGACAGCATCAACAGTTCGTGGTATCGGTCGCGCAGCAAGTCAGATATTTTCAATGGCAGTGGCTATGCCTATCTTGCCTATCGTCTGCCGTCGGGCGACTCGTTCACATTCAACGTGCAGGGCAACTTCAACCGCAGCTACAATCCAGAGTCATCGAGCGTAAATCACTATACCTATCACAAACTGGGCACACAAGATGACCGCGACCGCCGCACGGAATCGCCATCTTACAACTATAACTATCAGGGCAGTTTATCATACAACTATCAGCTGACGAAGAGCATACGAATTACTCCTACCGTTGGTATCGGCATAAGCGACAATAACAGTGACCGTCACGAGTATCTGCGCGATAGTATCGATTACCAGTTTGATGCCAAGAACAGTTACGAACAGCGCACCCAGAATCTGGAGCGTCGCTCACAGCTGAGCATTGACTTCAATAAAAACATGGGGAAATGGTATTTGGGTTTGTATAGTAGTCTTAGCGCCAACTTCGAGCGACAGCGGATGAATTACGACAGCGAACTGCTCAGCACGACATTTACCCGCCACTACACGTTGCTCACTCCAAACGTGTATTTCTATCTCATGAGCATGAATCAGAAGCACAGTCTTAATATGCAATACTATATGTGGCCGACAACCCCATCCGTTACCGACCTAATCGACCGCCCGATTACCAGCGACCCACTGAACATCTATCTTGGCAATCCCAATCTGAAGAAGAGTGAACAGCACAACTGGATGGCCGACTACCGTTTGCGCAACGACAGCATCAACCAGACCATTGCTATCAGTCTCAACGCCAATCTGACTCACAATGCACGAACACAAGGCTACACCTACGACATGACAACTGGTGTTCGCACCTATCGCCCGGAAAATATCAGCAGCGGAAACTGGTATTTCAGTCTTTCCACCAATTGGGACCGTGCGCTTGGCAAAAAGAAAATCTGGAACATTGGCAACGAATTCAATTTCAGCTATAACAAAAATACGGGTCTCGCCGTTGCTACGGGGAGCAGCGAATCGGAGTTGAGCCGCGTCGGCACTCTTCGCTTGAACTACAAACCAGGTATCAAGTACCAGAAAGACAACCTTACCCTGATCTTGAAAGGCGATTTCACCTATCGCAATCTTCATCGAAACATCACGCTCGGCGAGCAGCCAACTGATATCTGGGACATCGTCTATGGTATGAACGGCACCTACAAACTGCCGTGGGACTTTACGTTCGACACCGACATCACGATGCATTCACGCCGTGGATATACTGACGCGGAAATGAACGACAACCGTCTCTATTGGGATGCCTCGCTCACAAAATCATTCCAACAAGGAAAGTGGGTTGTCAAACTTCGCGGCTACGACCTCTTAGGTCAGGTTTCCAACCTGCGTTATAACATCGGAGCGCAAGGACGCACAGAAACATGGACTAACTCCATGCGCCGATATGCCCTGCTTACCATCAGCTACCGATTCTCCCATAAACCTAAAAAAGAAGATAAATAACTATTGAATGGTCCACATTATTATATCATTGGCGCAGTATTCCATAAATAATGGTAACCAATTGAAGGAAAAATGTGATTAAGAGAGTGCCATGCAAACTCGTTTGCAAATGGCCGAACGTGAACATTTTATCCAAAAATGTGATTAAGAGAGAGCCATGCAAACTCGTTTGCAGATGGCCGAACGTGAACATTTTATCTAAAAATGTGATTAAGAGAGTGCCATGCAAACTCGTTTGCAGATGGCCGAACGTGAACATTTTATCTAATAAGGTGTGATTTTCTTGCCGATATCGGCAAAAAGTGGTATATTTGCAACGGAAAATGAAATAAAAACTTGCCGATAGAAGAGATGGAGTTTATATCAGTGATGCAGTTTGCCGAGAAATTCGGGATATCAGAACGTACAGCCCGCAACTATTGTGCGAGCGGAAAGATTGAAGGAGCGTTCCTCACAGGTAAAACGTGGAACATTCCTGCCGATGCCGTTCTGCCCCAACGTAAGACAGTCCGGAAAATAGTGTCGCCCCTGCTGACTATGCTGCGGGAGCAAAAAGCCTCACGTCTGAAAGGAGGCATCTATCATCGTACGCAGATTGACCTGACCTATAACTCCAATCATATCGAAGGGAGCCGCCTGACTCATGACCAGACGCGCTATATCTTTGAAACGAACACCATTGGCATTAGCGACGGGATTGTTAATGTGGATGATATCGTTGAGACGGTGAATCATTTCCGATGCCTTGACTATATCATCGACCATGCGGAGGAACCTTTATCGGAAAGTCTTATTAAACAACTCCATCTGCTGTTAAAAACAGGTACATCGGACAGCCAGAAAGAGTGGTTTGCCGTTGGCGACTACAAACGTCTGCCCAATGAAGTAGGCGGCATAGAAACCTGCCCTCCCCAGGAAGTACATCGCGAGATGAAGAATCTCATCAGCAATTATAACCATTGCAAAAAAAAGGTACTGGAACACATCCTCGATTTCCATGTACGCTTCGAGCAGATTCATCCTTTTCAGGACGGCAACGGGCGTGTGGGCCGTCTGATTATGTTTAAGGAGTGTCTGGCCAACGGCATCGTACCTTTTATCATAACCGACGAACTCAAACTTTTCTATTACCGCGGGCTCCATGAATGGGGACATATTAATGGTTTCCTGACCGACACCTGCCTCACTGCACAGGATCAGTACAAATCATTGCTCGACTATTTTAAGATTATATACGAATAACTCTATCAGTTTGCATGAATACGGGCCGCAGCGATGCGGCTCATTTTTTTACCCCTACAACAGACCGCGAACGAAAAAAGTTCCGAAATCATGCAATGTTTTTTCGTTTTGCGTGTATATATGAGTAGAAGAGCATTATGATGGAACAAGAGACAGAACTGTTCATAGAGCGACTGCGAAAGGGAGACCGCGCTGCCTGCCAACGGCTGGTGGGCGACTATGGACCCGCTGTGTTCCAGATGGTGCGCCGCATCGTGATGCAGCAGGAGGATGCCGAAGAGGTCTGGCAGGATGTGTTCGTAAAGGCATTGCGAGGCATCGGCGGCTACGACAGCCGGAAGGCAAAGCTCTCTACATGGCTCTGCCGGATTGCCTACCATGAGTCCGTCAACTTCGTGCGCCGCCGACAACCGGACATCGTTTATATGGACGAGCACGACCTGGGGCTCAATAGTCTTGATGATACACCCGAAGAAAATGCAGGCAACAGCCATACTGTCGAGGCTCTCGAAGAAGCGCTGGAAATGCTCCCTCCTCACGAACTGGCCGCCATCACGATGTTCTACTACGACAATATGAGCCTCGCCGACATTGCTTACGTCACAGGCTCTAATCCCTCTACCGTCGGCTCGCAACTGTGCCGAATACGCAAGAAACTCTACCGAATGATTAAATCAAAGCACGCATGAACGAAAACGATCTTTACACAATACTGCAAAGGGATGACAACCTTCGCGAAGCCATCCGTCGCCGTGAGCAGAAGCTGCCGCCGATGCCTGACGGACTGAAGGAGAAACCCCTCCCCCTGCCCCTCCCGAGGGAGGGGGGAACAAAAAGCCTTCGCTGGCTTGCAGCTGCCGCTTGCCTGCTCATCATCATTGGCATAGGTGTAGCATTAATGCCATCAAAAGAAAGCCCCAGTTCTGGCGAATTTGCAATTCGACAGGATGGAGTCGGGGATTTGAAATCCCCGGAAGCAATAAAGAATCATCGGATTGCAAATCCTAATACTCAAGACAGCCGAATTACAAATTCGACTGAGCCAAAAGCTATGGCCGTTGCCGAGAGCAAGACGGTACGTAAGTCTAAGAAAAAAGCGGCTCCCATACAGACAGCATCCATAGAACAAAAAGATTCTTCACTCATCACTCATAACTCTTCACTTCAAAAGAATGATTCTTCACTCTTCACTCATAACTCTTCACTTAAACCCGCCGTGCTGACTGAGCGCGACATACCCATCACCCGTCCTGAGAACTATCGCTATACGCCGGAAGAAATCGCACTCCTGAAGAAGCAGGCCGACGAAGCCTACGTGAAGTGGGTGCAACTGGAACTGGAGATTGCAAAATACAACTTGGAACAAACTGCACAACAGTGATTTAACAACGAATTTTACGAATTAAACGAATTGATAGAATATGAAACGCCTTATCATCATGCTGCTTATTGCCAGCAGCGCAGCCGTGCCAACGCTGGCACAGTCGAAGTCTAAAGCACAGAAGAAATACGACCTTACCATCATGACGAACAAGGAGCAACAGTATCCGCTTCGCGTGTTCCGTCTGCTCAGAGACATCCGAGACAAGTTTGGCATGAGGCAGGGCCAAACCTATTCCGTTCTGAAGAATCCGAACACTGGCCTCATCGAGTCGGCCGAACGCATCACACGCTTCAGCTGCCTCGTCGATGAACTGAAGACCATTGACCAGGACTTCATGGCCGACGAGCCATTTAGCTATCAGATTCTGCATCTGCTACCGGGCAACACCCAGAAGTTCGACATCAAGGTCGTTTCGGCCGACGGACAGCGCAGCTCGACCTTGCCTATCCGAACGGAGCCGACGCAGGAGATGTGGTATCTGGCTACGAAGAACCTGGAGAACCCCCAGCTGCGCGATGTTTATGCCATCGTGTGGGAGACGGACGATCTCGGTATTGAAGCCAAAGGCACTATCTATGGCATTTCATCGCTGCGCCCAGACCTCTATACCAAGAATCAAGACGCTTCGAAGAATACCTTCAGGATTGACGGACGCGTGGGTAACGACCTGACAGACTCCCTCTATGTGGTCTATATGGCCGATACCAAAGAGGAACTGGACAAACTGCCCGACGATGCTTTTATTGAGTATATGCCTGTAGTGAACAGACACTTTAGTTTCAGCGTGGAAATCGACAAACCTAAGGTGGGGCGTATTCGTACGGTCATGCCCGATGGCTCCCTCTGCCACCTGTGGACCAACCTCGACTTTGTGCCAGGTGAAACCTATCACATCACCACTCACAATGGCTACTACGATGAAGATCTCGACTATGAGTTGCGTGTGGGCCGATTCTCTGGAAAGAGCCTGATTGCACCTCAGCAAAAAAGCGTCACGATAACAGGTGACTTCAAATTCGTGGATTCGAAAGACGACAAGGTGGCAGATTTAGGGCGAAAATTACCACCTGAGGATGAGGCAAAAACGAATGTCATAGTAAACGCCATCGAAGCCGATGCGCAAATAATTGATGAAACCTTCGATGCGATAAAAAATACACCGTATCCTGCTAACGGAGTCCAACTGGAGTCGTTATACAAGAAGATTCTCACTCTGAACAAGTCAATTGAGACTCACTTCCAAGGACTGGTGAAGGTGGCGAAAGACAACTGTTTGTCGCCAAATGAGCAGGTGGAGATGTATAAGTTCATATTAGACATGTACCGTGACCAGAACAAGAAACTCAACGAAGCGAGTAGCTTTCATTACAACAAGAGCGCACAAAAGTTGCAGAAGTACATCACCAGCCAGATAGAGAAGTATCTGAACGAGATGTCGAAGCTATAACATGGATCTTTTCAACATACAATACTACGACTTTTTTTAGGTACAATTATGGTTACTTTTTTAGGTACAATTATGGTTTCTACATGGGCCGCAGCGATGCGGCTCATGTTATTTATTGAGTCCGAAAAGGGTTTATTCAGTGAAACACTCTCTGCAGTTACTATTAGGACCGTTCTTGATGTGTATTCGTGGAAAAAGAATTAACTTTGCCCTCCAGATTCTATATTACAAAAAAGCAGGATTTCAACTTAACTTTCTGCGTTGACATTCGCTTATATTTTAGATGACGCAAGAAGAGTTCGAACATATTGCCCCCACGCTCCGAGAGTTGATGCTCTCGGTAGGCCGCAGTTTCTTCGGCAACGACGACGATGCCGAGGATGTAGCGCAGGAGGGACTGGTGGCTCTTCTCAGGTTTATCGACCGTATGGAACCGGGCATCCGGCATGATGCTCTTGCCGTCAGGGTGGCCAAGCATTGCTGCATGGACAAAGTGAGGAAAAGGAAGGCCAGTCCCTTTGTGCCGGCTCCAATGAATGAGGGGATTTCTCCACCGGGCAGGGAGGTGGGCGCTTCGCCTCACGAGGTTCTGGAGGCCAAGGAACTGCATGAAGCCGTGAACAAAGCAGTGCAGCATCTGAAACCAAGTGAGCGGCGCCTGTTCGAGATGAGGCAGATAGAAGGACTGGAACTTGACGAAATAGCAAGGCTGACCCAGATAGCGAAACCCTCAATCAAGAGCATTGTCTCTGTTGCGCGGAAGAAAGTGTTTGAAGAGATTAAAAGGTTAAGGACATGACAAACAAAGACACCGAATTATTGATTCAGAAATACCTCAACAGCGAGACGACTGCCGAGGAGGAGAGGCTGCTGGCCCTGGAGGTATCCCGCGATGATGCTCCAGATGACTGGAAGGTGATTGCCGAAATGCTTGGCGAACTGACTGTCGACGAGGCGCTCTTCAATCAGATGATGGCAGAGCGCAGCCGTAAGTCTCGCATCGTGAAGCTTTGGCCTTGGGTGGCAGCCGCCTGTGTGGCAGCCTTGCTGATTGTCTTCCTCGGTCCACCGAGAAAGGATGCTCCCTCAAAGCCTCAGATAGCGAAGGTGGAGACAGGACAAAAGAAGAAACCCCTCCCCCAACCCCTCCCGAGGGAGGGGAGTAAAAAGCCAACCCTCAATTCCTCTCGAAGGGAGAAGCCCACCCCCTCCCGAAGGGTCGGGAGAATCAAAAGCCTCCCCCCTCGGGGGAGGTTGGAGGGGGCTTCCTACGGTTCTGAAGAACCGATAGAACCTATCAAAGAAAACGCCACACTCCGGCCTGTCGAGGAAAGCGACATCATTCCCTATGAAGACCCGATGATGCAATTTGCAGAACAGGCAAGAGCACTTCGCGAAAGAGGAAATCGTGTTATTCACCGTGTATCCATGAACTCTATTCCATCAGATAATAACGCATTAAACGATTTATAAACATGAAAAGAATCACCACAGCAACGATATCAGTCATCCTGTCATTAACCATTACCGCACAGGACAGGACACCCATGGACAAGATATGGGAAGAAATAGAAAAGATAACATCTGCGCGCCAAGACGGCAAGATGAAGGTCAACCACGGTGGTGGCCAACTGTTATATGTCCACAACGGCGTTGTAGGAGAGGTTTATCTGTGTACCAAAGACTGCGGCGGGAGCACCTCTCCCTCTTTTGACAACATGACATCAGAAGAAATCGAGGCAGCAAACGAAAGAAACCGCAAAATGGTCTTCGGGAAAATCTTCGGTGCCATCCGGCAAAACCTCGACTCGCTGATGGCCGTCTCGGAAGAGAGTTATCACTTCGAGTCACACCATCACGGCACGGATACTATCAACTATTCATTATGCCTAAAGAACGGAAGAGACTCTATTGCGAGAATCAGGGCAAACGACGGCACTATGTTTTATCTTGACGCGCTCGAAACGGTGTTTTTCAACTATACGGCAGGCATGAAGCCCTGCGGGAAGCATGCCAGAGGCTTCGGAACGTTAGAATATAACAAGAGACTTCCGCTGCCCGGCGGCAAGAGTTATTATTTTGAAAAGCAGCCATATATAGACAGAATTACACCCGTTCTCAAGCGAAAAGGCATAAAGGAGTGGAGTTTCAAGTGGGCGCAAACCGACGACTACGACATAGATGCCCACCACAGCCAGGAGTTTCGTTCTGCTACGAGAGTCCAACAACCCAAAAATGCCGGACAAACCGTCGGAACGATGTATTTCATCCCAAGGGAGAAGTCCGAACTGGCGGAAGAAATATTCACCACCATCGACAGCATCACGCTCCGCTATACCGAGATCCATCCCGAGCAGATGTTCAGATACATCTACAATGTGAAAGAGGAAGTGATGCAATATGCTGAGACCAGTAATATAAGCACATTGTTTGAAGGAACTACTGGCAAAGGTCATGTTTCAACGTGCGTTCTCTTTGGCATCACCCCCAAAGGTTACTACGTAGCCATCGCAGACACCGAGAACAATGCCTGCGTACCCAAGGAATGGTCCACGCTCAAGAGTTTCTTCAACGGCGAGAAGAAATACATCCGGCAGAAATAGTTGGATTTTCATGGCAGCCCGCAGTGTCTCAAAATATTTGCACCGCGTAAGATACAGAGAATTTACCAGCAGGCTATTCGTTATATGATAAAGAAATGCTTATCTTTGCAAAAAAACAACACGCAACTATGAAGCAATTCTTCTCTACCCTCCTGCTCGTTCTCGTTGCAATGACGGGGTGGGCGCAGCAAAAAGTCTGGGACAACGTTGTGACGGGCCACGCCAACGTACCCTACTTTAAGGTAACAAAAGTAGCGATTTACGATGACCGCACGGAGGTGTTCCTGCGTCTTGAAGTGCCTCAGCAGATGACTGGCGAGTCCGTGCCCTTGGCCACCAAGCCCATGCTAACGGCTGACGGGAAGACATACGCCGTGAAAGGAGCCACAGTTATCTCGCTGACCGAGCCCTACATAATCCCGGCAGGCGGCAAAGTGGACTTCACGCTCATCTTCGAGCCTATCCCAGAGAATACATATCTGATAAGCGTGGCAGAGCCCAATGCGTGGAGCATTGCCAACGTGCACGATGCTGACAGCCAGCCCACGGGCATTGCCGATACCTACTGGCGCAATGAGGCAACGGGCGACTGGCTGATAGGATTCACCAAGCAGCATGTCATATATAATCATAAGGTGTGGGACATCGTCGGACAGACAGAAAAGAAAGATGCCTATACGCTGACGCTCAGCGATGGCACGACTATCCGTGTCGGCAAAATGAAGAAAGGCCTGCGCCAGATTGCCATCGGAAAAGACAAGGCTATTGCCTGTAGTCCGATAACAGGTGCCGCCCTGCCTGACTATCCGACAAAAGACCAGCGAACGGGCTTCGTCGATAACGGCTACAACCCGAAGGACAGTGTGACCATCATCGGTTGGCTGAAGGATATGCCGGAGGAGGCCAGGAGGCAAGGCGGCGACTTTAATGTAAGCGTTAAGAACTTTCTCGTTGATGAGGAAGAGACCGCTTATGCCAAGATGGACTCGCTGGGACGCTTTACCTTGAAGATGCCCCTGCTCAACTCTTCGGAGGTATTCATAGACTGGGATCGCTCACACCAAAGCAGCGTGCTGGAACCTGGCAAGACCTATTTCTTCCTTTCCGACTTTATGACGGGCCAGACACTTTGGATGGGCGACGATGTCAGAGTGCAGAACGAACTCATAGCCTATCCCCACGCCTGGCCCAACGACCGAATTCCGAGAGACCAACGGGGAAAGGTGAATGCGATGGATTTCAAGGCAAAGACTGACAACAGCCGTGCTGCCGCTACAGCCAGCCTTGAAGAAACCATCGCCCAGCATCCTAACCTCTCGCAGCGATATACCGATTACGCGAAGGGCTATATTCAGACGGCTCAGGGCGAGTCGCTGATGCAGGGGCGCTATGCGATGCCGAACTATGAACTGCCACAGGAATACATGGACTATGTGACCAAGGAATGCTGGCAGAAGGCCGTCAAGCCCTACACGCTCTATCGCGACTACTCCAATTTCAGGGATGACTATCTCACCTATATTATACACAACCGACAATGGAGGGTGAACTGGAATGTCTATGACTATAACAACGAGATAGCCTCGAACGACAAGGAACTGGCGCTGCTCAACCGGTGGAAGGACTGGATTATCGATGCCAACGCCAAAGTGACGGCTGCGCCAGAGGAAAAGAGGCAGAAGGTGGCTGAGAAACTCAATGCCGACAATGCCGACATGATTAAGGAGGTGGACAAGATTCTCCAGTCTTCGAAAGCCCAAAAAGTGTTACGCGGAAAGGAACTCATGATCAGGATGCAGCAAGAGGCCTTTGTGCTCGATTCCATAGGTGCCGACCAAATTATCAAAGACGTATGGCTCTCAGGGTTAGTCTATCGCATCATCGACGAAACGCATACATCCGTGTCGCCGATGGTCATCGACACGCTGAAGGCTATGGTAAAGAATCACTTTGGCATCGAGCGGATAGAAAAGGCGAACGACTACTACCTTGCCATCGAGAACCGCGAGTTCGACAAACTGGTGCTGAAATCGTCGGATAACCTTGCCGACCTCAGCGAAGGCGAGGCGCTGCTGAAGAAGATTTTGGAACCTTACAAGGGTAAGTTCGTGCTCTTAGACATCTGGGGCACCTGGTGCGGTCCCTGCAAGGAAGCACTCAGCCATTCCACCGAGGAATATGCCCGACTGAAAGACTACGACATCCAATATCTCTATCTCGCCAACAACAGTCCGCAGCAGTCGTGGGAGAACGTCATCAAGGAGTATAACGTCAGCGGCCCGAACGTAGCGCACTATAACCTGCCATGGGAGCAGCAGGCTGCCATTGAGCGCCACTTGAACGTTCACGCATGGCCCACCTACAAACTTTTCAATCGCGATGGCGAACTGCTCGACCTAAAGGTGGATGCCCGCGACCTTGAAGGACTGGCAAACCTGTTGGAGCAGATGTCTCAAAAGTAAACAGGCTACAGGCTTCGATTCACCATCAGTCGAAGTGTACATACGCGTTTGCACAATTTCTACACAACAAGAAAAGGCAACCAGATAATTCTTCCGGTTGCCTTTTCTGCTGGTCGGGATGAGGCGACATTTGGCTCAGAACACTACGTAGCTATATAAACGAAAAGAAGGACAACGCTGTCCTTCTTTTCGCTTGGTCGGGATGAGGCGACTCGAACGGAATTTTTCGCTATTTTGCTATTAACATTCCAAAACCCTTTGTTTATGGGTGTTTACTAATGTTAAGCCGATACAAAGGTACGAATAAAAGTTAAATAAAACATACTAAAAATAAAGATTTAGCGGAACAAAAACGGAACACGGAAAAGATTTGTATCTTTGCAGTTGAAACCCTTAGAAAAGAAAGAACATGGCAAACGTAAAATTTACGGTCAGGCGGATGGACGAGGATTCTCCGCAGACCATCAGCGTAACATTCCGCTTCGGCAGGAATGACAAACTGATGTACGCCACCCCGCTGAAGGTTGAGCCAATCTTCTGGGATGCGGACAAGCAGAAAGTAAAGAACTCCAAATATTGCCCCTATGCCGATGAGGTGAACGCTGCGATCGTCGCCATATCGTCAAAACTCGACACGTTCATTGCCGATTCAGCGAGGGAGGGTCGGACTGTCACGAAGGACAGGCTGAAAGAAGTGCTTGACCGTCATTTCGGTAAAGGTGCGGGAAGGGCGACAACCCTGCATGAGTTCTTCACCCAGTACATCGACGAGTGCGACACCCGCATGAACGGACGGCGGGGAGGACAGACAGTTACCTATAAGACAAAACGCGAGTATGCCCGTACCTTTGAATATCTCCAGCAGTATGAAAAGACTATCGGTCGGACGCTCAATTTCCCCGACATCGACAAAGCGACCCTGCAATCATTCGTCGGCTATTTACAAAGCCTAAACCTTGCTACGAACACCATAGCCCATAAGATTATATCCATCAAAGCCCTGCTACGTGAGGCGGTGGAGCGCGAACTTACGGACAACACCCGTTGGCAGGGCTTCCGTCACGTCACCGAGGACACCGAGGCTGTTGCACTTGACGAGAACGAACTGGAAAGAATACGCAGATGCAACCTTTCACGTCACCCCCGACTTGCTGAAATCAGAGACCTTTTCCTTCTGGAGTGCTGGACGGGATTACGTTTCTCCGACATCATCCGTCTGCGCCCCGAGCATATTCAAGGTGATCTCATCGTCATTCAGCAGCAGAAGACGAACAACTACGTGACAATCCCCATCCACCCGGTATTCCGTGAGATTTGGAACAGGTACGGAGGAATCCCCCTTACCATCAGCAACCAGAAGTTTAACGACCATATCAAAGAAGTATGCAAGGCTGCAAGGATTCGTGAAAGTGTGCTGAAGTCTATCACGAAGGGTGGCAAGAAGATTACGACCAAATATGAGAAATGGCAACTTATATCATCCCACACAGGGCGAAGGTCATTTGCCACTAACCTTTACAAGTCCGGCTTCCCCTCAATCAGTATCATGCACATCACGGGGCACAAGACCGAAGCTGCCTTCCTCAAATACATCAAAGTGACACCCGAGGAACACGCACGTCTGCTGATGAAGCACTGGCAAGGAAAGAAATAGAAAAGGCCTGTCTCGCAGCTGAGGCAGGCCGACGTCTTTTGAATTAAGTGTAGGTGTTCATACTCATTTCTAAGGGCTTGCAAACGTGGTTTTAGTAATTCAAAAAGACGTAGAGGACAAATACTGCTATTTCAGCAGCAGTAAGCACGTTGAGCAGTCGGGGATGCCCGTCTGTCCATTCAGCAAGCCGTCTGCAAGCTCGTTTCTGTCGGAGGTAGTTTTTACTGATAGTCATCGTTCAAGTCCTTAACTATCTGCAATACTTCTTTGGCGGCTTTCGCCAACTCCTTTGCAGCCGAGAGAGCATCGACCTTACCGAGCCTGGCCATTGCGGGGTTTTCCTCACAGTATCCAATGTTCTGCTCTACGACGCTTATCCATGCCTCAACCTTCCGTTGGGCTTTCCTGACTTCATTCAATTTGCCTAACTCAATAGCGGCTTTCACTTGTGGTAAATCGTTCACCATTAAAAAAACGGGGTCCATATTCAAACAGTATTTTAGTTTATAATCGGGTGTATTTGTAGTGGTTCGTTCCTGGGCTGTCGCTGTGGATGATGTTTATTGCACCAAGTCCACACTTGCGGAAACCGAAAATCTCACTCACGCAATTGTCTTTCAGCATGATTTTGGCGGTAGCCTCTTTCTTCTGAAACTCGCTCATTAGATACTTGCGTACCATGTGGTGCGCTCTCATTTTTGCTGTACTGAGCAGCACGTTTTCAAGGTTGATTTCCTTTCCGTTGAAAGTGATAATCAAATCGGCTCTTTTGCGGCCTATAACGACGTTTGTTCTCATATTCTGATCTTCATTGATTAGTAGATTTCAAGCAGTTGTGCGCGCTTAAAACAACGCCACGAGGCTTTTTCCGTGTCGTAGTACACCTGCAAGGTAGGATTGGGCTTGCGTCCACTGTCGCCTGTGGCTGGCACGATGTCGCTTTTCAAAGTTCCGTAGGCGACACGCAGGCTGTTATCGACCTTTTGGAAAACGAATTTTACGATACGCTGTGCCATTGCTTTACGCAGTTTGACGTTACGCCAAGCGGTTTTCAGTGCCTCTCTTTGTGGCTGTCCGTTCTGGCGGATAAATTGCCACATTAACTGCATCACCTCTCGCATCATGTTTCTTGTCTTTGTACTCATAACCTTAGAAATTAAATTGTTAGTACTCTGTTCTTTAACTCTGACGCAAAGGTATTAATAATTTCGGTATATACTTAATTTGTTAACATCATTTATTTATTTCGGTATATACCATTATTTTCTTTAAACTTTTGTCACAATTCAGTATATACTATTAAACTTTGTTATAAATTCAGTATATATTATTATTGTAGCAGATAAAAGGCTACCTTTGCATAAAAGTATTTAATAATCAAATATGGAACAAGAAGAAAAAGTGAAAAACCCCGTGGGCAGACCGCGCACGTCCCAAATGAAGGGGTATTACTACAAAGCGGAAGGCGACCTTATTTCCGTGCTCGACAACGTGGAGAACAGAAACGGTTTCATCAATGCAGCAGTGCGGGAGAAGGCCGAGCGTGACGGGCTAATGAAATGAGAAAGGGGCTAACCTCACGGCCAGCCCCCCCAACCCAATGAAAGTTTATGGCATTGAAACAAAATGTTTGGTAATTAATATTCTTCCTCGAACCTTTTTAGAAACTCCTTCGCTTCCTCTGGTGTGAGTGTCTTAACCGCCCCTTGGACATTGATGTCGGCTTCTAACTTTTCCCCGAAGCCCTCTGCTCGTCCAAGTGTGCTGAGAAGGTATCTGAGCATACTGCCGTCGGGAGGAATTTGATAGCCTGCAAAATTGCCTTTATCGTCCTTCAGTGGGATGCCGAGTGCGACAACCCTTGCCGTCGAGATTACTTCATCGAGGAACTCCCCACGCGCATCGTCACGAACAAGCCCGAAATCGGGTTCTTTCTTTATCCAATCATATACGGCATGACGGCTGACACCGAAAGCTCTTGCCACTTGGGAAAGGTTGCCACGGTACTTCGTCATTGCCTCTCTGAACTTTTCTATCGGTGGTATCATTGTATCATTTCTATTATTTCACTGCCTGATATGAACTTGTCACTCTCCCTTATGCCTGTGATGTCGCAGAACATACGCTTTTCCTCTGCATCCTTGAAACTGATGGTGATATAAGCCTCGATGTCCCGCTGTTCCTCCATCGTCTGCTCCCTGTACTCCTTGCGCTGCTCCCTGGCTACCGCCCGGCGTTCCTGGGTTACTTCGGGGGTGGCAATCAAATCGTCCATTGTCTCAACGACGACAGGCTCTTGGGGCAGGAAACTTTCTATCTGTGCGAGGTCGTAAGGCTCGATACCTGCAAGATTAACATCTATGTCGGGCAGATAGTCGGCAATCATCTGATAGTCGGGGCGTGTCGAGCCGAGTGCCATGTAAGTCATTTGCTCCTTCTCTGCCTTCTCGTCGAAGTCCACAACCTCTACCTTCACGGGGTAGTCGTTAGCACCGTTGTACTTGTTAAGCAGGTCGAGGGCTTTTACGCGACGATGGCCGTCTATGAGGTTGCCCGTGCGCTGATTCCACACTATGCCCCCAAGATAGCCGAAAGCCTTGATGTTCTTGCGCTGTCCGTCCACCTGCTTGTCACTATGCACCTTCGGGTTGTAAGGGTTGAGGCTCAACTGCGAGCGCATCACCTCTTTTGTCTCTGACTGCTTAATCTTCATACCTGTCTATGATGTCGATAATTCTTGATAGGTGGTCGAGGGGGAGGGCGATTTCCTCCAAGTCCTCTGCCGTCAGGTCTGCGGGATGGGCGCACACGGTGGCGATAGCCAATGCCGCACGCTTGATATGATTATTGATTGTCTCAGGGGCGTTCCCGTCCTCACGAAAATACGCCTCCAATTCTTTTATTGACTTACTGATATTCATTTTTCTTTCTGCTTATAATTGAACATTAAACGCTCTGCCTGCGGATAGACGGTGTACACTTTCTGTAAGTCTCCCGGTGAGTTCTTCTCCAGCCACAAGAGATATTCCACGTTTGAAGGGTCGCAGCCGTTGCTCTGTCCTATCAGCCCGTATTTCTCAGGGCGTATCAGCCCATTGTCCTCGATGTACCGAAGCACGTCACTGTTTTTATAGACTGAGAGGGGGTAGGCTTTCTTGCTCTTGTAGTTGATGGCCTGCAAGTCGTAATCGCCTTTGTCGGGTGTGTAGTTACGCAGCATCAGCCGACGCTTGAAACTGTCGCTCATCTTAAAGCCGAAGAAAGCCCAAGGTATGTTATAGCGCACCCTCACAATGTCTGTCAAATCTGATAGCGAGTAGAGTTTCTGGTTGGGGTTCTGCTCACAGCCGAGGAACCCTATCCGCCGCTCTGAATACACTGCCATGTGGGGAATCTGAATAAATCGCGCGTTTTTGTATCTTCTCTGTGCCCATCCAATATACTTGTTCACATGGTCGAGGTCTTTCACTGAATACATGAACACGCAAAGGATTTCCTTGAAGTAGGAGTGCATAAGGTGAAGTAAGGCAATGCTGTCCTTACCCGTTGCCGAGTGGAACAGCACTGCCTTGTCGGTGATTGCTGCAATTTTCCGTATGACGTTAATTGCTTCTTTCATCGCTTTAGACGATATTACCGCCAACGGCGCGATTGATACCCGAACGCTGGGCTGCGGCGGTTGCCGATGCCTGCATACGACCACGCTCATATTCAGATCGTGTCCGATAACGCTTAGTCGAGCCGTCGGGATTAATCTTTCTTGCATAAGTCTCGTGTGTTGCCATAATCGTATAACATTTGAGAAACTAACAATCTTTTTACCTGTTCACTACTGCACCTAACCCCATACGGAGCCGTGCTTGAAAAGATGCTCGTTCCATTGGACCGGGCCTTGTCGCCATTGTCGGGTTGCAGTTATGAGCATAGAAACAAGAAAACATTTAATATCTGCACCCCAACTCAATGTGGTGGTGACGTTCCACATGACAAGAGTTGAACAATTCGTCGCTTTAAAATGAAATTCTATTCCAAATTTGTTCCGAGAACCTTGCCGAGAGAGATAACGAAGATTCCGTCGCCTATACGGGCGTTAACCTCAGAGCCTAAATCGTCGAGAAACGCCTGGTTGACGGTAAAGATGTCAATGGCTGTTATCTCAACATCGAGCCACCAAGACTTGTTGTAGGGATGGAAGTGAGCACGTGTGAAAGGCTTGATGTCCGTCATCACGTCCGGGTCTTCGGGGTCGTTGAACTCGCCCATCCGTGTTGCCCAATGGTCGGTGAACAGCCTGTACTCTCTTACCTTCTCACCTTTCAGTATCTGTAAGGCGAAACACTTGCGCATCGGCAGGTCTAAAATTTTGTCTTTCTTATCCATATATGCCATAATATTTAATTACCAAGTGCAAATTTAAGAAATATATGCGAGATATGCAAGAGAAATGTCATATATTTGATTATTAAACACTTTTTTCGTCCGTTTACCCAAAAGGGCAGAAAAAACCGCTGATGCTTCACGCACCAACGGCTCAAACGTTCTTTCCTTATTCTGAATTTTACAAATTCCTTATCTTTTGTTTCAGCTTATATGCACGGTCTTTCTTCTCTACACGTCTTAAACATTTACGCTTTCCAACTTTCCTGCAACGTGCAAGAGACCTCGCCTGATAAGTTCGCGGTTCTTGCCTTGCGGAACGGAAATACCCGCTTTGTACTTGCGCATCAGCGAGGGGTTGATGCCTATCCACTCGGCGAAGGCGGTGACATTCAGGAAAGGACACGTATCGAAAAGCTCCTTGAATGACATCCGCTCACGCTCCATCTCCTCCTTGCTGACAACGGGGAAATGCAACTCCTCATAGTCTGCCACCAAATCGGAAATCATATCAAGTTCCAACAGGTTTTTGTCGCCAGCAGGGGTCTCGTTGCTCACAACTTTCAGCAGCTCGTTTATCCTTTCGCAAGCCGCCTTGTACTGCTCTTCCGTCTTAATCTGTGCCATAGTCAAATATTCTTTATATCCTTTATTCTTTCATACTCCTTATGTGTACCGACAAAGCGGATATACACCTTTTGATTGACAAAAAGGACAATAGCAACGATTCTATAATTATTGCCTTTTATATCAAACACGTAGCGGTCATTGCCAACATAGTCCACTGTATTGAACGTCTGCTTAATGTCCGAAAAATTGCGCCAATACGCCTTAGAAACGGCCTTGTACCAGTCTTTCAAAGGCTGTTCTGCATCTGCATGAACAGCGATAAAATCACGTATGGCTGCAAATGATATAACTCGCATATAGTCCTTTGTTTTTCTGCAAAGGTAACAAAAATGTTTCTATTTACAAAATAAAACAGCAACAAATTTGTTCCTGACATACATTTTTAACACTTCAAAAAAAAGGGCAGGAAACAATCGCCCTGCCCCTACCGCCCTATCCTCACGAACCAGACGGCTAATATATGAGTAAATAACCACAAAATGACCTTGTGGTATGTCATTGCCCCATTTTTAGGATTTCCACTTTA
Organism: uncultured Prevotellaceae bacterium; assembly: GCA_900314655.1. GTDB lineage: Bacteria > Bacteroidota > Bacteroidia > Bacteroidales > Bacteroidaceae > Prevotella. Next base: position 180,811 of record OMWC01000001.1, on the reverse strand, counting down.
AGGGCGTTTACCCGATTGTGTATTTCCCGCCTCCTTTGCCTGATTCGGTCTTGCCGTTGGTTACAATAGGCAATGGTCTCGGCCAGTGTCGCATCCTTGGCATTGAGCCTCAGCAGTTCTTCACGCAATCTGTCTATCTCCTGTATTATTTCTTTCTTTTCCATAATCGTGTCCATAATCCCATATAAAAGATTTCTTGCTTCAATGTAGCAAAAATTTCCTCCAATAGTCTTATTCTGCCCGTTTTGTTATCAATCTTGTATTGTTCCAATGTCCCCGAATAGATAATGTTTGCTTTTTTAAGACACAGCTCACAAGACGATTCCATCACAACATCACTTTTGTCGTAATCCAGTATTAGAATATGGGCATCGTTCACCCATGAAACAATCAGACCACATTTATACAAATCGTACAAATTGTCAGTACTGGCGGCATGAATCCCTACGCTTAATCCAACACTGCCAAGGTTCCTAGCCTCTGTATCTATGACGCATTTTGCATCATTATCCCAGACAGCATCCAAAAGGGGAGATTTGTTTCCACGATTCACCCTTACACAAAAATTCGCATCAGGGCTGCCCACTTCATAGTTTCCTTTGAATACGAGCATAGTCAAAACAGCCGGGGTTCAAGCTCTTCAATGCCATACTCGACTCGCGGGTGCTCACGATCCAGTTTCTTCGTCGCGCTTATCCCGACACAGAGGTTGTCGTTAGTAATGGCTCCCGCATATTGCAGACAGTCCAAAACAGTCTTTAGGCAGTTGTCCAGGTCATAGGCGTTACTGCTCTCATAGACGGTGATATGAAGCCTGAACGGGCGGTCAATGCCCATGCCCCGATAGATTTTACACTGTTCGTCGAAACTGCGCTCATACGCTCTTATTCGCTCGTTCTTGATGATTCTCTTACCGCCTTGCCCGTCGGGGACGGCTTGGTAGTTGTTCGCCTTGCCGATAGGCTGGCCCCATATAATCTCTGTAATCATGTGCTTGTGTTTTTTATCCTGAAATAGATTTTATTATGCGTTCTTGTATAAGATACACGTGGAATGGCTCTGGGTGTTGCATCTCTGCTTAATGCAATAGCCATTTACTTTCTTCTTGCGCTCCCTGCTGAAGTATTTGCACGTTCGGCAGATTCTCGGTATTGTTTTCATATTACTATCCCGTTAAAAAGTTATCCTAAAGTAGTGTTTTGTCTGTTACTCTGTTCATGCTACTAATTCTAAATCAAATTTGTCAATCAATAATCTAACTGCGGGATTCGCCTCTATCATTGCAGCGAGGGTCTTTTCCTGCTCGCTTTCCTGTCCGATGAACTCAATAGGCGACGGCACATAGACTTTCCTCAAATCTTCCTCCAAAAGGTCGGCAATGTCGATTTTTGCCACTTTCTGAGCCGCTGTAGCCGTTTTCTCCATGAGGTCGGACACTTTCACGTCAAAGCCTTTTTCTCGCCATTCTGCGGCTTTTTCAGACCAAAAACGAAATGTCTCGCCATCTGTGTCTGTATCGGGGAACATCACCACCTTGCGGTCTTTGAGTGCGAGGTACTTCTGCCCTGCCTCCAACTGCGTCTTACCGCCACAGCTCACCCATAGGTACTGAGGCAGGACGATAGACGCTATTACCGCTGACTTCTCGCTCTCGACAAGTGCCACGGTCTTGTCTGGATAGCGTGGGAGGAGGTGGGCACCGAACAGGCATTGTGTCAGTTGCCAGTCGGCAGGAAGCCTCCCGTCCTGCTTCATCTTCCAATGAGTCCAATTCGTCTTGTCACCGTCCTTTTCTTTGTCACGGTGGCCGTCATACTTGTAGTGCATAATTTTTCCCGACCTCACTCTGTCCTGCTCGTCAATGAGCCAATAGATAACACCTTCGTCTTGTGTGACACCGAGAGCGTACATCTGTGCTGCATCCACAATCCTATACACATCGTTGATGATTCGGCAGAGGTGGGCTTGGAACTGTGAGCGGAGGCGCAGGTCAAGGGAGAGCGTGACATATTGGGCTGGTATGGTACAGAGTTCTTTTGTGGCTTGTATCTGTAATGGCTTGGGTGTGGACGGCTTGACCTGTACGAACTTCCGCTGTTCCTCATCGACCTCAATGCTGTACTTTTTTCCGAGCCAGCGCAAGGCATCAGGGTACGACAGATTCTCGAAGTTCATAAGGAAATTTACCGGGCCACCCTGTGCACCACAGGAAAAGCACTTGTAGATGTTGCGTTTCGGCGACACCTTGAATGAGCCGAGGTCTCTATCCGGATGGAAGGGACATAGGCACTCGTAGTTAGTGCCACGTTTTCTCAACTCGTAGAAGTCGCCTATCACGTCCACTATCGAGGCCACATCCTTTATCTTCTGTTCTGTTAGTCTGTCTATCATATCCCGTTAAGTGATACCGAAATGTTTCAGTACCGTTTGTTTCTGTTGTAACACTTTGCCGCAAGGACGTTCGGGGTGATACTGGTGATACGGATATATTTATATATATCCGCTATCGCACAGTATCGCTCCCTCCGATTACTCCTTGACCGATACGGAAATAATTTCAGTATCACCCGTATCACTTTACTTTCGCTCATACTCAAATTTGTTTGGGTTCGTTGAGACATTCTCTATCCATCCCCTGTCCTCCGCATACTCTATCATTCGCTCGACAACATCTGTACCGCCTTCAAAGGAATTGCGTAACTTGGCCTTCAGGTTATTCTTAGTCAGTCTGCCACCCGCGAAGATTTTATCGAAAGCCTTCATATAAGCCTCATCACTAATCTTTGTCACGTCCTTAGACTTACGACCTGCCCTGCTGATTACGTCGGGGTTGCCAAGTTCTGTGAACGGCACTCGTTCACCCGTGCTCTGGAAGACAAAATTATCATCCATACGTAGCACAAAGGAACTCCCCTTGTATTCGCTGCCAAGATAGTTGCCTTTCACGATGCACAGATGGCGAAGCGTGGGGTCGTTCTTATCCACCCTAAGCTCTATGCCAAGCCTGACGGCTGCTTCGAGCGACTGACTGCCTACCAAGTTGTTCTTTGACGGGATCAAATCCTCCTTTCCCTTGCCTGTATGATGCAGGAAGATGATGTGACACTGATGCCTTTTGGCAAGAGCCTTGTAGGGGTTGATGAACTCTCTCACCTGTGCCGCGCTGTTCTGCTCCTTACCTTCGAAGACATCGGAGTAAGCGTCGATAACAACGAGGTCGGCTGGCTCTGCCGAAAGTTCATTGTCAAGGGTGGAACTTGTGTTTTCGTTGGCAAAGATAAAGCGTAGCCTGTCCCAATCGTCTGCATAGTCTTTGTATGTGGCATTGTGTTTGCCAAGCAGGAAACTTGTTGCGTCCTCATCATCCTCTGTAGAAACGAAAATACAACTTTTCCTTGTTCCCTGATATTGCCAGCCGAGGAAGTCCCTGCCTGTCACACAGCAGATAGCCATGTTACGCAAAAGCATTGACTTACACGCATCGGATTCTCCGCCAAGTATCGAAAGCCCGACGGCAGGGAATACGGGCGCAAACAATTTTGGCAGTTCTGTCACTTTCCGGCGCAAGAGGTCAGAGGCTCGCACACATCGTCTTTCGGCAGGGGTTGGCTGTTGCTGCTCATTACCCGCTGCCGTCTGATTCTCGATGTCTGCGGCAATCTTTTCTGCAAATGTTTTTTCTGGTTCCATACGCGCGCGCAAAGAGTGTTAGGTTTTGTTACTTTCTCAATCGAATTACGCTGATTCTGTTCTTGTCTCTCACGCTGCCTGCAAGAAGGGTGGCGAGGTCGTCGAGTTCCTGTTCGGCCTTACTCAATTTGGGCTTTGCTTTGATGCCAAAATAGCCGTCGAGCCGTTCTTTGCCGAGTTTGTGCTCAAACGCCTCATACAACTTTTGCGACATGAACCCGTCCTTCAGCGCACGTTCTTCGACGTGAACGGGAGCCAGCCCGAAATACTCTTGGCAGTCCCGCCAACAGCGTATGTCTGCGAGCCGTTGATGGAACGGGTCTTTGTCCCCGTTGTTAAAAACCTCCTTCTCGAATCGCTCGCAGTCGAAGTTGGGATATTCCATGTGTAAATATTCCATAGTTCCTCCTTTCTTTGTTTACATAATAGCGGCAAGAGCCACGATTTCGTCCTCAGTCATTGGCTTGGGGTGCTTTTGCTCCTGCTCGTCATGTTGTTTCTTGGCCCACTTTATCATATCGCTGCCAAACTGACGGGTGGCACAGCGAACACTCTCATTAGTGCCGTCGTGGGGATAAAGGACTTCGGCAACCTTATCAAGCTGCTCTTGTGTGAACTCTCGGTTAATCATCTCTGCGGACAGAAAGTCGCGCATCTTTATCTCTTCTGCTGTCATTTTGTTATCCTGTTTTGGTTGTTAAAAATTATCTTCAAATACTATCTGTTTTACTTTTTTGCCTGTTTCGCGCTCAATGATGCCGACTGCACGGCTGAACATATTCCCTTTTAGGGACTTGAGACGCTCGATTTCTGAACGTTTGTAATATGCGCATCGCCCCTCATGTATTCCTTCAATGCCAAGCATATTAATGTACCTGTTAAATGTAGGGTGGTACATTTCCAGATACTCCAGAGCCTCGGATTGCGTCATGTAATCGGGGTTTCCTGCAAATTGTCTTTTCTTACTCATCGCCATTTTCTTTGAAAATTTCACTTCGTCTGCAACGCATCCACTTGAGGATAGTCTTAGTGTCTGCAAGAGCCTCCTCAATGATGCCGGTAGCGTCGAGGCTCTCTTGCACCGCAGTTAAGAAGGGGACGTGTTCCTCTTCGTCGTAGTTGCTGAAAAGGTCAACTGCCTCCGTGCAGTTCTTTTTCAGGAAGTCAAAGGTGTACCCAATCTGGTGCAACTTTCCAATCGCTGAATACTGGTCGGGGAAAATCTCGTCAATCAATGCTTGGGTTTCTTTTTCCATAATGTATTACTTATAAAAATGCTATTCAATCTTTCTCTGAGGAGGGGTGGCCGTATTGCCACCGCCTCCACGCCTCACATACATTTCAGACACGGACTAAAAGTTAGTGTATGTCCTAATATCCATATCTATCTTCTTATTTATGGCTGCAATTACCTTTTCGAGATTGATTTTCATCTGCTTGATATTCGCATCCACACACCAAGACAAGTCGGGGGAAGTTGTTATCATACTTCTGACAACTTCTGCCACTCCGTCAATGTTGATAATCACATCGGCTGCGGCAGCAATGTCCTTTGCGTCGCTCACCTGAAACTCACTTGATGCCACTCGCATGAGGGCGTTAGTTAATGCTAATCTTTCCATATTATTTTGTTTTTGAAAATGAAATAATTTCTGCTTCATCGTAAAAGACACGACCGCCGAGATGCTTGGGATGAAGGATGCCATGCTTACCGTAAGCATCAAGCGTCGGAAGACTGACAGAAAGAAGGCGTGCCGCCTCATGCCTTTTTATATAAACAGGAGGCTTTTCTCTGATGCTGTCATAGAAAGCCTTCATTCGAGCATCCACAGCGCGGTTTATCATCCGCTCTATATCTGATAATGTAGCACCTTGAATTAGTACTGAATTTACAAGTTGGCTGTTGTCTGTCATTCTTTGCTATTTTGATTCCACGATGCAAAGATAATACAATCTTCCCATAATACGCACATTATGCACGTATTATTAGCATAATTTAACAATAATCTGCATAAAAAGTGCGCTACCTTTATGGGGGTAACGCACCTAACGCGCTGGAAATATGCTATTTCCGATTTTTTAACTCCTCAATTTCTTTTTCAAGATTTTCAATCTTCACTCGCTGCTCAGCAATAATACGTGCGAGTGTAGCCATTTCTGACATTTCCGTATCACTCCCAACTATGGACTGATGAATTAACTGCCTCTTCATTGGATGCGAATCAACAGCATTTATCCAAGGGGGTTCGCCAGTATATTTCGCCACCTCTTCCTCACCGAACTTATCTACAAGTGCTTTATACTGCTGCTCGTTCACAAGTGCGTGGCTAATCTCAATTCTGCTGACAGAGGTCTGGTCTAAGCCTATAATAGTACCAAAGACTGCCTGCGTTAATCTGTGCGCCTTGCGGAGTGCTTTAAGTCTAATATACACGTCGTTACTCATACTCGTTTTTTTCTAAGGGTTCTTTAATTTACGATACAAAAGTACGAATAAAGTATGTAAAAACCAAATATATGCCATATATTTTAACTATTATTGCATATTCTACATAATTCAGAGTGCAAAACACATATTGGGACGCATATCACAGAACTCTGCGACTGCACCCCATCACGAAGTGTTGGCAGAACAGTTTACTCGCTGCCCCCCTTCTCCAACTTGACGTGTATCGGCTTACCGCAATGAGGACAGCTGAACTCAGTGGCGCGGGAATCGTCATCACGCAACAGTTCACTCACTGAAATCCCCAATACACCGGCGATGGCTTCTAAAGTCTTAATTGTGGGGTTTCCGCTAACAGCCTGCGTCATGCCTGACTTCGTCACCCCAATCTCTTTGCCGACTTTTTCGAGCGTCCACCCGTGCTCCTTGATTTTCTTCTTAATATCTACCATAACTATTGTTTAACTAAATATGTACTTAATTTGGGGCAAAAGTAAGCAAAAATTCGTTAGTAACCAAACTTTTTATGGGAAAAGTACATTTTTACCTGTATTTTGCAAATATAAGTAAATTTATAAATGTATTTAGTGAAAGAATATTAAAAATACGTCTAAAAATGTATTTTTATTTTGATAAGTACGTTTTTATTTATACTTTTGTGATGTGGTTTTAGAGCTGCCGCCGACAGCAGGTAAATACAGGCAACAAGATTATGAAGAAGTCGCTGAACGAGATGGTAGCCGACGTAATGAACATGAACGTTAGCAATGCTATAAAGCATCGTGAATTAATTAAGATAGGTTTAGACAGCACTGAGGCTTCAATCCTGTTGAATAGCAAGGCTTGGCAAGGCACAGGCTTCGACTTTAGCAAGTTGACGTTTGGCGTGGAGATTGAGTGCTACAACGTGGTACGTAACGACCTTATAGTAAATAGTATGCGCAAAGGTCTTGCAGTCCGTTCAGAAGGCTACAATCACACCGACAATCAACACTATTTCAAAATCGTTTCAGACGGATCTCTGGAAGGTGTGAACACAAACGAGGTTGTTAGTCCTATCCTGCAAGGCAACGACGGTCTGAACAGCCTTAAAAGGCTCTGTGAAGCACTTAACGAGATAGATGCAAAGGTCAATCGTTCATGCGGTCTGCACGTTCATATTGGTGCTGCTAACATGACAGATGCACACTATATCCGCATCATCCGTAACTATCAGAAAATTGAAAAGATCGTTGACAGTTTCATGCCGCTTTCGAGACGTGCCAACAATAACGGCTTCTGTCACTCTCTGCAAGGCTTCGATTTTAGCCGCTGCAACTCAAAGCGCGACGTGTACGACCTTATGAACAGCCGCTATTACAAAATCAATAGTCACGCCTATTTCCGCCACCAGACAATCGAGTTTCGCCAGCACTCAGGCACAACCGATTACGAAAAGATTTCTAATTGGATAGCGTTTCTCGCCGCTCTCGTCAAGTATAGCGAAAAGAATGAGATAACGACCTGCAACAGTATTGACGAGATTCCGTTCCTCAACGCTGAACAAAAAGCATACTTTAACAACCGCCGTACCGCTCTCAACTAAAGAGACGGTACAGGCATTAAAACAACCTTAAAACACTTTAGATTATGTGTGTAATATCGTATATTCCAAAAGGTGTACCGACACCGCCGGACAAAGTGATAAGAGCCATGCACAGAGCCAACCCCCACGGCTGCGGCATAGTGACACCGACCGACCACTACAAAGGCATGAGTGTAGAACTGCTGCTGCGCCATCTGCACAAAAGGCACATCGACGAGCCTTGCCTGATGCACTTTAGGCTGGCGACCCACGGCAGCATAAAGAAAGCCAACTGCCACCCCTTCTATGATGATGCGTCCGATACCTGGTTCATGCACAATGGTGTCTTAGACATCACTCCCACGGACGATATGACCGATAGCGAGACAGCTTTCAGAGAGTTTCTTGCGCCTGAGATTCAAGCCCACGGCCTGCACTCGGATAACGTGCGCTACGCAGTCAGAAACATAATAGGCGGCTCACGGTTCGCTTTCCTGCAAGGCTCGGACGTTCAGTTATTCGGCCAATATGAGCGGTGGCACGGCTGTTTGTTCAGCAACCTACGCTTTCAATGGTATCTGTACTATTGAGGCTCTATTTCTAAAACCACAATATAGAGCAAATTTTCTAAATCTGATTCAGCCTGTCTGCGCGTGATGCGTCGGCAGGTCTTTTTTTGTGCCACCCCCACGGGCTGACGATGTGGCGGATGGGGAGGGCTGGCACTGCAAGAATCGTGCAGCCCCCACTTGGATGATTGTAGTCGGCATACCGGGTCTGGGCGTCACCACTTTCCCCATCCAACGGAAGCAGTGCAGTCTTTCTGCACAGATGATGAAGGTTGGGGCTTCCTGTTGGTACTGCATATTTTTTGCAGTCCTATTTTGGCGGTCTAAGATATTTTGTTTATCTTTGCATCATCACCGACTTACGGCGAGCCAGATTTTCACTTGAAAAGCAAAAATTTCGGATTTAGCGGAACAAAAACGGAACACAAAAATAAGAGGTGTACTGAAAATCAATCAGTTACACCCCTTCGATGTCGGGATGAGGCGACTCGAACGCCCGACCCCTACGTCCCGAACGTAGTGCGCTACCAACTGCGCTACATCCCGATCTTTTCGTGCAATATTGGTGCAAATGAGCGCCAAGAAAGCTCACTTTCAAATGGCCGAATGCAGCCAAATATCGCGGTCGGTTCTTAAAACCGACTGCAAAGGTAGTGAGAATTGGAGAGAATTCAAAATAAAAGGGCGAAAATTTTGTTTTTTTGTGTATCTCAGTATTGAATATAGGGCTCCAGACGCTGAATATCGGCAGCAGAAAACTCTTTCAGCAAGCGTAATTGCTGAAGACTCTGCAACGGTCCGTGCAGCCGACGATAGTCTGTGATGGCCTTTGCCCGATAGAAACCGATGTAGGGATGGGCCTTCAACTGCTGGAGAGTGAGATGATTGATGTCCAACTTCCGCAGGTTTACATCGCCCAGGTCGAAGTATGACAGGGCCGACTCGGGGAAACCGTCAATTTCACGCAACTGCTCCACGCGGCAGAAGCCTCCCAGGCGCTGGCGGTAGTTCACGATGCGTCGGGCATAGCCCGAGCCAATGCCTGGCACGTGGCGAAGGGCCGCGGTATCGGCATTGTTGAGCATGACGGTTTGTCCTGGCACCAACTTAATGGGATAGAGCGTGGTGTCGCGGTGGAATTCCTCATGGGGGGATTTGTAGGCGATGTGCGCCTCATGATAATATTCGTTGATCTGGATATAGGGCAGCAGCCGTTCGTAGTCTTTCTTGGAAAGTCCGTAAAGGCGGGCAAAATCGGAGGGTTTGTGAAACTCTCCGCCGGCTTCGCGGTATTTAAGCAGATTGCGAATTTGCCAGTCTTTCAGTCCCAAACGGCTCAGCTGTCGGGCATCGGCAGTATTAGGATCGAAGGGGAAAGTCTCGGCATGCTGTCTTTCAGAAAATCCACGGCGGGCAGCAGAATAGTGCGATGAATACCGATAGACGGTGTCGCGCTGACGAGCCATTGCCAAGGAGTCGGTCATGGAAACATCCGTTGCCGTCTGACGCCCTCCCACCCAGAACACGACAATCAAGGCCACGACGGCCACGAGCATTAATAGAAGGACGGACAAGCGGTCGGATTTCTGCAAGTAGAAGAACTCCCTAAGTGACATAGACGGATAACTGAATCTTTAATCTTGAAACATGAAACCTGAAACTTAAATCCTTACACCCACCCAAACTGATGGAGGAATATGAAGAGCATGCCCACGGGACACACATACTTGACGACAAAAACGAATACGTGGAAATAGCGATTGCTGAGGGTTCCCCAGTTGGTCATCTGGTCGTGGACGGCCTTGTGAGGCATCACCCATCCCACATAAATGCTGGTAAGGAAACCGCCGAGCGTGAGCAGCACGTTGGCCGAAAGGAAATCGAAGAAATCGAAAAGCGACTTACCGAAGAGTTGCAGTTCGGGAACGGGACCCAACGACAGGGAGCAAAGAGCACCGGCAATCATAGCCAACACCGTCACGATGCGGGCCCCGTGGCGGCGTCCCAGACCGAACTCTTCGCTGACAAAGGCCGTAGGCGTCTCGTGCATGGAGATGATGCTGGTGAGGGCAGCCAGTACCAGAAGGATGTAGAAAAGGATTCCGATGACATAGCCCACCACGGGCACGGACGCAAAAGCCTGCTGGAAGACGTTTGGCAGGGTGATAAAGATGAGCGGAGGACCGGCATCGGGCTGCACACCCACGGAGAAGGCCGCGGGGAAGATGAGCAGTCCGGAGAGAACGGCTACCAAGGTGTCGATGGCAGCTATCTGGAAGGCACTGCGCGTCAGGTTTACATCACGCCCGAAATAGCTGGCATAGGTGACGAGGCAGGCCATGCCGGTGCTGAGCGTGAAGAAGGTTTGCCCGAGGGCATCAAAGAACGTGGAGGGCGTCACTTTAGTGAAATCGGGATGAAACAGGAACTCCACGCCCTTCATACTGCCCGGCAGCATCAGCGAACAGACCACCAGCACGAGCAACAGCACGAAGAGCACGGGCATCATGATCTTGGAGGCCCGCTCGATGCCTTTCTGCACACCATGGACAATCACGAAATGGGTGATGCAGAGGAAAAGGAGCGTCCACATCACGGGGTTGATGGGATGGTTGGTGAAATCGGCAAAATACTCCCGGATATAGTCGGCATTGCCCTGCAGGTGTCCGGCAATGGCCGCAAAAACATACTGAAGTGTCCAACCGGCCACCACGCTATAGAAGCCCATGATAATGAAACCCGTGAAGACGCCCATATAGCCGACTATCTTCCACGGCCAACCACCATAGGCGCGCGTGGCATTCTGCTGAGCATGGCGCCCCACGATAAACTCGCAGAGCATGGCAGGCAGTCCGAGCATCAACATACAGCCCAGATAGACCAACAGGAAGGCTGCACCGCCGTTCATGCCCGTCTCGTATGGGAAACGCCAGATATTGCCCAACCCAACGGCAGACCCCGCCGTGGCCAGCACAATTCCTATCTTCGATGCAAATGTTCCTCTGTTCTCCATATCCTAAACCAGAAACTTGAATCCTGAAACTTGAAACCTGAAACCTGAAACTTAAATCCACCCCAGCTGGTGAAGGAACACACAAATGATGAACAACGGGCAGATATATTTCACGGCCAGCACAAACAGATGGACAAAGCGTACGTTGGTGGTGCCCCAGTTGGTGATTTCGTCGTGCACCACCTTATGATCCACATACCAGCCAATGAAAAGGCAGGTGAAGAATGCACCGACAGGCAGGCAGCAATTGGCCGTGAACCAGTCGAGGAAATCAAAGAGCGGCATTCCGAAAAGCGAACACCAGTCCCACATACCCAAGGAAAGGGAACAGATGCCACCCGTGATGACGGCATAGAGCGTAACAAGACGGGCTGCATTGCGGCGGCCCAGATGCAACTCCTCACTCAGAAACGAGGTGCTTACTTCGTGGATGGAGATATTACTGGTCAAGGCGGCAATGGTCAGCAGCAGGTAGAACAGGATGCTCACCACATACTCCACGAAGGGCATGCTGCCGAAAGCCTGCTCAAAGACATTGGGCAGCGTGATAAAGATGAGCGAAGGACCGCTATCAGGCTGAACGCCCACAGAAAGAGCAGCTGGGAAGATGATGAGTCCGGCCAGTACGGCTACCATCGTATCAATGGCAGCTATCTGAAGGGCTGAAGGCAAGAGGCGTGTCTCACGCTTGAAATAACTGGCATACGTGCAGAGGCATCCCATCGCGATACTCAGGGAGAAGAACGACTGCCCGAGAGCTTCGAGGAATGTCTTTCCCGTCACTTTCGAGAAATCCGGTTTGAGGAGGAATTCCACACCCTTCCATGCATTGGGCAGGGACAGTGCACATATCATCAATATGATAAGCAGCACAAAGAGAATGGGCATCATGATCTTGGAAGCCTTCTCGATGCCGTCTTGCACGCCATGAACGATTACGAAATGGGTCATGCCTATCAAGAGGGCGCCCCACATGATAGGCTTAATGGGATGCGTGGAGAAGGCCGTGAAATACTCCTTGAAATATTCAGGCGTGCCATGGATATTGCCGGCTATCGAAGAGAAGATGTACTGAAGCGTCCAACCGCTCACCACACTATAATAGCCTAAGATCAGGGCCGAGGTAAGCACCCCGAGAAGGCCCACCAGCTTCCAGGCCGTGCCGTTGCCCATGATGGAATAGGCACGGGCGGTATTGGCCTGGGCATGGCGCCCGATCATCATCTCGCAAAGCATCACGGGGATGCCCATCACGAGCACACACCCTATATAAATAAGGATAAAGGCAGCACCTCCGTTCTGCCCGGTCACATAGGGAAAGCGCCACACATTGCCCAGACCGACAGCTCCGCCGGCAGTGGCAAGGATCACGCCCAGCCTTGTTCCGAAATTTCCTCTTTCTGAACTCATCATACTATTTATGTTTGTGTATTAGATGGATTACTCCAATACTAAATGGCGGAACTCCTTAGGAATAGTGCCACGCCATACGATGAAGGGCATCTTGCGCATGTGAGCATTGTAGAACCGACGGTCGCCCGTGACCTCATCACCGATGAAATCGGGCTTTTTGAACGGTTCGTCCTCATTCCGGAGTTCCACTTCGGCCATCACCAGCCCCGCATTGTCGCCATAGAATTCATCTACCTCAAACGTATGCTTCCCATCAGGACTGGGCACCAGATAGCGGGTTTTGTCGATAATGCCCGGCTCGCAGATCTCCATCAGGTGCTCTGCCTCATCGAGGGTTATTTCCTTTTCAAACTCGTAGCGTGACAACCCGCCGTTCTTCGACGGTCCCTTAATCGTGAGGAACGCATGAGCATCGCGGACGCGAACCCTGACGGTGCGCCCGTTCTTGCTCATGATATACCCTTGCCGGATACGGTTTTTCGATGTAGCCTGACGGCGATAATCCTCGCCGCGAACCAGAAACTTGCGTTCTATCTCCAGACCGCTCATTTAAGACATCGTGATAACGATATAAACCATGTAGATGACTGCCAGTGCCACCAGACAGCCGAATATCCACTTCACGATGTTCTTTCCCTTTTCTTCTTCCTTAGCGGCATGGCGCGCACGCTGCAATTTTCTTTTTTGACTCATAATCTTATTATTATTTGATGTTTTATTAAAGTTTCACTTACCTCTTACATCTTACCTCTTACATCTTACCTCCTCCTCAACTCTCCTCTTCGACGGGGAACTCCATCAGGTAGGCCTTGATGAAATCGTCAATCTTACCGTCCATCACGCCATCCACATCGGTGGTCTGATAGTTGGTGCGATGATCCTTCACGCGGCGGTCATCAAAGACATAGGAGCGAATCTGGCTACCCCACTCTATCTTCTTCTTGCCCGCCTCAATCTTGGCCTGCGCTTCCAGGCGCTTCTTCATGGCCCGGTCATAAAGCTGCGACTTGAGCAGAAGCATGGCTTTCTCCTTGTTCTTAGGCTGGTCACGGGTCTCGGTGTTCTCAATGAGGATTTCCTCTTCCTCACCCGTATCCGGGTCGGTGTACCAATAGCGCAGACGCACACCCGACTCCACCTTATTTACATTCTGACCACCGGCACCCGAGGAACGGAATGTATCCCACGACAGCTTGGCGGGATCTACATACACCTCGATGGTATCATCGACCAGCGGACTCACGAAAACGGAGGCAAAAGAGGTCATGCGCTTGCCCTGGGCATTGAACGGCGAGACACGCACCAGGCGGTGAACACCGTTCTCGCTCTTCAGGAAACCATAGGCATATTCGCCTTTCTCAATCTCCATCGTCACACTCTTGATGCCAGCCTCATCGCCCTCCTGAAGATCGGCAATGGTCACCTTATGGCCATGAGCCTCACACCAGCGCATATACATACGCATCAGCATGCCTGCCCAGTCCTGAGCCTCCGTGCCGCCGGCACCTGAGTTAATCTTCAGCACCGCATCCATCGGGTCTTCCTTCTGGCGCAGCATATTCTTCAGTTCCAGGTCTTCGATGGCCTTGATGGCCTTATGGTAGTCTTCATCCACTTCCTCCTCGGTCACCATGTCCTCATGATAGAAGTCGAATGCCAGCTGCAGTTCATCGGCCAGCGTACGCACTTCATGATAGCCATCCAGCCAGCGCTTGATGTCTTTCACCTTCTTCATCTGCTCCTGTGCCCGCTTGGGATCCTCCCAAAAGTCGGGAGCCTGCGTACGGAGGTCTTCCTCCTCGAATTCCATCTGTTTGCGGTCGATGTCGAGATAGCGGTGCAGATCTTCTGCCCGCTGCAGGACATCCTTCAATTGGTCTTGTGTGATCATACTCGGATTAAAATTATTCCTCGGCGTACATAGCCTCGATTTGGGCTGCGTAGTTCTTATTCAACACGCGGCGCTTGATCTTCAATGTGTTGGTGAGCTCGCCATTCTCCATCGTGAACGGACGAGGCAGCAGGGTGAACCGTTTCACTTTCTCATAATTGGCCAGTTGCTGCTGCAAGGTCTCGATGCGCTCTTCCATCATCTTATAGATCTTCTTGTTCTGGCAAAGATCTTCACGGGAAGAGAACTCTATATCGTTGTCCTTGGCGTATTCTTCAAGTTCGGCAAAGGCCGGCACAATCAGGGCGCTGACAAACTTGCGCTGGTCGGCAATCACCGCCAACTGCTCTATGAACTTATCCACCAGCAGTTTCGATTCAATCATCTGCGGGGCAATATACTTTCCGTTGGAAGTCTTGTAGAGCTCCTTGATACGTTCCTTCAGATACAGCTCACCGTCCTTCAGATAGCCGGCATCACCCGTGCGGAAATAGCCGTCTTCGGTGAAAGCCTCCTGATTCAGCGCATCGCGCTTGTAGTATCCACGGGTAATCGTGGGGCCTTTCAGCAGTATCTCGTCATTCTCGCCAATCTTGATATCCAAGCCGCTAATCGGACGCCCTACCGAACCGATGGTGAAGGGCTTGTCCTTATGCACGTTGCTCACCGTAGCCAGGCTCTCCGTCAGTCCGTAGCCTACCATCATAAAGATGCCGACGCTGAGGACGAACTCCTCCACATCGGGTGAGACATACGAACCTGCCGTCGGGAAGAAATTAGGATTCTCCAGACCCAACTGCTTGCGCAGCAGCGAAAAGACCGTCTTGTCCATCAGTTTATACTCCATCTGCAAAGCCAGAGGCGGACGCTTGCCGCGGCTCAGGTATTCCACGTTGTGCTTGCGGCCTACTGCCAAGGCGTGGGTAAACAGTTTGCGCTGCACGGCGCCGGAGTTCTCAATCTTGGATTTCACGCCTATATAGACCTTCTCCCAGAAGCGCGGCACACTACTCATACACGTAGGATGAGTCTCTTTGAGCGACTGCTGCACCTCTTTCGGATAGGTGTTCACAATCACCGTGGCACCTTCGCTCAAGCAAAGGAAGCACCAACCGCGCTCAAAGACATGCGTCAACGGAAGGAAGCACATCACACGATCCTTCTCGCCGACAGGCAGATTCTCGTCGTTGGCTATCATGGCCGCATTAAACTGCCCATGGCTCAGAATCACGCCCTTTGAGTCGCCCGTGGTTCCACTGGTATAAAGGATATTGGCAATATCGTCATCATTAGCCTGTGCATAGAGAACCTCCAACTCACTCTGACGCGGACAGCCCTCGCCAAGTTTCAGGAACTCATCCCAATAGATGCTCATCGTGTCGTGCTGCACCTTACGGACTGAACGGTCGAAGATGATGATCTTCTCCAGCGTAGGACAGAGCGACAGCACGCGGTATGCCTTGTCGTACTGCTCCTGCTCACCCACGAAGAGGAATCTGATCTGCGCGTCGCCAATCATAAACTGTATCTGCTGCTCCGAGCTGGTGGCATAGAAAGGCACCGTGACGGCACGGATACCGAAAGCACCAAAGTCAGTAAACAGATAATGAACCGTGTTCTGCGAGAAAACGCCCACATTCTCCTGCACCTTCACGCCCAAGTTGAGCATTGCATTACTGACCACACGCACATTCTTTGAGAACTCATTCCAAGAACATTCTTTCCACTTCAAACTTCCGAAATCACGATAGATCAAAGCGGTACGGTCGCCATACTTTTCTGCCTGTTTATGAATAAGCACCGAATAATGACATCTTGTCTGCATAAGCGTATATGTTTTATTAAAACGCAAAAGTACAAATAAAAATCAAAAAAACAAAATTATTGCCGAAAAAATCCATTACATCCAGCCGTCGCCCACCTTCCTCAAAGACTCGGCACCGACAAAAAGTGTAGCCGTTTTGGCTACACTTTCGCTTCGAAACAGGCTCTGCTCCCTCCCATCAGAAGCCTTGTCCCACCCATTGAAAACTAATTTTATGCGTTAAAACACTGACACAACACTGACACACTTTTCAGATGGGCAAAGAAAAAAATAAGCTCAACACAAAGACACAAAGACACGAAGAATAAGACAAAAATCTACAAGAATCTCACAAAAATGTAGATTATGAGGGAGGATTTGCGTTAGATTTATGAGGATTTTTGTTTTTATGAAACACCGCTCATGCTTGTTCGCTTATTCCCGTAATAAGAGATTGCATTTCATCAAGCATTCTCTTTACATGTTCGAAATAAGGCTTCACCTCTTCTTCAGTAGCTTCAAACATATCATTGTAATCCCCTGACTGACGCAATTCATAGAGCCTTGAAATCAATCTACCATAAGCCTTGTCTAAACGACCCGTCGAAACAAAATGCTGTCCCAAAACATGAATGAGCCCCGAATGAGAGTGAGCATCAAGACGATTATCCAGCAACAATGCTTGAGCCATATGGAACACTGAGTAATACAAGCGATTACCTGCAAGATTCCAATAACCCAGTTTGGCTACATCTTCAGCTTCCTTAAATACGTGCCTTGACTTTTCTACACGATATTTAGTCAAATCATGTCTTTCTTCATCTGTCAGCATATCAATATACCGTCACGTTCAACATTATTCCTGAAAATAGGATTATTCCTCTTTACCCAATCCTTCAAAGTATAAATGACTGGATGAATCATGGCATCGATAGACCAACCCAGTTCCCAAAAAGGATAGGTATAGAGATCATGGTCTGAATCCTGAATCTTATCTTTATCGAGCAAGACCAGCAAATCCCAGTCGCTATCACTTCTTTCATCACCACGTGCCCTCGAACCAAAGAGAATCACCTTTGACCCCTTTGGCATAACACGCATGGCAACTTCCTTTATCTGTTGCAACACATTGCGACTCTTTTCCGACTCACTCATGATAAGATTCAAATCATTATTCGCTGCAAAGATAAAGATTAATTTCATTCCCTCCAAATTTTGCGCTAACTATTTACTCCCTCCCTAAGCAGGGAGGGCTGGGGTGGGTCTCCTATTTCTCATAGCCTATATCATTCACATAAGAAAAATTTTTCACGTTTTTGCTATCACTGCCATCACTAAAATCAGTAACCAGCTGAATGACTGTGAGTTGCAACGCTGAATTTAGTGATAGCACAGGTGATAGCAGTGATAGCAAAATGCCTTGCCGCTGAAAAAAACGCCCCTAAACACTCAGTTTTTCGCATACGCGCTTTTATCTCTCGCAAAACACGCTGTTGTTTCTCGCAAAAGTGCGAACCAGTTGCATTACTCCTGCAACCCATCCGCAGTACTACTGCGCATCATCCGCAGTACTACTGCGGAGGCTTCGCAGTAATTTAACGCATCATCAGCCACCACACAATTCCTAAGAAAACTCACGCCGAGTCATAAGAGTTCACGGAGGTTATATTCACTCTGAAAACTCCATGCACGCTGCGTGATTAATCTCAAAAAACGGGCTTTTTATCATAAAAAAACAGGATTAACCATCAACCTTTTTCAGGATTTCGGCGTTTTGCTATCACTGCTATCACCTGTGCTATCACTAAAATTTTCTCAGCAACTTATTGCAAACCAATCATTTACTGATTTTAGTGATAGCAGTGATAGCAAAAACAGGAAAAAAACTCACGCTCAAGAAAGAAAAAGAATCTTCTTTCTTTTCGCTTAATCGTTTTTTTGCACTATCTTTGCCGAAAAATAGAGTTATGAATAAGATTGTACTGATTACGGGCGCTACAAGCGGAATCGGACTTGGATGCGCAAAGAAGTTTACTGAGAATGGCGACAAAGTGATCCTGACCGGACGTAACGAACAACGGCTGGCAGAGATAGAACGGGAACTGACGGAGAAGGGGGCAAAGGTGATGACGCTGGCCTTCGACGTGAGAGACCGCGAGGCGGCTACGAAACTCATCGAAGGACTGCCCGAGGAATGGCGCGCGATTGACGTGCTGGTGAATAACGCAGGACTGGCGCTCGGACTGGAACCTGAATATGAGGGGAACCCCGATGAATGGGAAACCATGATCGATACGAACATCAAGGGACTGCTGCTGATGACGCGACTGGTGGTGCCGGGAATGCTGGAACGCGGACACGGACACGTGATCAACGTGGGGTCGGTGGCCGGTGATGCGGCCTACGCTGGCGGCAACGTGTATTGCGCCACCAAGGCGGCGGTGAAGGCATTAACCGACGGGCTGCGCATCGACGTGGCCGACACGCCCATCCGCGTAACCAACCTGAAGCCGGGGCTGGTGGAAACCAACTTCAGCAACATTCGCTTCCGTGGCGATACCGAACGCGCCGCCAAACTCTACACCGGCATCAAGCCCCTGACGGGCGACGACATTGCCGACGTGGCCGTCTATGCCGCCAATGCGCCTGCTCATGTTCAGATAGCCGAAGTGCTGATTCTGGCCACGCATCAGGCCAGCGGCAGCGTGATCGTAAGAAAATAAAAGACTGACCATGAAGATAAAGCCTTGCGCCAAGATTAACCTTGGACTGAACGTGGTCAGCAAAAGGGCTGACGGATATCACGACCTGGAAACGGTGTTCTACCCCGTGCCTATCTACGACGAAATAGAGATTCGGGAAGCTACGGAGACTAAGCTCGAGATAAAGGGGCAGCCCGTAGAGGGCGATGCGGAGAAGAACCTGGTGGTGCGTGCCTACCGAATGGTGGCTGAACGCTACACGCTCCCGCCCGTACATATTATATTAGACAAGCAGATACCGATGCAGGCGGGCATGGGCGGAGGCTCTGCCGACGGTGCCTTCACGATCAGACTGCTCAACGAGCAATTCGGTCTGAACATGAGCATCGCCGAGATGGAGCAGATGGCCGCAAGGCTGGGGGCCGACTGTCCGTTCTTCATACAGGCTATTCCGGCATACGCCGAAGGCATTGGCGAAAGACTCTCCCCTATCCCACTCGACCTGAGCCGCTACCGCATGGTGGTGGTGAAGCCGCCGGTGGCGGTGAGTACGCGGGAGGCTTTCGGCGGTATCAAGGTAAAACGCCCCACGAGAAATTGCCGCGACATCATCATGCAACCTATCGACACTTGGCGGGAGCAGCTCGTGAACGACTTCGAGGATAGCATCTTCCCGCTGTATCCTCAGCTGGCTGACATCAAGCGGCGACTCTATGAGCTGGGTGCGCGCTATGCGGCCATGAGCGGAAGCGGCTCGGCGCTCTTCGCTTTCTTCGACGAAGCACCGTCGCTGGAAAAAGAGTTCAGGGACTGTAAGACGTGGATTCTTTGAGTAGAAGAGTAAGACGACACAAAAAAGCCATCCTCAAAAAGGGGATGGCTTTTCTGCGGTGCGTACGGGACTCGAACCCGTGACCTCCTGCGTGACAGGCAGGCATTCTAACCAGCTGAACTAACGCACCAGTCCTAATTCTCTCTTTGCTTTTCCCAAAATTCAGCGGTGCGTACGGGACTCGAACCCGTGACCTCCTGCGTGACAGGCAGGCATTCTAACCAGCTGAACTAACGCACCCTTTCGGTTAAGCGGTTGCAAAGGTATGAAGTTTTTTTGAATTACCCAAACTTTCCAGCGACTTTTTCACAAAAAAAGTTGCAGCAGCAAGGCATCGTGGTATTCACGGCCGTCGAAAAGCCAGTCGGAAAGCAATGAACCGGACGTGAAACCCGATTTGCGGAAGAGCCCAAGAGAGGCTTCATTATCGGCTGCCACGAAGGCATAGAGCTGGTGGAGATGAAGCCGCTCGACGGAATACCTGACCAATTGGGCAAGGGCCTCGGCGGCGTATCCCTGACGGCGCCAGGCGGTCATCACGACGATGCCTACCTCGGCACGCCGATGCTGCGGGTCGAAGTTCATCAGATCAGCGATGCCCACGGTCTGGCCTTCTTCGTTTTCGATCATCAGCCTTAATTGCCGGTCGGCATAGATGTCGCTGGTCTGCGTGGCAATATAGTTGTGGAGCGAATAGCGGGAATAGGGAACGTTGGTGGCCCCTACGTCCCAAAGTTCGCGGTCGTTCTCTATCTCATAGAGGATGTCGAGATCCTCGGGCTCGATGGCCCTGAGGCGTATGCAGCTGTGGTTCATCGGATGACCTCCCTTCCTGTGACGATGGTTGAGTTTTCGGGATGATAGAAGCCCATGAGCACATGGCTGTCGGGATTCTGCCCGAAGATTTCGAGTATCTGTTCGTAGCTGTAGGCCCCGGTATCATAGACCACGTAGTTGACCACGTCCTTGCGAATCTTTCCTTCGAAAGCCAGATGACCCTGAGGATGACGATTGGCATCGGTCTCTACGAACTCTGCCGCAAAGGCATTCCGGCGGGCTATCTTCCGACAGGCGGTTATCATCTGCCTCGAACCAATGAAGAGCCAGACGGGAAGCCGCTCACGCTTGCTTGAGAAGAAACCGAGCGAACGGCTGACTTTCTCTGCGAGCATGGAACACAGGGCCAGGAAGGCCTTGCCGAAGATGGCCAGCTTGACGGGCAGCGTGATGAGAAAACTGAGATGGCCGTAGTGTTTGCGGAAGAAGATGAGCATCGCCTCGTAGAACACGTGGACATAGCGGAACGATGACTTCTGGGTGCTCTCGCCTTTATAGTGAAGGATGTGCTCGGGCAGATACCAGTTGTGGTAGCCGCCTTTCAGCAGCCGGTAGCTGAGGTCGATATCTTCGCCGTACATGAAGAAGTCCTCATCGAGCAGCCCGACATTGAGGAGAGCTTCACGGCGCAAGAAGCAGAAAGCTCCGCTCACGACCTCAATCTCGGCGGCTTCGTCCCAAGGCAGATAACTCATGTAATATTTACCAAAGCGGCGGCTCTGGGGAAAGCGGCTGCAGAGTCCGGACATCTTATAGAAGGCCACGAGCGGTGTGGGAACGCCGCGGCGGCTCTCCATGGCTGGCGTTCCGCTCTCGGTGTGCATCTTCACGCCAATGGCTCCAGCGTCGGGATGGCTGTCCATGAAATCGATGCAACGGGCAATGGACGACTCAGCCACCACGGTGTCGGGATTGAGCAGCAGCACATACTCGCCCTCACTCTGATGGATGGCGATGTTGTTAGCGCGCGCGAAACCTAAATTATGATTGCTCGAAATGAAATGCACTGCGGGAAAAAGCGGCTGAAGGGCTTCCACGGAACCATCCTTCGAATGGTTGTCGACCACGTAAACCTCGGCCTCGATGCCTTTCAGGGCGCGTTCAAGGCTGCGGAGACACTGTTCGAGATAGTGCCTCACGTTATAGTTTACGATGACAACCGTCAGTTTCATGGGAGTTTCGGGTTATCGTTTTCGTTATCGTTTTCCTCATCGTTACTGCTCGTCTCCTCTTTGCATCTGCCTATCGAGGGATATATGAAGAGCATGCTGATGGCGGCGATGATGGCCATATAGCCGAACGAAGCGTTCATATAAAGGTAATAGCACACAACATTGACAACCAGGAGGAAAGCAAGCATCGCCATACGCACAAAACCCCACGTCAGCATCGACTGGGCGGGAGCGGCCAAAAGGTTTTGGCGGACGCTCTTCACGCGGAAGAGATAGAGCGAGAAGGGAATCAGGCAGACGGTAAGCAGTTCCATGGCGGTAAGAATGGGAAACTCTGCTGCCTTGTCGCCGCCCAATGAGCCTGGCGTCAGCAATCCTGTCTCGAAGACAACGACAATGAGAAGGGCTACGGCCAGAATGCCGTAGAATAACTTTTTGAGAATACTACTTACTTTTTCCATCGAATGGTGTACGGTTAAGGATTGAACGGCCGAGGGTCACTTCGTCCGTATATTCAAGTTCGTTGCCAACGGAGATGCCGCGGGCTATGATGCTCAGTCTGACGTCGGTGCCTTCCAACTTCCTTGAGATGTAGAAATTAGTGGTGTCGCCCTCCATCGTGCTGCTAAGCGCCAGTATCACTTCATGGATGCCGCCAGCCTCCACGCGCTCAACGAGCGAAGCTATCTCGATATCGGAAGGCCCGATACCATCCATCGGCGAGATGATGCCGCCCAGCACATGGTAAAGCCCATGATACTGCTGTGTGTTCTCGATGGCCATCACGTCCTGGATATTCTCCACCACACAGATGACTGAGGCATCCCGTCGATGGTCATTACAGATGGGGCAAACATCAGTGTCGCTGATGTTATGGCACACCCGGCAATACTTCACTTCCTGCTTCATCCGCGTGACGGCAGAAGCAAACTGCTCCACGTCTTCCGCAGGTTGACGGAGCAGATGAAGCACCAGTCGCAAAGCTGTCTTGCGCCCGATGCCAGGCAGCCGTGAGAATTCCGATACGGCCTTCTCCAGCAGTTGTGAGGGATAAGACTGATTCATTTTCGGGACAAAGGTAACGCTTTTTCCTGAATTTTTAGTATCTTTGCCGCCGAAAAATAAAAAACAATATGGAAATCAAGAACGCAGAATACTCCATCTCCAGTCCTACGGTCAGTATGTGCCCCAAGGACACCAAGCCCGAATATGCCTTCATCGGCCGTTCAAACGTAGGAAAGTCGAGCCTCATCAATATGCTCTGCAACCACAAGGGGCTGGCCAAGACATCAGCTACTCCGGGAAAGACGCTGCTCATCAACCACTTCATCATCAACAAGGAGTGGTATCTCGTTGACCTCCCCGGCTACGGTTATGCCAAGCGCTCAAAGACTCAGCGCGACAAACTGGAGCAGATGATTGCCCAGTACATCCTGCAGCGTCAGCAACTGGCCAACGTGTTCGTGCTGATCGACATCCGCCATGACCCTCAGCAGATAGACCGCGAGTTTATCGACTGGCTCGGACAGAGCAGCATCCCCTTCTGCATCGTATTCACCAAGGCCGACAAACTGGCCAAGTCGAAAGTGGAGCCTGCCGCCAAGGCATGGATGGAGAAGTTGCTCGACACCTGGGAAGAGCTGCCCCCCTACTTCATCACGTCCTCAAGCAGCAGGCAAGGACGCGAAGAGGTGCTCAACTACATCGAGGAGATCAACCGTTCACTCCAGGAATAAGAATTTCTCATTCTCTCAATTTCTCATTCTCTCATTTTCTCAATTTCTCATTCTCTCAATTTCTCATTCTCTCAATTTCGCCACAATGCCATCACCTGTCTTAGACGTACAGAACCTCACGAAATCGTTCGGCGCACAAGTGCTGTTCGAAGACATTTCATTCTCTATCGCAGAAGGTCAGCGCGTGGGGCTCATCGCCCAGAATGGCACCGGCAAGTCAACGCTGCTCTCCGTGCTCACGGGCAAGGAAGGCTATGACCGCGGCGATATCATCTACCGACGGGATCTTCGTGTGGCGATGCTCGAGCAGACACCTGCATTCGACCCTGAGGAGAGTGTGCTCGATGCTTGTTTCAATCATCAAGGAGAAGAAGAGAAAGTACTGAAAGCCAAGCAGATACTCACGCAGCTCAAAATAAAAGATTTAACACAGCCGATGGGACAGTTGAGCGGCGGTCAGCAGAAGCGTGTGGCCCTGGCCAACGTGCTTATCACGGAGCCCGACTTCCTGATTCTCGATGAGCCAACCAACCACCTCGACCTGGAAATGATTGAATGGCTCGAAGGCTATCTCAGCCGCGGCAACCGCACATTGCTGATGGTGACGCACGACCGTTTCTTCCTCGACCGCGTGTGCTCGCTCATCCTCGAACTCGACAACCGCACCATATATACCTATCGTGGCAATTACTCCTATTATCTGGAGAAGCGCCAGGAGCGCATCGACAACCAGCGGGCAGAGATAGCACGCGCCAACAACCTCTATCGGCGGGAGCTTGACTGGATGCGCCGGCAGCCACAGGCACGTGGCCATAAAGCCCGCTATCGCGAGGAAGCGTTCTACGAACTGGAGCGCGTGGCCAAACAGCGCATTGAGGAACGCCAGATGCGGCTGAAATCGTCTAACATCTATATCGGTTCGAAGATTTTCGAGTGCCAGTATGTATCGAAAGTCTTTGAGGGACAGGAGGGGCAGGAAGACACGATTATCCTGAAGGACTTCTACTACAACTTTTCCCGTTTTGAGAAAATGGGCATCGTAGGCAACAACGGCACCGGCAAGTCAACCTTCATCAAGATGCTGCTGGGCGAAGTGGCTCCCGACAGCGGAAAGTTCGACATCGGCGACACGGTGCGCTTCGGCTACTTCTCGCAGGAGGGGCTCAAGTTCCGCGACGACCAGAAGGTTATCGACATCATCACCGACATTGCCGAATACATTGACCTTGGCAGCGGACGCCATCTCTCTGCCAGTCAGTTCCTGCAGCATTTCCTATTTACACCCGAGCAGCAGCACAACTACGTCTATAAGCTCTCAGGCGGTGAGAAGCGCAAGCTCTACCTCTGCACGGTACTGATGAAGAACCCCAACTTCCTCGTGCTCGACGAGCCAACCAACGACCTTGACATCCAGACGCTCCAGATTCTTGAAGAATACCTTCAGGACTTCCCGGGCTGCGTCATCGTGGTCAGCCACGACCGCTACTTTATGGACAAGGTGGTTGACCACCTGCTTGTTTTCCGCGGTCAGGGAGTGATCAAGGATTTCCCCGGCAATTACACCCAGTTCCGCGAGTGGTCAAAACTCGCCGAAAGCACCAGTAACTCCGGCAATTCCGCAAAATCCGAAACCACCACGCCTAAGAAAAACTACCGCAACGACACCCGCCGACGGATGAGCTACAAAGAGAAGCGTGAGTTCGAACAACTGGAAAAAGAGATTGCCGCCCTCGAGGCCGAGCAACACCAACTGGAAGAAGCCCTTTGCAGCGGAACACTCTCGGTAGAAGAACTCACCGAGAAGAGCAAACGCCTGCCTATCCTCAAAGACGAACTCGACGAGAAAAGTATGCGCTGGCTCGAACTTTCGGAGATAGAAGATTAAGACAGCTTCGTTGCAGCCAAAGGTTAAAAATACGTAATTTCCACAATTTCCCGTTTTCCCGTTTCCTCTTTCTCTTAAATTCTTAGTACCTTTGCACCCGTCTTTTGAAAGACATCCTTCCCGTTTCCATTCTCGAAACGGTTAATCAAAAACATCAAATTCCACATATTTATTATATGTACAACAAAGAAGAACTGTTATCAAAGAGTATCTCCGAACTGGAAGATATTGCTAAAGAGTTGAATGTCAGCCTGAAAGCTGGTAGCTCACAGGAAGACATCGTATATGATATCATCGAGGCACAAGCCGCTGATTATGCCAGTAAGAACCCGATGGGCACCAAGCGCAAGCGTACACGTATCGCCAAGAAAGACACCGACCGCGTGTATTCTGTCAACGGCAAGGAGGGTGAGAACTTCGACCTGAAGAAGAGCAAACCCGCTGAACCAGCCCCACTCTTCAAGGATCTGCCCGAAAAGCAGGAGCAGCCCGTAGAGACGCCTGCAGAAGCTGCAGAAGAAGAAGCCAAGCCCGCTCCCAAGAAACGTGGACGCAAGTCGAAGGCTGAACTTGCTGCCATTGCAGCCGCTGAAGCCGAAGCCAAAGCCAAGGAAGAGGCAGAAAAGGCGCAAGCAGAAGCAGCACCAGCTGAAGAAACGTCAGAAATAGAAGAAGAGCCAGAGAATGACATCAACGAGACACCCGATTTCATTCCCGAGGCAGAGTTTGCTTCCGGAGCATCTGCAGCCAATGACAACGAAGAGCAGCAGAACCTGCTCGCACAACTTCAGGCTAAGGTGAGCGACCACAACAAACAGTCAGACAGTCTGCGCAGCGACGAAACCGTAGATGGCATCTGGCAAGGCGACCCCGGCGACGGCACCGACTTCATCACTGTCATCGACCTTCCCATCGAAGACCAGGCCGCACTACCCAACTATGACATCTTCGACAACCCCACCACTCCCATATCTACACCGATGCCCTCTATCTTCCGCCAACAGGCAGAAACAGCGAAGGGCGGGTACGATTTCTCTGACATCATCACCGCCAACGGCGTGCTCGAAGTAATGCCTGACGGCTATGGATTCCTGCGCTCCAGCGACTACAACTATCTGTCGTCACCCGATGATGTGTATGTAAGCGTGCAGCAGGTGAAGCGCTACGGCCTGAAGACTGGCGACGTGGTGCAGTGCCATGTGCGTCCGCCTCACGACGGAGAGAAATACTTCCCCCTGACAAGCATCGACAAGATTAACGGACGCCGTCCCGAGGAAGTGCGTGACCGCATTCCTTTCGAACACCTCACGCCGCTCTTCCCCGACGAGAAATACACACTCTGCGGCGATCCCCGCACCACCAACCTCAGCACGCGTATCGTGGACCTCTTCGCACCTATCGGTAAAGGCCAGCGCGCACTCATCGTGGCACAGCCCAAGACCGGTAAGACCATCCTGATGAAGGACGTGGCAAACGCCATTGCCGCCAACCATCCCGAGGCCTACCTGATGATGCTGCTTATCGACGAGCGTCCTGAGGAAGTTACCGACATGGCGCGCACCGTCAATGCCGAGGTTATCGCCTCAACCTTCGACGAGCCTGCTGAGCGCCACGTCAAGATTGCCGGCATCGTGCTTGAGAAAGCTAAGAGAATGGTGGAATGCGGACACGATGTGGTCATCTTCCTCGACTCCATCACCCGTCTGGCACGCGCCTACAACACCGTTGCTCCCGCTTCAGGAAAGGTGCTCACCGGTGGTGTGGATGCCAATGCCCTGCAGAAGCCCAAGCGCTTCTTCGGTGCTGCCCGTAACATTGAGGGAGGCGGCTCGCTCACCATCATCGCCACAGCCCTTATCGATACCGGTTCGAAGATGGACGAAGTGATCTTCGAGGAATTCAAGGGTACGGGTAACATGGAGCTCCAACTCGACCGCGCCCTCTCCAACAAGCGCATCTTCCCTGCCGTCAACCTGGTGGCTTCTTCTACTCGCCGCGACGATCTGCTGCAAGACAAGACCACGCTCGACCGCATGTGGATTCTGCGCAAGGCTATCTCCGACATGAACGCCATCGAGGCCATGAACGAGATTCACACCCGCATGGAGCGCACGGAGAACAACGAAGAGTTCCTTCTCTCAATGAACTCCTAAACCGAAAGTTTCTTCCATTTTATTTGGAGATAACAATAAAAAGCAGTAATTTTGCACCGCTTTTCGCAATGGTTCCGTAGCTCAGTTGGATTAGAGCAACTGCCTTCTAAGCAGTAGGTCTTGGGTTCGAACCCCAACGGAATCACCATCGCGAAAACCAAAACGGAGATATTCCCTTCAGGAGTATCTCCGTTTTTTCTTAGTACTTCATAAACCTCTTTCCTACATTATGACTGTCAGTTGCGACAGAATTAGCAGGGATGTAGAGGTTTTGTCGCGAATAAGGGTTGGTGTCGCAACAACTTGGAAAGAAAAGACGCCTAATATTCTCCAACATTATTAAATATGACTTACCTTTGCATCAGAAATCAAAATTAATACAATAACAATAAAAAATAAAAGACAATGAAAAGCTTAAAATTCTGGATGCTTGCCGCCATCCTTTTCTGCGGCATCATAAGTGTACAGGCACAAGTGATGAAGACTGCCGATCTGGAAAAATATGCCAAGCAACGCTATGGTGACAAATGGGTGGATGCTGCAGCCAATATCGCAAAAGGCATCACCCTCGACAAAAACGAGTCCATCACCTTCCAACAGGTCATCGAGGCACAAGGAAAGACGAAGGAACAACTCTACGTGGCTCTCAACTATTGGACCACCGCTACCTTCAAGGACCACAACGCCATTACGCTCAATGACAAGGATGCCGGATGCATTATCATATCATCGACCATCAAGGACATTGCTGAGCACACCGGAACTATCAACAGATATGCCGTCAGCATCACCCCCATCATCCGCATCGACATCAAGGACAACCGCATCCGTGTCACCTATACGGTGCAAAACTACGAAATTCTGAGTGACATCTCCGGTGGATGGCTGACCGCAGTACTCGCAGACGAACGCACCGTAGGCGACTCCAAGCGCAAGGCTGACGACAAAACGAATGCTAATCTCTACGACAAGCAATGGGAGATCGCTCGCCATTATCCATTTGTACAAAACGACGCACAGAAGCGCACTTGTGCCAAGGCCCTGGTGATGACACACGCCTATTCAAATGCCGTTATCGACAAGATAGAAGAAGCCGTTAAGAACGGTATCGTAGGCAACGAAGACGAAGACTGGTAAAAGTCACCCCCGTTTCCAAAACCTGAAAAAAGACTTCTTCCTGCCTTGATCGGCCTGTTCCTCAGCAAGCCGGTCAAGGCTGTTTTTTTCCACGTCGTGTTTCTTCTTAGTGAACTGCTCTATCAACCAGTTCATGCCTTTGGTCCAATGTCCTCCCAGGTTTTCAGAAACGACCTTGAAAACATCGGGAATGGAAAGGATGGCCTTCTTCATGGAAGATTTACGGGCCTTCGCTCCGTTGCGGCCTTTCAGTTCGCGGGCTCCATTCATCAGATAGTATTTGGCCACATATCCGATGATGAGCGTCAGGATACTACTTGATACACCGTCAAGCAACGGTTTCAGGAGTTTTCCCGGAATAATCTTAGCAGCCTGAGTAACGCCCGATGAGAAATCCAAATCCGAGAGATCCAAATCCGAGAGGTCAATATCGGCCATGTCAATATTCTCCACCAGACTTCCCGTGATATCGCTCGAAACATAGTAGCTGAAGAGCGAAGCACTCACGATGAGCACGTATTGCTTCATCATCTGGGGCTTGTTAGGACGGAACCCGATAGCCTTGATGATGTCGCCAATCATACGGAAGTTCAAGGCCAACGACGACATCGAGTCAACCCTGTCGGAAGGCGATATGGCGGCGATGATAAAAACCTTCGTTCCGTAGTTCATGATGAGCTTATCGACACGCTTCAGGCGGATGTCGATCTCTTTCTTCAGGAACGCTTTCAGCTCGTCCACATCATGCCGCTGGCGGATTTCCGACAGGTCTCTTGCGAGTTCCGCCTGATGGGCAATCCTGAGGTTCTCAGGCAAATAATAGCAGTTGGCGCACAGGCTTGAAGCAAACGAACTCAGGTCCTTCCAATACTTCTCCGCATCGCGGTCGCCCATTTCCTCATCCACCTTCATCACGGGAAACTCCGGCGTGGAATAAATCTGATGAATCGGCGTGATGATGAGATAGGCCAGCAGACCGAACAGCAGGATATAGAAGGCATACTCAAAATAGGGCACGCCGAACACCTGCGTCATCTTGTCGCCGATGGTAATCACGTTGCCAAGCACAAGAATGGCAACAATCATGACCAGCAGCGCCACTACAGTAACAATAAACTTCTTCATGCTGCAAATATATAGTTTTATTCTGAAACGGCAAACATTTTGGAAGATAAGTTGCGCCGTTTGGATAATTATGCCTATATTTGCACATATTTTATATTTACACAAATCAAAACACAACCGTATGGATTTCATTGAATTAGCAAAAAGCAGGTACTCCTGCAAGAAGTTTGGCTCACGCCAGATCAGCAAAGAGCAACTCGACACCATCCTGGAGGCAGGCCGCCTGGCACCCACGGCGAAGAACCTGCAGGAACAGCACGTCTATGTGGTACAGTCGGCTGAGGGAATCGCCAAGATAGACACCCTCACCCCCTGCCGCTACGGAGCGCCAACGATGCTTATCGTGGCTTTCGACAAGAACAACGTATTCACCTATCCCGGCCAGAAATACGATTCGGGCATTGAGGATGCCACCATCGTGACCACTCACATGATGCTCTGTGCAAAGAGCGTGGGCGTGGATAGCTGCTGGGTGAACTTCTTTGACCCCGACAAGATGTCGGAAGCTTTCCAGTTGCCTCAGAACGAAGAGATTCTGACCTGTCTGGCCCTCGGATATGCTGCCGAAGACGCCAAGCCGCTGGCCAACCATTCCAGCCGCAAACCGTTAGAAGAGACCGTCAGCTACATTTAAGCCCCGACGATTTCTGCGTGTCCCACCCCAGATGCGGATGCAGGAGAACACTACGTATCCTGCTTCCGCATCTTCCGTTTTTTCATGTGTTTACGACAGGTTTCAAGGCCGTTCCCGCAGTTTGTCGCGATTATGGCCCTGTGTCGCAACTAACCAGAAAGAAAAACGCAGAAAATGATACGCGGCTCAGTAATCCGTCGTATCTTTGCAATGTCAAAAGACAAGTAAAAGTTTTCTCATTAGATTAATAATAGATAGATTCATAAGTTTTAAGTTAGGTTATTTAGGTTAGTTGAAAAATTGGGGAACTGCAGCGGCAGTCCCCATTTTTTCTGTCCATAATCCATCATTCTCAAGGATCCTAAGCCAATGTAAAACAAATTCCTATTTTAAGGCTCAAAACTCGTGCGAAAGTCTGCAACTCCACCAAAGTACGAATAGACGCAAGTTTTAAGGCGATTTCCTTAAAACCTTGATACCAAGACAATTACGAAAAATCAACTTTCCCGACAACGGTGTTTCGAATCATTTTCGGGCCAAAATATCATCAGAAGCAATGCTTCCAGGCTTCAGAAGCCTTGCGAAACCTCATCAGAAACGACCCAAAGTATCATTGGAAGCAACCCAAAGTATCATCGGAACTGACCCAAAGTATCATCGAATGGCAGAAATTCGCTAATCGGAGACGCTACTGACGAAGAATCATCACGCTTTCATCTCCAGATTAAGAAAAACCGATGTAAGAAAAAGAGATGGCCTGGCAGCGATTTTCCAAGAGCTCGCGACAGATTCAACAGAGCCTTTTGCCATTTGTCGCGACTACGGGTTACTGTCGCAACAAAACGGAAAGAAAAGAGACTCGCCTGATGGTTTCCTATCGAAAAAGCCACTATCTTTGCACCCGAAATCAAGAACAAATCATAAACAATAACAATCCAGAAAAATGAAAACAGAAAGATTTGCACTATGGATGCTTACAACCATCCTCGACATCTGCAACAGCAGCGTATTTACAAGTTCCCAAAACACAAAAAATCCGAAGAAATGAACACATCAAAACTTTCTAATCGCTTCGTGCAGAGCAGCCTCGCTCGGGCAACTTTCTCCGCACTTCTGTTTTTCACCGCCCTGACCAGTCAGGCACAAACCAAGGTTTGCATGAGTTATGACGACTTCAAGGCCAACAAGTGGAAGCCATACGAATCGCTGACCGACGACAAAAAGCCCGACTCCTGCCGCATCCAATACGACGGCATGGAATTCTCAATCAAGACCGACGACAAGGAGGTAAACCAGATTATTAAGAACGACGTATTCCTCATATCAGTTGACGGACAGTTGTTCATCAACAGCCGAAAGCTGCGCGACGACGACGGAGCCGTGCTGCCCATCAGCAAATACACACGTGCCCTACCCTACAAGGACGGCAAACTATGCGTCATCAGCTACAAGGTGACGTTGGGCGATGTGCTCGACCTGGTGAACCTTGGGCTTGACATCGGTTTGCTGGCCACAGGTCACTACACAGCAGGCTCATTGTTTCTGGCAGCCGACCTGCTGTTGACCAATGACGACCTCATGCAACACCACACACTCTACCTGCTCGACAAAGGGCCTAACAACAAGGGCAAGATTCTCATGACACACATGAACAACAAGTTCATGGAACAACTGCTGCGCGACGATCCCGTGACCTTCGAGATTTATTACGGACGGGGCAACAAGGCCAGCCGTCAGTCGGCAGCCAACATCCTGCCCATCTTAGTGAAAAAAGGCCTGATCCAAGACTATCATCACAAGAAATAACATAAAGAATAATAATCCAACAATGAATAACTGGAAGAAAATGATGTGCATGGCCGTCATTGCCATGCTGACGTCAACCGTTTCGGCACAAAGCGAAGTCGTGACGCCCTATTATGAACTCAACCAACTACCCAAACTGATCAAAATAATGCCGGAACCACCAGCATTCGACAGTCCTGAGTTTGCCAACGACGTGGTGCGCTACGGATGGGGCAAGCAGCAACGTCAGGATTCTGCCCGTGTGGCCTTGGCCATCGCTGATGCAGAATGGGACGATCATGCCAAACTCTTCCTGCAGTGGAGAGATGCCTTCGGACTGGAAATAACCCCTATCGCAACTCCTGAAATCTGGAAACTGATGGAGACCAGCCTGGCCACCACAGACCCCATGCGCAAGGAGACCAAGGCTTACTACAAACGTCAGCGCCCCTTCGAGCGCTTCAACGACTCGATGCCTTCACACGAAGAGGACGAACTGCGCGGCGAAGGCAGCTATCCTTCGGGTCACAGCCTGCGCGGATGGGGCATCTCTCTCCTGCTGGCTCAGATTGCCCCGGAACGTGCTGCTGAGATTTTCAGCCGTGGATGGGACTACTGTAACAGCCGCGTCATCGTGGGTGCCCACTGGCAGAGCGATGTAGATGCCAGCCGAACGGCAGCCAGCATCGGTTTCTGTGCCTTGCAAGGCAGCGAAGAATTCATTGCACAAATGAAGAAGGCTCAGAAGGAGTATAAGGAGAAGACCGGACAGGCCGCTGGTGTACGTGCAGCTGACATCGTGGAGCATCCTGCCACCCGCGCCTATCGGCTCAACAGTACAGCGACTAATGATTCCACACGAGGCATCGTGATTCAGAACAATCAGAAGGTCATCAGGAAGTAATTCTGAACTTTTACTTAAGAGCTACGACAGATTCTGAGCAGGCTCCAGGCAATTGTCGCAATATAGGGCACATGTCGCAAGTAACTGAACAGATAATCACGAAAAAAGATACGGGACTACGAAATCAGTTGTATCTTTGCAATGTCAAAAGACAAGAAGTAAATATTCTCTCATTAGATTAGTTATATAGATTCATAAGTTTTAAGTTAGTTTTATTAGGTTAGTTGATAAAGAGGGGACCTGCAGCGGCAGGCCCCTTTTTATGTATCCGATATTCCAGCAGGCATCTGTGAAATAGGCAGCAATAAAAATCCGCCGACTTTATAAGCCAGCGGATTAATTCAATGAGTCGAGGTGACAGGACTCGAACCTGCGACAGCCTGGTCCCAAACCAGGAACGCTACCAACTGCGCTACACCTCGATTTTGCGGCTGCAAAGGTACAAAGTTTTTTTGTACCTTGCAAATTATTCCGCAATTATTTGATTATTCCCTGTTCTACGA
The DNA here is from genome assembly GCA_900314655.1 of uncultured Prevotellaceae bacterium. Lineage (GTDB taxonomy): Bacteria > Bacteroidota > Bacteroidia > Bacteroidales > Bacteroidaceae > Prevotella. Next base: position 147,016 of record OMWC01000001.1, on the reverse strand, counting down.
AAATCTTCTTCAAAGCCTTCACGGCACGATCAACCTGCTCGTTGGTATGCGTAGCCATCAGCGCAAAGCGCACAAGCGTGTCCTGTGGAGCACAAGCTGGTGGAATAACGGGGTTGATAAAGACGCCAGCCTTGAAAGCAAGAGCCGTCACGAGGAAGGTTTTGTCAACATCGCGCACATAAAGAGGAATGATGGGGCTCTCGGTGTCGCCAATCTCAAACCCTTCTTCGCGGAAACGCTTCAGGGCGTAGTTCGTTACATCCCAAAGAGCCTGAATACGCTCGGGTTCCTGCTGAATGATGTGAAGTGCTTCCATTGCGGCAGCTGTAGCTGCGGGTGTATTGGAAGCTGAGAAAATGTAAGTGCGGCAGGTATGACGCAGGAAATTGATCGTATCGCTATCGGAAGCAATAAAACCACCGATACTTGCAAGCGACTTAGAGAAGGTTCCCATGATCAGGTCCACCTCATCAGTAAGGCCGAAGTAATCGCAGACGCCACGACCTTGCTTTCCGAACACACCGATACCATGAGCTTCGTCCACCATAATGGAACAGTTGTACTTATGCTTAAGCTCTACAATCTCAGGAAGCTTAGCCAAATCACCCTCCATAGAGAACACACCATCGACAACGATGAGCTTAATGGCCTCATGAGGCAGGCGCTGAAGCACGCGCTCCAGGTCTTCCATGTCGTTGTGCTTGTAGTGAAGCTGTTTGGCAAATGAAAGGCGACGACCGTCCACAATAGAAGCATGGTCGCGATCATCGCAAATAATATAGTCGTCTTTGCCTACTACCATGGCAAGTACTCCCTGATTGACAGAGAAGCCGGTAGAAAAACAAAGACAATCGTCTTTACCAATAAATTCGGATATTTCCTTTTCAAGTTGAACGTGCAAATCAAGAGTTCCATTAAGGAATCTACTGCCTGCACATCCTGAGCCATACTTATCAAGTGCTTTCTTTGCAGCATCTATAATACGCTGATCACCAGTAAGTCCCGTATAAGCGTTAGAGCCAAACATAAGCACTTTATGACCGCCCATTTCCACTTCCGTTCCTTGTTTACCTTCAATGGCGCGGAAATATGGATAGACATCTGCCTCCATATACTTCTGAGGCTCACGATAGAGTTTGTATCTCTCCTGTAACTGTCCCATTTCGATGGTTTAAATAACTATTTTACATTTTAGGCTGCAAAGTTACAAAAAAATTACGCAATTCTTCACAAATTTTATAGAAAACTTCTTGTTAAGAGAAATATTTAAAGAAAAGGGCGCTTTTGTGGAGTACTTTTTGTAAATTTGCAACATAATGATAAAGAAGAAAAAAATAGTATTCATCATTAACCCGATTTCGGGCACAGTCAGCAAATCTGGAATACCGGCACTTATAGAACAGGTGCTCGACAAGGAGAAGTATTCCTACGAAATCAGGGAGACAGAACACGCAGGCCACGCCGAAGAAATTGCCATTGAATGCAAGGAGCAGGGTGTGGACGTGGTGGTTGCTGTAGGTGGTGATGGAACGGTGAATGAGGTGGCACGCGGTATCACAAACTCCAATACGGCTCTGGGCATCATACCATGTGGAAGCGGAAACGGACTGGCCCGCCACCTGATGTTGCCGATGGATTTCAAGAAAGATATTGACATTCTGAATCAATGCGAGATTCACGATCTGGATTATGGAATCATCAACGACCATGCTTTCTTCTGTACCTGCGGAATGGGGTTTGACGCCTTCATCTCAATGAAGTTTGCAGAAGCTGGCAAGCGCGGACTGACCACCTATGTGGAAAACGTTCTGAAGGAGGGGCTAAACTACAAGCCCGAAACCTATCGTATTGAAGACGAAAACGGCACGATTATCAACCGGGCTTTCCTGATTTCGTGTGCCAATGCCTCACAATACGGCAACAATGCCTACATAGCTCCTCATGCTTCGATGCACGACGGCATGCTCGACGTTATCATCATGGAACCGTTCGATGCACTGGAAGCGCCACAAGTAGCCATTGAGTTACTGAACAAGACCATCGATAAAAACCAAAAGATCAAGACATTCCGAACGGAACACATCCGTATCCACCGGGAGAAACCTGGCTTAATACACTTTGACGGTGATCCCGTGATGGCTGATGCAGACGTGGACATCAGGCTGATTCCCGGCGGCATCAAGGTCGTGGTAAATCCTGAGGCTGACCGCAACAAACGCCGTCCGAATAGGATGCAGACAGCGATGAGCGAGTTTTTCAATGATATTAATGTTGTACGGGATGACCTTGTGAAGCAAAGCCGTAACATTCAGGCGCTGAACAAAAAAATCCTCCGACGCCTGAATAACATTTAACACTGAAGGCTATCACTTCAGATAAAAATCTTTAACTAAGTCACGATAAGCATCGGAATTCATCTGGAGTTCCGATGTTTCTATTTCTGAAGGTTGTTTGCGGAAAGCAAGAAGGAAACGCCGGGCAGGTTTACGCGGTGTGGTCTTTACGGCACAAATCCTTGAAGGATAGAGCCCAGCGACAATAGCTTCTGTTTCAAGACTGTTCCGGTAATCAAAGGGAATAACAACCGAAAACTCCCCCTCGGGTTTGAGCAACCTTGCTACCCCATCCATCAAATCACAATAGGAAAGCGAATCTGTATGACGAGCCATTGAACGCCGTTCATCAGGAGCCTTCAGCGATTGCTCAAAATAGGGCGGATTAGCCACGATTGCATCATAGCACTCACTATCAGCCGACGCTTCATCATGAACGACAAGTTTGAAATCCTGCAAACGGGAATGATGGACAACAATACGATCCGAGAATGGGGAATGAACTATATTCTCATGGGCTTGCTGACAGACATCCACATCTATATCAATTGCATCTATCATTGCGTGCGGAAACCGTTGAGCCATCATCAAGGCTATTAGTCCTGTACCAGTGCCCACGTCAAGTATATGGGCTCCTCCCCTAGCCCATACTCCGAGCAAGGTACCATCGGTGCCGACCTTCATCGCACATCGATCCTGATAGACGGTAAATTGCTTAAAAGAGAAATAATCGTTGGACACAATCACTATGGAATTATAAAGAAAAATCCTGACCATCAGCCGATAGCCAGGACTTTATCTAAATGTGCTTTACAGTGCGAAAATTGTCTAAACCTTAGCCACAAGGCTTACGCCTCAGTAGCTTCCTCAATCTCTTCCTCGAAGTCTTCCTCCTCAACAACAGGTGCTTCAGCAGGAGCCTCTTCAACGGGAGCAGGCTGATTCTCTGCAACGACCTTTACAGGAACCTTCACCTCTACCTCCTTGTGATAGTGTACTGTAGCCTCGAAATCGCCCACAGTCTTAATATCACGCATGGTAATAATCTTGCGATCTACCTCAATGCCCTGCTTAGCAAGCTCCTCAGCAACAGTACCGGCATTCACCGAACCATAGAGCTGACCAGTAGCAGAAACCTTGGCAGCAATGGTCAGAGCCACGCCTTCCAGTTTTGCAGCCTTCTCTTCTGCAGCAGCCTTCTGTGCAGCCAGTTTGTGAGCCTGCTGCTTCAGGTTCTCAGCGAGCACCTTCTTGGCAGAAGCAGATGCGATGACAGCCTTACCCGTAGGAATGAGATAATTACGGCCATAGCCGTTCTTTACGTTCACGATATCGTTCTTGTAACCCAAGCCGATAATATCTTCTTTCAAAATGACTTCCATAATTGTCTTTCTTTTAAATTTTAAACTTTAACTTTAAACTCAAAACCAACAATTACTTCATCATGTCAGTTACATAAGGAAGCAGAGCAATCTGACGAGCACGCTTAACGGCCTGAGCCACACGGCGCTGGTACTTCAGAGATGTTCCGGTGATACGGCGGGGAAGAATCTTACCCTGCTCATTGAGGAACTTCTTCAGGAACTCGGGATCCTTATAATCGATATACTTGATACCACTCTTCTTGAAGCGGCAATACTTCTTCTTCTTCGTGTCGATAGAAGGAGCGTTGAGATAGCGGATTTCAGAATCTTGTGCCATAGTTTAAGCCTCCTCTTTTTTAGTTGCATACTTAGCACGACGCTTCTCAGCATAAGCAGCTGCATATTTGTCGAGCTTTACTGTCAAGAAACGGATTACCTTCTCATCGCGGCGGAATCCAGTCTCGAGCTTTTTAATCACTGATGGCTCAGCCTTGAACTCAACGAGGTTATAGAAACCTGTCGACTTCTTGTCGATTGCATAAGCCATCTTCTTCAGTCCCCAGGCCTCTTCGTTCAGAATCTCTGCACCATTATCGGTGAGAATCTTCTTGAATTTAGCGACCGTTTCCTTTGTCTGGTCATCAGACAAAACGGGAGTCAAAATGAAAACGGTTTCGTATTGATTCATTTTATATAAATAATGTATTATGACCCGCAATATCGCGAAATCGGCTGCAAAGGTACTAAGAAATTGAGAGATTGGCAAAATGAGAAAATGAGAAAGAGGGGATTTTACGTTTTTTTAACCCTTATCCCTACTTTCTCATTCTCTCATAGCACGCTATTCGCAGCTAATCAGTCGTTCTCGGGCGCGATAAGTTTATATCCCTTACCATGGATATTGATGATCTCAATCTGGTCATCATCCTTCAGATGTTTACGCAGTTTAGTGATATAAACATCCATAGAACGTGCATTGAAGTAGTTGTCGTCAATCCAGATGGTCTTCAGAGCGAAGTCACGCTGCAGGATTTCATTGGCATGACTGCAGAGAAGGGCCAGCAGTTCATTCTCCTTTGTAGTGAGCTTCGTCTGCTTTTCGCCAATCGTGAGCAACTGCTTCTGGGTATCAAAAGTGAAGCGTCCAATATGATAGAGAGTGCTCTCTTTGCTCTTCTTTCCCTTCACGCGACGCAAGATAGCCTCAATACGGAATACGAGTTCCTCCATAGAGAACGGTTTGGTGATATAGTCATCTGCACCAATCTTGAAACCTTCCAAGATGTCCTCCTTGAGTACTTTTGCAGTAAGGAAGATAATTGGCATATCAGGATTGGCCTGGCGGATTTCCTGCGCAAGCGTGAAACCGTCCTTCTTGGGCATCATCACATCAAGTACACAGATATCAAACTTTGACTTCAGGAAGGCTTTATAGCCAGCCTCTCCGTCAACACAAAGCTCGGCCTCGAAGTTCTTAGCCTGGAGATACTCGCGAAGCAGCATACCAAGGTTTTCGTCGTCTTCGCACAAAAGGATTTTCAATTTGTCGTCCATAATCTTTATTACTTTAATGGTTTATAATTCAATATATTTGATCACTCAATAATTTAATTCTAATCTCAAACATTGTCGCGGATAATAGGCAACGAGATGGTAAACTTGGTGCCTCCGCCATTTTCCTTACTGACATCTGCCCGTATTTCTCCTTTATGAAGTTCTACGATTTTTTTCACATAGGCAAGTCCAAGGCCGAATCCTTTCACATCATGCTTATTGCCTGTAGGAACGCGATAATACTGATCGAAGATCTTGCGAAGGTTCTCTTTCTTGATACCAATGCCATTATCACGTACAGAGAAGTAGAGTTTCTCTTTATCGTTCCATGTCTTCAGCCAAATATCAATCGGCTGATCGGGTTTCCGATACTTCACAGCATTATCCAGCAAGTTGTTGATTGCGTTCTGGAAATGAACCTCATCCACATAAATGGAAGAATCCACGGCACCAATATCGGTATATATCCTTCCACCCGTATGTTCCACACGAAGTTTAAATGACTGACCGATGTTCTCTACAATCTCATTGAGGTCGAGCATTTTCTTCTTGAATGTAGCATTCTTGCGGTCGAACATTGACATCTGAAGCACCTTCTCCACCAGGAATCTTAGCCGCTTCGACTCGTCGTTGATGACGCCTCCAAGATGTTTTGTCATAGCCTCACTCTTCTTGACCGAATCATCGTTGAGCATCTGAGCCGCCAAGGAGATGCTGGCAATTGGCGTCTTCAACTCGTGAGTCATATTATTGATGAAATCGTTCTTGATCTCTGACAACCTCTTCGAACGGAATGCAAGCACTAAAGTGATGATAAAGGTGACGAGCAGAATCAGCGTAAACACCATAGAAGGAATGATGAAGCGTACCGACGAGAAGATGTAACTATTCATGTCTGGGAAATGAATACGCACCACACCTTTTTTGTTCTGCGGATCATTATTGAAAAGAATCTGCGAATAAGTGTATTCCTCTCCTTGGTCAGTATAGTCAGGACAGCGGTAAACCTCACGGCCATCTTGCGTGGATACAGTAAAATGGTAAGGAATATTAATTCCGTTGTTCATCAGTTCTGCTTTCAGGTCAAGGTCGAACAGCTTGAAATTAATACGTTCGCGGAGAGGTTTCTCCGAAGCTGTATAGAGAATACTGTAAACCACCTCATCGAGTAGAGCCTTCTGATAGACATAACGGTTTTTGACTATCTCCCTCATCGACTTAGTCACCTGATTGATAGAGTTCTTGTCGTTGCGAAGAATCATTGCCTTGGGCATATTGGCCGGTTTGGTAGCAATCGTCTTCAACTCGAAAGAAGAATAGATTGTTCCATCCTGGCCGGCCACCGAATACTGATGAGACTCTTGAACAGTCCCGTCAGGGTCACCAGTGCGTGTCCCAACAGAGTCAGTTCTGACTGCCCTGCGCTCTGTGGCATTGACATCTTTTTCAAGAAACCAACGTGTCTCGTTGAGTTCCAACTTATGGGAGGCCTGATAGAGTGCTTTGTTCACGCTTTCATCGAATTGCTCTTTCTTCATCTTCACCATGGATTCCATGTATTTCAGCTGAAGATAAAGCAATGCGAGGAATGAAAGTCCCATCACAACAGCAATTGTCCCTATGGTTTTCTTTTTCATATTTGCAAAATTAGTGTTTTTCCAAATACTATTACCATTTTAAGTTAATTAATTTGGTTAATTTTAGTTCAGTTAACCACATCTGCTATATATAATTAATAAATATCAAATAGAACAGTCATCTCAATGAATAAGAAATGACTGTTCTACTTGATATGAAGAGATTGGATTAGGGTTTGTATCAATGGCCTGCCTTATCAATATTCACGCGCTCGACAATGGAATTTGCCAATTGCTCTACTGATACATTGTTAGTGGTTAGTGACATCTTGTCTGCCATAGAAGGACAGAAACTCATTACATCGTCAAGGCTGATGTTATGCCAAATGGGCAGGATGAGTGTCTGACCATACAGCTCACGCGTTGTAATACCATTAAGTTCATACATAGTCCATCTCTTGGAAATGAAACTTGGCGAAAGAACCACTACGATGTACTTTGAATTAGCCAATCCATTGTCAATGCGACGACGAATGTTGTCGCCGACCTTCAACTCATATTCATCATACCACACCTTAAAGCCTTTAGCGGTTAGAATCTTTGCTAATTCACGGACCACGGCATCCTTATCCTCAGAAGCGTGAGAAATAAAGAAGTCCCACTGTTTACTTGGAGCTTGTTTTGTCGTTGTCGTACCCTTGGGAGCGACTTGAGCCAACTGTGCATTTGCGCTTGTGTACATGCCAAATGTAAAAGCAAGCACCATCATTGTCTTAACTACTATTCTTTTCATGTTTTTTTAGGGTTGTTGGTTAAAAAATGAAGTGAACTGCCCTTGACACCAAAATAGCATTCAAGGGCAGTTCATAAAGAATTTCAGATTAATCTTCCTCAGCAGCCTCAGCCTCGTGCTTCTTAATCAGATCGTTCTGTACATCCGTCGGAACGAGTTCATAAGAAGCGAACTTGGTCGTGAAACTAGCACGTCCACCAGTGATGGAACTCAGCGTGATGCTGTAGTTAGCCAGTTCCTTCTGAGGAATCTTGGCAACGAGTTTCTGATAGCCAGCCTCGCTGTCCATACCCATAATGAGCGCACGGCGTCCCTGGAGGTCACTCATCACATCGCCCATATAGTCGGCAGGAACGAATACTTCGAGGTCGTAGATAGGCTCCAGAATCTTCGGACCTGCATTCTTGAAGGCCTCAGCAAATGCCTGGCGTGCAGCAAGCATGAACGAAAGTTCATTACTGTCAACGGGGTGCATCTTTCCATCATAAACGATGACGCGAACGTCACGGGCATAAGAACCTGTCAACGGTCCCTGCTCCATACGAGCCATTACTCCCTTCAGGATAGCGGGCATGAAGCGCGCATCAATGGCACCACCCACCACAGAGTTCATGAAGACGAGCTTTCCGCCCCATTCGAGGTCAATTTCTTCCTTAGACTTGATGTTCATGCGGAATTCCTGACCACCGAACTTATAGAGCGTAGGATCGGGCATACCCTCGGCATAAGGCTCCACAATCAGGTGAACCTCACCAAACTGACCGGCACCACCCGACTGCTTCTTGTGACGATAGTCGGCACGGGCAGCCTTTGTGATTGTCTCGCGATAAGGAATCTTCGGCTCCTCATAGTTGATCATAATCTTCTCGTTGTTCTCCATACGCCACTTCAACGTACGCAGGTGGAACTCACCCTGTCCGTGAACAATAATCTGACGGAGTTCCTTTGACTGCTCAACAACCCATGTGGGATCCTCCTGACGCATCTTGGTCAGGGCAGCCATCATCTTCTCTGTCTCACTCTCGTTCACGGCCTTCACGGCGCGAGAATACTTTGAGTTAGGATATTTGATGAAGTCATAGCGGTTTTCTGTATCCTTTCCGTTAAGTGCATTTCCAGTCTTCACGTCCTTCAGCTTAACAGTACAGCCGATATCACCGGCATTGAGCTGATCCACGGGCTGACGGTTAGCACCTGCACAAGTATAAAGCTGGGCAAGACGCTCCTTGGAACCACGATCTGCGTTAGTCAGATCATCACCGGCTTTCACCGATCCACTCATCACCTTGAAGTAGGACACTTCACCGATATGCGGCTCCATACCTGTCTTGAAGAAATACAAAGAAGTAGGACCGGCAGGATTGGGATCTACCTCCTCACCACGAGTATTGTGGATCTTAGGCATCTCATTCACGAAAGGAACCACATTGCCGAGGAACTCCATCAGACGGCGAACACCCATTGAACGGCCACCGCAAACGCAGAATACGGGGAAGATACTACGGGTTACCAAACCCTTGCGGATACCTTCACGCATCTCGTCCTCCGTAAGAGTCTCCGTCTCAAAGAACTTATCCATAAGGGCCTCATCGTTCTCAGCAGCAGCCTCTACAAGTGCCTGGTGCATTTCCATAGCCTTATCCATTTCCTCAGCAGGAATATCCTCGATGATGGGAGCGCCGCCTTCGGGTTTCCATGAGTACTTCTTCATCAGCAGCACATCGATAAGGGCATTGAAGTTAGGACCTGCGTTGAGCGGATACTGAACGGGCACACACTTAGGACCATAGATTTCCTGCATCTGTGACAAAACAGAATCAAAGTCACATGTATCGCGGTCGAGTTGGTTCACCAGGAAAATCACCGGCTTCTTCAGCTTCTCCGTATAACGGAAGATATTCTGAGTTCCTACCTCAGGACCATACTGTCCGTTGATAAGCACCAAAGCCTGGTCGGTTACGTTCATCGCCGTGATGGCACCTCCCACGAAGTCGTCAGAACCCGGGCAATCGATAATATTAAGTTTCTTATTGTTCCACTCTACGTTGAAAACTGTTGGGAATACAGAGTAGCCATATTCCTGCTCAACAGGGAAATAGTCGCTCACAGTGTTCTTGGCTTCTACTGAGCCACGACGCTTGATGACGCCACTTTCGAATAACATACTTTCGGCAAGAGTAGTCTTGCCGCTACCCGCACTGCCAACCAGGGCAATGTTCTTGATTTCGTTTGTCTGATATACTTTCATATCTTTAAGGTTTAATTGTTGATATTAGACGTAGTAATAATCGAGGGGTAAAATTACGAAGAAAAATGAAGAATGAAGAATGAAGTTTGAATAATTACGTTTTGTTTAACGTTATTTTGCAGAAAAATCAGTATCTTTGCAATCTAAAAACATTTTCCACCTTATATATATTAAATAGGTGTGAACAATTCAGCTACGATATGGCAGGTCTCTACATACACATCCCGTTTTGCGAAAGCCGCTGCATTTACTGCGGCTTTTACTCCACTACCTTGGCCCAACTGAAGGAGCAGTATGTAGAGGCTGTATGCAAGGAAGCAAGCAATACCCTCCACCTTAAAAACGCCTTCAGGAGCTTCTCTACGGTCTATCTGGGTGGAGGTACGCCCTCACAACTCTCCCCTGCCCTGCTCCACCGTCTCTTTGAACATCTTGAAATAGGGGACAAAGCCAATAGCAAGGAACTTGAAATCACCATGGAATGCAATCCCGACGACTTGACGGATGATTATGCGGCGGCACTTCGCGACCTGCCCATCAACCGCATTTCGATGGGGGCGCAGACATTCTCTGACGATAGGCTCCGTTTCCTCCATCGCCGCCACACCTCCCGACAAGTAAGCGAAGCCGTGGAACGGCTCCGCCATATCGGCATCGACAATATCAGCATCGACCTCATGTTCGGTTTCCCGGGAGAAACCCTCAGCGATTGGGAGGCAGACATCCAGCAGTCATTGACTTTGCAGGTGGAGCACATCTCAGCCTACAGCCTGATGTTTGAAGAAGGAACACCGCTCTATGCGCTTCGGGAGCAAGGCAAAGTGAAGGAAGTAGATGAGGAGCTGTCGCTGAAGATGTATGAGACGCTTATTGACCGGCTGACCGCGGCTGGTTATGAGCATTACGAAATCTCTAATTTTGCCCGTCCAGGATTCCACTCCCGCCATAACAGCAGCTACTGGGACGGAACGCCTTACATCGGATTAGGGGCAGCAGCCCATAGTTACGACATCGACAGCCGCTGGTGGAACATAAGCAACGTGCGCGAATATATCCGCCGAGTGCAGCATGACGAAAGTCCCATCGAGGAAACAGAAGTGCTGAACGATGAAACCCGCTACAATGATGCCGTGATGACAGCCCTCCGCACCCGCGAGGGTCTCCCCTTGGAACGACTCAGCGAAAGCCAGCGTCAATACCTGCTTTCTCAGGCTCGTCCTCATCTGGAACGACAGCTGATTACCATGGAAGACAATCACCTGCGACTCACTCGGCAGGGCCTCTTCGTCAGCGACATGGTGATGAGCGACCTGATGATGGTCTGATTGATTTATGCGACAAATGAAAAAGGTCTATTTTCGGATGCTTTTTGAAGTTTTTGAAAATAGTTTACATGGGTTTGGATTATTTTTCCTAAATTTGAAGCCGAAACCATCTGTTATAGAAATCTATCTCAAAATTTAATAACAATTAAAACGATTAAATTATGTCTGCATTAGTTTCAGTAATTCCTATCGTCCTGCTCTTCGTACTCATGCTGGGGTTCAAGATGGCGGGTCACAAGAGTGCGTTCATCACGCTCGTCGTCACCATAATCCTCGCCTTGTTTGTGGCTCCTGCAATGGGCATGCTTCCTGAGAAGTTTACCGGCAGTTCCATCTATGGCGTTGTGTGGTGGAGCTTCGTGGAAGGTGTGTTCAAGGCCGTGTTCCCCATCCTCATCATCATATTGATGGCTATCTATAGCTACAACATCCTGGTAGAATCCAAAGAGATAGAGGTTATCAAGGATCAGTTCACGAGTTTCACCGACGACAAAGGCATTCTCGTGCTGATGCTCGTCTGGGGCTTTGGCGGACTGTTGGAGGGTATGGCCGGCTTCGGCACTGCCGTGGCTATCCCTGCAGCCATCCTTATCGGCCTTGGTTTCAAGCCCATGTTCTCGGCACTCGTCGCATTGATTGGCAATACGGTAGCCACGGGATTCGGTGCCGTGGGTGTTCCCGTCACGACACTCTGTAACGAAGTGGCCCCCGGCGGAAGCGCATCAGCTGAAGCTATCTGCGAGACATCGGCCTTTGCCGTTCTGCAGTTGTCACCCCTGTTCATCATCCTGCCTTTCATTATCCTCATGCTCACCGACAAGAAGGCTATCGTGAAAAACATTGCGCTGGCTGTCTGGACGGGTGCAATCTCAGTTGTCGTACAATTCCTTTGCGCCAAGTTTTTAGGTGCTGAGACACCGGCAATCATTGGCTCCGTGGCAGCCATCATCGCAATCATCATCTATGCCAAATTGTTTGCGAAGAAAAAAAGTGAGCAGAGAGAGCATACGGGCAAGAGCTACACCATGGGCGAAACCTTCCGCGCATGGAGCGTTTACCTATTCATCTTGGTATTCATTCTGCTGAGCGGTGCCCTCTGCCCGCCCGTTAACCAGTTCCTCAAGAGCCATCTGGTGACTCAGGTTCCGCTGCCCGTCATCGGCTCTACGTTCAAGTTCGGATGGATTAGTAATGCCGGACTGATGCTCTTCCTAGGTGCTACCATCGGCGGAATGATTCAGGGACTGAGTTTCAAGAAACTAATGGCTGTGCTGGCCCGTACGGTCGTAAACCTTCGGAACACCGTCATCACCATCATCTCGCTCATCGCACTGGCCTCCGTGATGAACTATGCCGGAATGATTGGCGCCATTGCCGCTGGCCTCGTGGCACTCACCGGTTCGTTCTATCCCATCTTTGCTCCGCTGATTGGTGCCATCGGCACATTTGTCACGGGTTCCGACACTTCATCGAATATCCTCTTCGCCAAGTTGCAGGCCAACGTTGCCGGACAATTAGGCATGACCGGACAGGGCACGTTCTTCGGTGCTGAAGGCAGTCAGACCAACTGGCTGGTAGCCGCCAATACAACAGGTGCTACCGGCGGTAAGATGATCAGCCCGCAGAGCATCGCCATTGCCACCGCCTCCTGCGACATGCAAGGCAAGGATGGTGAGATCATGAAGAGCGCCATTCCGTATGCCATTCTCTATATCGTGATTGGCGGCCTGATGGTATTCCTGGCCATTTAAGCTGGTTGCTACATATTAAGAATCGGGGGCGAGCCATCAACAGCACGTCCCCGATTCTTGCATGAAGGCTTTCCATTTAATAAGAGCGTCGGGAACAAAGTAAATTAGTTTGTTCCTCAAAACATCATCAAACGGGAAGCAAAACATCATCCGTTGAAGAACAAAGTAAATTAGTTTGTACTTCGCCTGAAGTCTGGAAGCAAAGCTTCTGATGGGCAGAAGCCGAACAAACTAACTTACTTTGTTCCCTGCGCCTTAAATGCAGGGATGACGTCGCATGAACACTTAGAAATGAATCTTCACGTCAACGCCCATCTGGAAAGGCATACCACGCTGGGCAGAATAGACTGCCTTACCGGTGGCGGCGCTACGGAAAGCGAAGGTTCCGTATTTTGTGTCTGTGATGTTACGGGCCCAAAGGTCAACGTTCACGCATCCAAAGTTGGCAGCTGCATGAGCTCCAAGTACGGCATATAGTTTCTGCGAGAAGGTGTTGGCATCATCCCACCAAATCTTGCCTTGGCCATTCACGTTGGCACCAACCGTGATATCCTTCAGCAAGGAACCGCTGAAATCGAAACGGTAATCAGCCATTGCCGAGAAGGTGTGGGCTGGAATGAATGGAACATAGTTGTCCTTATAGTCAGTATCTTGGTCAACATATTCCTTAAACTTGGCATTGGTATAGCCATAGTTGGCAGCCCAGGTAAGGTGGTCGTTCACCAGACTTCCACGAAGCGAAAGTTCCAGGCCGCAACTGTAGCTCTTTCCGGCATTGACCATACGGCGACCAAAGCCATACTCCTTGTTAAAGACTGAGAGTTGCTGATTGCGAATCTGCATGTAGAACACAGAGAGGTCGGCATGGAGTGCATCACCGAAAAGATTCAGGTGAGTACCTAATTCATAGTTCCAACTCTCCTCCGGCTTAAACTTGATAGCGTCGAGCAATGCCTCGTATTCAGCATCGGTGTGATTGATTTCCTTGTAAACGTCCTGACGTGTCTGCTGGGCTTCCCCCATAACGGTCTGGAGGTTCTTCTGCACGTCGGTATTGATATAGTCGCCGAAAAGCTGAACGTTGAAACCGCCTGCGCGATAGCCCTTTGCCACCGTAGCATAGACGTTGCTGCCGCCGTCGAACTTATAGGTAAGGCCTAACTTGGGAAGCAGCTGGCTGAAATCAGCCTTCTCCTCGTGCTTGAAGATGCTCAGCAATTCTGCCTTTGCAGCCACACCCATGATGTTGAAGTCGATACCGGCATCACCACGGGTGTCGTAGTCAATCTCGGAATGTGTAAAGTCGTAACGGAGACCAAGCGTTGCCGTGAAGTTATCCGTGAGGTCAATGTTCGACTCATGGTAGATGCCGAGATTGAACTGCGGCGTGCGGAAAGTACATGGCACGAAGAGCTCCATATTCACATTGATGCCACCAGCCCGCTCAATGGCAGCCTTGGCCGCAGCCTCACCCATACGGGCAGCCATCGAATTGAACATCGCATTGTAAATCTGGCTGCCCACCATTCCTCCCATCATGCTGGAGAAAGCCGTCCCGAAGGTGTTGGGAGCCACGGCCTTCAGCCACGAATAGCTGCCGAAGACACCTGACGTCCAGTGCCAGCGGCTGGTGTTATTGCTCTTGAAAGAGAACTCCTGCGTCAAAGCTAGAGATGCGTATTGAAAGCGGTTTTATTGATCAGTGGCATATCGTCAATATAGACACCCATCGAAGGACTATTCACGCGCGAGCCAATGCCACGAACATAGATGGAAGACGTGAAACGTGAGCCGTAGTTGGGCATGACAAACGATGGAACATACTGCGACAACTCACGAAGATCTCGAACGCCCAGACGGCTTATTTCATTACTCGTCAACACCGTAGAACTGACGGGCTGCTGACGCAAACGGTAGAATTCTTTTGCCTGAGATACCACTACAACTTCATCAAGGTCATAAACACGGGCCGAATCGGCAAGATTCTCCACTCCCGATGCCATCGTGGGAAGAATTGCGCCTACGGCCAATGCTACCATTAACAAATTTTTTTTCATTCTTTCTTTTTGTTTTTATTGTTGATTTATTTCTGATGCTATTTGGAATGCCTGCGTGATACGATGAGCCATGCCGATACCGTCGCGGAGATTACCGCAGATAATCAGGCCGGGATATTGCGCTTGCAAGGACTTTACGGTTTCAAAACGGGCACCACTCGTCACTTCATATTGAGGAATGGCCCGCGAATGACGGAATATACGGATAAGATCAGGCTTCACATCCGATGGGAACTTCAGCATTTCATGGAAATACTTCAGCACATACGTCTCCACTTCCTGATCTGAAAGGCCGAGCAATTCTGGCTGCTTCACGCCTCCCATAAAGAACGAGAAGAGCACTCCGCCTTGAGGCGCACGCCCCTTGAAACAGGATGACGGATAAAGGATGCCTAAAACTTTCTTATGTTCACAGGTAGGAACCAGTCCGCCAAAGGCCCGATAGTCTCCCCCCCAGTCATTACGTATGCCAACGGCCACTTCCATCACAGGAGCATAATGGAGTGAGGCTATCCTATCCATCTGGTCCTTGCTGACGAAGGGCAAGACTTCAGGCAGGCTATAGGCCCCGCAAGTGGTCACCACATAGAGGCTGAGTATCTGACGTTGCAGGCCCTCGTTGTCCACAAACTTTGTGAGCCAACCTTCTTCAACAGGTCTCACCTCCACGTCTTTCACTCCCAGCGAGATATGCTCATAACCGATGGCACAGGCTTCAGCTTCAGGAATTCAGCCACCTCAGGCGTAGATACGGAGCCCGTAGTAGGACCACTCTCAAAGACAAAACCATCTTCGCGGAAAGTCCTAATCTGACCGCCCACGCGATTTCGTTGTTCTACGACATGTACCTTTTTACCTACTTTTGACAGACGGTAAGCTGTAGTAAGACCAGTAAGTCCTGCGCCAACTACCATTACATCTGCCTTGTCTGGATTCTGTTCCTTTACCATAATTCTAAAATCGAGTGCAAAGGTACTAAGATTCGCCAGCACTTGCAATCCCTATTTATGTGGATTTTTTATACATCCTGATGGCAAACCAATAATATGCTATCAGCAAAAGATAACCAATGTAGTAAATGGTGGTAAAAGTAAAGACAATATAATCTATCGCACAGACACCTACCAAGCCGCAGAGATACAGAATGGCCTCATCAAGAGGAAGGTTCTTGCGAACCTCGTCAACAGCAGCCAGTCCGACAATGATGATAGCCCATACGGAAACCAGGAATATGGCTATCAGGAAAGGAGCTAACAGCGGATTGAGCGTGGGGTGGAAATAGAAATGCCGCCATAACTGCGGAGTAAAATTCTGAATCGAAGCATAGAGCGTGGCTGAGGTTGCCACGGTCAATGCCAATGCCATTGGATAGGGCGTGGGTATGTCATTGAAATGAACAATCTTTGCATTGCGCTTGATGGCTATACGGGCCATATAGGCTACGCCGATAAAAATGAATACGACGAGGAATATAAGGAGGTGATTGTTGGAAAACACCGTAATAAACTGTGATATGGGGTCATCGGGATCCACGTTTGGCAACAAATCTGACTCGTGAATCCATCCGAATGTTATCTGATCACGCGCCAACTGTACCCATACGGAATCCACAGAATCGGCAGGCATTATACGAATATCGGCCACCACCAGCGGGTCATTCTTATATACATAGAAAGAGTCAGTAGCCAACTGGCTTACCACCTCCTCGGGCTGCTGTTTGTAAAGGCAAAGAGAATCTGCGCGAACCAGGAAATTGAAGTTCTCAGTATAATGATGCTGCGCCAGGAAAAGCAGAGAGTCACGCTTTTGCTTGAGTGCCACAGTGTCAATCTGCGGTGCCACATATTTCACGGCTGTAGTATCCTGCGAAGGCAATTCGCGAGCCTTATCCCGATAACAACCCGTAAATAGAAACAAAAAGGTAAAAAGGTAAAAAAGTATAAGAATCTTTTTCATATCTGACAACCGTAAACGTTCATCTGACAATTCCTACAATCAAACTCCAGACGGAAACGGCGCCCGTCATCCGAAACAAGATAAAGTGGCTCTTTCCAGAAAGGCTTATCACCACCGTTCTTCACACAATAGCCCAACGAATAACGAAGACAATGGCGGCATTGCATCAGGATTGGTTCACCATTAGGATATTTCTTCGTAGATGAGACCTCCATAGCTGTTGCATCGGCAACTCCTTGTGCTGCATAGAAAGCACGTGCTTTAGCATTGGATACATTATATAAATATGGATAGTTACGCGCCAAGCCTCCAGCCATTGAGGGAACTTTCAAATCCGACAAATCCGTATCAGAAAGCTCCTTGCCTTTATCATTACGGCTTTCGCTTTCTGAGATACGTTGAGCCAGAACTGTCCTTCTCCAATCAGCCAGCATACTACTCGGTATGAAATAGTTGAAATCATCTGGAATCAGTCTGACCTGCTCACAGACATAAGGCGTTCCACCCAGTTTCGACAGTTGTCTTACGATATTCTCACGCTGAGGTTTTTGGGCCTCCTGATGCTCGGCTGCAAAGAAATGACCGTTTAGTTCGAATCCTCCATCCACAGCCTCCAGGGTCATCGTGACAGGCATTTTACGCTCCGCAGTCTGTCCTGCCATCAGGCGTTCAAACATGATATCATTGTTACGATAGAGCGCCATTCCTGGTTTCAGGCCTTTGGGCATTTTAAAGGGATAAAGCCGGTTGCCCACCGCACGATTCACGCGAAAACCGCAAAGCACCAGTTCTCCCCTCCTATTCTCTTTCCTATCTCCTCTCTCCTCTAAAAAGAAACACAGACCGTCGCCATTGGCAAAACTTGCTGTTCCGGCCACATTAAAGGAGTCATGCCGCAACTCCTTCACTCTTCCCACATACTCGCCTAAGGCTTTAGGAGTATTGGGCGAGAATATGTCAGGCTTGCGGCCATGCAGGAAATAAGTTGTAAAGCCCCTATTGAAAGTTTTCTTCAAATTAGGCTCAAAGGTATAAGAGCAACGGCCTTGAGAGGCTCTTTGATAACGTTCAGGATGGCGGGAAATAATCTGATTTAATCGCTGGCTATAGGCAGCCGTCACATTCTTCACATAATCCACATCTTTCAGGCGACCTTCAATCTTAAACGATACTGCACCGGCCTCCATCAATTCTTCCAGATGGTCTATCTGACAGAGGTCCTTCAACGAAAGCAAATGTCTGCCCTGCTCTATCAAATGCCCGTCGCTATCAACCAGATCAAAAGGAAGGCGACAGAATTGTGCGCAAGCTCCACGATTGGCACTACGCCCATAACAATACTGCGATGCATAACACTGACCGCTATAACTGACGCAAAGAGCTCCATGCACAAACACTTCCAGTTCCACATCAGGCACTTGCTTGTGAATCTCACGAATTTCCTCTACCGACAGTTCCCTGGCTAACACCACCCGTTTGAATCCCAATGAATGCAACCACGCCACTTTAGCGGCCGTGCGGTTATCTGTCTGGGTGGAAGCATGAAGAGTAAACTTCCCTTTCATTTCAGGGGAGACTAATGCCATATCCTGAACAAGGATGGCATCCACGCCTGCCGCATCAAGCTCATTCAATAACCGCCGGGTATCTTCAAGTTCGTCGTCATAGATAATCGTGTTCACCGTCACATAGACCTTCACTCCGAAAGGATGGGCATAACGGCATAATTCGGCAATATCTTCAACCGTATTCCCTGCTGCCACCCTAGCCCCAAAACGAGATGCCCCAATATAAACGGCATCAGCACCGTGGTCAATAGCCGCGATGCCGCATTTCAGGTTTTTGGCCGGAGCCAGCAGTTCTATGGTCTGTTTCACTCGGAGTCTTTGGTTTTTATCCTATGAGATTTATATCGTATGGTGTTTGCTGATAAACATAATAGTTTACCCAATTCTGGAAAAAGAGATTGGCATGTGCCCTCCATTTCACGACAGGCTCGTTCTCTGGATTATCGTCGCGATAATAATACTTGGGAAGTTCCACATCATCACGTTTTCCCATGTCTCGACGATATTCCTTATCGAGAGTATTCGGTGCATACTCCAAATGGCCGGTTACAAAGAACTCTCTGCCGCCACGGGCTACCACCATACTCACGCCACTCTCCTCGCCCTCTGCCAAAATGGAAAGATATTCACTTGCTTCAATGTCTTCACGTCTTACTTCAGTATGACGGCTATGGGGCATAAAGAAGAAATCGTCGAAGCCTCGGAAGATAGGCAACTGTGGCTGTATGACACGCTGAGGAAAGATGCCAAACTTCTTCTTCTCCAAAGGATACTTCGGAATACCATAATAATAATACAGGCCAGCCTGGGCTGCCCAACAGATATAGAGTGTGCTCTGCACGTGGGTCTTCGCCCAGTCGAAGATGGCCTTCATCTCATCCCAGTATGTCACGTCCTCAAAAGCGAATTGCTCTACGGGTGCACCCGTAATAATCATACCGTCAAACTTCTGCGACTTCAGCACCTCAAAATCCTTATAGAACATCATCATATGTTCTATTGGCGTATTCTTGGGTGTATGGCTTTTCAGTTTCATAAATGTGATGTCCAACTGCAAAGGAGTATTCGACAACAGCCTTATAAGGTCTGTCTCGGTCGTAATTTTCAGCGGCATCAAGTTCAGGATAACAATCTTCAGCGGACGGATATCCTGTGTATGAGCACGGGTGTCGTCCATCACGAAGATATTCTCCTTCTTCAGGATATCAATTGCGGGAAGTCTATCGGGTATTCTTAAAGGCATATTTGTATTTACTTATGATTTGGGTGCAAAGTTACAACTATTTTGCAGAAAAAGCAAGAAAGGATGCCAAAATCATGATTTGGCATCCTTTCTATTTGATTAGGAATCTGACTTACCAAAGTTGCAGACGCTCTGCCTTGGGAATGAACATTTTGTTCTCTGGCTTCACGCCAAAGGCTTCATACCACATATCGATATGCGGCAGGGCTCCATTCACACGCCAGCGGCCCAGGGCATGGGGGTCACTCTTGGTGCGGTTGCGAATCTCAGCCTCGGTGATATTACCAGCCCAGACACCTGCATAAGCAATGAAGAAGCGCTGGTCGGCTGTCAGTCCGTCAATCTCCTTCAGAGGTGCAGACTTTGTTGCGTTCTTGAAAGCATTAAAGGCAACCTGCAGACCTCCATGGTCGGCGAGGTTCTCACCAAGCGTAAACTTACCGTTGGCATTCAGTCCGGGAAGCACTTCGATAGCTGAGAAGAAGTCGGCATACTTACCTGTGCGGGCCTCAAAGTTCTTACCGTCACTTTCGGTCCACCAGTCAGTCATATTACCAACCTTGTCGTAATGACGGCCCTGATCGTCAAAGCCGTGCGTCATCTCGTGGCCGATAACCACTCCGATAGCACCATAGTTGAATGCATCGTCAGCCGTTGGGTCGAAGAAGGGATACTGAAGGATGCCTGCAGGGAAACAGATTTCATTGGTGGTGGGATTGTAGTAGGCGTTAACGGTCTGGGGAGTCATGTGCCATTCGTCGCGATCAACGGGTTTACCGGCTTTCTCGTCGATATGGCGCTTGGTCTGATACTTGTTGCACTCAAGCACATTCTCATAAAAGCTCTTCGAGGGGTCAATGTTAAGAGCCGACAGATCCTTCCACTTATCAGGATAACCAATCTTCACATAGAATGTGGAAAGCTTGGAAAGGGCGTTCAACTTGGTGTCAGTTTCCATCCAGTCCTGAGCCATAATACGCTCTGCAAGAGAGAGTTGCAGATTCTTCACTAAACGTTCCATACGAGCCTTGGAAGATGCAGGGAAATAGCGCTCGCAATAGATGCGGCCAAGTGCTTCGCCCATCTGACTCTCCACCTGACTGGTGGCACGCTTCCAAAGGGGGAAGTTCTCCTTACGGCCACGCATTGTCTTGCCGAAGAAATCGAAATTGGCTGCCACCACCTTATCGCTCAAATAGCTGGCAGCACCTGTTATCTCGCCCCACTCCATATAAGCACGATATTCGTCGGCAGTCATCTCGGCAATCACCTTGTCGGCACCGGCTACGAAGTCTGGCTGTCCTACAATCATTTCCTGAATATGCTTGAGGTCAACTCCCTCCGCCTGTGCTAACTGTGAGAGTTGTACATGAGGATATTTCTGTTCGAATTCCTTCAGCGTCATCTTGTTGTAATTGGCCTCTACATCACGGAGTTCCGTGCGGTTCTTGCTCACCTTGGCAAGAGCAGTCTCGATCTTCATCACCTGCTCCATTTTCTTCTGAGCTACGCCCTTCTTGAAACCGAAAAGCTGGAACATCGTGACGATATGCTTCTTGTAGGCCTCACGAATCTTGGTGGTAGCCTCATCGTTGTCGAGATAATACTCCTTCTGACCGAGGGTGAGACCACCCTGATAGATATTCAATATGTTCTGTGAAGCATTCTTATCATCTGCGCCGAAACCCATATACATGAACTGCTGGTCGCCATACGGCATCAGTTCCTTTTGGATCTCGAAAAGCTGTTCCTTTGTCTGGGCAGCCTCCATCTTCTTGATGATTGGCATTACCGGCTGCACACCCTCCTTGTTGCGGCGCTTCTGATCCATCGCCAGCTTGTAGAAATCAGAGAGTTTCTGTTCTACGGTTCCCTTGGCATAGGTGCCTTTGCGGAGTTCGTCAAGAATACCGTTGATACGCTTGTCATTATCTTCCTGCAACTGGTCGAAACTGCCATAACGGCTGTAAGCAGCAGGCAGAGGATGGTTCTTCATCCAGCCTCCACAAGCATACTGGTAAAAATCATCTTGGGGCTTTACAGAGGTGTCAAGATTAGACATCTTAAGACCCGACGTCAATTCCTGAGCACCGGCGCCCATGGCTGCCGATGCAATCAGCAAGGTTGTCATCATTGTTTTGAAAATCATAATCACTATATTTATTTATTAATTATCTGCTGATATATGTAAAATGTTTAAAGCTCTATCGCGTCTAACTCTTCTGAGAGTTGTGCCCATCGATCTGTTTCCTGATCGATGATACGTTTGGTAGAAGTATATTCAGTAACCACGGTCATATCCGAAGCGCCCTCCGGTGTACAAAGAATCGCATCAAGTTCTGCAATACGGGCTTCCAAGTTTTCGATCTTCTTCTCCACCTCCTTGATACTCTTTTCCAAACGCGACTTCTTCTTCAACAGTTCCTTACGTTCTGCATAAGAGAGAGACCCGTTTGCATTATCTGATGCAGACGAAACTTTTGAATCCGCAACTTTATTATTTGCAGCTTTCTTTTCAGAGCCGCTACGTTCGACATTTACCTGCGTCAGTTGGTGAGGAGATTTGTTGATCCAGTCATAAATGCCGCCCAAGTATTCGCGAACCTTGCCACCGCCAAACTCATAGACCTTGGATACAAGACCGTCAAGGAACTCACGGTCGTGACTCACAATGATAGCCGTGCCGTCGAAAGCCTTTATGGCTTCCTTCAGCACATCCTTCGATGGCATGTCGAGGTGATTGGTAGGCTCATCAAGAATCAACAGGTTCACGGGTTCCAAAAGTAACTTAATCATGGCCAAACGACTGCGTTCACCACCACTGAGAAACTTCACCTTTTTCTCTGAAGCCTCACCGCCGAACATAAAAGCGCCAAGGATATCGTTGATACGAAGACGGACATCACCAGTGGCCACACGATCAATGGTATCGAAAACGGTCAACGATTCATCAAGCAGTTGAGCCTGATTCTGGGCAAAATAACCAATCTGTACATTGTGGCCTATTTTCAGATTCCCTTCAAAAGGAATCTCGCCCATTATACACTTCACAAGTGTGGACTTTCCTTCACCGTTCTTGCCCACAAAGGCTACTTTCTCACCCCGCTTTATTGTAAGGTTTACGTGCTCAAACACAAGATGATGGTAACTCTTTGACACCTCATCGCAGATTACCGGATAATCGCCACTCCGCAAACAAGGCGGGAATTTCAGGCGCAAGGCGGAGTTGTCCACTTCATCTATCTCAATGGGAACCATTTTTTCCAATTGCCGCAAGCGTTGCTGTACTTGAATGGCTTTCGTAGCCTGATAGCGAAAACGATCCACAAACTGCCTGATATCGGCTATTTCCTTCTGTTGGTTCTCGTAGGCACGTATCTGTTGTTCGCGGCGTTCCTTGCGCAGTACCACATACTCGTCGTATTTCACCTTATAGTCAATTACCTGACCACATGAAATCTCCAACGTGCGGTTGGTAACATTATTTATAAATGCACGGTCGTGGCTCACCAAGACCACGGCACTGCCACTCGTAGCCAAAAACTGTTCCAGCCACTGAATAGATTCTATGTCAAGATGGTTAGTCGGCTCGTCAAGCAACAGGACATCGGGCTTGCGCAAAAGGATCTTTGCCAATTCGATACGCATGCGCCATCCGCCGGAAAATTCTTTTGTAGGACGTTCGAAGTCGCCACGCTCAAAGCCCAGACCTACAAGTGTACGCTCAATCTCAGCTTCATAGCCTTCTGCGCCCATCATCTGATAGCGTTCGTGAGCTTCTGTATATCGTTGCACGAGATCCATGTACTCCTGCGTTTCATAATCTGTACGCTCAGACAATTCGCGGTTCATACGCTCCAACCGCTCCTCCATCTTGGTATTATCGGCAAAGGCCTTACGAGCCTCTTCGCGCACGGTGGTGTCATCCACCAGCTTCATCACCTGAGGCAAATAGCCTATTGTCGTGTCATTAGGCACGCTGACAATGCCCTCCGTGGGCTGTTGGATTCCACAAAGAATCTTTAACAGTGTGGATTTACCAGCACCGTTCTTACCCACCAAGGCAATACGATCACGTTGGTTGATCACGAAACTCACGTCGTGAAAAAGAGGCTTGACGCCAAACTCTACTTTAAGTCCTTCTACTGATATCATATAATTAGGGTGCAAAGATACTTCAAAATCTTTGCACCCACAAATTATTTGATGATAATTAATTATTTACGTATAATCTTGCGGCGAACCATCCCTTTGTAATTCACCGTAGATGATTTCTTCAGATATTCTATCAGCATCTCGGGAGTGGTACCACAGGTATAGTCTTCTGCCTTGCCAGGATCCAGTCCGATATTGGCAACGTAGCTGTTGAGCACCACTTTGTATCGTTTTTTCTTATCAATCGGCTTGCCGTCAGGCAGAAACACCTTGGTTTTCTTAATCTTTGCCGTATCAGCCTTGTCAACTATCATCTCGTAGGTCATGCCTGAAACAAAGGGAGCACGGTTACGCCCTTTCTGACGACTCACCTCAATCAGCCTTCTCACTTCTTCACCCGTCAGGGTATAGACTGCAGCCTCATTGCCAAACGGATCTATACGGAACACATCGAGGATACGTATCGGACCTTGGGACAAATGACTGTCACGAACGGCTCCAAAATTAAGGACAGCCATATCTGCACCACTCTCAGCCACATGCGAATCACCCATCAGGCAAGCCACCTCTTCCACATTGTTGAGTTCTGTTTCATTTGTAGTCAAAACAGTTTTGAAGTACGGGTTCTCACTGAAAAGTGTCAGCATATTATCGAGTACTTCGCTCCGTCCCTGATGCTTGTTCACATCAATGAGCTGAGCCTCTTTCGAAACGATTTTCTTGTCTTCAAAGGTCACCACCGTCAGACAGACATACCTCAGTTGCCATTCAGTTTGCGTGAGCAACACACCGTTAATGTGTTCTCCATCCACTTTCGTATGGGTATGACCGCCTATTACGAGGTCATAATAAGGGAATTCCTGGCAGAACTCCT
This sequence comes from uncultured Prevotellaceae bacterium, assembly GCA_900314655.1. GTDB lineage: Bacteria > Bacteroidota > Bacteroidia > Bacteroidales > Bacteroidaceae > Prevotella. The sequence continues at coordinate 122,218 of OMWC01000001.1, read as the reverse complement.
TTTCTGCCGGATAGCCGCTATGGTCGAGCAGGATATTCAAATCACACTCATCACGCATCCATTTATATTTGGCTATCGTTTCTTTTTCATTTAGAAACTTTAGGCCAACTATCTTGTTGGGGTGAACGCTGGGTGTACCGCGGTCGCTCAACTGGACAACACTCAGCACTCCCACGCGGATTCCATTTAAATCAAAAAACTGATAGGGCAATACATTCAGCCCGTGCTTCTGGGGCTCTTCCACATTGGCACAGAGATGACGGAAATGAGCCAGGTTAATCAGGCGCCCAAGTCCTTCAACACCGCTGTCAAACTCATGGTTGCCAAGAGCCGTTGCATCAAAACCAATGGCATTCATCATCGCTACCATCGGATAGGCCGGAATACGATATTGGTCATTGATGGGACTGCCCGTGCGATTATCGCCAGCCGAAAGCACCAGCAGATTTGGGTATATAGCACGCACACTGTCCACAATATCGGCCAGAACTGGCATTTTCTCCATATTGGCGTGCATATCGTTAACGGAGAGTATGGCCACCTGTTTCCTTTCTGCCATCGCTACCGTGGCAAGCATAAGAAAAACAAATAAGATGTTTTTTTTCATCATCAAATAGGGTTTATGGTTAATAGAAACAATTCGGTTTATTGTTGCAAAAATACATCTTTTTTCTTATAAATCCAAAACTTATTGCTGTTTTTCCGTTATTTGTTCCAACTTTTCATTATCTTTGCTCCCAAAGAAACAATTAGAACCATGAATATTTTCACTAAAATCATAGCACAACAGCTTTCATTGCCGCAAGACGGCGTGGAGAACACACTGAAACTACTCGACGAGGGATGTACCATCCCCTTTATTTCACGCTACCGCAAAGAGCGTACGGGAGGACTCAACGAAGTGCAGATAGCACAAATCAGCGACCTCAACGAAAAACTCAAGGAAACGGCCAAACGAAAAGACACTATTCTTAAGACCATTACCGAACTCGGCAAACTGACTCCCGAATTGCAAAAGCGTATCAGCGAATGCTGGAATGCTACGGAACTGGAGGACATCTATTTGCCTTACCGTCCTAAGCGTCGCACACGTGCCCAGATGGCCCGCGAACAAGGATTGGAGCCCTTAGCGAAAATGCTGCTCGCTTATGCTGCCCCCAATCCGCAAAAGGCTGCCCTGCCTTTCATAAAAGGTGATGTAAAGGATGTCGAGATGGCGCTCCAAGGAGCCAAGGACATTATTGCCGAGCAATTAGCTGAGGATGAACAGTGCCGAAACATCGTCAGACAGCAGTTTCGGCGCGATGCCTTTATAATAAGTAAGGTGGTGAAGGCCAAGAAGGATACCGACGAAGCACAGAAATTCAGCGACTACTTTGATTGGGAAGAGCCCCTGCGACGTTGTTCCAGCCATAGGCTTCTGGCCATGCGCCGCGGTGAAAACGAAGGATTCCTACGTGTTAAGATAGAAACCGACGACGATGAATGCATAAGTCGTCTTCGCCGGTGTCTCCCACCAGTTCCACCTCAAGGAGGAGGAGCCTGCCGACGATTGCTATACGAAGCTTTGGAAGACGGTTACAATCGACTTTTGCAGCCCAGCATTGAGACCGAGTTTGCAAACATGAGCAAAGAGAAAGCCGATGATGAGGCCATCCACGTCTTTGCCCAAAACCTGCGTCAACTGCTGATGGACGCCCCTTTGGGACAGAAACGCGTGATGGGTATCGACCCTGGCTTCCGCACAGGCTGTAAAGTGGTTTGCCTTGACGCCCAAGGCAATCTGCTCCACCATGAGGCCATCTTTCCTCACCCACCTGTCAACCGATTGATGGAAGCCAAGATGCACGTCCTCGATATGATTAGCGAATACCAGATAGAAGCCGTTGCCATCGGAAACGGCACAGCCTCCCGAGAAACCCGCGAATTCATTGAAGAACTGGCCAACACCACAAGGAGAGGTGGAGAGGGTGCTCCCGCTATCTTCGTCGTCAGCGAAGATGGTGCTTCCGTCTATTCGGCTTCCAAGACCGCCCGCGAAGAATTTCCCGACGAGGATGTCACCGTGCGTGGAGCCGTCAGTATCGGAAGACGACTGATGGATCCGTTGGCAGAGCTCGTAAAGATTGACCCGAAAAGTATTGGCGTAGGACAATATCAGCATGATGTGGACCAAACGAAACTGAAACACACACTCGACCAGACCGTCGAAAGCTGTGTCAATCAGGTGGGTGTTAATCTCAACACCGCTTCAAAACATCTTCTCACCTATGTGAGCGGTCTCGGACCCGTATTGGCACAGAACATAGTGGATTACCGCCGTGAGAATGGGGCCTTCACCTCACGTGCCCAGCTTAAGAAAGTACCACGCTTGGGTCCCGTGGCCTATCAGCAATGTGCTGGATTTCTCCGCATTCCAGGAGCCAGAAATCCGCTCGACAACTCGGCCGTACACCCAGAGAGTTACGAAGTCGTAGAACGGATGGCCCAAGATCAAGGCTGCCATGTCGGCGACCTCATCAGTAATCCGCAACTACGCCGTCAAGTGGACATCCGCAACTATGTAACGGCTTCAGTTGGCATCCCTACCCTCACCGACATCATGCAGGAGCTGGAGAAACCGGGGCGCGACCCTCGGGAACAGCTGGAAGCCTTTGAGTTTGACCCCAATGTAAAGGAAGTGGATGATCTTGTAGAAGGAATGATACTTCCCGGTATCGTCACCAACATCACCAATTTCGGTGCCTTTGTCGATATCGGTGTTCATCAGGACGGTCTTGTCCATGTATCGCAGCTAGCCAATAAATACGTGAAAGACCCCAACGATGTGATACATCTTCATCAGCACGTCAAGGTAAAGGTTCTTCAGGTGGACCGTCGCCGCAACCGCATCTCTCTGACGATGAAAGGCATCTGACTACAAAACATCCTAAAATCACAACAGGACCCGTCATCGCGACGCGTCCTGTTGTGGTAATGAATTAACTAATAACTATCTAATAATAACCTAAACATATCTTTACATCAATGAAAACAGATAACTCTGATTCAAACACGAGGATGCTCCAAGGCAGCCTCTGCTTTTCTGTTTGCAAAGTTACAAAAGACCTTAAGACACTCCAAATTCTGGTGTCTCATTAGTTTCACTCCACGTCACATAAGCCGAAAAAACAGGCATTTTGAGATAAAAAGTAAGATTTTTGAGAGAAAACAAAACACGAAGAAAGCGTGAGATATTGATTGCCATTGGAACAGAGGTTCTGGACTACCTTCTACACTTAGCAAACAAATCCCACGCCTAAAACGTGTCGTCTTGCCTTTTATCTGTGTAGATAGTTGCATGGAACTGTCCAGATTCCCGTCCTGATAATCAGCGAAACAAATCTTCTCCTGAAAGAGGGCAGATTTTTTGTGGGTACAAATATACGCAATATTTCCCACACCACAAAACTTTTTTAGCAAAAAGTGTTTAAAATCGGAACTATTTCACGCAAAGCATACGCAAACCTTATGAAAACGAATTGCATTTCAGGTATTTTTTCCGTTATAATAGTACAAGTTTTAGTTTTTTTGCGTAATTTTGCAGCACAATATCTGATACACCTAAAGCAAAGCATAGATAACTAACAGGTTAAAAAATTAGAGTATGATTGATTACAGACAGATTCTCACACGACTTCTTCTCTGCATGGCCATTGCTTGCTGCCTGCCGGCAACGGCGCAGGTATTCTGCGGAGAACACAAATTCGACGGAGAACACAAGAACGAAGTGAGCGGCTACGTAGTAGGAGGACGCAACGTGGTGACTGGCCTCTTCGGTGGTATGTCAGCATCCTACAAGAGGCACTTCACCGACCGATGGGCCATTGAGGGCGACATGCAGGCTCAGTTCGGCAAGCAACTCTACGGCGCATTCGTCAAAGGTGGATACAGGTTGCCCTGGAAATACTTTAACTTCTATTTCAACGGGAAGCTGATGTACAACCGATACAACCGATACAACACGAACGAATTCACCGCCAACATCTCAGCCACATGGGAAGCTCCCTACTTCGAACTGACTATCGGCGAATCCCTAATGCACTATCACATGCTAAGCTCCGGCTACAGTGAGCCCCTCACGTTCACTTTCGGAGTAGGAGTGAACGTGCGACCACGCTGGAACTCATGGAACATCGGACTCTTCTTCCGCAACTACGACGAATACTACTATGAGAACTGGAACATCAACTGGGGCCTCCGCTTCAACGCCCGGCTCGCCAAGCAGATGCACCTCTTCGGCGAGTTCAACGTGCGCCCCGCAGGATCCATCAGCCAGTTGGCCAGCAAGTATGAATTCTCACAGAAAATAGGACTCAAATACGTTTGGTAAGATGAACAAGATATACATTATTATATTGGCAGCCGTGGCCACAATCACCATGGCATCGTGCGAAAAAGTAAGCCCCATCGGCGTGCTCGTGGCAGGTACAGGCGTGGAAGACCGCGTCAAGATGTCACATCTCTATTATCAGGAGCACAAGTCAGACTTCAATATAGAAATTGCCGAAAACGGAGACTACACCTTCCTCGTGGGAGCCGACAGCCATGTCACCGACGACACCGGCCGCATGGAGGAAATGCTCCAGATAGGACTCGATGCCAACGACCTCTTCTACGCACACCTTGGCGACATAGCCGACACCAAGGCCGAATACTACATCAACCTGGAGAAAACACTCGATAAATACAAGCACAAATATTGCGCCAAGAAATACAAAGAGATACCTTTCGAAAAACTATCCATGCGCGACTGGGACGGCCTTTATATCGATGAGCTTGGCGACACCGTACGCTATGAACAAATCCACTACCCCTTCTACCCCGTAGTGGGCAACCACGACCTTACCCACAACGGATGGCCCCTGTGGTGCAACATCTTCCACTCCTCATTCTACCAGTTCGACGTCTATGTCAACGGAACCGATCTGTTCGACCATTTCATCTTTCTCGACACCGCCAGCGGCACCCTCGGTGAAGAGCAGGTGAAGCTCATCGAAGAGGGCGTGCTTGATGCACACGCCAAGGACAATTACTTCAAGTGCCGTTACACCTTTGTCTTCAGCCATACCAACATCTTCCGGCCGTCAGGATTGCAGTTTGCATCCACATTTGCCAAGGAAGAAACCTATTATCTGCTCGATCAATTCCGTGAATGGAACGTCACGGCTGCCTTCTGCGGCCACGTACATGCCTGGGATGAGCGCGACTTTGCCGATGTGCACTACGTGACACTCGACTCCATGAGCGAGCGCAACAGTCCCGATGCAGGCGACTACCTGGTGCGTGTCCGCATCACCAAGGAAGGTCAGATCACTTACGAGCGCGTCCGGATGAACTACGTCAAGAAGTAACTAACTCTCACACGCTTTCCTTCCGCCCATCAGAAGCAATGCTTCCAATGGGCGGAAGCGTTGTTTCTGATGGGTGGAAGCATCGCTTCCAATGGACAATGGTTTTAAATTCTCTAGAGAATTTTTCCCGTCCGATGATAGTTTGCAAGTCATCCGATGATAGTTTGGAGAAAATTCTCTAGAGAATTTACCGAAAGCGTAGCACCCTTGTGGCACCCGTGACACCCTTTCAAACAGGGTGCAAGCCCAGTGTTTATCGGCGATGTGGCACCCGTGCACCCTAAATAGTAAAATTTCGCGCGCACGCGCGTGAGAATTCCAACTAAACAAGAACCCTTCACCGCAAGGCATTGGGAAACTGACAGTTTCATGCCACGATGAAGGGTTCAAAACATTGTAATTACCCTACAAAAAGATTTGTTTAATAAAGAGAGATTTATAACTACTAAGAACTATTGCATTATTTTCTTTCCGTTCTTGATGACCACGCCTTTATACTGGGCGCTGACCTTCTGCCCGGCGAGGTTGTAGATAGCCGTGGGCTGAATCTTCTGTGAGCTGACAGAGTTGATGCCTGTGGCATCTGACTTGTGGATAAGATTCACCTGTGTGCAGACTATGTCTTTTCCGAAAGCCCAAAGTCCTGTGGTCTTCAACTGGGCAATATCTTCATCATTAAGTGTGAACTTATATGACTTAGAACCGAGGCTGACCGTTGCGCATCCGTATTCGTTCAAATCAGCGGCATTGCTTGTAAGAGGTGTTTGGGTTCCGTTGAAGATGGTCTTGAACTGATACCAATTCTGCTCCGTGTTCTCGGTGGTAGTATATACGAACTCAATGACGTCGCCAGCCACTGCATCAGCGAATTTCTCAGCAGGAACAAGCAGACCTGCGCCTTCTGTCCAGTTGCCGAAATTGCTCTCACCTTCCCAAATCGGAGTGGTCGTTGTTACCGTATTCCCAGCAAGAATAAGAGTAACCTTTTCGACTTTACAATCATTATAGATATTAACAGTAACACCCAATCCATGATACTGACCTGGCTCCGTACCTGCTACTTCTTTGATTTCGGCTACCGTGTATTCATAATACCAAGAATCACCAGACTTGCCTGACCATTCTACTTTAGGAGTCCAGTTGTCGGAGTTAGCGAATCCGCCAATGCCCCATCCATCTCGACTTTCGCCTTTGGTATTAATAACATAGAAACGGATGAGATCGGTATCCTTACCACCTTCTGCCTCAATAGTTGAAAGCAGCAAGGTATGACCCTCGGTAAAAGTCAATTCTACTTCTGTTTCTGCATAAGACATTGTGGCTACAAATAGAGCAGCCAAGAGCGTAAACAATTTCTTCATAAGCTATAATTTTTTAGGTTATTATTAAATAATTAACAGTTTTCTGCTGCAAAATTAGTATTTTTCCCTGAAATGGAATGATACTAATTTTGCAGATACTTGTACTTTTCAATAATTCGTAGGACTGAGGCCTACTTTCCGGCACTACCAATGCGGGCTACCTGCTCGCGGATGACTTGAATGGTGGTGGTGTCGGTAGAGAATACAGAGTTGAGACCCTGGGCTTCCTGAGCGGGATCACCCGTATAAGGATCACCTACCTGCCACTGCTGATGGGTGGGATTGGCTTCGCCGCCCCATCCCCAGAAGTTACATCCGGCAAAATTACCGCCGGAAAGGGCGTTCTCGGCCACCAGACCAAAGACGTAGCGGTAGTAAGCATCGCGAACGGTGGTGGTACTCTCCTGTGAATAGGAAAAACCGTCGCGGGGAAAACCGAACTCCTCCATCACGACAGGCTTGCCGAGACGATTGGCCAACGCTACATGTTCGTCGATATAAGCCTTGGTGTTACGGCAACTCTGTTCGAGATCCTTGCGGAGCGTGCGCTCGTGAGCCCATCCCCAGTTGTAGGGCCAGAGATGGATGTTCATATAGTCGATGTTTGAATCGGAACAAATCTGCTCATAGAGGTTCATGTCTCCCTCGCATCCCCACTTGCCTTCAGAACCGATGGAGATAAGGTGATTCTTGTCGAGTTGACGAATCAGGCAAGAGGCTTCGCTGAGCCAATGGGCAAAGGGTTGCTTAGCCTCCTCGCTGAAAGCTCGAGGTTCGTTGCCTATCTGCCATGACATGATGGCAGGATCGTCGGTATATTTCACTCCAGTGTATCGGTTGGTACGGCTAATAATGTCCTTAACATACTGATAGAAAAGCTGATGCGCCTTCTCGTTGGAGGCATACTGCGACACAAAGTTCATAAAGGCAGGATAGCCAGCCTCGTTTGGACGTGGTGCTTTGCCCATACCTGCATGTTCGAGATAGAACCCGTAGCCACCACTCCACTCCCAGGAGTTATTAAGATAGAGTACGGCGACCATCTGGCGCTTTCCCATCTCCATGAGGAGGTAGTCGAGTCCGGCGAGGATGGTATCGTTATAGACGCCGGGTGCTTTCTGGAGCGTGGGTTCGACCTTGGTGGTGACGCCCTGCTCTCCATCGGAACCAACGAGGATTCGAAGATTATCAATACCCATGGCCTTGAGGTTGTCGAGCTCGCGGATAAGCCGCTGACGGTCTCCTCCCTGCCCTTCGGAGCCGAGGATTGCACCATACCAGAAATTTGTACCTACATAGTAATAAGGTTTCCCGTTACGAAGAAAATGACCGTCCTTCATCTGTACGAAAGGGGAAGGAACGTTTCTCTTCTTGGGTTTCTTGGCATTGACGCCCATGCAGATGAAAGACATGACTAAAAGAACGATAAGTTTTTTCATATTTGATTGTTTAAAAGGACTTTTAAGTTTTTTGTACGGAGTGGAAGCGAACCAAGCCTTGCATGGGACTTTGCTGGATTTCCTTGACGGGATACTCCATAATGTTCTCCGATACTGGGTTAAGGTATTCACGGAAATGCCAAGCTACACTACCGATGAAGCCAACGGGGAGATCCTTGCGGTCATAGGGATAGATGTTGAAATTGAAGAAATCTTCAAAGGCACATTGAACGAAGAATCCAATGGTGCTCTCGTCAGTTCCCACTTCGGAAGAGTCGTCCATATGTTTACGAATGAAAGGACAAAGGGATGCCAGAAAGCGGTTGGCTCCAGGCTGACGATAAACTTTATCGATAACATCAGCGTAGGTGAGGTTATACTCCTGAAGAAATTCCTCGCGAAGCTGGTCGGAGAGCTGGCGCTTAAAAAGGTGCTGTAGGAATACACGACCAAGATAGGCCCCGCTACCCTCATCGCCGAGGATATATCCCATCGGAGGTATATTGTCGGTAATCTTCTCACCGTCGTAAACACATGTGTTGCTGCCAGTTCCGATGATGCAGGCAATGCCTGCTTCATGGCCGAAGAGTGCACGGGCAGCTCCAAGCATATCACTCTCCACATGGATTTCAGCGTCTGAGAACTGGGAAGCCAAGGCTTTTTCCACCTTATTAATATAAGGAGGGATGCAACCGGCACCATAGAAATAAACAGATGACTGATTAGCGGAAAACGAAGAATCCAGAGCGTCTATAATTTCGTTGATTTGGGACTCGGACATGTGGACGGGATTAATGCCCGGAGTCTCTATGCGCTCCTTGATTTCACCATTCTCAACAAAAGCCCAGTCGGTCTTCGTACTGCCACTATCTGCTATGAGTATCATTATTTTACAGTTTATTAAAAATTATTGTTTGCAAAGTTAAGGCAAAATATGTACTTTTGCAAGCAAAACAAGAAAAAATGAAGAAATTTCTCATTCTGATAATACTCCTCGGAGCATTTGTGCAGACACATGCCGTGCTCAAAGAACAGGATCTCGAGAAGACCCTCAACATCCTGCGACAAGAACTCACCGATACACACCACGACCAGGAAAAGAACTCCGAACTGACGAAGAAGCGCAATGAGAACACTTTCCGGGAACTCATTGAGACCCTGCAACGGAGCAACCAGAATGCCCTGATGCTCTATTCGCAGAAAGAGGGGTATGTATTTGACCAAGCATACGCATGCCATGAGGCTACGGAACAGTTCAAGAAGTTTAAGCAGGCTACGATGCCCTTCCGCAACTACATCGAATACTTTGACACAGAGATAGCACGCTACGACTCGCTCATCAATTCGCTGAAGACCATGCAGACCCGGAGACTGACCGAAAGGGCAAAGATAGACCGTAACGTTTGCTTGACCTATGCCGTGAATATCCGTAACACCTTCCGCGACAACAAGCAGCAGATGCAGGACTATATCGAGATTTACGACCGGACTGAAAACAGGCTGCAATACCTGAACGACTATGCCTCGAAACGCTATAACGAAATACAAAACGACATTTTCCGCAACGGAGACCAGAACTATTTCACGATTCTTGGACGGCTTAACTCGTACGTGGAATATACCATGTCGAGCGTGAAAGAAAAATACCGCCCGATGAAAGTAAAATCGCAATGGGACTCGCGCTACATCTTCTTCCTGTTCACTTTCATCGCGCTCTACGGTTTCATTGCCTTCGTACTCAATACCCTTGCCATACGCTACCTGATACCCAAACGCTTCCGCTCAGAGGCATTCCTAAGGAAACGCACCTGCATCATCATCGCAACATCGGCCGTCACACTGGCCATCATCCTAATGGTGCTGAGACTGACCGTAAGCCAGAACTTCCTTATCATGGCCTCGAAACTGCTGGTGCAGTACATGTGGATGCTCTCGGTAGTGCTGATATCGCTGCTTCTACGCGTGGATGGCGAGCAAATCAGAAGTGCCATGCGCATTTATGCCCCGCTGCTGTTCGTAGGATTCATGGTGATAGCCTTCCGCATCGTGCTCATCCCCAACTATCTGGTGAACCTCATATTCCCGCCGTTGCTGCTTCTCTCAGCGTTCTGGCAATGGAGTGCCATCAGGCGCCACGGCAAGCGCATTCCCCAAAGCGACGTGAACTACTCATATATCACGCTGGCCATTTTTGCCGTTAGCGTCGGCTGTGCCTGGTATGGCTACACTTTGATGGCTGTTCAGATACTGATATGGTGGACGATGCAACTCACGTGTATCCTGACCATCACTTGCCTAGTGGGATGGATGAAGACATATAGCGACCGCCACAACATCTATGAGCGTCCCATCACGGAGACCTGGGCTTTCCGCTTCGTCTATAGGGTGCTGCTACCGTGGATGATTCTGGCCTCGGTATGGATTTCCATCTACTGGGCTGCTGACGTATTCAACCTGGGAGAACTGACGCAGCGCATCATGACGACTAACTTCATAGACCAGAAATACCTGAAGATGAGTGTCTTCACGCTGCTGATTGTAGTAGCCCTTTATTTCCTCTTCGGTTACATCAACCGCGTGAGCCTTTCTATTCTAAAACTACATCTGAGTAAGGGCGACAAGAAACTTGCGGCTTCACGGACGGTGATGGGCAAGAACGTAATACAAGTGATCGTCTGGGGTGCATGGCTACTCATCTCGCTCGCTATCTTCCATGTTGACAACACCTGGCTTGTGGTGGTATCAGGCGGTCTATCTACCGGTATCGGTTTTGCATTGAAAGACATCATCGAAAACATCTACTACGGCATCTCGCTGATGGCCGGTCGCGTGAAAGTGGGCGACTGGATAGAGATAGACGGTACGAAAGGAAAGGTAAACTCCATCAGTTACACCTCAACGCTGGTGGAGAGCATTGACGGTACGATCATTGCATTCACCAATTCACAGCTCTTCACCAAAAACTATCGCAACCTGACCAAGAACCACGGCTATGTGCTGTCGTTGATTCCTTTCGGGGTAGCCTATAACTCAAAGATGAAAGAGGTGATGGAAACAGTTGAGAAGGCTGTGACAGACATGAAGCACCCCTACGTGGACAAGAAGAAGCCCGTAAAGGTGGTGTTCACCGAATTCGGCGACAACAGCATCAACTTCAAACTGCTCTGCTGGGTTGATGCCGTGAAACAGATTTATGCCGTAAGCGATATCATGGAACGCATCTACGACGTGCTCGGTGAAAAAGGTATTGAGATACCTTTCCCACAACGCGATATTCACATCATTGCCGACAAATAATCGGCAGCACGCTCTGCACAACGTTCTCCGTCAACACCTGCCGACACAATGCCTCCCGCATAACCGGCACCTTCACCACAAGGAAAGAGTCCTTGGATACGAACGTGCTGCAAAGTCTCACGGTCGCGAAGGATACGCACCGGCGAAGAGGTACGTGTCTCGGTGGCTATCAGACAGGCTTCGTTGGTGAGAAAGCCATGACTCATGCTTCCGAACTTTCGGAAGCCTTGTTGCAATCGGCGGCTGATTCCTTTTGGCAACCAGAAATGCAACGGACTGGAAATCACCCCCGGAGCATAACTGCTTTTGGGAAGATCGTAACTTACTTTCCCGTTTACGAAATCCACCATTCGCTGGGCAGGAGCCGTCTGCTTCATGTTACCTTGCTGCCAACAGATGCGTTCCAGCTGTTCCTGATATTCCATCAGCCGCAACGGACTATCACCAGCAACGTCCTCTGGGTGCATCTCGACCACCATACCACTATTGCTCCAGGCAGTACCACGGTTGGCTGGTGACATTCCGTTGACTACAATCTGTTCAGGCCCCGTAGCCGCAGGAATGACAAAACCACCAGGACACATACAGAAAGAATAGACACCACGTCCATCTACTTGCGTGACGAAAGAATACTCGGCTGCAGGCAGATAATCGCCACGCCCGTTCTTTTGATGATACTGTATCTGGTCAATCAAATGGCTGGGATGTTCCAGACGAACGCCGATGGCCAATCCTTTGGCTTCTACCTCGATACCAGACTCGTAAAGATAGCGATAGACATCACGGGCAGAATGACCTGTAGCCAAGATGACAGGGCCAGAGAATAAAAGTGAAGAATGATGCGTGATGAGTGAAGAATCCTCCGATGCAGATTTAGGCGTTTGGAGAGATTCGGCTTCAACACCGACAACGGCATCATGTTCGATAATTAAGCGCGTCATTTTGGTCTGGAAATACACTTCGCCGCCGCTCTTTAGGATTGTGTTGCGCATATTCTCAATGACCCGAGGCAGTTTGTCGGTTCCTATATGCGGATGTGCATCAGCGAGGATATTGGTAGAAGCACCATGCTGACAGAACACATTTAGAATCTTCTCGATACTGCCGCGTTTCTTAGAACGGGTGTATAGCTTACCGTCAGAATAGGCACCTGCCCCACCCTCACCAAAACAATAGTTGCTTTCGCTATCTACATGCTGTGTCTTGGTAATTAATGCCAAGTCCTGCTTTCGCTCCCGGACATTTTTTCCTCGTTCCAACACAATGGGGCGGAAGCCTAATTCAATCAACTTCAGGGCAGCAAAGAGTCCACCGGGGCCTGCTCCCACGACGATGACCTGAGGACGGTTGCTCACATCAGGATACTCCGTATGAAGATAAGCATCATCCAAAGGTTCCTCGTTGATATAGGCGCGTACCTTCAGATTCACGAATATAGTGCGCTGACGGGCATCAATGCTGCGCTTCAATACACGCACATGGTTGAGGGAACGCATATCTATGCCTTCCTCACGCGAAAGGTAGTCTTTGATGGTGGATTCATTGAAAGCCTGTTGCGGCAACACGCGAAGTTGGTATTCCTTAATCATAGAAGTCTCATTTACAAGTGTTTTTTCAAAAACTCCATAACCCGCTTCTGGGCATCAGGAGGACATCCGTGGGGCATATCCCACATCTCCGTTACCAGGCGTTCTCCTACTCCCTGACTATCCCAAACAGCATGCATCTCCCGGAAAGCCTTTTCTGCACCAGGCACCGGAAAAAGTTTATCCTTGGAACCATTGATGAAAAGCATAGGTTTCGGACATGCCAGCGAGGCAATATGAGGATAATCCATATACTGACGGAGTCCGGGAATACAATTGGCAAAGCCGCCATTCTCCGAGCGCCCATATTTCAAAGTCAGTTGAACATCGCTGGTCACCATCCAGCAGACGGCAGCCCCCACCTTCACTCGGTCGCTCAAGGCCGAAAGCATCCAGGCGCGATAGGCACCCATGGAACATCCGGCACATCCTATTCGACTGGCGTCCACTTCGGGCAACGAAGCCAACACCTCCGTAGAGGCAATATCATCGTAGGTCATAAAAGCCGAAAGACAACGTCCATACATCTGCATATTTCCAGCTATCATATCATACTTGCTACGATCGACACCTTCAGCACGTCCGCGCTCTCCCCACATGGGAGCATCGGCAGAAAACACTACAAATCCATTCTGAGCCAGATAGTCGCCCCAATACTGTCCTCCATAGACCATCGGCTGCCAGTCGTCGGCATCTTTTAATATGACAGAATCTTCATCGAAAGGACGTATCATCTTTTCCTTGCCAATGAAGAGGTGGGCACCATGGTCGTGGAGCAAGTTGATAGCCGGGTGTTTCTTCTTGCCGTCTTGAGGAATGAGCATATACGCGCGTACTTTATAATATCTGCTCAACTGGAACTCCAGTTTACGGGCTATATAGCCTTGACGCTGCTCCTCGGCAAGAATCTTCACATCCCAAGACTGCGGGGCAGGCGGCGGCGTCATCATACACTCGAAAACCTTGGCCTTGGCCAAACGCTTCCACTCAGCGAAATCCTTCACCTCCGACTGTCCCCATGCCAACGGGTAAGTCATATCAGCTATGAGCGAGTCACAATAGACAGGCATATTCTTCTTGAACTCATAGAGAGCACGCTTCTGAGCCATCACTGTGACGGGCAGCAGCATTAAGAAAAGCAATATCTTTTTCATCGCCACAAATGTACATAAAAAAAATGAGAACAAAGCATAAAGCACAAGAAAGGAGCGATTTATGTTAAAACTTTTAAACAAATGTAACAACGTATGTGGAAAAAATGTATCTTTGACACCGAAATTTATAGAGAAACTTTTTTATTTACTAACTTTAAAACTGAAAATTATGAAGAAGATTCTTGTAATGGCTTTGGCCGTTGTGGCTATTTCTTTCGCAAGTTGCGGTAACAAGGCTCAGCAGAAGACTGAGGAAGTCGTTGACTCTACAGAAGCTGTAGTTGAGGACGTAAACGCTGCTGCCGAGGAGGCTATCTCTGCTCTCTCTGAGCAAATTGAGAAGAAGGACGCAGGCGCTCTGCAGACCGCTCTTGAAGCTATCAAGGCCAAGGTTGCCAGCTTCATCGCTGCCAATCCCGAACTCGCTAAGGAGTATCTTGGCAAGGTTCAGGGTTTCCTGAAGGAGAATGCTGACAAGATTAAGGCTGTTGTTGGTGACAATGCTGCCATCAGTTCTCTCGTTGCTGGTATCACTGCCATTCCTACTGAGAGTGTTGACGCCCTGATGGGTGCAGGTGATGCCCTGAAGGCTCTGGGTATTGACGCTACCGCAAAGGCTGCCGACGCTGTTGAAGGTGCCAAAGACGCCGTTGAAGGTGCTGCCGACGCTGCCACTGGTGCTGTAAAGGATGCTAAGGATGCTGCTGTTGACAAGGCTAACGAGGCTGTTGACAATGCCAAAGAAAAGGCTGGTGAAGCTATCGACAATGCTGCCGCTGACGCCAAGAAAAAGCTCGGTCTCTAATTTATTCAAGAAAAATCATTAAAAGTAAAACGCCTGCTCTTCTCAGAGCGGGCGTTTCTTTTTAAAATTAATAACTAACCATATAGAATCAGGGTTCTCACCTAACAAGCATGAATAAACCCTTAAGAAAACCCTGTCTTAACGACGACGGGGAAAACGGCTGCGCATCTCCTCGCGCTTCTTTTGATAGGCATTAAACTGATCTTCGGTCATAATACCCTTCAGTTCTTTGTCGTATGCTTCTTGCTTCTGGCGGCGCTCAGTCATCCGCTTTTCCATTTCTTCTCTTGAAGGACGCTCTGGGCGTTGCTGAGCCGAAGCACCGGTGTTGCCATCCAACTGTCCACCATCACGACCACCCATCATGGGGCGACGCCCGCGGTGACCTCTACCTCCAAAACGCTGAAGTTCGGGATACTTCTCATTTAGCTCTTTCAAACGGGCAGCCTGCTTCTCATTGAGACCATACTCCTTGACCATCATTTCGGTACGGTCAAAATGCTTACGTTCTTTCTTCTCACCTTTACTGTCTTGCGCGAAAGCACCAGTCATTGTAAACGCTGCAACAAGCAGCAAAATCATTTTCTTCATATCCTATTCATTTAATTGATTAATAATGTTTCTCCTGAATGGAAACCGATTATTGGATGCAAAGAAAACGAACAAGTTTAACAGCCTTGGAGAGATTTAAAATTTAAAAACACTTTTTTTGATAAGAAAAATTTTGTAGAACCAAAAATAAGTATTACTTTTGCAAACCGTAAGAGGAAGGTTGGCAGAGTGAACGATCGCGCTGGACTCGAAATCCGGTATACCCTTTTCGGGTATCGGGGGTTTGAATCCCTCACCTTCCGCAAAAAGAAATAGGCAGTCCGTTGAGGTTGCCTATTTTGTTATTCAAAACTCAGCTTCTTGAGACGGCTTTCCAATTCGGAAGCCATCGAACGACGAATGGCAAGACGAATCTGGCAGGTATTGTCGAACCTCTGCTCCACAATACGCGGTTGCATGTCTTTCACTATCTTCATCACCTGGTTCATCATCACGTAAGGGAACTCATAGGAAATGATTTCTTCCACCAACCTCTCCTCCACCTGACAATGGGCAATAGCATCGGCGGCAGCTTCCCTATAGGCAACGATCAAACCGCTCGTGCCCAGATTCACGCCGCCGTAATAGCGGACCACGACAATAAGAATATCGGTTAATTCGTTGGAATTAATCTGGCCGAGAATAGGCTTTCCTGCCGTGCTAGAAGGTTCACCGTCGTCATTGGCACGAAACTCCTTTCGGTCAGGCCCCAGCATATAGGCATAACACACATGGCGGGCATCATAATACTTCTTGCGATACCCGGCAATCAACTCCTTCACCGCCTCCACGCTCTCTACGTGATGGGCAAAAGCGAGGAACTTACTCCGCTTTTCGGTGTAATATCCCTCGCCTTCGTTTGCTATGGTCTTATAACTGTCGTCCAACTCCTTAGCTCAACTTATGGATTACCAAACCGCTACGAAGTTTGGGTTCAAACCATGTGGCCTTCGGCGGCATAATCTTCCCGCTGTCGGCTATATCCATAATCTGCTGCATCGATACCGGATAGAGTGCCAATGCCGTACGCATCTCACCACTATCCACACGACGCTTCAACTCACCGAGTCCACGAAGACCACCGACGAAATCAATGCGATCGCTGGAACGCAGGTCCTTGATATCGAGAATCTCATCGAGGATCAGACGGCTGGAGATATCCACATCAAGCACACCGATGGGGTCGCTGTTGTCGTAGGTACCCTCCTTGGCTAAGAGCGAATACCATTCACCATCCAGATACAGAGAGAACTCATGGAGCTTGGCAGGCTTATAGATTTCAGCACCTTTCTTTTCCACAATGAAGTTCTTAGCCAGGGCCTTCAGGAACTCTTCTGAAGAAAGCCCATTGAGGTCGCGGATCACGCGGTTGTAGTCAAGAATCGTCAACTGGCTTGCCTGGAAACATACGGCCATGAAGTAATTATACTCCTCATCGCCCTTATGGTTAGGATTCTGCTTCTGCTTTTCCGCTCCCACCAAGGCTGCGGCAGCCGAACGATGATGACCGTCGGCAATGTAGAGCGAAGGCATCTTGCGGAACTCTTCCGTAACGGTCTTGATATCCTCATCATCGGAAATGATCCAGAACTGATGTCCAAAGCCATCGATAGGTGCGATGAAGTCATATTCAGGCTTCGTCTGTGCATACTTCTTGATCAGCGCATCCAGCACGGCATTGTCAGGATAAGCAAAGAATACCGGCTCAATGTTGGCATTGTTCACGCGAACATGCTTCATGCGGTCTTCTTCCTTGTCGCGACGTGTGAGTTCGTGTTTCTTGATGACACCCGTCATATAGTCGTTCACATAAGCACCCACCACAAGACCATACTGAGTCTTACCGTTCATCGTCTGTGCATAGATATAATACTGCTCCTTCTCGTCCTGTACAAGCCAGCCCTTATCCTGGAACTTCTGGAAGTTCTCAGCGGCTTTCTCATAGACGCGGGGATCATACTCGCTGGTACCCTCTGGGAAGTCAATCTCGGGTTTGATGATGTGATAAAGACTCTTCTCATTGTCGCCAGCCTCTGCACGTGCCTCTTCAGAATTGAGCACGTCGTAGGGACGACTCTCCACCTGCTCCACCAGTTCTTTTGGCGGACGGATACCCTTGAATGGTTTTACGATTGCCATATTGTGATACTTTTTATAGATTGTTTCTTTTCCGATGCAAAGATACAAAGAAAATGGGAATCGGCAAAATGATTTCCAGAATATACGGCTTTTCTTTGCAAAAAAGGGAAAATGGGGCAGATTCAGAAATCGAAGAGTGAAAGCGACCGGTCTTCCTGCCTGACTTCAGGCTCATCCTGCTCCTCATCGCGGAAAAGAAGCATCAGTTGCTGTGACTCCTTTGACGACGGATTCATGCGATAGGTGCCACGTGCGCCTGCCGACTCGATGATGGAATCCGGATTCTTGCTGTTTTTCAGAAGATACTGCTGTACATAGGAACGAACCTCCTCGAAACTGACCGTCTCGAAGAATGTGTTGGAAGCATTGAATACATGCCGGGCTATTTTCTGCACGCTAATGCCCTTCATGCCAGCTTCTGTCAGCACTCGCCAGATTTCCTTGTCGTAGTTCAATCCAGTAATACGGTTAGAAAAACATACTAAAAAAGGGCGGTATGCAAGCAGCACATCGCCCTTTTCTTATCGTTACTGAAGAATTAAGCCAGAACGATCTTGCCCTCAGCCTCGGCAATCTTGCCTTCCTTGAGCAACCATCCAGCACCGAGGATTACCTCTTCGTTGCTAATCTTAGCTGCCTTAGCAATCTCAGCTACTGAGAGAGCCTTCTGAGCGGTAGCAAGTGCGTTGTAAACGTCACCAGCCTTGAAACCTGCGTTCTCAGCGTTGATTACGAGAGTTGCCTTCTTGGGAGCTGCGGCCTTCTTAGGAGCGGCTGCCTTCTTCACTGTTTCCTTCTTAGGAGCTGCGGCCTTAGTTGCAGCTGCCTTTGTTGCTTTCTTTTCTGCCATTTTAGTAAATAATTTTAAATCCTGATTGAATAATCAATCTTTTCTCTAATTAATTCGGTGCAAAATTACAAAGAATGTCACGAATTGTTACTTCATTGAAACTGAAAATCAGCAATTTAGGCATTTTCTTGACTTAAATCAATCTATTCCTGCTTCAAATCGAGCTTCAACTGCAATTCTTCGAGCTGCTTGGGATCAAGATAGCCAGGAGCATCGAGCATCACATCGCGTCCGCTGTTGTTCTTCGGGAATGCAATGCAGTCACGAATACTGTCAAGGCCTGCCATGATACTCACAAAGCGATCAAGACCGAAAGCCAAACCTGCATGAGGAGGTGCACCATACTTGAACGCATTGATCAGGAATCCGAACTGAGCCATGGCCTTCTCGGGCGTGAAGCCCAGTATCTGGAACATCTTCTCCTGCAACTTTCCGTCGTGGATACGGAGTGAGCCACCGCCTACTTCAATACCATTGCAGACAAAGTCGTAAGCCTTTGCGCGCACCTGCTCTGGATGCTCGTCGAGCAAAGGAATATCATCAGGATTAGGCATCGTGAAGGGATGGTGGGTTGCCATCAGGCGCTGCTCTTCGTCGCTCCACTCAAAGAGCGGGAAGTCCACAATCCACAGGCACTCAAACTTGTTCTTATCCTTCAGGCCAAGACGATCGGCCATTTCCAGACGTAGGGCACAGAGCTGCACACGTGTCTTATTGGCATTGTCGCCGCTCAGAATGAGCACCAGATCACCATCATTGGCACCCATGGCAGCCTTCACCTCGGCAAGATCTTCAGGACTGTAGAACTTGTCAACGGAAGACTTGACGCTGCCGTCCTCATTGAATTTCACATATACCAGACCCTTTGCACCTACCTGCTGCGACTTCACGAAGTCGGTCAGCTGGTCAAGCTGCTTGCGGGTATAGTTGGCACATCCGGGAACACAGATACCGCCAATATAGGCTGCATCGTCGAAGACGGCGAACTTGCCCTTCTTCAACGTATCCATCAGTTCCACGAACTCCATGCCGAAACGGAGGTCGGGTTTATCAGAACCAAAGCGGCGCATGGCTTCATGCCAGGTCATCTGCTGGAGTTTGGCTGGCAGTTCAACGCCGCGAATCTCCTTAAACAAATGGCGGGCCATATCCTCAAAGAGGTCGATGACATCATCCTGATCCACGAACGACATCTCGCAGTCAATCTGGGTGAACTCCGGCTGACGGTCGGCACGCAGGTCCTCATCGCGGAAACACTTGGCAATCTGGAAATAGCGGTCGAAACCACTCACCATCAAGAGCTGCTTCAGCGTCTGCGGACTCTGCGGCAAAGCATAGAACTGGCCGGGATTCATACGTGAGGGCACCACGAAGTCGCGAGCTCCTTCGGGCGTACTGCCGATAAGAATAGGAGTTTCCACTTCGATGAAGTCCTTGGAATCGAGAAAGTTACGGATAAGAATGGTCATGCGGTGGCGCAATTCCATATTCTTACGCACCGGATTGCGGCGCAGGTCCAGATAGCGATACTTCATACGGAGGTCATCGCCGCCGTCGCTCTTGTCCTCAATCGTGAACGGAGGCGTAAGGCTCTCCGAGAGCACATTGAGCTCCGTGGCAAGTATCTCGATGTCGCCCGTGGGCATCTTGACGTTCTTTGACTCACGTTCGCTAACCTCACCCTTCACCTGAACGCAAAACTCGCGCCCCAACTTATTGGCACGCTGACAGAGATCGGCATTCTTCGATTCATCGAAAACAATCTGGGTGATGCCGTAACGGTCACGTACATCGACAAAGGTCATACCGCCCATTTTTCGGGTGCGCTGCACCCATCCGGCAAGCGTCACTTGCTTCCCAGCATCTTGGAGACGAAGCTCTCCACAAGTATTTGTTCTATACATTATTTTAATATGTTTATTTTTGTGGCGCAAAGGTACACATTTTCCCCGATTCCGACAAATTATTCAGTTGAAAATGCAGATAATCGTTAATTAGTATAAAAATCGGAACAATCTTTAATAAACTATTCGTAAATTTGCACGTCAGAATTATGTAACAATTTAATATCAGAAAAAAATGAAAAAGATTTTGATGATAATCGCCATGACAATGGTCACGCTGACAGGTGCTTTCGCTCAGAAGCCTGCCGAGATCAAGTTCGAGAAGCTGACCCACAACTTCGGCACGTTCTCGGAGTCTGAACCCGTACAGAAATGCACGTTCTCGTTCACCAACGTCGGAGGCCAGCCGCTGGTTATCAATCAGGCCGTGGCCAGCTGCGGTTGCACCGTACCCGAGTACACCAAGACTCCCATCAAGCCAGGCGAGAAGGGAACGCTGACCGTCACCTACAACGGCAAGGGCAAGTTTCCCGGACACTTCAAGAAGACGATAACCGTACGTACCAATGGAGCCGTCGAGATGACACGCTTGTATATTGAGGGAAACATGAAGGAGTAAGCAACCTCCATCTTTAAGAATAAGAAAAATGGCGCCGGAGAATCATCCAGCGCCATTATTTTTTTACTGTTCAGGCTCAGAACGAATAGTTGAATCCGAGCGAGAAGTATTCCATCAGCTGCCAGTAGCCCGTATGGCTGTCCTTCACCGATGAGGCATCGTCGAATCGGGGATAGACGAAGAGGTTGGCGGCAATATACTTATTAAACTGGAACGAGAACGTGTTCTCCCACTCTATTTCCGCACGCTTGTAGGAAGTGAATCCATAGAGACGACTCTTCCACTTGATATTTTCGGCAAGCTGCCAGGTGAGGTCGGCGGTCAGCGACGAACCGAAGTCGTGCAGGGCATGGTGGCCTTCCTTCAATCCGAATCGCGGACCGAGGTCCAAGCGTCCCACATAGCGGAAGTTATAGGCCAGGGGTGAAAGGTTGATAGTTCCCGTGAGCTTCTTGTTGAACCACTCTACGGCATACGACATACCGAGCGACACATTCAGTTTGAAGGGAGAGAAGAAGTCACTATACACCTTCAGGTCGTTGCTCTTATAGCCGCGGGTGAACTGCGTCTCGGCAATCGTCTGCAGGGTGTAATACCAATGCTTGGTGGCCTGAAGGCCCAATTTAGAAGTCAGACGGATCAGGTCTTCCGAAGTCTTGAATTCATGGAGCGAATCGCTTCGGGAGGTCATGAAGCCCAGCTTCATTTCCAGCTTGTTGTCCCACTTCACCTTCTGCTTGTTATTGTAGTTGGCTTCCAGCACCGCACTTGCCAGGGCCGAATAGTTGCTCTCACCACCCTTATGCCAGTTGCCCGACACATAGTTCTGAAGGAACTGCACGGCATAGTCGCCCTTGAACGTCCAGAAGTTGGGTTTCTTCACCACCACCTCCGGTTCGGGAGCCGCCACGGTCTCCACTGCGGCCTCAGGAGCTTTCTCCACGAGCTTCTCTGTGTTCACGATGGGCTTCGTGATCTGCTGGTTCACGGCACCGGCCTCCGTAATCTCGGCCTCCGAAACCCTGATCAGCTCCGGATGCTTCAAGTAAATATTCATCAGCGCGTTGTCAATCTCCTGACTCACAGAGTCTTTCATCTCCGTATTTAAACCAAGTTTTTGCTGGGCAACATCGTTATAGAAAGTGCTGCTCGTAAACAATCTGTACTTGTCGAAAGCAGTATAGGCTTTCTGCAACGTCTGGATAGAGTCAAGCCTGGCCTTGTAGATGGCCAGCGAGTCCTGATACTGATTCAGCTTGTTGTCGTCTTTCACGCTTCCGGCATGATAAGTCACCTTGGCATCGGCATCTGCTGCTGCCATCCCGATCAGCAGAAATGCCATCATTCTAATGATAAGTCTGTTTTTCTTCATAACAAATGCAAATTTACGAATCTTTTTTGAAATTCGCAATATTTAAGCATAATTTTTGCCAGCACAAAAATAATTCGTATCTTTGCACCCTATTATATATAATAAGGAAAATATTATTAATCAAAACAATGGATAAGAACACAATTACAGGATTCGTCCTCATTGCCGCCGTGCTCATCGGCTTTTCGTGGTGGAACCAGCCCTCTGAAGAACAGATGGCACAAATGCGACAACAGGACTCTCTGCAGGAAGTAACCCGCAAGAAAGCGGAAGAAACCAAGAAAGCCGCCCAGCTGGCAGCCACCGAGAAAAAAGCCCAGAAACTGGCTCAAGCCCAGCAAGACACGACTGCCCTCTTCCACTCGGCGCTCTCAGGCAACGCCCAGCAGGTGGTGCTCAAGAACAAGAAGCTCGAACTCACCCTTTCAACCAAAGGCGGCACCGTCACGAAAGCCGTCATCCGAGGCTACAAAGACCAGAAAGGCAATCCCGACGTCGTACTCTTCGACGAAAAAGAGCAGCAGCTCAAGTTCATGCTTTCAGGCAAGGAACAGAATATCATCACAAGCGACTTATTCTTCACACCGTCAAACGTGACCGACTCTACGGTCACCATGACAGCCGTGGCCGCTCCCGGACAGGAACTCGCGCTCGAATACCGCCTGGGCCCCGACTATCTGCTCCACATGAACCTCCGCACTACGGGCATGAGCGGGCTCTTCCCACCCACCACCAACGCGATGGACATCCAGTGGGACGAGAAATGCCGCCAGCAGGAGCGCGGCTATTCGTTTGAGAACCGCTATGCGGCCATCACCTATCACCATGCCGACGGCGGCACCGACAAGCTCGACGACCAGAAAGACCAGAAAGACGTGGAGCTCGACGACGTCATCGACTGGGTATGCTTCAAGACCCAGTTCTTCTCGGCCGTCATGATTGCCAAGGACGATTTCCAGAAGAACGCCCTGATGACCTCCATCATCCAGGAGAAAGGCACGGGCTATCTGAAAGACTATTCCGCCAAGCTGAAGACCGCCTTCGACCCCACCGGCAAGAAGGCCTCCGAGTTTGAATTCTACTATGGCCCCAACGACTTCCGCACGCTCAACAACATCGAGGATCAGAGCACCTTCGGCAAGAAGCTCCAGCTCGAGCGTCTCGTGTATCTGGGATGGTGGATTATACGTCCTATCAACCGCTGGTTCACGCTCTACATCTTCGACTGGCTCACCTCCTTCGGATTCAACATGGGCATCGTCTTGATCCTCATCACCCTGCTCCTGAAGGCCATCACCTTCCCGCTGGTGAAGAAGAGCTACATGTCGAGCGCCAAGATGCGCGTGCTCAAGCCCAAGCTCGACGAGGCCACCAAGCAGTACGACAAGCCCGAAGACCAGATGCAGAAGCAGCAGGCCATGATGGCCGAATACTCCAAGTATGGCGTGTCGCCCCTGAGCGGCTGTCTCCCCATGCTCATACAGATGCCTATCTGGATGGCCCTGTTCTTCTTCGTGCCTAATGCCATCCAGCTCCGAGGCGAGAAATTCCTCTGGATGGACGACCTCTCTACCTACGACCCCATCATCGAATGGGGCAAGGAAATCTGGGGCATCGGCGACCACCTCTCGCTCACCTGCATCCTCTTCTGCGTGGCCAACGTGCTCTATAGCTACATGTCCATGCGCCAGCAGAAAGACCAGATGGTAGGCCAGCAGGCCGAGCAGATGAAGGTCATGCAATACATGATGTACCTCATGCCGCTCATGTTCTTCTTCATCTTCAACGAGTATTCATCCGGCCTCAACTTCTACTATTTCGTGTCGCTCTTCTTCTCGGCTGCCATCATGTGGACGCTCCGCAAGACCACCAACGACGAGAAGCTCCTGGCCATCCTCGAAAAGAAATACAAGGAAAATCAGAACAATCCCAAGAAGATGAGCGGAATGGCAGCACGCATCGAGCAGATGCAGAAGCAGACCGAGGAACTCCGTCGGCTGCGCTTGGAGCAGGAAAAGATGAAAAAGAACAAATAGACCTCTATGAACAAAGCCAAACTCTTGCTGGCAGCCGTGCTGATGCTTTCAGCACCTGCCTGCGCACAAAATGACACAGACGTGATAGGTAAGCAGAACATCAGACTCACCAGCCCCACGATGACTCCCGAAGCCCTCTGGGCCATGGGGCGCATCAGCAGCTATGAAGCTTCGCCCGACGGCAAGCGAATCGTATTCCAGGTGGGCTACTACAGCGTGAAGCAGAACAAGAGCCACCACGTGCTCTACATGATGAATGCCGATGGCTCCAACCGCCAGCTGCTCACCCACTCAGCCAAGAACGAGACCGACGCCACATGGCTCGACGCCGAGACCATCGCCTTCCTCACAGGAGGCGAGATATGGGCCATGAAAGCCGACGGCACAGCCCGCCGACAGCTCTCAAAGACCGACAGCCAGGTAGAGGGTTTCAAGTTCTCGCCCGATCGTTCGCGCGTCATCATCCTGAAGTCAATCCCCTTCCATGAGGTCATCAAGGAGAACCCCGAGGATCTGCCCAAGGCTACGGGCCGCCTGGTCACCGACCTCATGTATCGCCACTGGGACCACTACGTGGAAAGCATCCAGCACCCCTTCGTCTGCTCAGTAGGTGATGGTCTTGCCATCGCCAACGACGGCAAGGACATTCTCGAAGGCGAGCCTTTCGAGTGCCCCATGGAGCCCTTCGGAGGCATGGAGCAGCTGGCATGGAGCCCCGACTCCAAGACCGTCGCCTACACCTGCCGCAAGAAGACAGGCCTCGCCTACTCCATCTCGACCGACTCCGACATCTTCCTCTACGACGTGCTGACGCGCCAGACGCGCAACCTCTGCAAGCCCGAAGGCTACAAGGAGCCCAAGATAGACCCCACCAAGAGCATGAAATATCAGGCCGTCAACGCGCCTGAGAACCTCAAGAACAATCCCGGCTACGACCAGAACCCCAAGTTCTCACCCGACGGCAAGTACGTGGCATGGCTCTCCATGGCCCGCAACGGCTACGAGAGCGACCGCCAGCGCCTCTGTGTCTATAACCTCTCAACAGGCGAGAAGAAATACCTCACCGAGACGTTCGACTCCAACGTGGACGATTTCTGCTGGAGCGACAACAAGGAGGCACTCATCTATTTCATCGGCGTCTGGCACGCCACCGAAAACCTCTATGCCGTCAACTGGAAAGGCGAGCTCAAGCAGATGTTCGCCACGGTCACCCCTCAGTCGGGCTCAGGCACCCAAGCCGGAAACCCATGGGCTGATTTCGGTGCCATTCAGCTCATGAACAACGGCAAGCAGCTGCTCATGGAGCGCCACTCGTTCACCGCTCCTGCCGACCTCTACGTCGTGACGCCAAACTTCAAGCGGCCTCAGAACACGGCCATCACCCAGATTACCTTCGAGAACAAGCACATCACCGACCAGATGGCCATCCCCTCCGTCGAGCAGCGATGGGTCACCACCACCGACGGCAAGCAGATGCTCGTATGGGTAGTGCTGCCGCCAAACTTCGACAAGACCAAGAAATACCCCACCCTGCTCTTCTGCGAGGGAGGTCCCCAGAGCCCCGTAAGCCAGTTTTGGAGCTATCGCTGGAATTTCATGATCATGGCCTCGCAGGGCTACGTCGTAGTGGCCCCCAACCGCCGCGGACTCCCCGGCTTCGGGCAGCAATGGCTCGAGCAAATCTCAGGCGACTGGACAGGCCAGTGCATCAAGGACTACCTCTCGGCCATCGACTTCGCGGCCAGCAACCTGCCCTATGTCGATAAAGACCGCATGGGAGCCGTGGGCGCATCCTTCGGAGGCTTCTCCGTCTATTACCTCGCCGGTCATCACGAGGGGCGCTTCAAGTGCTTCATCGCCCACGACGGCGCCTTCAACTTCGAAGCCATGTACACCGAGACCGAAGAAAACTGGTTCTCCAACTGGGAATACGACGATGCCTACTGGAACAAAGACCAGACGCAGAACGCCCGTAAGACCTACGAGAACTCGCCCCACCGCTTCGTTGACAAATGGGACACCCCCATCCTCTGCATCCACGGCGAGAAAGACTACCGCATCAATGCCACCCAGGGCATGTCGGCCTTCAACGCCGCCCGCATGCGCGGCATCGAAGCCCAGCTGCTCATCTTCCCCGACGAGAACCACTGGGTGCTCAAGCCCCAGAACGGCATTCTCTGGCAGCGCACCTACTTCAATTGGCTCGACCGCTGGCTGAAGAAATAAAGTTTCCCCCCGAAATCGAAACAACGTCATAACGACATAACGTCATAACGACATAACGAAAAAAACAATGAATCAACAATCCACCCTCCGCGACTCCGCCGCCATGCGCTGGACAGCCCTGCTGCTCCTGGCCCTGGCCATGTTCTGCGCCTACATCTTCATGGACATCCTCTCACCCATCAAGGACCTCATGCTCGAAACCCGCGGCTGGGACTCCACCGCCTTCGGCACCATGCAGGGCTCGGAGACCTTCCTCAACGTATTCGTATTCTTCCTCATCTTCGCCGGCATCATCCTCGACAAGATGGGCGTACGCTTCACCGCCGTGCTCTCCGGAGCCGTCATGCTCGTCGGAGCCCTCATCAAGTGGTACGCCGTGGCCGAGAGCTTCATGGGTAGCAGCCTCGAAGCATGGTTCACCAACAACCTCAACTACATCCCCGTCTTCGACGAGCTCGGCGTGTCACCCTTCTATCAGGGAATGCCAGCCTCAGCCAAAGTGGCAGCCATCGGCTTCATGATCTTCGGATGCGGAGCCGAGATGGCCGGCATCACCGTCTCGCGCGGTATCGTCAAGTGGTTCAAGGGCCGCGAGATGGCCCTCGCCATGGGCTCAGAGATGGCCCTCGCCCGCCTCGGCGTAGCCACCTGCATGATCTTCTCCCCCTTCTTTGCCCGTCTCGGCGGACAGGTCAGCGTAAGCCGCTCCGTAGCCTTCGGCGTAGTGCTCCTCTGCATTGCCCTGATGATGTTCGTGGTCTATTTCTTCATGGACCGCAAACTCGACGCCCAGACCGGCGAAGCCGAAGAGAAAGACGACCCCTTCAAGGTGAGCGACATCGGAAAGATCCTCTCCGACAGCGGTTTCTGGATCGTAGCCCTACTCTGCGTGCTCTATTATTCAGCCATCTTCCCCTTCCAGAAGTACGCCGTCAACATGCTCCAGTGCAACCTCACGTTCACCGAGGTTGACCCCGACTCCTTCTGGGCAGGCACCACCGTCACCATCGTGCAGTATCTCATCATGCTCGTCGTGGCAGCCACCGCCTTCGCCTTCAATTTCCTGAAGAACAAGTCGCTGAAATACACCATGCTCTGCATCTCCATCGTAGCCCTCGTCACCTTCTGCTACATGGGCTACATGCGCCAGTCGGCTGAGACCGTTTTCGCCGTCTTCCCCCTGCTCGCCGTAGGCATCACCCCCATCCTCGGCAACTACCTCGACCACCACGGCAAGGGAGCCACCATGCTCGTCCTCGGCTCACTCCTGCTCATCGGCTGCCACCTCACGTTCGCCTTCATCCTGCCCGCCTTCAAGGGCAATGCCGTCGGCGGCGTCGTCATAGCCTATCTCACCATCCTCGTGCTCGGAGCCTCCTTCTCGCTCGTGCCCGCCTCCCTGTGGCCCAGCGTGCCCAAGCTCGTCGATGCCAAGATCATCGGTTCAGCCTACGCCCTGATTTTCTGGATTCAGAACATTGGCCTCTGGCTCTTCCCCCTGCTCATCGGCAAGGTGCTCGACAAGACCAACCCCGGTGTCACCGACCCCACACAGTACAACTACACCGCCCCTCTGGTGATGCTTGCTTGCCTCGGTCTGGCCGCCCTCGTGCTTGGTCTCATCCTCAAGGTCGTTGACCGCAAGAAAGGCCTCGGCCTCGAAGAGCCCAACATCAAGGCATAAACAAAACAAAAGAAGAAGACCCTCCCCCTGCACAGGGGAGGGTCTTCTCTTTTTTATATCTTAGCAAATGCCAAATCCCATCCTTCTTCTATTTGGGAGGCGACGGGCATCATGCCGTTTTCCACCTGATGCATACCGGCCACGATCTTCACCCATAGCGCCTTGGCCTTTCTTGGCGATGGCAGCAGCGCATCGGGACGAATGCCAGCCGTGCGGGCCACGCTCTTCGTGTAGGCATCCGTATCATTCTCCACGGGCGGGGCCCACCGCTGTATGAACTGCCTGAGCGTCATGCTGTCGTAGAGCGTGCGATAGTTCTGCAACAGCTTGAAGGCTGCCCTGTAGCCGTAGGCCATCGAGCGGAACTGCACGAAGGCGCGATCCTCCTGTTTCTCACTTTGTCCGAGCCATGTGGTTCGGCGACTCTTTCTGATGTTCAGCGGATTATTGTTCCGCAATCCTCTTGGTTGTTTCATATTGATACTTGTTTTTAGTTAGTTATCTTTTACTTTTTACTTTTACAAAACTGTCATCTGTAACGCGTAACGCATAGCCCCTGTGAACCCATTGGCGTAGCATATTGCGCGAGCCCTTCGTGTCCAAGCCCTGAGCCTGACGCACCAACTCCGCATCATGGAGCGTGAATTCCTCAGGAAGCAGTTCCAGCAGATTTTGCGGCCCTCGTTTCGGCGTGTGTTCGGCCTCCTGGTTGGCTGCCTCGATGGCCGCGCCGAAGAACTGCATCTTGCACCACAAATCGTATTTCAACGACCAGCGCACGAAGTCCTCAATCTCTTTCGACCACCGGTAGTCGTTGCAGATGTAGAGCACACAACCCTTCAACCATGCAATAACGTTGGCCCGGAACGAAAGATTCTCATAGACCCTCGACTGGCTCAGCCTCGAAAACTCGGCACACTCGTCTTTCAGCTTCTTTGCCAACCGGAATGCCTGCGGACAATCCACCACTCCGCTGGCCCTCGTCAGCCGCTCGATATAGGGGCGCAGCTCCTCGTCGAAC
The DNA here is from genome assembly GCA_900314655.1 of uncultured Prevotellaceae bacterium. Classification (GTDB taxonomy): domain Bacteria; phylum Bacteroidota; class Bacteroidia; order Bacteroidales; family Bacteroidaceae; genus Prevotella. Next base: position 92,801 of record OMWC01000001.1, on the reverse strand, counting down.
TCCGAGTCGTAGGTGCCATAGACGGGCATGTCGGCTCCAATCTCGCGCTCGGGTATCGTGCAGAAGTTGATGCGGCTTATCGGGCCGTCGGTCAATACGCGCGAAAAGTATCGCTGTCCCTTTTGGATAGTTGTTGCAGCGTTCCAGTTGAATCGGATGCAGACCTTCTCGGTGACTGATTGCGTACCCACGCGCGTCTGACCATAGCGGTTGTCAGGGTCGAAGGCCAGACACATAATCTGAAACTGCTGCGAGCCACGGGCCGAACCGCGAAGAGCGTCAAACTGGTCAATCTCGTTCATCTTCGTGTAGAGGAAGTGCTCGTCGGCCTCGGCCATACGCATCACGAAGGCAGGGTTGGTCATGTCGGGGTCCACTTCTTGGATTACAAGTCCCTCCGGCCGCTGCCGCTTATCCTTGTTCGAACCCTTCGAATTCACCTCACGTTTCCATTCGGCCTCACGCTTCAGGTTCTCTGCATCGCGACGTCGGATGTCGGCCATGATGCGGTTGATGGGTTGCGAGATGCAGTCCTTACCGGCACCCGTTCCCGCCATCAGCACATTCATCAGCGTAGCCTCGTGCTCCACATTGTCAATGTAGCGGAAGCGCACCTTCCACAGATGGGCGGCCAGCGACGGGAATACCGCATGGGCCACAGCCGGCTTGTAGATATCAGGCGTCTTCGAGGTGAGCAGCTTGATGAGCGAAGGAAGGCGCTTGGGCATCGGGGGCGGCGTAGAGCCAAGCCCCGTCTCCCCGGCAGCCATTTCCTCTTTGGGCGCAAGGCTGCTGATGATCTCCTGCAACTGTCGGGGAATGGAATAGAACCGTGCCGAACAGGCTGAGTGGATCAGTCCGCGCATCTCCTCTTCCCCGAGCCCGTAGCGGGGCATGATGCTCAAGAGTGTCTGCTCGTTGTTGTCGGTGATGTAGCGCAGATGGGCTGCCAGCCGGTGCAGCCGGTCGTTGCGCTCGCCCTCCTGCGGCTCGCCGTCCGTGCGACGGAACCATTCGGCGATGATGTCTTTATAGGCCACACCCTTGAATAGAAGACTCTCCCCCTGCCCCTCCCTCACAGGGAGGGGAGTAGATACTTCTGAGCCTTGTGAATCCGCCTCTTGTGATGCTTGTGGGCAATCACTCCCCTCTCCCTTCGGAGAGGGGCTGGGAGTGAGGCTGCTTGGGTGCTCGGCAAACAGCCGCTCGTCGGGGCCATAGATGATGTAGTCGCGCGGTACGGCAAACGAGCCGCGTGCCAAATCCTTCGTCTTCGAATCATCTTCCACGCCCAGCTGAGCTGCCAGCCACTGCTTCGACTGGTCTATCTGCTCCGTCGGCGACAAATGGGAAAACTGGCTGGGGATAATATAGACGATGCGCAGCCCCTTGCCCGAACAGCTCACATGAACCAGCACCACCAAATCCTCCAGCTCCTTCATGATGAGCGCCTGAACGATATGCTGCCAGGCCTCGCGCGGACTTTCGCCATTGAGCTCGTCAAGGTCGAGGTAGGCCATTCCCGTGGGCACGGCACTCTCAGCGTGGCGGTGGCCGTCGCTATAGTTGGCCATGAACATCAGCAGCGGCAACTGCTGTTTCAGCTGCTTGGCCTCATCGCTGCCATGATCCACATTGGCCAGCAGGCGGCAGGTCTGAGCCACCTGCGGAGAATCCACTATCTCGTTGAACTTTTCCTGAGGGCAGGCCAGCACCTGTGCCGACCGCCCCTTCTTGCAATAAGAAATCATACCGTTGCTTGCGTGTTTTTACAGTTTGACATTGCTTACAGCCTCCTCAGCCTCGCTTATAAACGTCTCAGCCATCGGAATGCCCTCACTCTTGAAAATCTTCAGCGTCAGCTGAATGGCCCCGTCCTTCGTGGCCGACAGCCGCCCGTGAGCCACCTTCTTGATAAGCGTCGCCTCAGAGCGTATGCGGGGCCGTGCCACAAAATCAAACGTTCCGTTGCGCAGCCGCTGGGCCACCCCTTCGTGCCGCCAGCCCTCGACAAACTGCTCCACAGGGTCGTCGGGCAGGAACTGCACATACTCATTATTCTTTTCGTCACTCGTGAAAACGGCCTGGCCGTTCACCTGTATAATTTCGATATTCTTCATTGTTCTGAATTGTTGCGAGTAGAGAGGAGCTTCAGATGAAAGGTTGCGCAAATGATCCCGGGGACTCCCTCTTTGGCTCGCCTCAACTCAGGTTAGAAATTGATTTTAACAATATCGTTTGCCACCACGTCCTGGTAGAATAGGCCGTTCGACTCATGTGTCTGGAATCTCAGCGTAGCCACCACCACATTTCCTTCAGCAAACTTACAGAGGGCGAGGTTGCCGAACATCGCGCAGATGTACTCATCCTCGTAGTTTCCACCAAGCTCCTTGAGCCTGATCATGCACTTGGCCGTTAGGCCGCTTTCGGTTTTCTTACTCGGCACATTAATGGGTTCTCCCTGTGCCACCACTTTCAAAATCTTTGTAACCATTTTATTGCATTGTCAACGCCGTTAGTGGTCGATTGACAATGCAAAGGTAGGACAAAAAAAATTCCCAACTCAGTGAAAAAACCGAGTTGGGAACACTATTGGGAAAATAGGGAATGCTATTGGGAAAACAGGAGTTATTCGTATTTGAGCAGATCTATCAGCCTAACAGCCACCTTTATCTGTTTCATCGAATAGTCGTCGGCCGTGTTCTGGTACTGGTGCCATAGCTCAACGTTGGCGGGCAACTGGTGAAGATGAACTTTCTTAACGCTTTCGCCGTTATAAGCCACGCGCAGATGCGCCAGCTCAAGATTCTCCAACGTCCTCTCAAACTGGGCAGGCTTCACGGGAAACTCGCACAGTTTGGTGAGTACTGCCTTCACGCCATACCATTGCTGCTGCTCACACATCAGGTATTTGCCACCTTCGTCTTTCTCCTCCATCAGTTTCTCGACGGCCCGCTTCACCTGTTCCTCTGTAGGGGTGATGGCAGTATTAGCCCGCGAGGAGCCATAATAGTTCACCGTGGCCCCGCTCTCTACTACCATGTTCAACTGCCCGATGGTGGCTCCGTGCAAAAGCCCCTGCATCATTTTCTCTTTCATTTCGTCGGTCATGGCTCAGGCTGCTTTCAGGTTTGCGAGAGATTGGTGTAATTGGCATTTGCCCCAGGCTCCAGCAAATTCACCTGCCCGATGCCTCCACCTCCATAGGGAAGTGAAACGCCCGTCTGCGCCTGCGGCTGACTGATGCTGACGCTGGGCGCACCCGCCCGGAGCCTGTCGAGCTCCATCGCGTGCTTTTCCGACTGCTCGCGAACACGCTCCTCCTTGAAGAACTTCATCACAGGCAGACTCACCTCCGCCTCCCACCACGGCAAGAAGCCCATCACTCTCTCTGTCTCCTTGAACGCACGCATGCTTTCGTCGAGTCCATAGCCATCTGCAAGCGTCACTATGCGCCTCACTATCTCTCTGGGATCTATGCTGAAGTTTCTGCTCGTCATGTTTGTATTGCGCGTGCTCTCCATTTCTAAGATTGTAAGCTTCTACGTTTGTTCTACTGCGTTCGGTGCTACCGAAAATGTCGTCAAAAATGTCGGTTAATGATACTGATGTTGTCTTCGTTCTGGTGTCGTTGTCTTTTGCTCTTGCTTCTTTAAAATAATTAATCGCTTCCTCGAAATCGTAACGATCTACAGCCATGAAGGCCACTTTGCCCGAATCCACATGACCTATAAAAAGGCCAAGCACATTCATACTATTCCTGCCGCTGCAGACGATGCGTGCGAGGACACCCAGACTGCCGCTCAAAGACGAACTTGATAATGATAATTTCATGTTCAAACAATTGAAAATATTAAAAATAGTACGATCTGCCGCAATCGACGAATCGCTCAACAAAGGTACAAAAAATTATCTACATTCAGCAACAAAATCGTGCTTTATTTTCCGCTTTTTTCCTCCTCAATGCACACATAGTCGATAATGTGCAATAATGGGTATATTTCTGTTATAAAAGCATGTTAGTCTTGAGGCTGATCTTCCGCCGCATCCTTTGATGGCTTTCTGACAGTTGATTTTATGGTCTCTATATCTTCCTCATCCAAACCGATGTATTGATAAAATAGTTGGTTGATCTTCACAATTGTCCCTTCATCAGAAGATTTCTCATACTCGTGGTACAAATCCACAATGGCTTTCTCTTGCGTTTCCGTCAACTGAGGTACAGGTATTTGTCCTACCGTATATTTCAGCCATCGCATAGTACCCATGCCAGAAGTCGTACACCGCTTTGAGAAGATGTATTCACACACAGGAGAGTTCAGGTAGCATAACAAATACTCCAAACGCTTTCCGGTAAAAAAGAATACCGTGTTAAGGCAATAGTAGCGTCCGTCCTTGTCGTAAGCGAATTTAGCTTTATCCGACAATTCCCCCCACATGATTTTGGGCTTTTCAAATTCTCGCAGATATGCACAATTACGCAGGTTGTAGGGGGTGTCACCCTGATCTTCTCGCTTCATCAGTTTCGCGTGAATCTTTTCGTCGTCCAGGCGCTTTTTAACGCCTTTGTATTGATTGATATCGACAGCGGGCAGCTTTTCTTCCTTCAAGCCATTGTGGATGTTGAGCAACCAGGCATGGCCATTGACCGTAAACTTCTTCAAGTCCTCGCCCCTCACCATGTCAACGATGACTTCACGGGATTTCGGGTCCTCGATTATCAGATGTCTGACTTCATCTTCGTTACTAATGCAATATACATCATTAAGGCCTGTCTTAAAACCACTATAGATAATATATCCCATGGAAAATAGTGTCTGAGGGCTACCGTCTTCATCTTTCTTACAAGCGTGGTTTACCTTCTCAACAATAGCCTTATCTTTCTCTGACAGTACAACCCAGGGACTCTCTGGGTCATAGCTGTTCTCTACAAGTCTTCCAGAGATATATCCGTTGAGATCCAGTTTCTTGTTATAATCTTCTATCTCGCAAGCCATTGTCTTATGGCTGTTAGGAGATTTGCGGGCCATCAGTATATTGGTGGCAACCGTGACATTGTCGAACAATTGAGCGTCCTTGAAATCAATGAGCAACATGGGGTCTGTAAAACAACCCATATATTTACGTGTACCTGCACCAGAATCTGAGCGCAGCCACGTATTGGTCGTGATAAACATGAGCAGTCCGCCCGGTTTGAGCAGTTTCATTCCGTACTCATAGAACAGCATACATATATCTCCACTGCTGTTGTATGACTGGTAGCCTATCTTCGAAAGAGCCTTCTTTGCAGCTTCCTTAAGATTGGAAACTGAGATATATGGAGGATTGCCTACAATGCAGTCGAAGCCAACAAAACGACCGTTCTCATCAAGCACTTCAGGAAATGCAAAACGCCATTCAAGCGCATGGACAAACATATCCTCACGCTCCCTAATCAGATCTTCGGACTTCACTATTTTCGTGTTCAGTTTGGCGATTTTTTCCTGAAGTTTCTCATTTCTCTCATCATCATCACATAAGAGAGCCCCCCCATACAACGAACTTGTGAGTTCATTCCATTCTGCCTGAGCTTTATTACGTTTCTTATAAAGTTCATCGCCATTCCTTATGACTGTCAGAATATTCTTTTTAAGTTCATCCAGCCTCTTTTCTTTTTCCTTACGAATCTTTTTGTCGTGGATATTCTTATAATCTGCTACAAGTTGTTTATACTCCTGAACAGTCATTCTGGCACGTGCCATTTCCAGACGTAAATCATCCTTGAGGCTCTTCCTGTGTATGACACTGTCTCCACACTTGATATTGATATCTATGTTGGGAAGCGTCACCAAATGATTGCTCTCATCATAGTATGCGTTCTTAAGCAGCTCTATCCAAAGACGAAGCTGGCAGATATTCACGGAATTGGGATTAATATCCACGCCGAAAAGGCAGTTCTCAATGATATCGCGTTTTTCACGAAACAACACCTTCTGAAGCCTTAATGTACCTGTATTACGCTTATAAGCAAAACGGTTGCCTTCTTCATCGCGTATGTCTAGCTCGTCGTCGATAATCCTGATGACATAGTCCCTCACGGGAAGCCCTTCATCGTCAAGCAGAATGCCAAGACGATATTTGATTTCAATAAGCTGATTAAGGGCCGAAACAAGGAAATGACCGCTGCCAACAGCCGGATCGCACACACGAATAGTGTTCACCAACAAATTTGCCTGCTGGCGGTTCTCTTTGTTGATGAGTTCTTTCAGGTCAATCATCGAGCTGCAATTCCATCCTTCTTCCTGGAACTTATCTACAACAGCCTGTTCGAGAGTCTGCTGGCAGATGAATTGAGTGATGGTCGACGGGGTGAACACAGCACCGTCCTTATAACCGTTGATTTTCTCGAATATCTTTCCGAGTACAGAAGCATTGATAAGTTCTTTTTCCTCACGTGCGAAATTCAACATCTCTTTCGAGTCAGCCCCGAAATCATAGTGGTTGAGAAAGTCAACGATGTATCTAATGTTTTCCACCCCTTTGGGGTTCTTCTTGGCATCTTCTGACAGGACTGTCCTATCGAAATAACTCATTATGTCCACCTTCAAGCTTGAAATGCGGAAAAAATCAGCCTCAATCTCGGAGAGTTCAAAAAGTCGGCTGTTCAGATAGGGCACAATTTTAAAGGCTGCCTTGACGTTCTGGCGGTCAACTTCTTTCAAAGCGAGCACCTGAAAGAACAGCTCATTAAGGTCGTTGTAATCCCTAATGGCTGAATTGGTGAAGAATTTGTATTTACCCTCATCCTGATTGAAGCCCACAAGCTGCGATTCCACCAACTTGATGAAAAGCATCCGGTTCACCCACATCAGCACCAGTTCCAGGGCTAAGTCCAGCTGGGATTCTTCGTCGAGACAGGTAAACTGAGGGAAATCCGACAATTGGTGAAGTGTATTCTCCAACAACGATGCAGGTTCACGTTTCCCCTCTGGACGCCTGGTGATGACAGGCTTTCCGTTCTTTTTCTTTTCTTCCAGCCCAATAATGTAGAGCAACTCATTGTAGAAGCGCTCATTCAAAGCATTCTTGTCATTATAGGACTCCTTAAGCAAGAAATAGGGACTAAGCATCTTGCAAATACTCCTGATGCCTACGGTGTGTTCAGCCTTATCGAGCGAGAAGCCAGTATAGACCAGTTGGTCAAGCGCTCCCTCCACGGCAGGCTTCACCTCTTCCTTATAGAAGATGTCGGATTTCGTCTTCCATAATGAAGGGGCTTTCACGGCTTTATACTTATTCAAAAGTTCGTTCGTGGCAATAAGTTCACGAATCATCAACGCTTCGAAGACATACCAATCGTAGCCATTAGTCACAATGAGATATTTCACTGCGTAATTTCCCCTTGAAAGCTCATCAAGATAGTATGTGATAACCTCGTGGAGCGCCTTCCTGTTAAGATGCTCGTCAGAAATCATCTCATGATTGTCCCTCCTAGGGTTTTTACACTCAATCAGCACTTCAGCTGATGAATTCTCGCTGTTTTCGGCAAAGATGCAAAGATCGGTGTTGTTCTCATCTTTCTTCCCGATATAGTGCTCGCCTTTGTAAAACGCGTCAAGGAGGAAGTCACGTACATGTGCCTCATGCACTTTCTCAGAAAAATTCGTTATCTGGCCGCGTGGCACGATGTGAGCCTGCAGAGCTTTTATAAACCTTGCATTCTCTTCATTCTTCAGCGTCATCGTCTTCAGGTGCACACGCTTGAGAGCTTCTTGTACGGATAACCTTGTGCTCATTGTTAAATTACCATTTGCATGCAAAAATACAAAATCTTTCTTGAAAAAGAAACTCTCACGACAAAAAACTAAAAAAAATCTGATACCGGCAAAGCGTTACGGCGTTACAGATGACAGTTATTTGAAATTGGGAAATAGGGAGTATAGAGGATATTAGTATTATATATATTATAATATATATAATACTAATATATTCTTGCGCACGAATTTTTAAAAACTGTAATCTGTCACACTGTAACGGCTACCGCATACGAAAAGCCCCCTCCGGGGAATGGGGAGGGGGGATGCGATTTTCTTAGTACTCGCCCAGGTAGTGCACGATGCGGCTGACTTGGCGCGGCGTGAAGATGCGCTGGCGACCAGTGTAGCCGAGCTGCCGGAGCTCTTCCTTGAGGGGCTGGCAGACATCAATCCAATGCTGCAGTTTCTGCCACGCTGACTTGGGGCTGAGTTGCGGGTTGTAGAGCAATGCCAGCTCTGTGCGCCCGCGTTCACGATAGTTGCTCATAGCAGTGCAAAATTACTAAAAAACTTGCACATTTGCAAGTTTTTAAACGATAACGTTAACGATAACGATAACTTTTTTTTCTAGGCGTTTGGAGTGCCCTTTCAGGGCAGAAATTGTACAAATCTTATCCAAATTCAAACAACTTTTATATTATATTTGTTTTGATTTGTAGGATTTCTCGCCGTAGGCGACCCCATAAGAAACTTGAAACGTCAGCGTAGCTGACCAATGTTTGCATTCCATTTAATGATTGGAAGCAACGCTTCTAATGGATGGAAGGACAGCATCCGATGAGTGGAAGCCCCGGAGGCGGTCAATAAGGTACCCCTAATTCCACATTAGGACCGATAACTCCCCTTTAAGTACTCCGTAAGTCCTATTAAGGGGGGATTGCGTCGGAGGATTGTCGTATCTTTGCAATGCATTAAGAGAAATGGATAAAATGAGAAAATGAGAAAATGAGAAATGTACTTCAGGGCCCGAAGGAAAACTCTCAAAATCTCCTGAAACTTGAAACCAAAAAACTTTAACCTTTAACCTTTTAACTTTAAACTTTTAGAACTATGGCACATCTTTACAAACTCGTTAAGAACACGAATGAAAAAATGACCGGGGCATTCGGCAAGTGGTATGCACGACCCGTATATACCGGCACCATCGACCTCGATGGGATTGCTGAACTGATTCAGCGCAACTCTACCGCCAAGAAGTCGGACGCCAAGGCCGTACTGACCGAAATGGTGGAGGTGATCACCGATGCCCTGCAGGCTTCGCAGCGCGTCCACATCAACGGATTCGGCACGTTCAAGATTGGCATGTCTTCGAAGGGCGCTGACGACGTGAAGAAATTCAACATTCTGGAGAATCTCAAGGGAGTGCGTGTGCTCTTCCAGCCTGAGACCACGGTGGACAGCGGCACCAAGAAGCGCCAGCGTGCTATGACCAAGGGTATCTCCTTCAAGAACTCTGCCGAGCTGGCCAACGCTGCCGAGATGGAGGAGCGCGGGAAAGAAGAAGGGGAGCCCACGCCATAAAAGCCTCTCCCCCTGCCCCTCCCCTTGGGGAGGGGAGTTTCTGAAACGGATTATTAACCTTTAACACAAAACCCTCATCCAAAAGCCTCCCCCAGGGGGGAGGTTGGAGGGGGCTTCCTATCTACTATGAAGAAAGAAACTATCAAAGCCATCATTCAAATGATTATTGCGGCCCTGACGGCTCTGCTCACTTCTATCGGCGTTGTCAGTTGCCTCTAAAAAAAAGAGAGGACCCTCCCCCTGCGCAGGGGAAGGGTCTTTTATTTTTAATACTCCTGCCAGGAGCGGATGTTGATGTCGTCGAGAGTCATCGTGCAGAAGGCGCTGATGAAGGCCGAGGCCAGGCGGCTGTTGGTGATGAGGGGCACGTTGAGGTCGATGGCGGCGCGGCGAATCTTGTAGCCGTTGGTGAGCTCGTGGGTGGTGAGGTTCTTGGGAATGTTGACCACCATGTCGATCTCGTGATTGTGGAGCATGTCCAAGGCTGCGGGGAGGGACTCGCCTACTCCATCCTGGGCTTCGCTGGGCCAGAGCACGCGGGTGTTCTGAATGCCGTTTTCGGAAAGGTATCGGGAGGTGCCGCCGGTGGCGAAAAGCTGGTAGCCGTGGGCAGCGAGCATGCGGGCGGCATCGAGCATCTCGGCTTTCTGCTTGGCCGAACCGGTGCTGAGCAGGATGTTGCCGGGCTGCGGGCGGCCTTCGACGGTGCGCATGGGGATGCGATGGCCCACGGAGAGCATGGCTTTGAGCAGGGCGCAATTGGTGTCTTCGCCGATGCAGCCCACTTCGCCTGTGCTGGCCATATCTACGCCGAGCACGGGGTCGGCTTTCTGCAAGCGGTTGAAGGAGAACTGCGAGGCCTTGATGCCGACGTAGTCGAGGTCGAAGAGGTTCTTGGAGGGTTTCTCTACGGGGAGGCCGAGCATCACCTTCGTGGCGAGGTCGATGAGGTTGAGCTTCAAGACTTTGGACACGAAGGGGAACGAGCGGCTGGCGCGCAGGTTGCACTCGATGACGAGGATGTCGTTGTCGCGGGCCATGTACTGGATGTTGAAGGGGCCCGAAATGTGGAGCTCGCGGGCTATCTGGCGGCTGATGCGCTTGATGCGGCGCACGGTCTCAACGTAGAGTTTCTGGGGCGGGAACTGGATGGTGGCGTCGCCTGAGTGTACGCCTGCGAACTCGATGTGCTCCGAGATGGCATAGGCCAGGATTTCACCGTCGCGGGCCACGGCGTCCATCTCGATTTCCTTGGCGTGCTCGATGAAACGGCTGACGACGACGGGATGGTCTTCGGAGACGTTGGCTGCGAGCTGGAGGAAGCGCTCAAGCTCTTCCTGATTGGAGCAGACGTTCATGGCCGCTCCGGAGAGCACGTAGGAGGGGCGCACGAGGACGGGGAAGCCCACGCGGGCGATGAAGCGGTTGATATCGTCCATCGTGGTGAGGGCGCTCCATTCGGGCTGGTTGATGCCGTTGCGCTGGAGCATGGCCGAGAACTTGGCTCGGTCTTCGGCTCCGTCGATGTCGATGGCCTGCGTGCCGAGTATGGGCACGTGCTGCTCGTGGAGTCGCATGGCGAGGTTGTTGGGTATCTGTCCGCCGGTTGAGACGATGACTCCGTGGGGGTTCTCGAGTTCGATGATGTCCATGACGCGCTCGAAGGTGAGCTCGTCGAAATAGAGTCGGTCGCACATGTCGTAGTCGGTAGAGACGGTCTCGGGGTTGTAGTTGATCATCACCGAGCGGTAGCCCTGGCTGCGGATGGTGTTGAGGGCCTGCACGCCACACCAGTCGAACTCTACGCTGGAGCCGATGCGATAGGCTCCGGAACCGAGCACGATGATGGAGCGGCGGTCGTTTTCGTAGTGGATATCATGGTGGGGATGGGTTGCGACTGAGTCGCTGCATGCGCCGCTGTAAGTGAGGTAGAGGTAGTTGGTGTGGGCGGGATATTCGGCGGCAAGGGTGTCGATTTGCTTCACGGCCGGAAGGATGCCGTGGGCCTTGCGGATGGTGCGGACGGCGAGTGTGGCCTTGGCCATGCTGCCGAGTTCCTGCTCGAGTCCTACGGCGCGGGCTATCTGGAAATCGGTGAAGCCATAGACCTTTGCCTCGAGCAGCAACTGGCGGTCGAGGGTGTTGACGTTGTGCTGCTTGAGGGCCTCGTCGATGTCGATGATGTGCTTGAGCTTATGGAGGAACCAGCGGTCTATCTTGGTGAGCTCGTAGATGCGGTCGATGTCGTAGTGAGGCAGGTGCATGGCCTTGGAGATGATGAAGATGCGCTTGTCGGTAGGTTCGCGCAGGGCCTTATCTACGTCGGGGATACGGAGTTCCTTGTTTTCCACGAAGCCATGCATGCCCTGCCCGATCATGCGCAGGCCTTTCTGGATGGCTTCCTCGAAATTGCGGCCGATGGCCATCACCTCGCCCACGGACTTCATGGATGAACCCAGTTCCTTATCGACACCGTGGAACTTAGAGAGGTCCCAGCGGGGAATCTTGCAGACCACGTAGTCGAGGGCGGGTTCGAAGAAGGCCGAGGTAGTCTTGGTGACGGAGTTCTTGAGTTCGAAGAGCCCGTAGCCCATGCCCAGCTTGGCGGCCACGAAAGCCAAGGGATAGCCGGTGGCCTTGCTGGCGAGTGCCGACGAACGGCTCAGGCGGGCATTGACCTCGATGACGCGATAGTCTTCGCTCTGGGGGTCGAAGGCGTACTGCACGTTGCACTCGCCCACGATGCCGATGTGGCGGATGATCTTGATGGCTAGCGCACGAAGCTTGTGGTATTCGGAATTGGTGAGCGTCTGCGAGGGAGCTATCACAATCGACTCGCCCGTATGAATGCCCAGGGGGTCGAAGTTCTCCATGTTACAGACGGTGATGCAGTTGTCGTAGCGGTCGCGCACCACCTCGTATTCTATCTCTTTCCAGCCCTTCAGCGACTTCTCCACCAGCACCTGGGGTGAGAACGAGAAGGCTTTCTCGGCCAGGCGGTTGAGCTCCTCTTCATTGTCGCAGAAGCCTGAACCCAGTCCGCCAAGGGCATAGGCGGCACGTATGATGACGGGATAGCCGAGGGCGGCAGCTGCCTTACGGGCCTGTTCAATGGTCTCGCAAGCCTCGCTCTTGATGGTCTTTACACCGATTTCGTTGAGCCGTTCCACGAAGAGTTCGCGGTCTTCGGTGTCCATGATGGCCTTCACGGGAGTGCCCAACACTCGGACACCGTAGCGCTCAAGCACGCCGCTCTTGAAGAGCTCCACGCCGCAGTTGAGGGCCGTCTGTCCGCCAAACGAGAGGAGAATGCCGTCGGGGCGCTCTTTCTCGATGACGCGCTCTACGAAATAGGGCTGTACGGGGAGGAAATAAATCTGGTCGGCCACGCCCTCAGAGGTCTGCACGGTAGCAATGTTGGGGTTGATGAGCACGGTCTTCACACCTTCTTCGCGGAGTGCCTTCAGGGCTTGCGAGCCGCTATAGTCGAACTCTCCGGCCTCGCCTATCTTCAACGCTCCCGAACCGAGGAGCAATACTTTCTTGATATTCTCGTCTTTCATCTTTTCTGGTCTTTTTCGTTACTTCAAGGTTTCCACAAACTTATCGAACATAAACTCGGTATCGACGGGGCCGCTGCAGGCCTCGGGATGGAACTGAGAGGAAAACCAGGGATTCTGCTTGTGGCGAATGCCCTCGTTGGAGCCGTCGTTCATGTTGACGAAGAGTTCTTCCCAGTCGGCGCCGAGCGTGCGCGCATCTACGGCGTAGCCGTGGTTCTGGGAGGTGATATAGCAACGGTTGGTGCCCACTTCGCGCACGGGCTGATTATGGGAGCGATGGCCGTACTTCAGCTTGTAAATCTCAGCGCCTCCGGCCTTGGCCAGCAGCTGATTGCCCATGCAGATGCCGCAAATGGGCTTGCGGCTGAGCGACATCTGGCGGCGGATGATGCTGACGGCTTCCTCGCACATATCGGGGTCGCCGGGGCCGTTGGCCAGGAAGAGGCCGTCGAAGGACATCGAAGTGTAGTCATAGTTCCAAGGCACCCGAATCACCTCCACGCCTCGGTTAATGAGGCACCGGATGATGTTGTTCTTCACGCCGCAATCCACGAGCACCACCTTGCGGCCTGCTCCCTCGTTGTAGCGTATCACTTCGCGGCACGACACCCTATCCACCCAGTTGATGCCCTCGTAGTGGGCCTCGGGGATGTTGTCGGGCTCGTCATCAAAGATAATCTTACCCATCATCACGCCATGCTCGCGGAGCACCTTGGTCAGCTCGCGGGTGTCGATGCCGGTGATACCCGGCACGTGTTCGCGCTTGAGCCAGTCGCCCAGACTCTCCACGGCATTCCAATGGTTGTACTGCTCGCTGTAGTCACTCACGATGATGGCCGAGGCATAGATGCGATCGCTCTCCATGAACGTGGCAATGCCGTCGGAGCCGATGGTGAAAGGGGGCACGCCATAGTTGCCCACCAGGGGATACGTGAGGGTCATCATCTGCCCGGCATAGGAGGGATCGGTGAGACTCTCGGGGTAGCCCATCATGGCCGTGTTGAACACTACTTCGCCCGCCACTGGCTGCTCGTATCCGAAGGAGCGTCCGTGGAAGCGTGTTCCGTCGCTTAATACTAATGTTACTTTCTTCATTATCCTTGATTAAAACTTTTGTTCGTATTGGTAGATGTTTTCCACATAGTTGACAAAGGCCTGATTCACGAGCCGACGGCCGCCAGGCGTGGGATAGTGGCCCGTGAAATACCAGTCGCCACGATGGTGAGGACAAGCCCGATGCAGGCCCTCGATGCTCTGAAAGACCAGTTCGACGGGTGTCTGCATACCTTCTGGACGGAGCATCTCCACAATCTTGCGGTTGATTTCCTTCACGGTGAAGGGCTCATAGATGGTGCGCATGCGGTTGTGGATTTCGTCTTTGGGCTTCTTCAGCTCTTCGCGGCAGGCTGCATAGGTGTCTTCGATGAGTTTGTGCAGGCCACGCTCCTTCAACAGTTCGATGGCAGCACGGAAGGCGCAGAACTCTTCCAGGCGGGGCATGTCGATGCCGTAGTAGTCGGGATAGCGTATCTGGGGCGAACTCGACACCATCACAATCTTCTTGGGGTGCAGGCGGTCGAGAATCTTGAAGATACTCTCCTTCAGCGTGGTGCCGCGCACGATGGAGTCGTCGATGATGACCAGATTGTCTTTATAGGGCCGCAGGCTCTCGTAGGTGACGTCATAGACATGAGAGGCCAGGTCGTTGCGTGAATTGCCCTCGGTGATGAAGGTGCGGAGCTTGATGTCTTTCCAGGCCACTTTCTCGGAGCGCACCTTGGTGCTCAGTATCTGCTTCAGCTCTTGCTCGGAGGGCATGTGGTCCATGCGGGCTATCTGCTCGGCTTTCTTCTCGTTGAGGTGGTTCTTGAAGCCGTCGAGCATGCCGTAGAAAGCCACTTCAGCGGTGTTAGGGATGAAGGAGAAGACGGTGTCGCGCGTCTCTCCATTGATGGCATCGTGGATGGGTTGCATGAGCTGTTCGCCCAGTTTCTTGCGTTCGCGGTAGATATCGCGGTCGGAGCCGCGGCTGAAATAGATGCGCTCAAAGGAGCACTTGGCGTCAGCCTTCTGAGGAATGATTTCCTCCAACTGGCTCTCGCCGTTCTTCCTGACGATGAGCGCATGGCCGGCAGGCAGTTCGATGATATCCTCGCATTCCAAGTCGAACGTGGTCTGCAAGACGGGACGCTCGCTGGCCAAGACGATGATCTCGTCGTTCTTGTAATAGAAAGCCGGACGAATGCCCCAGGGATCGCGAACGGCAAACATCTCGCCGCTTCCCGTCAGTCCGCACATCACGTAACCGCCGTCGAAATCGCCCATCGTGGTCTTCAAGACGTTCGACATCCTGACGTGGTCTTCAATGTAGCGCGTGATATCGCGGTTCTCGAGTCCCAGCTTCTTGGCTTCCGCGAAGTTGCGCTCCACCTCGCGGTCGAGCCGATGGCCCATCAGTTCGAGCGTGATATAAGAGTCGCTATAGATGCGGGGGCATTGTCCCTGGTCGGTAATCTTGCGGAAAATCTCGTCGATGTTGGTCATGTTGAAGTTTCCGCAGAGACAGAGGTTCTTGGCCCTCCAATTGTTACGACGCAGAAACGGATGTACATAAGAAAGGCCACTCTTGCCGGTGGTTGAATACCGGAGGTGGCCCATATAAAGTTCTCCACAAAAGGGAAGGTGATGCTTCGCAAAACTAACGTCGGACAGTTGCTCATGCGTGAAGCCTTTGAAATGACTTTGCGCATGAGCAAAGATTTCGGTGATGGCATCTTTTCCTTCAGCCCTCTCGCGAAACATGTATTCCGTGCCCGGCACGGCTTCAAGGTTGACGCAGGCCATTCCTGCGCCTTCCTGTCCGCGGTTGTGCTGCTTCTCCATCATCAGATAGAGTTTGTTGAGGCCGTACATCCACGTGCCGTACTTCTGCTGGTAATATTCAAGCGGCTTCAGAAGGCGAATCATTGCCACGCCGCACTCATGTTTGAGTTGTTCCATTAATTAATTATCCTAAATCCTATAGAGAATTTTCCACCCACTATCTATTCTACCGTGACGCTCTTGGCGAGGTTGCGGGGTTGGTCAACATTCTTACCCTTGCAGACGGCAACATGATAGGCCATCAACTGGAGGGGAATGGTGGCGATGAGCGGTTCGAGACATTCCAACGTGTCGGGGAGCTCAATCACCTCGTCGGCTATTCGGGCTATCGTGTCGTCGCCCTTGCTCACCAAGGCTATCACCCTACCCTTGCGGGCCTTGATTTCCTGAATGTTGGAGAGCACCTTCTCGTACAGATTATTATGCGTGGCGATGACCACCACGGGCATATCCGAATCGATGAGTGCGATGGGGCCGTGCTTCATCTCGGCTGCTGGATAGCCTTCGGCATGGATGTAGGAGATTTCCTTCAGTTTCAGGGCTCCTTCCAATGCTACCGGATAACTGAAGCCGCGACCGAGATAGAGGAAATTGCGCGCGTAGGTGAACGTGCGGCTCAAGTCGGCAATACGGTCGTTGAGCTGGAGCACTTCTTCCATCTTCGTGGGTATCTCACTGAGTTCCTTCACGATTTCCAGATAGTCCTTCTCGGGCACCGTTCCCCTTTCCATCCCCAAGGCGAGGGCAAACATCGTGAGGACGGTCACCTGTCCGGTGAAAGCCTTCGTGGAAGCCACACCAATCTCGGGGCCTACGTGGATGTATGAACCCGTGTTCGTGGCTCGCGGGATGCTGGAGCCGATGGCGTTGCAAATGCCGTAGATGAAGGCTCCCTGACGCTTAGCCAGCTCGACGGCGGCCAAGGTGTCGGCCGTCTCACCACTCTGGGAGATGGCAATCACCACATCATGCTCGTCCACCACGGGATTGCGATAGCGGAACTCGGAGGCGTATTCAACCTCCACCGGAATGCGGCAAAGGTTTTCGATAATCTGCTTTCCGATCAATCCCGCGTGCCATGAAGTGCCGCAAGCCACGATAACGATGCGCTTGGCAGCGAGCAGCTGTTTCCGGTAGTCAATGACGGCCGAGAGCGTGACATGGTTGGCCTCCACGTTGATACGCCCGCGCATGCAATTGGTGATGCACTCGGGCTGCTCAAAGATTTCCTTGAGCATGAAATGCGGATAGCCGCCCTTCTCAATCTGTCCGAGAGAGATGTCAACGGTCTTGATCTCGGGTGAAAGTTCGTTGTTGTAGATGTTCACCACCTTCAAGTCCTCGCCGCGCTTCAATACGGCGATATTGCCATCTTCCAAGTAAACCACCTGGTCGGTGTACTCGATAATCGGACTGGCATCAGAACCAAGGAAGAATTCATCCTCGCCGATACCCACCACCAGGGGACTCTGCTTACGGGCCGCAATGATGGTGTCGGGCTGGCGACGGTCAACGATGGCAATGGCGTATGCACCAATCACCTCGTGAAGCACCAGCTGGACGGCCGTGAGCAAATCGAGGTTCTTACGGACCATGACATACTCGACGAACTGAACCAGCACTTCGGTATCCGTATCAGAGATGAACTTCACGCCCTTGTCGATGAGTTTCGATTTCAGGTCGGCATAGTTCTCTATGATACCGTTGTGGATCAGCGCAAGATTACGGGATTCAGAGTAATGCGGATGTGCATTACGCGATGAAGGCTCGCCATGGGTTGCCCAACGGGTGTGGGCAATACCCAGGCTGCCAGAGATGTCTTTATCGGCACAGTAAGCCTCCAAATCGCTTACCTTGCCTTTTGTCTTGTAAACGCTCAATTCGTCCTTGGCGTTCAACAATGCCACGCCAGCACTATCATAGCCGCGATATTCGAGTCGTTTAAGTCCTTTTATCAGAATAGGATAAGCCTCACGCTTACCGATGTATCCTACTATTCCGCACATATAATTGTTGTGTTTGTGTGTGTCGTGTTTTTTATTTAGTCTTATTGACTACGTTTACGATCAATGTTGCTGAAGATACCAATACGCTGGCCAGCGAGAACCACAAGTGTGTGGATGTTCCTACAGAAGCGTTGGTCTTCTTAATGCTGTTGGGCTCCACGTAGATCACGTCGTTCTGCTGAAGGTAGAAATAGGGCGACTTCATGATGCTGGGATCGAGGATATTCAGACGATGAACCGACTTTCCACCATCGGCAGCCTCACGGATGAGCATAATGTTATCGCGCTTACCCTGAATACCGATGTCACCAGCCATTGCAATTGCATCAAGAATGCTGCACTTCTCACGACCGGAAGTCTTCACACCAGGGGAGCCCACCTCGCCCAACATGGTGAAATGGAAACTGTTGATACGAACAGTAACGATAGGATTCTCTGCTGCAGCCAGATAGGGCTTGAGCTTGTCGCAAATCAACTGTTCTACTTCCAAGCGTGTGAGACCTTCCACCTTGATTCTTCCCAATATGGGGAAATTGATGGTACCATCATCGTCAACGGCATAGGAATACATCGTTCCACCGATACCACCTTGATACTGGTTACGGTTACTACCGATATGCTTGTTGAAGATGGATACTGCGTCTTGGTCGGTTGCCGTGATGTAGATGGAGAGGTTGTCTTTCGGCATCACCTTGATATTGTGCTGATAACGCGTAGCATCATAGTTTTCGTCTTCTGCATGCTGCAAATAAGCAATTTTCTTAGGAGATGCACAACCCGTGAAAATCAATGCGGCAATGGCCACACATGGAATAAGGAATTTTTTCATAATCAAGCAATTAATTGTTAATTTTGGGTGCAAAATTACAGTTAATTTTTGAGAAATGCAAGTTTTTGAAAATATATTATAAAGAATCCCGATGAAAAACCACCGGGATTCTGATAAATTAGAACTTGAAATAATTCTTTGCATTGTTGTATGAAATGTCTTCCACCATTCGGTAAAGACTCTCCATGTCGGCGGGTATCAAGCCTTTCTCAACATCGTTGCCCAGCAGGTTGCAAAGCAAGCGGCGGAAATATTCATGACGAGGATAGGAAAGGAAAGAGCGGCTATCTGTCAGCATACCCACGAAACGGCTCAGCAAGCCGAGTACAGAAAGGGCATTCATCTGACGCTCCATACCATCGAGCTGATCGTTGAACCACCAGCCGGAACCGAACTGAATCTTGCCTGGACAGGAACCGTCCTGAAAGTTGCCGAGCATTGTGGCAATCACTTCATTGGCGCAAGGATTCAACGTATATAATATGGTACGCGTGAGCTTCTTTTCCATATTGAGCTCGTTGAGGAAATGGCTCATAGCCTTGGCCGTATTGAACTCACCGATGGAATCGAAACCGGTGTCGGGACCCAGCTGATTGTACATAAGCGTGTTGTTGTCGCGAATGGCACCATAGTGATACTGCTGAGTCCAGTTGCTGGCATGATCCATCTCGGCACAAATCTTCAGGAAGCAATGCTTATACTGGCGTGTCTCCAATTCCGTAAGAGCCTCTTTCTTCATGGCCTTTGCAAAGATGTTCTCAATCTCGGCATCGGTGTAAGGCTCATCGTAGAATTCCTCAATACCATGGTCGCTCAGACGGCTGCCCATTTCATGGAAGAAATCATGACGCTTCTGGAGGGCATCAACCATATCCTTGAAGGTTGTGATTGTCACACCAGCCACCTCGCCGAGCTGATTCACGTAGTCTGCAAAGTCAGGCTTCTCGATATTCATGGCCTTGTCGGGACGCCATGCGGGAATCATACGGGCATCTTTCTCGCCTTTGGTCTTAGCATATTCAATATGATTGTGAAGATCATCCACTGGATCGTCGGTTGTACAAACGGTCTCCACATGATAGCGTCGCATAAATCCGCGGGCTGTATATTCGGGATCATTCTGCAATTTATCATTACACTCTTCGAAGATCTCGCGGGCAGTCTTCGGTGAAAGCAGCTTCGTAATGCCAAAGCCTGTCTTCAGCTCCAGGTGTGTCCAATGATACAAAGGATTGCGGAAGGTGTAAGGCACGGTCTCAGCCCACTTCTCAAACTTTTCCCAATCGCTTGTGTCCTTACCGGTACAGAAGCGCTCGTCAACGCCGTTGGTACGCATGGCACGCCACTTGTAGTGGTCACCTCCGAGCCAAAGCTCTGTAATGCTCTTGAACTTGTGATCCTTGGCTACCATTTCGGGAATCAGGTGGCAATGGTAGTCGATAATAGGCATTTTAGCCGCATGATTGTGAAAAAGGTCCTGCGCCGTAGCGGTCTCAAGCAGGAAGTTTTCATCCATAAATTGCTTCATAGTGTGTATTGTTTTTAAGTACTTAGAAATTCTTTTTGCAAATATACATTAAAATTTTGGATAAGAGAAATATTTAAATTATATTTGCACAAATAAATTACGTAAACGATGTCGTACACTTATACAAACCGTGTGCTGCTTATTTATACTGGAGGTACCATAGGCATGGGGCGCAATCCGAAAACGGATGCGCTGGAACCGCTTGACTTCAACCACCTGATAGAAAACCTGCCTGAATTCAAGTCGATAACCACCCAGGTAGATGTCTATCAGTTCACGCCTGCCATCGATTCGAGCGATATGAATCCAAGGCTTTGGGCGCATATCGTGCGTATTATTGCCGAACAATACGAGAAATACGACGGTTTTGTGGTTCTCCATGGCACAGACACGATGGCCTTCACGGCCTCAGCCCTCTCATACATGCTTGAGAATCTGACGAAACCCGTCATCCTTACCGGTTCCCAACTCCCCATCAGCCAGTTACGTACAGACGGAAAAGAAAATCTTGTCACATCGATTGAAATCGCGTCTGCCTATCATCAGGACGGAACACCTATCGTGCCCGAGGTATGTATCTACTTCAGCGGGAAACTCCTTCGCGGCAACCGTTCCACGAAGATGAATGCCGACGGTTTTAATGCCTTTGACTCATTCAACTATCCTCATCTGGCAGATGCTGGTGTAAGCATCGTCTATCATGAAGAACATATCTTAAAGCCGGATTACAACAAGCCGATGACGCCCCATTTCGTGATGGACCCCAACGTCGTTGTGTTCACGCTTTTCCCAGGTATTCAGGAAGGAATCGTGCGTCATATTCTTGACGCTCCAGACCTACGGTCAATCGTTATGCGCACTTACGGTAGTGGCAATGCCCCTCAGAAGCCTTGGCTGATGCATCTGCTGAAGCAGGCCACCGAACGAGGGATCAACATTGTGAACATCTCCCAATGTGCGGCTGGAACCGTTGAAATGGCACGGTATGACAATGGCTATCAGCTAAAGAATGCAGGCGTCATTTCGGGATACGACTCTACGGTAGAGAGTGCGGTGACAAAACTGATGCACCTGCAAGGCCATTACACCGACTGGCGAATCATAAGAAAAATGATGAACCTTCCCATGCGGGGAGAATTCACACAACACCCATCCTAAAAAAGAGACCCGGACAACAATCCGGGTCTTCTCTTTATAGCTTCACGGCAGATATATCCACCAGGTTATTGACGATGGCGTAGATGGTGAGTCCCGCCGGACTATGGATTTGCAATTTCCTGGCTATATTGCGGCGATGAGTGATAACGGTATTGATGCTTATACAAAGGTGATCGGCTATTTCCTTGTTGGTCATTCCCTGAACAAGAGATACGATCACGTCGCGCTCTCGATCGGAAAGCGTCTCGCTATTGTCGGGATTCTGGCTGATCATCTTGGAAATCTTGGCGCTCACATCGTTCTGCTTCGACATTCGCTCCATCCGACGAATAGCTGGAACAAAGATTTCGTCCTCCATTTCCGAATGTTGCCCCAACCACTCTTCGTTCTTGTACAAGTCGTAAAGCACGGCTGTCAGCTGGATGTTGCGCTGGGTATCACTTGGCAGATACTTGATAATGATATTCTTCAATTCGCGCAAGCGAGCCGTAATCTGCCCATGATGCTTTGAAAACGTGTCTATATCATGATCGCCCACATCCTCCTTATTGAGCAATTTTTCCACATATGGAAACACGTTCTGCTCCTCATATTTCATGTGGGAACGTATCTCGTGGGCATAGACATCATACATTTTCAGAATCAGACGGGCCAGATTGTCGTTTTCATCAAGTGCTTCCTTCAGTTCCTTGCGGATGTTGGGCAACTGGTAGTCGAGATAATACTCATGTGAAGCCTTCAGATAATGGAGCACGGTTGGGATGGATATACGGTCGTTGTCATCCATAGACCGATAGCCGTTGATCGTGAAATTGACCATCACCAGGAAAGTGTAGGTATCCACACCTTGATCTTCACAAACCTCACGGACGGTCTTGTCACCAAAACCCAGATTAATTCCAAACCGTCCCAGACTTTCCAAAAGGTTGTAATTATCGGCAATAAGACTGATCATCTTATCGTCGGGCTCATACATCTTCTGATTTTTCATATCCTTTCCCTTTCAATAATATAGGGCAGGCACTATGGCCTGCCCTTGTCTGATTATTTTGCGTATGCTACAGAACGAGTCTCACGTATCACGGTGATCTTCACCTGACCGGGATAAGTCATCTCATTCTGAATCTTTGTGGCGATTTCGCCTGACAGCTTCTCGCTCTCAATATCGTCCATCTTGTCAGCACCCACGATCACGCGGAGTTCGCGACCTGCCTGAATGGCATAAGTCTTGGTCACGCCAGGATAACTCATGGCAATGGCCTCCAGATCGTTAAGACGCTTGATGTAGGCCTCTACGATTTCACGACGGGCACCAGGACGGGCACCAGAGATCGCATCGCAAACCTGCACGATGGGAGCCAAGAGGGTCTGCATTTCCATTTCGTCGTGGTGTGCACCGATGGCGTTGCAGATATCAGGCTTTTCCTTATACTTCTCAGCTATCTTGGCACCATAGAGTGCATGCGGCAATTCGCTTTCCTCATCGGGTACCTTACCAATATCATGCAACAATCCGGCACGCTTTGCCTTCTTCGGGTTCAGGCCCAATTCGCTGGCCATCACGGCACAAAGATTTGCCGTCTCGCGAGCATGCTGCAGGAGGTTCTGACCATAGGAAGAACGGTATTTCATCTTACCGACGATACGAATCAGTTCGGGATGCAGACCATGGATACCCAAGTCGATAGCCGTACGCTTACCAGTCTCGATAACCTCATTCTCCAGTTGTTTCTTCACCTTAGCCACGACTTCCTCGATACGTGCGGGATGGATACGGCCATCGGAAACCAACTGGTGAAGTGCCAGGCGGCATACTTCACGACGGATAGGATCGAAAGCAGAGATTACGATAGCCTCAGGGGTATCATCCACCACGATTTCCACTCCGCAGGCGGCTTCAAGCGCACGAATGTTACGGCCTTCGCGTCCGATAATACGACCTTTCACCTCGTCATTATCAATATGGAAAACGCTGACGGAATTCTCGATGGCAGTCTCGGTGGCTACACGCTGAATGGTCTGAATCACGATTTTCTTTGCTTGCTGGTTAGCGTTCAGCTTAGCCTCATCCATGATTTCGTTGATGTAGCTGGCGGCATCGGTGCGTGCCTCATCCTTCAGGCTCTCCACCAGGCGGCTCTTGGCTTCCTCGGCGCTGAGTCCGGAGAGTTCCTCGAGTTTCACGCGCTCCTGCTGCTGCATCTTTTCGAGTTCTTCCTGCTTCACGACGAGCAGTTTCTTCTCGTTATCCACGCGTTGCTGCTGCTGGTCCACTTCCTGCTTCCGGCGGCCTAATTCCTCTTGGCGCTGGTTCAAGCCAATCTCACGCTGCTTCAGTCGGTTTTCGTTTTGCTGAATCTTCTGGTTGCGCTGCTGCACTTCCTTTTCCAGCTCAGCCTTCTTGTTGAGGAATTTTTCCTTTACTTCAAAGAGTTTCTCTTTCTTGAGGTCTTCTGCCTCTTTTTCGGCAGCGGCCATCATTTTCTTGTATTTTCCAGTCAATCCGTACCGGAAAACACAGTATCCGCATAGTCCGCCAACTATCAGGGCGGCTACGGCAACAATCAAAGTTACTATCATACTTGTCTTTTTATTATAATACTCTTTCTATCTCTTTGGTCAACGACGAAAGAATATTATCATACTCCGATGTGTCATTATTGCCCTTCTCCTTCTCGTAGTGAAGGGCTATGTCAATCATCGCCATATACAGGATTTCCTTTTCGCTCTTCTTCGTCTTGAAGACTTCAGCGTATTTGTTCACCGTACTGGATATAAGTTTTGCAGCCTCACGATAGAAATACTCATCCTCGCGATCTACTTTCACGGGGATGTCCGTATCATATACGTGCAATCTTATATTGAGTCTGTCTTTTTCTTCCGCCATTTTATTTTTCGCTCAACATGGTTATACAGCGATTCACCTCACGAATGAGACTGGCCACTCGCTTCTTGGCTCCCTCAACGTCACCGTCGGTCACTTCAAGCATACGGGCCATTTTCAAACTGTTGTAGTCGCGCTCGGCCTGTCCCAGCTGTTCTTTCAACCGCGCGATTTCCTTTTCGCGCTCATCTACCATCGCATAAAGTTCCTCATTCTCCTTCTTCACTTCTGAAAAACGGAGAACCATTTGCCTCATCCGAGTGGTGAAAGTATTCAGAATCACTGTTGAACTGGCCATATAAATGGAATTTGAGGGCAAAGATAAGAATTTTTTGCGATTGTACAAAATTTATGGAACGAAAATTCATAATTTAATGGAATTTAATCAGTTAAGTAGGCAAAAGTTTGCATCAAATGAAAAATTATTATATCTTTGCTTCCAAAATCAAGAAATAACACAGTCAATTATGAAAGGTATCGTATTAGCTGGCGGTAGCGGCACACGCCTCTACCCTATCACCAAAGGCATCAGCAAGCAGTTGATTCCTATTTTCGACAAACCGATGATCTACTATCCGATTTCCGTGCTCATGCTGGCCGGAATCCGCGAGATTCTCATCATTTCAACACCTACCGACCTGCCTGGATTCCGCCGTCTGCTTGGCGATGGAAGCAACTTCGGCGTGAAGTTTGAATACGCCGAACAGCCTTCGCCCGACGGTCTGGCCCAAGCCTTCATTATCGGTGAAGAGTTCATCGGCAACGATTCTGCCTGTCTGGTGCTGGGCGATAACATCTTCCACGGAGCAGGATTGTCTTCACTCCTGAAGCAGGCTGTGATTGATGCAGAACAGAACGACAAAGCCACGGTGTTCGGCTATTGGGTGAGCGATCCTGAACGCTATGGCGTAGCAGAATTCGACAAAGACGGCAACTGCCTTTCCATCGAGGAAAAACCGAAAGAGCCGAAGAGCAACTATGCCGTGGTGGGACTCTATTTTTACCCCAACAAGGTGGTTGAGGTGGCCAAGAACATCAAGCCCTCAGCCCGCGGCGAACTGGAAATCACAACGGTCAACCAAGTGTTTCTCAAAGACAAGCAGCTGAAAGTCCAGACCTTTGGCCGCGGCTTTGCATGGCTCGATACCGGTACCCACGACTCACTCTCAGAAGCATCCACTTTCGTGGAAGTTATCGAGAAGCGTCAGGGCTTGAAGGTGGCCTGTCTGGAAGGAATTGCCTATCGCAAGGGATGGATCACGGCCGAGAAGCTCCGCGAAGTGGCTCAGCCCATGCTGAAGAACCAATATGGCCAGTATCTGCTGAAGGTAATCGATGAAGTAGAAAAGACCGGCAAAGAGAATCTGGAGTATTGATTGGGGATTCCCTTTCAGCCAGATTTAGCGCACGCGATAACCTGTCAAGTCACGAAAGCCGTTGAGGAAATCAGCGGCTTTCATTCTTTTCTTGCCCGCCAGCTGCACCTCTTCCAAGTTTAGGAGTCCGTCGCCCGTAGCCACCATCAGCCTGTTCTTTGCCGTCAACAACTGTCCCACAGGTTCCTTTGTGATGTCTTCCGTCTTGGAAGCGGCATACACTTTCAGCACGGTCTCCTTCCCTTCAGGCGACACCAGCGTAGTCCATGCGCCTGGATATGGGCTCAGACCGCGGATGAAATCATAGACCTTCTTCGCCTCCTGATTCCAGTTTATCTCACACGTCTCCTTGAAAATCTTCGGCGCCGGATGGAGTTCTGTGCCAACGGGGATCATTTCCTCCTGCGGAAGGCTTTCCACCTTTCCGTCACCGTCCAGAATGCGGTCTATGGTTTCCACGGCTATCTCCGCTCCAAGCTCCATCAATCCGTCATAGACGTTCTCCACATTGAAGTCATCTTCGATTTCAAACGGTTTCTGCATGATGATGCGGCCCGTATCAATATCATGGTCAAGGAAGAATGTGGTCACGCCCGTCTGCGTCTCACCGTTGATGACGGCCCAGTTGATGGGCGCAGCACCCCTATACTGGGGCAGCAGGGCAGCATGCACATTAAACGTGCCGAAGCGAGGCATGGCCCAGACCACCTCGGGAAGCATGCGGAAAGCCACCACCACCTGAAGGTCTGCCTGGAAGGAGCGCAATTGTTCCACAAACTCGGGGTCCTTCATTTTAACCGGTTGCAGAACGGGCAGTCCCTTTGCTTGGGCGTACAGTTTCACCTGCGACGGCTGAAGCGTGTCCTGATGACGTCCCACAGGCTTGTCGGGCTGCGTCACCACGGCCACGACACGATAGCCACCTTCCACCAAACGCTGAAGAGTGCCCACGGCAAACTCAGGCGTACCCATAAAAACGATGCGTAAATCTTCCTTTTTCATCATAACCTAAAATCCAAATGTTCTAATCACAAACAGTTATCCGGCAAACCGGCTCCCCCTACTCCGCACTCATATCTGCCACCATCTGGCGGTACTCCATATAGAGATGAGAACGCGAGATATATCCGATCAACTTGCCGTCGAGTTCCACCACGGGCAACATCTGGGCATCAGTCCTGTCGAATGTCTCCATCACCTCCTCCACCGTGTCGTTCACGCCGAGCATAGCCAAGGGCTGGCTCATGAGTTGACTGACGGTAAAGTGATGATATAGTTCCGTACGGAACACGATATTACGGATTTTCTGGAGGTCAATCTCACCCAGCAGGTTACCTGCATCGTCCAATACGGGAAGCAGGCTCTGCTTCGAGCGACTCAGGGCATGCACCAGCGAGCTCAGTTCCATGTCTGGTTTCACGGCCGTGAAATGCCTGTCGATGACCGAGTCCAGACTCATCAACGTCAGCACGGCGCGGTCAGTATGGTGGGTAATCAACTTGCCTTCGCGGGCCAGCCGCATGCCGTAGATGCTGTGCTTCTCAAAGATATTGATGGTAAGGAAAGCACAGATGCTGGTTATCATCAGCGGGATAAACATCTGGTAACCACCCGTCAGCTCCGCAATAAGGAAGATACCCGTCAGCGGCGCATGCATCACGCCAGCCATCACGGCAGCCATTCCAAGCATGGCAAAATTCTTCTCGGGAATATAAACGCCTATCTGCTCCATGTTCCACACACGGGCAAAGAAGAATCCTCCGAAAGCACCTATGAACAACGAAGGCGCAAACGTACCGCCGCAACCGCCACCACCGTTGGTGGCCGATGTGGCAAACACCTTCGTCAGCAACACCAGTCCGATATAAAGTATCAGCAGATTGCCATGCCCGTAGAAAAGCGAGTTATTGAGAATCTCGTTCCAATCGGCTTCCGTCTTTCCATTCAGCAAGATGTTGATGCTATTGTAGCCCTCACCATAGAGCGCAGGGAAAAGGAAGATGAGCGAGCTCAGAATCACGCCGCCCAGCGCCAGCTTGGCATAGCGGTATTTGTCAAGCTTGGCAAATATGCCCTCGCAGGCCGTCATCATGCGGATGAAGTAAAGACTGATCAGACCGCCGAACACACCTAATAATATATAGGCCGGCACACGGTCCATCTGCCACGAGCCGTCCATCGTGAACTGGAACAGCGAGTTGGAACCATTGAAAATATAACTGAAGCAGACCGCCGTGACCGATGCAATGAGGATAGGCATCAGCGAAGCCATCGTCAGGTCGATCATCAGCACCTCCAGCGTGAACACCAGTCCGGCAATCGGGGCCTTGAAGATGCCTGCTATGGCAGCCGCAGCACCACAACCGATGAGCAGCATCAGCGTCTTGGAATCCAGTTTGAACACACGCCCAAGATTACTGCCGATAGCTGAGCCCGTGAGCACGATAGGCGCCTCGGCTCCCACCGAACCGCCAAACCCGATCGTGATGGCCGAAGCGATAACCGAACTCCACGTGTTGTGCGCCTTCAGCCGGCTCTTCTTGGAAGAAATGGCATAAAGGATTCGCGTGATACCATGCGAAATGTTGTCCTTAACGATATAGCGCACGAAGAGCGAAGTGATATAGATACCGATAACCGGATAGACCAAATAGAGCCAGTTGAACGACGAAGCCGTAAACCCCTCAGTAAGAAGCAGTTGTATCTGGCGAATAAACCAATGCAGCGAGAAGGCGGCAACGGCAGCAAACAGTCCCACAAAGAAACTCAGGACAAGCGTGAACTGCCTGTCTGAAATGTGCTCCTGTCGCCATGTCAAAAACTTCTCTCTCATCGGTCACCAGCCTTTTTACGAATTAACTTCATCGACGGATAATGCTCACCTCGCCGTTGGCCGACAACTTGATGATACTCGACGGCATATGCGGTTTTTTCTCCTGCCGCCGCGAATAGCATACATAGTCAACAGCCTCCAGCAGTTCCGGTGCAATATCCTGAAAGTTCTGCGCAGCCGGCTGTCCGCTGATGTTGGCGCTCGTCGATACAATTGCCTTCTGGAAGCGGTAGCAAAGTTCTTTCGAGAACTCCTCATGCGTGATGCGCATGGCGATACTTCCATCCTCAGCAATCAAGTTCGGAGCCAGGTTCACCGCCCCGTCCAGAATAACCGTTGTAGGCTTCGTGGCCAAATCAAAGATGTCCCATGCCACGTTAGGCACGTTCCTCACGTATCGCTGCAGCCTGGCATCGCTATCTACGAGGCAGATTAGCGCCTTCGAGTCGTCGCGCTGCTTGATTTTATAGACTTTTGCCACGGCCTCCTCGTTGGTGGCATCGCATCCGATACCCCATACGGTATCCGTAGGATAGAGTATCACCCCACCCTTCCGCATCACTTCCACGGCCCGTTGTATATCTTCTTTTCTGTTCATAATTTCATTCTGGAGGGGCAAAGGTACAACAAAAATCCGATTAAGCGAAGAAATTCCCGAAATATTCACTATCTTTACAACATTGGCCTCATAGAGAAATAAGCTGGCTTGACTTTGCTTTCAGCTTAACGGAAGCGTTCCAGTTCCAATTTGTTCCAGTTTCTAAAAACAGGATAACGCACCCCTTCTAAAGACCTATAACTAATTGATATATAGTTAGTTATATAGAAAAAAGAAGATATTGAAACCCTCTGAAAAAAAATTGGAACAACTGGAACTGGAACGCTCAGGACATTAACGTTTCACCTAAAAAGCAGTATATCAATGAGATACAACAACACGAAACCTACAACACCTGCGAAACCGAACCTCGGTCGGGGCACGGAATGTGTGAAATTGCTCCCCAAAGGCTGAAAATATTATGGAAAATATATCAAACGCAACACTAAAAGATATCATTTCCAATCAGCAGAAAGCCTGTTTCCAAAGCCAGGAAGCATTGTTTCCAGTGGGTAGAAGCAAGGCTTCCGTTGGGTGGAAGGAAAAGAAAATACGCACGCGTATAAGCACGTGCGTATTCTTTTCCTTATTTAAACGTATATCGGTATCAGAGTTCCCAACCGATGGCAGAGGCTCCGAGCACGGCTGCAGATGAGCCGTCGAGTCCGCTTACGAGGAACTTGGCCTTGCCCTTGAATATCTTGAGCACGTGGTTGTTGTAGCTTTCCTCGATGGGTTTCATGATGAGGTCACCGGCCTTAGTCATGCCGCCGAAGAAGATGAATGCCTCGGGAGATGAGAAGGCAGCGAAGTCGGCACAAGCCTTGCCGAGCATGTCGCCCGTAAACTCATAGATGCGCTTGGCCAGAGCATCCCCCTTGCCGGCGGCAATGGATACGTCGAGCGAGGTGATCTGCTCGGGATCGAGTTCGCGGAGCAGAGAGGGCTCCTGTGATTTCTGGAGGAATTCGCGAGCCGAACGAGCCACGCCTGTGGCTGAGCAGTAGCATTCCAGACAGCCTTGACGGCCGCATCCGCATACTCGGCCTCCTTCGCGAACCATGGTGACGTGGCCGAGTTCGCCTGCAAATCCGTCGCATCCATAGACGAGTTGTCCGTTGATGACGATACCTGAACCCACACCCGTTCCGAGGGTGATGACGATGAAGTTCTTCATGCCGCGGGCTACTCCATAGGTCATTTCTCCTACAGCTGCCGCGTTGGCATCGTTGGTGAGGCCCACGGGGATGCCTCCGAGGCGGTCGCTGAACATCTGTGCCAGGGGCACGATGCCGTCGTGAGCCCACGAGAGGTTGGGCGCGAACTCGATGGTTCCGCTATAATAGTTACCGTTGGGGGCTCCGATGCCCATGGCCTTGATGGTCTCGATACCGCCCACCTGGTCGATGATGACCTGCAGGGCTTCCACGCAGGCATCAACGTAGTCTTCCACTTTGTCGTAACCTTGAGTCTTGATGGCCGTAGTGGCTTTGATTTCTCCACGTGCATCTACGATTCCAAATACGGAGTTGGTGCCTCCGAGGTCGAGTCCGATGACGTAGGGCTTGATTGCTGGTTGTGCATTCATAATAGCAAAATTATTTTTAGTTGATAGAAAATTGCTTCTTTAAACAGGGCAAAGGTAGGAAAAAAGTGGCATATCGCAAACTTTTATCCGATAAAATTACATAAATCGGGAAAAATTCGTACCTTTGCAACCGAATTATGATGCCATTTCCGTTTCATATAGATATTGTCAATCTCGTATTCAAGGGAATCATGATTGGCATTATAGCCTCCGCCCCGATGGGGCCGGTGGGTGTGCTTTGTGTTCAGCGCACGCTGAACAAGGGGCGCTGGTATGGTTTTGTGACGGGTATCGGAGCCTCGGTGAGCGACATTATCTATGCTCTTATAACGGGTCTGGGCATGTCGTTCGTGATGGATTTCGTGAATAATGCGCAAACGAAGTTCCTGCTTCAGCTGACGGGTAGCATCATCCTGCTCATTTTCGGTATCATTTCCTACAGGGCGAATCCCACGAAGAATATGCACATGAGCAGCAAGCAGAAGGGAACGCTCTGGCACAACGGGCTGACGGCTTTCCTGGTGACGTTCTCCAACCCGCTCATCATCTTCCTCTTCATGGGATGTTTTGCGCAATTTGCATTCGTGGTGCCCAACCATCCGCTGGAAATGTGTCTGGGCTACATGAGCATTGTCTTCGGAGCGCTGTTGTGGTGGTACGGACTGACGTGGCTCATCGACAAGGTGCGCACCATCTTCGACACGAGTGGCATCATTATTATAAATAAGGTTATAGGCAGCATCGTGATTATCTTCTCGGTTATCGTACTCTTTGGAACCATGTTTAATCTCTACACGCTGCCAGAGTTCTGAGAAACGCCGTCATGTACATCGCACATCAACTTCGTAAAGAAAATATTGCCGAATACCTGCTCTACATGTGGCAGGTAGAGGACTTGCTGCGCGCCTACGGATGCTCGCTGAGCAACATCAGACGCGAATATATCAACCGCTTTGACTATTCTGACGAACAGAAAGAGGAAATGGCCGACTGGTATGGCGACCTCATCCGTATGATGAATCAGGAGGGTTGCCGTGAACGTGGACACCTGCAGATCAATCGCGTGGTGATGCAGCAGCTTTCCGAATTGCATGCGCAACTGCTCGACAGCACGAAATTTCCATTCTACACGAGTGAATACTACAAGGTGTTGCCCTACATCGTGGAGCTTCGCAAGCGCGGCAACGCCGAGGAACCCGAGATTGAGACTTGCTTCAACGCGCTCTACGGCACCATGATGCTACGTCTGCAGAAGAAAGACATCAGTCCCGACACCCAGCATGCCATCAAGGAAATCACCACCTTCATCGGCATGCTCTCAGACTATTACAAAAAAGACAAGGAAGAAGGATTAAAATTCGAAGATTAACATATATGAGGATTCTTATTACAGGTTGCAACGGCCAACTCGGAAACGAGATGCAGTTGCTCGAAAAAGAATACGGTGAACACATGTGGTTCAACACCGACGTTGAAGAACTCGACATTACCGACCAACTGGCCATCGAACAATTCGTTCAGGAAAACAAGATAGACGGCATCGTGAATTGCGCCGCCTATACCGCCGTAGATAAGGCGGAAAGCAACAAGGAGCTCTGCACCACGCTCAACACCGTGGCTCCGGCCTATCTGGCTGCCGCCGTGGAGAAGCGAGGAGGATGGATTATACAAATCAGCACCGACTACGTGTTCAACGGAACCAACCACACTCCCTACGTGGAATCCGATACGCCCTGTCCTGACAGCGTGTACGGCTCTACGAAACTGGCTGGCGAACTGGGCGTGCAGAAATTCTGCTCCAAGGCTATGATCATCCGCACGGCCTGGCTCTACTCCACTTTCGGAAACAACTTCGTGAAGACGATGATTCGTCTGGGGCGCGAGAAGCAGCAACTGGGCGTCATCTTCGACCAGATTGGTACACCCACTTATGCCCGCGATCTGGCGCGCATCATCATGACGGCCATCGAGAAAGGCATCCGTCCGGGCATCTACCATTTCTCTAACGAGGGTGTTATTTCGTGGTACGATTTCACGAAGGCCATCCATCGCTTAGCAGGCATCACGACGTGCCACGTCAGCCCGCTCCACACCAGCGAATATCCCACGCCTGCCAAGCGTCCCGCCTACAGCGTGCTCGACAAGACCAAAATCAAGCAGACCTACAATATAGAAATCCCCTACTGGGAAGAAAGCCTCAAAGATTGTATTCAGCAACTATGAACCAAGAAATAGAAAGAAGACGTACATTTGCCATCATCAGTCACCCCGATGCCGGTAAGACCACGCTCACCGAGAAGTTCCTGCTTTTCGGCGGACAAATCCAAGTGGCAGGTGCCGTGAAGAACAATAAAATCAAGAAGACCGCCACCTCCGACTGGATGGACATCGAGAAGCAGCGCGGTATCTCCGTCAGCACCTCGGTCATGGAGTTCGACTATGCACCCGAAGAAGGTGGTATAGAATACAAGGTG
Organism: uncultured Prevotellaceae bacterium; assembly: GCA_900314655.1. Classification (GTDB taxonomy): domain Bacteria; phylum Bacteroidota; class Bacteroidia; order Bacteroidales; family Bacteroidaceae; genus Prevotella. The sequence continues at coordinate 59,764 of OMWC01000001.1, read as the reverse complement.
AACATCCTCGACACCCCTGGTCACCAGGACTTTGCCGAAGACACCTACCGCACGCTCACAGCCGTTGATTCGGCCATTATCGTCGTCGATGGAGCCAAAGGTGTGGAGGCCCAGACACGCAAGCTGATGAACGTGTGCCGCATGCGCAACACGCCCGTCATCATCTTCATCAACAAGATGGACCGCGAAGGCCGCGACCCCTTCGACCTGCTCGACGAGCTGGAACAGGAACTCGAAATCAAGGTGCGCCCCCTCTCATGGCCCATCAACCAGGGAGCCAAGTTCAAGGGCGTATATAACATTTACGAGCAGAAACTCAACCTCTTCACGCCTGACAAGCAACGCGTGACGGAGAAGGTGGAGGTGGACATCAACGACGCCAATACGCTGGCCGACTATGTGGGCGAGCAAGACGCAGAGAAACTGCTCGAGGACTTGGAACTCGTCGATGGTGTATATCCCGAGTTCGACGTGGAGACCTACCGCTCAGCTGAGGTAGCCCCCGTTTTCTTCGGCTCTGCGCTTAACAACTTCGGTGTGCAGGAACTGCTCAACTGCTTCGTGGAGATTGCCCCGAGCCCCCGTCCCACCAAGGCCGAGGAGCGCATGGTGCAGCCCGAAGAGCCCAAGTTCACCGGCTTCATCTTCAAGATAACGGCCAATATCGACCCCAACCACCGCTCGTGCATCGCCTTCTGCAAGGTGTGCTCCGGACGGTTCGTGCGCAACCAGCCCTACCTCCACGTGCGGCAGGGCAAGAGCCTGCGTTTCTCCTCCCCCACCCAGTTTATGGCTCAGCGCAAGAGCACCATCGAGGAAGCATGGCCCGGCGATATCGTCGGACTGCCCGATAACGGTATCTTCAAGATTGGCGATACCCTCACCGAGGGCGAACAACTCCACTTCCGCGGACTGCCATCCTTCTCGCCCGAGATGTTCAAATACATAGAAAACGACGACCCGATGAAGTCGAAGCAACTACAGAAAGGCATCGACCAGCTCATGGACGAAGGTGTGGCCCAGCTGTTCGTCAACCAGTTCAACGGCCGCAAGATTATCGGCACCGTCGGCCAGCTGCAGTTCGAGGTCATCCAGTACCGCCTGGAAAACGAGTACAATGCCAAATGTCGCTGGGAGCCTGTCCATCTTTACAAGGCATGCTGGGTAGAGGCCGACGACGAGAAAGAGCTGGAAGCCTTCAAGAAGCGCAAGTATCAGTATATGGCTAAGGACAAGGAAGGACGCGACGTCTTCCTGGCCGACTCCGGCTACGTGCTCCAGATGGCCCAACAGGATTTTGAACACATCCGATTCCACTTCACGTCGGAATTCTAATTTTATTTATAGGAAATGAAAGACATCTGTTGTATCGGACATGTTACGCTTGATAAGATTGTAACGCCCGACCGTACACTTTATCAGAACGGCGGCACAGCATACTATTTTGCCTACGGCATCAACCATCTGCCCCACGACGTTTCGTTCCTGATGGTTACAGCCATTGCCCAGAAAGACCGCGAGGCCATCAGCCGCATGGAGGCTGAGGGTATTGACGTCATAGCATTCGACAGCAAGGAGACCGTTTTCTTTGAAAACAAATACGGTAACAACCGCAATGCCCGCTCGCAAAGGGTGCTTGCCAAAAGCGATCCCTTTACCGTGGAGCAGATGGAGGGGCTCGAAGCCCGCGTCTTCCACCTCGGTTCGCTCCTCAGCGACGATTTCTCGCCGGCAGTCGTGGAATGTCTCTCGCGTAAGGGAAAGGTCAGCATCGACGTGCAGGGCTATTTGCGCAAGGTACGCGACGAACACGTTTTCGCTTGCGACTGGAAAGACAAGATGGAAGTGCTGGCCATGACCGACATCTTAAAGCTCAACGAGTATGAGATGGAAGTCATCACAGGCGAGAAAGACCCGCGCCGTGTGGCCAAGATGATTGCGGGCTGGGGTGTCAAGGAAGTGGTACTCACCTTCGGCAGTTACGGTTCACAAATCTACTGCAACGGGAAGTTCTACGACATCCCTGCCTATGAACCCCAACATTGCATCGACGTGACGGGATGCGGAGACACCTTCTCAACGGGCTATCTCTATTGCCGTGCCAAAGGCATGGACTGCGGAGAAGCCGGTAAGTTTGCAGCCGCCATGTGTACGCTCAAGATTGAGAAGCCCGGTCCGTTCTGCGAAGACATCAGCCGCATAGAACGCATCATCCGCCTGGGTGCCAACATCTAATTCCGCGCTTTATACAAGTATTTACAAAGACAGCCAGTTCCGGAGAATCTGCCGCCCTTCGGGTGTGAGCACGCTCTCCGGATGGAATTGTATGCCGTGGATATCATATTCCCTGTGACGCAGGGCCATAATCTGCCCTTCGTCGCTTTCGGCGGTAATCTCCAGGCACTCAGGGAATCCTTCCTTTGAGACTACCCATGAATGATAACGGCCCATTGTTATCCTGCGGGGAAGTCCCTCAAACACCGGATCATTACCCAACTGGGTGCCTTCCGTGGGCACACCATGGAACACTTCAGAAAGATTCTCCAAACGTCCACCAAACACTTCGCCGATAGCCTGATGACCGAGACAAACGCCGAAGATGGGTTTCTTACCTGCATAGGTACGGATGACATCAAGCAACAGCCCTGCCTCTGAAGGAATGCCAGGACCTGGAGAAAGCACAATCTTATCAAAGGTTTCAAGCTGCGACAGCTGAAATTGGTCGTTGCGCAAAACGGTAACCTCAGCACCCAGATCCTTCAGCAAATGACTCAAATTATAGGTAAACGAGTCATAATTATCAATAATAACAATCTTCATTTTACATGTCCTCCGCCATTAGAATGGCACGACGGAGCGCGCCTAATTTGTTGTTTACTTCCTGTAATTCATACTCTTCATCACTCTTGGCCACAATACCGCCACCTGCCTGGAACCATAGTTCGTTGTTACGCGATACAAACGTGCGGATGGTGATTGCCTGATTCAGGGAACCGTTCATTCCGATGAAACCGATGCAGCCGCCATAGGCACCACGATTATGCGGTTCGTACTCTGAGATGAGTTGCATGGCGCGTACCTTGGGTGCACCCGAAAGAGTTCCAGCAGGGAAAGTGTCGATGAAAGCCTTGATGGGATCGGCTCCTTCATCAAGAGTTCCGCTGACGCGACTGACGAGGTGAATGACGTGGCTGTAGTATTGCAGATCCTTATAGAAATCCACCTTCACATCGTGGCAATTGCGTGACAGATCGTTACGGGCCAAATCTACAAGCATCACGTGCTCGGCATTCTCCTTCGGGTCTTTACGCAGATATTCAGCTCCACGGCGGTCGGCCTCTGCATCGCCCGTACGCTTGGTAGTGCCGGCAATGGGGTCTATATAGGCTTTCCTTCCTTCGATGCGGCAATGGGTTTCAGGGCTGGAACCGAAGATACGGAACCCGCCGAAATCGAAATAGAAAAGATAGGGACTTGGATTGATGCTGCGCAGGGCACGATAGAGTTTGAAGTCGTCGCCCTCGTACTTCTGGATGAAACGGCGCGAAAGCACAATCTGGAATACATCGCCGCGCAGGCAATGTTGAATACCACGGCGGATATTGGCTTTGTGCTCCTCGTCGGTAAGCGGTGAAGTCACCTCTCCCACGGGATGGAAGCCGTAGGCCTTCACATTTGTGCGGTTCATCTGGCGGAGGATGTCGTTGATAGCTGTTTGTCCGGTCTTTCCGGAATCACCTTCAAGAGAAACAATCGTCATCTTATTATTGAAATGATCAAAGACGATGATGTCACGATAGAAGATGTAGTACATATCGGGAGCATCATTCTTGACCATCGTCTCATCCTTCACAGCAATATTCTCGAAATACCGAACTGCATTGAAGGAAGTATATCCATAGAGTCCGCAATATCCTGAATTCTCGCCAGTTACCACAAATTTCTTCAAGAAATCATTAATGGCATTATCGGAACGATATTCCTTGTTTACGGGGTGACGTTCTACCGAACCGTCAGGGAATACGAGCGTGCTCTCGCCGTGGGCAATAGCCACAGAGGCTATGGGATTGATGCCGATAAACGAACGCGAGTTGTTGGCATCGTGATAATCTGAACTCTCCATCAGCGCCGACATCGGATAGATATCGCGCAAATGCATATAGACACCTACCGGCGTATAAAGGTCGGCCAGGATGCTCTTCGATACTGTCGTATAATTAAAAGTTGCCATAACAAAAACCTCCCCGATTAAAACCTGCCGTATTCTCCGGCCAAATCCTTATGCTTCAAATAGGTTTCCACATCCTTGTCGCCACGGCCGCTGACCGTTAGCACCACCACGTCATCAGCCTTGAACTGCAACTTGCTCAGCGCAGCCACGGCATGGGCACTCTCAATGGCAGGGATAATGCCCTCCATACGGGTAAGTTCGTAACCAGCACGGATGGCCTCGTCGTCGTTGATGGCCAAGACCTGCGAACGCCCTTTCTGGAACATGTTGCAATGCATGGGGCCCACGCCGGGATAGTCGAGACCAGCCGAAATAGTGAAGGCTTCCTCTATCTGACCGTCGGGTGTCTGCATCACCAGCATCTTCGAACCATGCAGGATGCCTATCGTACCGCGATGCATCGTGGCAGCCGTATAATCGGTATCCACCCCATGACCGCCAGCCTCAGCAAGCACAATCTTCACGCGCTCGTCGTCGAGATAATGATAGACCGTTCCTGCTGCATTAGAACCGCCACCTACGCAGGCCACGAGATAGTCGGGATAGTCGCGTCCCACCTTCTCTTGGAGCTGGCTCTTGAGTTCCTTGGAGATGATGCTCTGCATGCGTGCCACGATATCAGGATAAGGATGTGGTCCCATCGTTGAACCTACGATATAAAACGTATCCTTTGGATGGCAGCACCAGTCGCGGATGGCTTCTGAACAAGCGTCTGAGAGCGTCATATTGCCCGTACGGACAGGGTGTACCTCTGCTCCGAGCATCTTCATGCGCTCCACATTAGTGTGCTGGCGTTCCACATCGGTGGCACCCATAAAGACCTCGCATTTCATGTTCATCAGGGCGCATACAGTAGCCGTAGCCACGCCATGCTGGCCAGCACCTGTTTCAGCAATGATGCGTGTCTTGCCCATCTTTTTGGCCATCAGGATCTGTCCTACAGTATTATTAATCTTGTGTGCACCCGTATGGTTGAGGTCTTCACGTTTCAGATAAAGTTGGCAGCCGTACTTCTCACTCATACGAGTGGCATAGTAAAGCGGTGACGGGCGGCCCACATAGTCGCGCAACAGTTGGTAATACTCCTGTTGGAATTCATCACTTTCTATGATTGGAAGATAAGCCTCCTTCAAGTCCTCCACCACCTTATATAGGATTTCGGGGACGTAGGCGCCGCCAAACTCTCCGTAGTAGCCGCGCTCGTCAACATAAAAACTATCCTTTTCCATTTTTTATTTGCATTATCTTGGGTTTGTGTATTCACTCTACGCTTGGCATAGGCTTGTCTTTTCGGAAGGCTAAGCCTGTCATACTACATATGAGTTCTCCACGCTGATTGCGTACTTTCATCTCGCAGAAAGGAATCTTATGGTGATTAAGTGTCTCTACAGCCTCTGCCACCAGGTGGTCCCCTTCAACGGCACTTTTGAGGAAAGCAATACTATTCTCAAGGCCGAAGGTAAGCAAACCGTGACTATTGGATACAGCGGCAAAGGCCAGATCAGCCAAAGTAAACAGGGCACCACCCTGGCAAACACCTCCACCGTTAAGGTGCATCTTGGCAACAGTCATCTCGGCACGTGCATAGCCCTCACGAACCTCGGTAAGTTGCGCGCCAATCATTTTGGCGAAGCGGTCGTTCTCGTTCAGGAAATCTATCAGTTTCATTGTTTAAGTGCATCATAAAGATTATCAATAGCCATCTCGGCATTGCCATTGGCTTCATTCAGTAAGGTAACAAACTTGGAACCGATGATGGCTCCTGCGGCATTCTGCTGAGCAGACTCGAGCGTCTGTTTATTGGAAATACCGAAACCGATCATACGGGGATTTCGGAGGTTCATCGAGTTGATGTGGCGGAAATATTCCTGCTTTGCCTCGTCGAAACTCTTCTGAGCACCCGTAATGCTGGCCGAACTGACCATATAGATAAAACCGTCGGTATGGTCGTCGATGAAGCGGATGCGCTCTTCGCTGGTTTCAGGCGTTATCATCATGATGATGCGCAGGTCGTACTTGTCGGCAATGGGTTTCACATCCTCAAGATAATCCTTGAAAGGGAGGTCGGGAATGATGGCTCCCGAGACTCCACACTCCACACAAGACTGGCAGAAGCGCTCGATGCCGTAATGCATAATCACGTTGAGATAGCCCATCATCACAAGGGGAATCTGCACCTCGTCCTTGATGCTGTGGAGTTGTTCGAAGAGGTGCGTCAGCGTCTGCCCGTTCTTTAGGGCTACAGTTCCGGCACTCTGGATGACAGGACCATCCGCCAACGGGTCGCTAAAAGGAATACCCACTTCAATCATATCAATCCCACGGCGCTCGAGGGTCTTGATCACATCAGCCGTACTCTCCAGAGTGGGACAACCGGCACAGAAATAGAGCGAGAGCAGTTTGCGCCCCGATTCTCGTTGCTCGGCAAATAGTTTATTGATATTGTTCATGTTGTCTGATTGTTTGAATGAATGATTTTAGTTTCTCCACGTCTTTCAACGCGGGAGAGATCTCGAAACGGCTGTTTAAGTCGATGCCGGCGAACTGTGGATGGCTGAACCTCAGCACTCTTTCTGCATCATCCGGGCCAATACCGCCACTAAGCAGGAATGGTATGTTGCCATCGTAGGTCTCAAGTACCGACCAGTCGAACTGTTCTCCGCTTCCGCCTACTGTCTTGCACTTCGTGTCAAAAAGCAGCATATCGGCAGCGCCTTCATATTCGCGCCATCGCTTCACGTCGTCTTTCTCACGGATACTCAGGGCCTTGATGATTTTGATGTCGGGAGCAATATCGGGGATCAGGGTGCGCTTCAGGTTCTCAATCATCACAGCCGACTCATTGCCATGCAACTGAACGTAGTCAAGCTCGTAATTATACACTCTGGTCACGATATTCTGGGGCATATCATCCACAAATACGCCTACACGTGCAGGATGCTGTGTCTCGGATGTAGCCTGTTGGTTTTTGCCACGAGCCTTTCTCAGCCGTTCTTCCGAATAGTCGGGGATGATACCAGCCTGTGCAGAAATCATCTTGACAAATCTCGGACTATCGGGCCAAAAAATGAACCCCATCATATCAACTCCCAATTCAGCGACCTCGCGGATGTTATCCGTCTCGCGCATTCCACAAACTTTAATGATCATATCTCAAGGATTTATACTTTTCAATTTTTCAATAAACTCTCCCAAAGCCTGTCCAGGATTCCCGGTCTTCATAAATGTCTCACCAATCAGGAAACCACGAAAGCCCACCTTACGAAGCTCGCTAACCGTCAGTGGATCAGAGATACCGCTCTCGCTTACCTTACAGGCTTCTTTGGGAAGCAACTCTGCCAAACGATATGAATTCTGGACATCTGTTATGAAAGTGCCCAAGTTGCGGTTGTTGATACCGCACATATCCGGTTCCAAAGCCGCATAATCGAGTTCCGACTCTGAGTGCATTTCCAGCAGCACTTCCATCTTCAGTTCGTGAGCCTTTCTTAGAAGCGAGCGGCATTCGTCCAAATTCAGGTCGGCGGCAATCAGCAAGACTGCTGAAGCTCCGCAAAGACGCGCTTGAAACAACTGATACTCGTCGATGACGAAGTTCTTGTAGAGAATTGGAAGCGTCACACCGCTTTCGCGGGCTGTCTTGATGAAAGTGTCACGACCGCCGAAATACTCCTCGTCGGTGAGGATACTCAAAGCCGCAGCTCCATGCTGCTGATAGCCCAGGGGGATGTCTTCTGCCCTGCCCTGCTCCTTGATCCATCCCTTTGAGGGAGATTTGCGCTTAAACTCTGCGATGATGCCGCTCTCTGACTCCATCAGCGATTTGCGCATAGAGGCAACGGGCTGATCCACAATCTTCTCCACGGCATCATACAGCATCGATGGCGGAACAGACCGTTTGAACTGTTCCAGCTCTACGCGCTTGTGCGCCACTATTTCTTCCAGCACGTCTTTCATATCACCAACACTAACTATTGAATTCCACGAACTTCTTGAACGTTGCGAGTGCCTTGCCGCTATCTATCGAATCGCGGGCTATCTCCACACACTCCTCGATGCTCTTCTGTCCTTTCTCCAGAACCTGAATACCAAAAGCTGCATTGGCCAAAACGATTTCCTTCTGGGCCTTCAAGGCTCGGTTTTCGAGTACGGCATCAAAGATTTCCACGGCTTCCAACTCCGTTGCACCACCTTTCAGTTCTTCAGGTTTGGCAATACCGAAGCCAAGATCCTGTGGCGAGAATATACGTTCATACTGATTGGTAGTCACTTTGAAATCGCCTGTCAGCGATATCTCGTCATAGCCGTCCATAGAGTTCACGATACCATAGTCAATACCAATTTTCTGATATACATTATTATATAAGCGCATCTGGTCGAGATTAGCCACGCCCAGCAACTGGCATTGCGGCTGAGAAGGATTCACGATAGGCCCCAAGAGATTGAAACAGGTGGGAAACTGAAGTGCCTTACGAATGGGTCCAACGAACTTCATGGCACGGGCAAAGAGTTGCGCATGCAGATAGACAATGCCCACCTCATTGATGCAACGGTTCAGACGGTCTATATCGTCGGTAAATTTCACGCCATGGTTAGCTATCACATTCGAAGCGCCGCTGACGGAAGTAGCCGCATAATTGCCATGCTTGGCCACCTTATAGCCGGCACCGGCAATCACAAAACAGGAAGTAGTAGAGATATTGAATGTATTTTTCTGGTCGCCTCCGGTGCCAACGACATCGATATAGCGATCACATTCCAGTCTTGCCGGAACACCCGTTTCCAGAATGCCGTCTCGAAGACCGAGCAGTTCATCAACGGTAATACCTCTCATCTGGAGAGCTGTCAGCAAGGCTGTCACCTGTTCCATAGGGAACTCGCTCTTGGTGATGCCAACCAGAATGTCATGAGTCTCCTGACGTGTCAGTTCCTCGTGATTGAGCATTCTGTGTAAAATCTCTTTCATTTCCATATTCAAATTATTTTATGTTTTGTTGTTATTGAATCCTTTAAAGCTTCATTTAAAAAGGCCTGTCGTAAGAACGGCAGGCCTTCAGGTATCTTTTGGAAGTATCCACACGGCTGTGTTGCTCACGACTTTTTAGATCTTGAGAAGCGCCACCACCATGCGTTGAATACTTTCTTCATTTTTCTTTAATTTACTTGGTTTCGGTTGCAAAATTACACATTTTCTTTTAACCGACAAACTTTTTGCCAACTTTTTTACAAAAAACTTTCATTCCTTTTTCGTTGTTTTTCCTATCTGTTGAATTAACTAAAAAAATAATCCTTAATTGTGTAATAAATAGAAAGGGAATACGTTACTATAATGTGACTCTCTTATACAAATTTAATTCTTTCCGCCTATGCAGCATTTTACATCTGAAGAACTCAGGCCATCTGAAAAGACCCTGAACATTATCAGGCAAATCGCCTACACCTACCGCACCTTCATGACCGAAAACGGTGTGCGGTCGTATTGCTTGAACTGATTAAGCAGTTTTTCATTATCAACTAAGCATTTGAAATGAGCACATTAGTATCTCCGTCACTCCTGGCAGCCAATTTCTTGGACCTCAGGAGTGATATTGAAATGATTAACCAAAGTGAGGCCGACTGGCTCCACCTTGACGTGATGGACGGAATGTTTGTCCCCAACATTTCGTTTGGTTTTCCCGTATTGGAAGCAGTTGCAAAGGTTTGTAAGAAACCCCTTGATGTCCATTACATGATAGAAAAGCCCGAGCGCTATATTGAACGCACGGCCAAACTGGGCGCCATGATGATGAACGTGCATTATGAGGCGTCTGTCCACTTGCACCGCACCATTCAGGAGATCCACGATGCCGGTATGAAAGCAGGTGTAACCCTCAATCCCAGCACCCCGGTATGGATGCTTGAAGATATCATTGAGGATGTGGACATGGTTTTGCTGATGAGTGTGAATCCGGGATTTGGCGGACAAAAGTTTATCGAGAACACCATTGGAAAAGTCCAGCGGCTCCGCCGGATGATTACGGAATGTGGCTCTGAGGCCCTCATCGAAGTAGATGGTGGTGTACAGGATGAGACTGCCCCTCGCCTCGTAAAGGCTGGCGTTGACGTATTGGTCAGCGGTAGTTATGTTTTCAAGAGCCCTGACCCTTACAAGACCATTCGCGAGCTGAAGAGTCTCTAATCGTCAATCCAACTGCAGATGGATATGGTGCTGCTTGGCCATGCGCCGCATGTTCAGAACGGCATAGCGCATACGGCCAAGTGAGGTATTGATGCTCACACCCGTCGTCTCGGCAATCTCCTTGAACGACATCTCCTGATAGAATCGCATATAGACCACCTCACGCTGGGTTGTGGGCAGTTGATTCATCATCTTTTTCACATCCGAAAGCACCTGTTCGTTCACGTAGCGGTTCTCTACGTTCGTATCGAGCAGGTCTTTGGAGGAGATGTTCGAGAGGTCGTTGCCCTGAGTAGGCTCCACGATATTCTGTGCCCGTTGCTCACGATAATTGTCCATAATGACGTTGTGGGCAATGCGCATCAGCCACGCCGAGAACTTTCCCGAAGTGGTGTATTTTCGCTGATTGAGTTTTGTGATGACCTTCACGAATGTCTCTTGGAACACATCTTCAGCCTTGTCGTGATCACGAACCACGAACAAGATATAGGAGAACAATTTCGATTGGGTACGCTGCAAAAGCAAATCGAACGCTCTGTTGTTACCTTCAATATAAGCCATTGCCAACTCCTCGTCGGTCATGACAGTCAGTTGATCCATTTTTTCAAATCTTTGGTTATTGAAGTAACAATGTTTCGATAAGCAGGATGAATTAAGTTAATAAATATTTCGGCTGCAAAGATAAGGATTCTTAATGATACTGCCAAATTTTTAACACAAAAATTTCATCTGTAAACAAAAGAGGTTGACGCAGGACGCACCAACCTCGGGTCGATTTCGTGAATACCGAAATCATAAATAAGATGCCGCAAATATAGGGCGAATAAATGAAAAATGCAAATATTTAAACAAAAAAGTTCGTTTTTTAACACTTCGTCCTATAAAATAAGGTAATAAACCTATCTTTAATATGCTTTTTTATTCGTACCTTTGTCCCCGAAATGGAATCTACTTAAAAACCTGAATAAACAAACTTTATAGAAATATGAATTACTTAAAGACACTCATCATCGCCCTGCTGTTCCCAGTAGTTGCCTTGGCATCACCTTGGGACACACAGTACAAGCAAATCGAACAAAGCATCCGCTGTCCGCAATTCGCCGACCGCACGTTCAACATCACCAAGTATGGTGCCTCGACAAAAGCATCGGCCAAAAAGAATCAGGCTGCCATCAACAAGGCCATCGAGGCCTGCTCGAAGAAAGGCGGCGGCAAGGTCGTCATTCCTGCCGGCACGTGGAACACCGGTGCCATCACCATGAAGAGCCACGTGAACCTTGTCATCGAAAAGGATGCCCGTCTGGTCTTCGCTTTCGACCGTTCGCTCTATCCCAATGTGCCCACCCGCTGGGAGGGTCTCGACTGCTGGAACTACCAGCCGCTCATCTATGCCTACAAGCAGACCGACATCGGTCTGACGGGTGAAGGCACCATCGACGGCAACGGCTCTGACGAGACTTGGTGGCTGATGAGTGGCAAGACACCCAAAAGCCGCGACATCCAGGTGCCCGAGAAGCAGCAGAATCCCGGCGGACGTGCCGACCTGCTGAAATATGCCGAGGACGGCGTGGACATGGACAAGCGCATCTTCGGTGCCGGCAAGGGACTCCGTCCGCAGCTGGTGAACTTCAACCAGTGCGACGGTATCCTCATCGAAGGCGTTACGATGGTCAACTCCCCGTTCTGGGTAATGCATCCCCTGCTCTCCAAAAACATCATCGTCCGCAACGTAAAGGTCTGGAACGAAGGACCTAACGGTGACGGGTGTGATCCCGAGAGTTGTGAGAATGTGCTCATCGAGGGCTGCACCTTCCATACGGGCGACGACTGTATTGCCATCAAGAGCGGACGCAATGCCGACGGACGTGCCGGTGCAACAGGCCGCTATGCCGGTATCCCCTCGAAGAACATCATCATCCGCAACTGTGTGATGGAAGACGGTCACGGCGGCGTGGTCATCGGCTCTGAGATTTCAGGCGGTTGCCAGAATGTGTTTGCCGAGAACTGCCAGATGGACTCCCCCAACCTGGACCGCGTGCTCCGCATCAAGACCAACTCTTGTCGTGGCGGCATCATCGAGAACATCAACGTGCGCAACATCACCGTGGGCCAATGCAAGGAAGCCGTGCTCAAAATCAATACCGACTACGAACCCAAGGAAGTGTGCTGCCGCGGCTTCTACCCCACCGTGCGCAATGTCACGATGGAGAACGTCACCTGCCAGAAATCAAAGTATGGCGTGATGATCGTAGGCTACGAAGCTGACTCTCTGGCCTATACCGTCAACAATATCTACGTGAACAACTGTAAGTTTGAGGGTGTTCACGGCAAGCCTTACTATCTCACCGGCAAGGCGCAGGATGTGCACTTCGACAACCTGATCATCAACGGCAACCTCATCCTCACCGAGAAGCCCTATAAGCACTACTCTGAATGGATGACGCATTCCGAAATGACCCGCGTGCCCGACGTGACATATCTCGACTTCGCCAAGAAGCCCCGCTGGAGCTATACCGTGGGAACCGAAATGGGTGCCATACTCGACACCTATAAGGCCTATAAAGATGAGTCTATCTACAACTGGCTGAAGGAGTATCCCGCCAAGATGATCGACGAGAACGGACAAGGCGCTGGCTACAAATACGAAGACTTCAATCTTGACAACGTACGCCCCGGCAAGGTGTTGCTGGCCATGTATCAGCTTAACCCCGTGGAAAAGGATCTTAAACTGCTCAAGACACTCTTCAAACAGCTGCAGAACCAGCCGCGCACGAAGGAAGGCGTGTTCTGGCACAAGGCCATCTATGCCAACCAGGTATGGCTCGACGGTATCTTCATGGGACTTCCCTTCTACACCGAGGCTGCTCCCATGCTGCTGAAACCGAAGAAGGTAAAGAAAACCTACGAGGACATCATCGACCAGATTGTGAAGACCGACAAGCGCACCTTCGACGCAAAGACCGGACTCTGGAAGCATGCCTGGGACGAAACCCACACCGCTTTCTGGGCTGACAAGGAAACCGGACAGTCGAAGCACACATGGGCACGCGCCATGGGCTGGTACGTGATGGCCATGGTGGAAGTGCTCGACAACCTGCCTGCCGACCATCCACGCCGCGGCGAAGTCATCGACGTGTTCAAGCGTGCCATGACCGCCCTGGTGAAACACCAGGACGAGAAGACCGGCGTATGGTACGACGTACTCGACGTGAAAGATCCCCGCAACTATCTGGAGAGTACAGCCTCCGCCATGTATGCATACACCTTGCTGAAGGGAGCCCGCAAAGGTTATCTCGACGACAGTTTCCGTCAGGCTGGTATCAAGGCCTTCAACGGCATCATCAACGAGTTCATCCGCGTGAATCCCGACAAGACCATCTCGCTCACCCGCTGTTGCGAGGTTAGTGGCCTCGGCCCTGCCCCCGGTCCATACGTGGAGAAGCCTAACTTCCGCCGCGACGGTTCGTTCGATTATTACATGAGCGAGCCTATCCGCGACAACGACGGCAAGGGCGTAGGTCCTTTCATCTGGGCTGCCCTCGAAATGGAACAGCTCGGCTATACCACCGATAAATTCTAACTACAAATCAAACGCATTAAACAACTGATTAAAAGGTATATATGAAAAAGATTGTTTTCGTGCTCATGGCTGCCATTATCTCCAATACAGCAGCCTTTGCCAACGACACGCCAACTCCAACCGAAACGCTCAACGGGCCTTTCGGTTGGACAAACTGCGCGTCGCTCACAAGCGGTGACAGCTACAACACCACTGGCGGCAACAATGGCACCAGAAAGACCACGCTGAAGAGTACTGGCGCGGATCAGACAAGTGACATTCAGAATGCCATCAAGCAGAACGATATCGTCATCCTCGACGGTTCAAATGGCGACTTCATAGTAGCATCGCCTGTCAGTTTCGGCGGATATTCCAACCGTACCGTGGTTGGAATCAACGGAGCCCGTATCTGCACCAAATTCTATCTGACGGAAGAGATGAAAGCGGCACTGGATAAGGCGAATGTCAAAAGCCTTTCTTCGTCGAGTGGAACCGGCGGCACGCTATCCAACGGAAAGACAGTGGACGAAAAGCGCGAACAGGTAACCCGCCAAACGCTGATTGACCTTACTGGCGACAGCAACGAAAGTTACCGGAATGCCGGCATCTTTAAAATCAGTGGCGGCAGCAATATCATCATCCGAAACCTGAAGTTTGTAGGCCCTGGCCCATGCGATGTAGGCGGAGAAGACCTCATCGACTGCACAGGAACAACCCATCTGTGGGTGGACCATTGCGAGTTTACTGATGGACAAGACGGTAACTTCGACATCACGAACAGTGCCGACTTCGTGACCGTTTCGTAGTGTACTTTCGGTTATACCGAGCGCGCCTACGACCACATGAACACCAATCTGGTGGGCAGTAGTGACAGCGAAAACAAGGATAAGCTGAACGTTACCTTTGCTTTCAACATCTGGGGCCCCGGCTGTAACCAGCGTATGCCGATGGCACGTGCAGGAAACATTCATCTGCTCAACAACTACTACAACTGCGCTGGAGCTTCTGCTACGGTAAATCCCCGCAAGAACAGTGAATTCCTCATCGAAGGCAATTATTTTGAAACTGGTGTTACCAAGGTTTTCTCCCAAAGTGGTGCCATAGCTTACCAGTTCAAAGACAACACCTACAAGAGTGCCTCTCAACCAAGCGGAAAAGGCACTGTCACCATGCCCTACCAATACACGGCTATCCCTTCAACCGAAGTGCCGGGGCTGTTAACATCTGCTACAGGTGCAGGTGCCACGCTTACAGATCCTCTGGCTATCGGAACTACAGGAATTGAATCTACTACTACATCCATCCTGAATAGAAAAGGCATCATCTACAACCTTTCAGGTCAGCAGGTGGACAGTAATTATCGTGGTATCGTCATCAAAGACGGCCATAAATACATCCAGAAATAAGAATTATGAAAAAGATTGTTTTAATGCTATTTGCAGCCGTATGTTCATGCACGACGGCTTTTGCCGATGACGCGCCGGCATTCCCCGGAGCCGAAGGTCACGGACGCTATGTGACGGGTGGACGCGGCGGCGAAGTGAGACATGTGACAACTCTCGAAGACGATGGTAAGACCACCACCAAAGGAACCCTGCGCTGGGCCGTCAATGGATCTACCAAGAAAACCGTAATATTCGATGTGGGCGGTGTCATCGCCCTGAAGAAAAACCTGAATATTGGCTCCAACACCACGATTCTCGGTCAAACAGCCCCTGCGCCAGGCATTACCCTACGCTATTATACATTATCAACAGAGAAAAGCAACAACATTATTGTGCGCTTCATGCGATTCCGTCGCGGACAGGAGAAAGACGTTAACGATGGAGCTGACGCGGCCACAGGTCGTCACTCTACCGGTATTATCTTCGACCATTGCTCTTTCTCATGGAGCATCGATGAAGTGGCATCGTTCTACGACAACAACAACTTCACCATGCAATGGTGTACCATCGGTGAAAGCCTTAATAACGCAGGACACGGCAAGGGTGCTCACGGCTACGGCGGAATTTGGGGCGGAAAGCTTGCCTCGCTGCATCACAACTTGATTTGCCACGTGAACAACCGCTCACCTCGATTTAACGGTGCGCGCTACAACTGGACTGGCTACACCGGCAATAAGTACTATAGTGAATACAAGTGGGAAAACGCCGTTCAGGCCGAGAATGTGGATTACCGCAACTGTGTGGTTTACAATGCCGACGGCTGCTACGGTGGTCCTGGAGGCGGTAAAATCAACATGGTGGGCAACTATTTGAAGAGCGGCCCAGCTGCCACCATCACCAAGTTGACACAAGTGACCGTGGGTGCATCGGGCAATGCCGAGGGCTACCCCATCTACTGGGATATGACCAGCCGCTACTATGTGGAAGGCAATATAATTGATGGCCAAGAAGCAGGATGGAACAAATTCAAATACGACAATGGCACCATAGAGCGTGACGGCAAGCGCTACTCGCTCGACCCCAACCACTATAACGGCAGCAGCGAAAACTATCTAACCGTGAACGGCAAGGACTATGTCTGCATGCAGCTCGACCAGCCAGCCCCCACCGGAGAAGTAACCACCCACAGCGCCGCCAAAGCCTATGCCAAGGTTCTGCAATATTCAGGTGCTTCACTTTATCCCGACGATGTTGACCTGCGCTATTTCGAAGAAGCCCTAAACGGAACAGCCACTTACTCGGGATCAGTAACAGGCAAGAAAGGCCGTATCGACCTCGTCAGCGACGTGAACGGCTACACCGAGGCTAACTTTGGTACAGGCAGCCGTCCCGAAGGCTTCGACACCGACAACGATGGTATGCCCGACGTTTGGGAGACCGCCAACGGACTGAATCCTAACAATGCCAGCGATGCCTTAACCTACACCCTTGACTCAAAAGGATGGTACACGAACCTTGAAGTTTATGCAAACTCACTTGTGGAGGACATCATGAAGGCAGGCAACGCCGATGCCGCGGAAAGTGTGGACGAATACTATCCAGCTTGCACAAAAGTGGAAATACCTTCCGAAGGAGGCCAGACTAATCCTACGATAGATGGCAAAGATGCCACCGTGACATGGGTATTCGACAACGGACAGGATGGTCAAACAGCTCAATACTCTGCCGGCGTATTGGAATCGCTGGAGTCGAACAGTGTAGTTCTTGGCAAGAATCTCTCATATAATGGCACACAGACCATTGGTTCGCTCAAGGAAACCAAGATCAGAGCCCTAGTACCCAATGAGGAGAGTGCCAACGACGACAATGCCGTGACATTCACTTTCGCCACAAAGAGCGGATATACGTTCCAGGCAACAGACATTTCCTTCTATGCCACCAGACTTGGTACTGATGGCGGAAAACTCGATGCATCATGGAAAGATGCCGGAGGAACAACTGTTCTCACCACAGGGCAGACTCCTAACCGCAACAATGGTGACCCCGCATTCACAGAATACTCGTTCACAAATGTCAATGGAACTCCCACCGAAGGAGAATGTTCGCTCATTATCAACATCTATGCACTTGGACAAGTAAAGGATGATGGCACCAACAACCTGAAAGATTACGGCCTCTGCAACATCAAAGTCTCCGGAAAACTTACTGATTCCGCATTAGGAATTAACCAATCCTATAGTGAGACTGAGGTATCGCGTACATTATATAATCTAAAGGGGCAGAAAATTGCCGCGCCTGTCAAGGGTGTGAACATTGTACTGAAAAGGATGAGTAACGGTACAACTCAAAGTCGCAAAGTGATTTTGAAATAAAACGGTCATTCACGACTATGCCACATCCACTATCGAAACAGAGTTTCCATGTAGGATAATTTTTCTTTGAAGACTTATAGAAAGCCTTTCACCGCTGAATGTAAAACCTATTTTCCAATGCATCACGGTGAAGGGCTTTTTTTGCAATAAAAAGTATCATCCAAAGGGGGCAAAACATCATCGATTGCTCGCAAAATATAATAGATTCTTCATCGTTTGCCTATCTTATACGCGCGCGTGAGAAAAATATTTTTTGCTATCACCTATCACTTAGCAAAGAGACAATTATTGTAAATAATTAAGAATCAGCATGAAACAACATTCTTTGGCAAGTGATAGATAAGTGATAGCAGTGATAGCAAAATCGCAAAATGCTGAAAAAAGTACATGAAAACAGGCTAAAAATTTCAAAAAACGCTTGCATTTCAGCCAAAAATTTTGTATCTTTGCAGTATAATCAACGAATTAAAAAACGCATGAATATTATGGAGAAAATTGACTTAAAATTCGAGAATGTGCCCAGTAACTGGGCCGTGTGTTTCAACAACGACTGCCCCCTGAAGGAACAGTGCCTGCGGTATCAGGCAGCAATGACCGTCCCCGCCGGAGTCTGCCAAGGCATGAGCGTCTGGCCACAGGCCTACAAAGACGGCCAGTGCCGCATGTTTGCCGAGATAAAGACCGTCACCATGGCCTGGGGCTTCAGCCAACTCTACAAGGATTTGCGCCATGAGGACTACAAGGAAATCCGTCCGCGGATGGAGGACCACTTCGGGCGTGCCGGCAACTACTACCGCTACAACCGTGGCGAGAAACTACTCTCGCCTGACGACCAGCAATGGATTCAGCAACTTTTCAGCAGGTATGGCTACACGGCTGATGTGAAGTTCGACCACTACGAAAGCCGCCTTGTATTCCCTTACACCAACGCTTAGACCACTGCGGACCATTCGCAGCATTACTGCGGCTCATCCGCAGTAGTACTGCGAGGCCTTCGCAGTACTGCTGCAAGCCATACGCAGCAATTCAGCAAGCTATCAACCATTGCCCGTTTCATCATCTCAAGAAACGCAAGCACCCATTCATCAAACCTCAAACAAAAAGAAATGAAAGTAAGTATTATACGTATCGACAAGAAGAACCAACTGCATCTCTCCCACAAGGATCTGGAGAAGATGCTGGAACGCATGAAGCAAGACAAGAAATCGAGCAGCGTGGAAGACCTGCGCCAGCGCATCCGCATCTGCCGATTCATCAACGAGAGCAGTCCGGTCAAACATGAACTGCCGCACATCTGTCCGGCAATGGAGATGGAGCGCGATGCCAATGGCAACCTCCGTATGAGCACATTCAACGGCATCCTGCTCTTCACGACACGCCAACTGGCCTCCGCCAACGAGGTGAAGCGCATCAAGACCAAGGCCATGGCCCTGCCCTCCACCATCGCCGCCGTCACCGGAGCCAGCGGGCGGAGCGTGAAAATCATGGTGCGCACGGCCAACGACAAAGGCCTGTTGCCACAGACCGAAGACGAAGCCGCCAAGTTCTACAGCCGGTCCTACGCCTTGGTCTTTCCCGTATATAACGCCCTGCTCTCGCAGACACTCGTCATGCAGGAGGCAACATTGCGCAACCAATTCTGCCTGACCTTGGATCCCGAGCCCTGCTACAATGCCAAGGCCACGCCTTTTATCATCGACAGCAACCTACGCATCTCAGAGGAAACCGCCGATACTACGTCGGCAGACGACACCGGTGCCCACGAAGACTTCAAACCCGACGAAGAGGTGGCAACCGTGACAAAAAAGATGGAACACCATCTGCTCAGCCGCTACGAGTTCCGCTACAACACCGTGATGGGATACACCGAATACCGCCCTCACAACCGCTTCGACTTCCAGCCCGCAGACCCCAGCGCCATCTGCACCTTCGCCTACGACGCCCGCACCGAAGGCATCAAGGTAACCGAGAACGACGTGCGCCGCTACGTGTGGTCCAACCACATCAAGCGCTACGACCCCATCGACGAATACCTCTGGCAGGTACATACCAAATGGGACGGACGCGACCATATCCGCGCCTTGGCGCGCACCGTGCCTACCAGCAACCCCCACTGGGAAGACTGGTTCTACACATGGTTCCTCGGCATGGTGGCCCAATGGCGCGGCATCAACCGCCGCTACGGCAACTCCGTAGCGCCGCTGCTCATCTCCCGGCAAGGCTACAACAAGAGCACCTTCTGCCGCTCCCTCCTGCCCCGCGAACTGCAATGGGGCTTCAACGAAAACATAGACCTCTCGGAGAAACGCCAGGTGCTCCAGCAGATAAGCCAGTTCCTGCTCATCAACCTCGACGAGTTCAATGCCATTCCGCGCAAGGTGCAGGAAGGTTTCCTGAAGAACATCATCCAACTGGCTTCCGTGAAAATCAAGCGCCCCTACGGGCGCCATGTTGAGGACTTCCCACGGCTGGCATCCTTCATTGCCACGGCAAACATGTCGGACGTGCTCACCGATCCCACCGGCAGCCGTCGTTTCATCGGTGTGGAACTGACAGGCCCAATCGACGTGAGCACTCCTCCCAACTATGAGCAACTCTATGCACAGGCACAGGTGGCCCTCGAAAACCACGAGCCTTACTGGTTCGACCAGGAGCAGACGCGCCTCATCATGGACAACAACCGCCTGTTCGAATGGCATTCCTCCACCGAGGAATACTTCATGGAATACTTCGAACTGCCCGCAAACGAACAGGACGGAGAATACATGAAGGCCAGCACTATTCTCAGTCTGCTCAAGACGAAGGCCGGTCGCGCCATCAACGTGACAAACACCTCGCAGTTCGGCCGATTCCTCTCCAATCTGGAAGGCATCAGGCAGCGCCGTACAGGCACCAACGGCACGGAATATCTCGTCAAAAAGCGCTTTTAAGTGCGCTTTTTGACGTAGGATCCCCGCTTTGCTATCACTGCTATCACTAAACAATTCGATGTAACCCACACGTGTTCAACACATTACGAAATCCAGTGATAGCAGTGATAGCAAAAACAGGAAAAACTTTCTCGTGAATGCTACCGTCCTTTCCAACAAAACTTTCCGCAAAAATATTCCCCGATAAATTGCACGGTTCAAATAAAATGTATATCTTTGCAACAAGATTAAAAACATAAAGTATAACTTAAAACAAAAGAATTATGAACAAATTTTTACGCTATTCATTAATCTGTGCTCTTGCCATGATATGTGGCAGTATCTCTGCGCAAGAGGTTACTCTCGATTTTGAATCCAACGAATGGGGACTTCCAGAGGGTTCAACCAACAAGACTGTTGACAAAAAAGACTACAGTAATGGCACCTATACCATTACGCTGGAAGGTAGTGAAGGAAACGGCTACTATTGGCACAACAAAGACTTATATCTCTTTATGGGTAAACAAGGTGCCAAACTCACCTTGCCTGCTTTCGATTTTGATGTGGAAAAGATTGAAGTCACAGGTACAGGTGGTGCTTCTACTGCCGTAAAGCAGAACGTGTTTGTCGGAGAGACTGCCGTTAGTGAAGAAACTACTGGCATGAAAGGTGTAACTCAGGCCTATAGCATTGCCGAAGCCTACCAGAAAGCTGGTAATGTATATACGATTCAGGTGACAAGCAATCACAACACCCAGATTAAAAAGATTATGATCTATAAGAAGGGTTCCGGTGGTGGTACCATTAGCGTAGCTCCTCCAACAATCAAAGGAACATCTCCCTTTGATGAATCAACTGAAGTAACAATCAGCGCTGAAGGCTACACTATTTATTACACTACGGACGGTTCAACACCCGATGCCACATCACAGAGCGGAAAAAATAGCGTGACGCTGACATTGACCGAAACAACAAAAGTATCAGCCATTGCAACCGACGGTGAGGACCATTGGAGCATGGTTGTTTCAAGCACATTCAAAAAGTCAGAACCTGCAGCCGAAGTAACCGTAGCCCAGGCACTTGAGATTATAAACGCATTGGAAGACGGAAAGACCACAAGCGAAGAATATACCGTTAAGGGCTTCATCGTCGGCACACCCGATTTCCAGCGCAAAGCGGACAACTCGCTCTATGGCAACTGCAACTTCGACATCGCTGACTCCAAGGGCGGATCTACTACTCTGACCGTATTCCGTGCCAAGAGTTTCGAGAACAAGAACTTCACAGAGGAAGACGTTGCCGCTCCTATCCTGAAAGAAGGCGATGAGGTGGTTCTGACAGGTAATCTCCAGAAGTATGTAAAGAACGAAACCGTGACTCCCGAACTGAAAAACTGCTATCTGATCAGTGTCAATGGCCAGACCGCCAGCGTCAACGCCATCGAGGCCGAGAAGAACGCTAACGCTCCCGCCTTCAACCTGGCTGGTCAGCGTGTGAACAACAGCTTCAAGGGCATCGTTATCAAGAACGGCAAAAAGTATATCAAATAACCCCTGAATTTTCCAGATTTACTGCGTCCCCTCCCCTAAAAAGGAGGGGATTTTTATTGTAACGCTCCAACGGATAAGACAGATTTTGTAAAGAATGTTTTGTATGTTCGGAATATTTTGTATCTTTGCGCCATCTTTATATTCAAACCATTTAATCTAAATCATTACGAAAATGAAGAAAATCCTGACCATCGTGCTCGCCGGACTGTTGCTCGCCGCCTGCACATCGAAAGAGAAGCCCGTGAAGAAATCGCTGGTGGTGTATTACTCCATCACTTCAACTACGCAGAAAGCCGCTGAATGCATCCAACAGAAAACTGGAGCCGACATTGTGGCCCTGCAAGCCAAGGACGCCTACCCTACCGACTTCCAGCAGATTATACAGCGCAGTCAGCAGGAGATGAAAGACAGCGTGCTGCCCGAGATGCTGCCCATAGAGGCTGACCTCTCGGCCTATGACACTATCTTCGTAGGCTATCCCATCTGGTTCGGCACGTATGCCCTGCCCGTAAAGTCGTGGCTCAGCAAGGCCGACCTAAAAGGCAAGGTTATTGTTCCTTTCTGCACCTTTGGCAGCGGCGGCTATAAGCAGAGTGTGGCCGACTTGAAGGCACAGCAACCTGAAGCCCAAATCGTTGAAGGTTTCGGCATCCGTAGCGCGCTGATGGACAAGTTGCCGGGCGTAGTAGATGAAATGCTCATCGGCCTGGGCATGAAGGAAGGCGAAAAGGAAGTGAAGGCTGACTTCTCGGAGCAGAAGCCTGTGGAGAAAGCCGACGAGGAAATCTTTAATACCGCCGTGAAAGGCTACCAGATGCTAAACGCCAAGGCCGTAAGCGTAGGCAGCCGACAGGTGAAAGCCGGCACGGAGTACTGCTTCAAGGCCGAGAACAGTTCACCCGACGGCAAGAAGCGCCCCGTCACGGTCTATGTAACCAAGGAGGCCGAGGGCGATCCTTACTTCACGCTTGTGGATTACGAATAAGCATCAATATTCTGACAATAAAAACAGCCGCTTCCTGACGATGGGAGGCGGCTGATTTTTATCTATTATAGGGTATGGTTACTTTATCACCATTGAACTTCGTTCGAACTCGTTCACATTCGAAAGTGTAAACAAGTTTTCACTTTGCTCATTTAATCACGACTTTCTTACCATTCTGAATCATGATGCCCTTGAAGTTCTTACCAACCTTCTGGCCAGCCAGGTTGTAGGCAGGAGCCTCCGCTGTTGACTCAGCATTAATGCTGTTGATACCTGTTTCAGTACTAGGAGTAAACACGTAACCAAAGAAGCCTATCTTGGAACCTGTGCAGAATACATAATAAGATTCACCTGCAACCACGTCAAACTCTATAGTTCCTGTCAGTTTCTCACTGAGCTTGAAACTCTCATCCAAATCTAGAACCTTTCCCTCTTCACCATCAGTTGTGCAAGTTATAGCAGATGCAGGAAGGCATTCTTTGTCGGAAGCCTTTACCACGTATAAAGACTTGTCTGCGTTAACCACAACACCGGCTAAAACCTTTCCAGCTGCCTTTGCTTTGATAATGTAGTAGGCGCCAACTGTCGGAACCAGTTTGTTGTCAGGGTTGTAAGATACATTTTTTTCTGTTTCAGGATCAACGGTTGTAGGATTAGTGTTTGCCTCCAACAACAGATATCGGTCTTTTTCTTCCATTTCTCCGGTTTCAGCATTCTTGACATTAACCTTTTGTGAAAGACCTGTACCCAAGATGTAAGCCTTGTGAGATTTGACAGAAGGCTTGCCGTTATTTTTCAGGCTAGCATCCACGCCGATGGTCAACTCGGAGTTGTCCGTCGTGTAGGTTTTGCCTGCTTCATAAGCAGTGTTTTCGTCAAACACAAGTACCTGAGCCGTGTTCTGTGCGTTAATACTCATGGCCATAAATGCCATTGAAATAAGAGTAAAAATTTTCTTCATATTAAAACGTTTTTAAGTTATTAATGCAATATAGATATATTTTTTGCAAAGATAGATTTAAAATCCGAAAGTTACAAATAATTATGGACTTTATTTTATGTAAACGTTTACGTAACAAATTGCTGAATGACAATTGCTTAATAAAAAAACAGTTTTAGCAGAAAAATAACTAAAAACATAACATCTATTCAAAAGATTTCATTATCTTTGCACCGCGAACTACATTTAATTGTTACTATAACAATCAATCCAATCTATTCCAAAATAAATAAGGTATAAACATTATTATAAATAAAATTACTTAAAAACCTAAAGCAAATGAGAAAAGATTTACTACGGATTTCATTATGGAGTATGCTCGTGATGCTCTTTGGAGGAAGTCTTTCAGCTAAGGCCCAGGACGTGACCGCTACTTGGGACTGGCAGAACAAGATTCCGGAAACAATTGTGAATGTGAACATTCAAGGCGCCAATGAGGGTGACGTGGCTTCCAACGTGGAAGGCATCAGCCTACATGTGATCTCAAATGGAGGAAAGCTGCAATACAATTCCAGCGGCTATGCTCAGTTCAACCAAAACACTACGATTCAGGTGCCTGTAAAGAATGCCGGTGACGTGGTGACCGTCGTCAGTTATCCCGGCCAATCGAGCTATACCGTGGGCGGAGAAGACGCTACTGGACAAAACACCTTTGAATACACGGCAAAGGCAAGCGATGCCACAAAGAAATATGTCGAGATCGTTCCCACGAAGACGGCCTATCTCTACTCCATCACCGTGGTGCAGAAGGCTCCGAAGGAGGCAACCACGCTGGAGAACGAAGCCGCAACGGCAACATTCCCGTTCAATCTGGGTACTGACGGTCAGACGGCTAACTTCGGCGACGATGCCGACTACTTCCTGTCGAGCAAGGTGGCTTACGGTAGTGGGTTATTCATAAAAGGAAAAGACAACAAGAATTTGGGGCAGACTCAGTTTAATCCATACAACGACAATGAGAAAAATGCCAACGATGGCAATGCCATTCTGTTCCTCATCAACCCCAAACCAGGGTTCACTTTCACACCTACAAAAGTTTCCGTGACTTCTACTCGCTTTGGAACCGACGGAGGCAAGCTGGACTTTGCATGGCAGAACCCTGACGGGAGCACAGTTTCATTGGCTACAGGACTAACGCCTAATCGTGACAACAACGCCACACCTACCTCGACCTTCTCTTATGACATCACAGGAGCAACGCCCGCTGAAGGCCAATGCGGATTGAAGATTAACCTTTATTCATTAGGAAGCGGAAAGCAAGTAGGTTTCTGCGACATCATCATCGAAGGAACATTGAGCGGCACAGAGAAGGATATGCCTATTCTGGCTTCATTTAAGATTAACGGCACAGAATATGCTGCCGACGAACTCTTTGAGGCTGATGGCACGGACATGGTGGGCACCTTCGAACTCTCGAAGACTGCCACGATGGTCAGCGAAAGCAATCCGCTGACCGACATTACGGCTGCCAACGGCGAAATCGGCACGGTAAGCTATGAGTCAACCGGAACTTCCTGCAAGGTGACTATCCCCATGACTGCCGGAACCACCAGCATGAACTATATCCTCAACGTGGTGCAGAAGCCCGACTTCACACTGACCTACATCGGCCTCGACGGCTCTACCATCGGCACGCAGACCGTGGAGAAGGATGCTGCCATCGGCGCATTTGCCGTTGACATAGAAAGCGTGACCGGCGCGAAAGAAGGCTGCAAGGCTCGCGGATGGTTCAAGAAGGACATCGTGGGCGAGAAATACCTGACCACAAGCGTGATTACCGGCGACACGAAACTCTATGCCATCGAGACGGAGATTGAAGTGTCGAGCGACAGTAAGAAATACACCTACGACCTGACCAACCAGTTCTTCTACGACGAAGACCACGAAGGCTTCAACTCCGTAGGCAAGGGCTACTGGCACGACAAGACCCACGGCTGGGCATTCCAGAATGGCGACAAGATAGAGCTGCTCGTGGGCAAGAAGGCTTCCGTCACGCTGGGTCTCTGTGCATATTCAACCGATGCAGAGATTACTGCATCCAACGGAGCAAGCATCGAACACTCAAAGGCTGAGACTGACGGTGGCATGGGCTCTATCGAATACGACGGCGAGGCAGGCACGCTGACGCTAACGTTCAACGCCGTAACATACGTACACAACATCACCGTGCTGAACACGACAACTGCAAACTACACGAAGGAAGGCAACACGTTTACCGTATTTGCCGGTGATGCCAGCAGCTTCCTCGATGCACTCGATGCTGCCAACGGCACGAGCGGCTCGGACGTGGTGACTATCTATCTGCCTAACGGCACCTACGACCTGGGACAGAAGACACTCACCACCATCGGACGCGACAACATCACCATCAAGGGTGAGAGCCAGGACGGCGTAGTGATCAAGAACAGACCGACCGCCGAGGGTATTGGCGTGACCGCCACGCTGCTGAACACCAGCAAGTATCTGATGCTGGAGAACCTGACGCTGAAGAACGACTATCCATATTATGACCCCGAGACTGGCAAAGCCGCAAAAGATGCCGGACGCGCCGTCTGCCTGCAGGACAAGGGTAACTATACCGTTTGCAAGAACGTCACCATGCTCTCCTATCAGGACACCTACTACAGCAACAACAGTAGCGGACAGTTCTACTTCGGCGACTGTGAGATTCACGGTCTGGTGGACTATGTCTGCGGTGGTGGCGACGTGTTCTTCGAGAATGTACTCTTCTACAACGAGAGCCGCGAAATGACCGAGGGTGTGGGCGACGTGACCATAGCTGCCCCCTACGGAGCCAAGCAATACGGCTACGTGATGCAGAACTGCACCGTTGACACCCACTCCGCCACCTTCAACTTCGGCCGCTCATGGGGTGCCCCATCTTATCTGCGCTGGCTGAACACCACCGTGAATCAGCCTCAAAAAATCCGTGTCAAAGAAAACGAGACCAATCGCTTTACCATAGCAGGAATGAACAGCGTGGCCGACGGTTTCTATGAATATCACACCATGAATGCAAGCGGTGAGGACATTACCCCCGCCAGCAACGTCATCAACTTCAGCCACAAAGACAAGAGCACAGGTAAAGAGACCTTCAAGGAATATGAGACCATCATCGATGCCACCGAGGCAGCCAAATATACGAAGGAGAAGGTGTTTGAGAATGCACCCGCCCTGTTCAAGGAGCGCATCGGCTACGGCACCGACGGCATCAGCACCATTCCAGCCGCTGAAGGTAAGCAAAACCCTAAGGGCATGTTCAACCTTGCAGGACAGCAGGTCAACAAGTCGTTTAAAGGCATCGTCATCATCAACGGCAAAAAGGTTTTGATGAAATAAGAAAAAGTATAAT
The DNA here is from genome assembly GCA_900314655.1 of uncultured Prevotellaceae bacterium. Taxonomy (GTDB): domain Bacteria; phylum Bacteroidota; class Bacteroidia; order Bacteroidales; family Bacteroidaceae; genus Prevotella. The sequence continues at coordinate 32,243 of OMWC01000001.1, read as the reverse complement.
TCCCATCGGCTTATAAACAAAGGAACTTCCCGCAAACGTTTGCGGGAAGTTTTTTAAATCTTTTGGTTAAAACATTTGCATAATTTTAATAAAATTAGTATCTTTGCAAAACTTAATATTAAGATTATCTAAGTCTATTTTTAAAACAAATCAGAATCTGACTGACAACGAGTTTGACAAACAGAATCTACATGTCTAATTTAATAAAATAACTATGTCTGGTAATTTGAAAACTTTTCGAGTTGCGCTCATAGCGTTGTTCATGTGTATCGTGGGCTCTGCTTCAGCGCAAACAGTGAAGGGAACAGTGAAGGACGCCACGGGTGAAGCCATCATCGGTGCGACTGTCCAGGAGAAAGGCGGTACAGGCGGTGCAGTGACCGACCTTGACGGTAATTTCTCCATTAATCTTACCGGCAGCGGTCAGCTGACGATTTCATACGTAGGTATGAAGACACAGACCGTCGATGCCAAAGGTAAGAGTGTGATTAACGTGGTACTCGAAGACGAGGCTGCCAGCCTGAACGAAGTGGTGGTCATCGGTTACGGTACTGCTCGTAAGAAGGACTTGACTGGTGCCGTCACGACCGTGAAAGGTTCTGATCTGGCAAAAGTGCCTGTCACGAACGTGGCTGAGGCCTTGACCGGTAAGTTGGCCGGTGTGCAGATTACCACTTCCGACGGTTCGCCTGATGCAGAAATGCTGATTAAGGTGCGTGGTGGTGGTTCTATCACGGGTGACAACTCTCCGCTGTACATCGTTGACGGATTCCCCGTATCAAGCATCAGCGACATTTCTTCATCTGATATTGAAGACATCACGGTGCTGAAAGATGCTGCCTCGACTGCCATCTACGGTTCGCAGGGTGCTAACGGTGTTATCCTGATTACTACAAAGGGCGCCAAGGGCGGAAAGACTCAGGTGAGCTACAACATGTACATTCAGGGAAAGACCATCCGCAAGAAACTTGACACGATGGATCCCTACCAGTACGTGATGTTCCTCTATGAGCGTCAGGCTTTGCAAGGCAACTCTGGCATCAGCAGTTTCGAGAAGCGCTATGGTGCTTACGACGACCTTGACCTGTACAAATATCAGGCAGGCCACGACTGGCAAGAAGAGATGTTCGGCAACCACGACCTTTCCATGAGTCACAACCTGAGTATCAGCGGTGGTTCGGAGAAGACCAAATTTACATTGAGCGGAACTTACGCTAATGACAACAGCCTGATGGAGGGCAACGGCTACCGCCGCTACAACATGAACTTCAAGCTGAAGCACGAGATTGCCAAGAACCTTGACCTTGACTTCGGCACACGTCTGTCTGACACCGAGACAAAGGGTGTAGGTACCGGTGGTGGTTCATACAAGATTCGTTCTTACGATGCCATCATGACTGGTCCGGTATTTGGCCTTTACGATCAGATTGAGGTGGATCCCAGCGCCATGTCAGAAGAGGAATACGAAGAGTACATCAATGGTACCCGCTCGCTGAGAGACCGCGTGAACGACTACTGGCGCCGTAAGGATGAGCGCAAGTACAACTTCAACGCTGCCTTGAACTGGAAGATCAGCAAGATGTTTACCTATCGTGCTGAAGGCGGTTATGACTATACGTTCTATCAGCTGAAAGACTGGTTCGGCGCACGAAGCAGCAAGGCTGTTCAGGATGGCGGTTCGCTGCCTATGGGCCAGTGGGACAAGAGAGACTCTTGGAAACTGCGCGGTGCTCACATGCTGACCTTCAAGAAGAAGTTTGCTGATGCACACGACCTGAACGTCATGGTTGGTCAGGAGTATGTGGCCAGCAACAGCGAAACAATGTCGATGACGGGTAAGTATTTCCAGAAGGACATCAAGCCCGAGAAGATGTTTGCTTCTATGCAGAACAACTCTAAGGCCACTGGTGCTCAGACCATCTCGTCAAGTCTCGGACAGGAAGACCGCACGGTTTCTTTCTTCGGACGTTTGAACTATACCTTGCTCGACCGCTATCTGCTGACCGTCACCGTTCGTGAGGACGGCAGTTCGAAGTTCTCGGAAGGCAATCGCTGGGGCTTCTTCCCCGCAGCTGCATTCGGTTGGCGTATCAGCGAGGAGCCGTTCATGGAGAAGACCAAGAACTGGCTGAGCAACTTGAAGTTCCGTCTCTCTTATGGTACTGCCGGTAACAACCGTATCAGCAATGCCATGTTTGAGACTACCTACAAGGCATACTCAAGCAGCAAGTATTATGGAGCTGGTAACCAGCAGAATCCTCACTACACGCTGAACAACGCCCAGTTGGCTAACCCCGACCTGAAATGGGAGACGACCATCACCCGTAACGTAGGTCTGGACTTCGGATTCTTCCGCGAGCGCATCAGCGGTAGCATTGACTTCTATTGGAACACCGTGAAGGATCTGCTTGTGGAGGTTCCCGTCACAGCTATCGGTTATACATCCATGCAGCAGAACATCGGTGAGACATCAAACAAGGGTGTTGAACTTACCTTGAACGCCGTTGCTTTGCAGCATAAGGACTATTCTTTGAATTTCAACTTCAACATCGGTCTCAACCAGAACAAGGTTGAGAAACTCTCCAACGGCGTGACATCCATGTCCTTCAATTCGGGCGGTTTCTCTACCGACATGCGTGGTGCCGATGACTATCGCGTCATTGTAGGAGAGCCTCTTGGATTGGTATGGGGTCTTCAGTACGACGGTGTCTATGGCGTTGACGACTTTGAGACCTATGTTGACGGTAACGGACAGACGCAGTTCCAGTTCGATTCTTCTGGCCGCTATATCCTGAAGGAGGGCGTAGTCAACAACACCTACGGCACAGCCGGATCAAGAGGCGGTCTCCGTCCTGGATCTCCTAAGTACAAGGATCTGAACGGCGACGGCGTGATTGATGCTGACAACGACCGTACCATCATCGGTAAGACACAGCCTAAGTTCACTGGCGGTTTTGGCATTAACGCCACTTACAAGTGGTTCGACTTCTCTGCTAACTTCAACTATGTCGTTGGCAATGAAGTATATAACATGGACAAGATGGTATCTTCACAGTCATACCGTAACCAGTGGGCTGCATTGCGCCAGGAGATGACTCCCGTAACGCTTGGCGGTAACGCTTGGACTTATCTTGATCAAGCCACTGGCCAAATCATCACGGACTATGCTACATTAAAGAGTATGAATGCCAATGCGACCATCTGGTCACCGACTACGATGTCGGACAACAACCCAGTTCCATGTTCATACTTCATCGAAGACGGTTCGTTCCTGCGTCTGCAGAACGTCACACTGGGCTTCACCTTCCCACAAGAATGGACAAAGAAATTCGCATGCAGCCAGTTCCGTGTTTACTGCACGCTTAACAATGTGTTCTGTCTGACAAACTACACCGGATACGACCCCGAGGTCAACTCTGCCATCCGCGGAAGCAAGACCAGCGGTCTGACTCCTGGTGCTGACTTCTCAGCATATCCAAAGTCTTTCGCTTGGACTGTAGGTGCGAACATCACATTCTAACATTATCTCAATTTATACAAGAATATGAAAAAGAAATTATTATATATTGCAGTTTTAGCATTGACCGTGGGATTCTCTTCTTGCGAAGATACGCTGGATACCGAGTCGCTGTCAACCGACAACTTGGAGTATCTCTGCTCTAACCCCACCGATGCACGTAAGATGATAGACCACGTCTATTCATACTTCTGCGAAGACACCTACACCTCACGTATGAGCACCAACTGGATGCAGAATACCGACGTGGAGGTAGGCTTCTTGACGAAAGCGAACACCAGCGAGGCTACTCGCCGTGGTATCTGGGCGCTGAACGCATCACAGTTCTCCGACATCAGGAACGCTTGGGACAACTCCCTGAAGGCCATCGACTTTGCGAACCAGTGTATTGCCGGTATCGAAAACAGTGATATGTACAAAAACGGCGACAAGGATATGAAGCAATTGCACGGTGAGGCATACTGCCTGCGTGCTTACTGGTACTGGCTGATGTGTAACTTCTGGGCTGACGTTCCTTTTGCTACCGAACCTACCACCAAAGAGAACTACACTCAAGCCGGAGGTCGTGTGGACAAGAACATCATCTATACACACCTTATTCAAGACCTGATCAACGTTGAGGAAGAGATGCAATGGGCATCTGCTATTACCGTAGAGCGCATGAACCGCGAATTTGCGTTGGGCTTCATCGTGAAACTGGCCATGTTCCGTGCAGGGTATTCCATGCAGGCTGACGGCACAATGGCACGCTGCTCACAAACCGGTGAGGAATATGCCGTAAAATATGTTGATGAGAACGGTACGGAGCAAACTGCTACTTCTGCTGATGACTACTACAAAGTGGCTAAGGCTTACGCCATGAAGCTCATCAAACTAAAGGATCGCGTACTGAACACGAACTTCAAGGAAGTGTTCGATAATGAAATTAACGGCTGCAATCCAAGTGATGGTGACGTGCTCTTCGAAATGGGTTTTGTTCCCAACTCTGGCGGTGACATCGGATGGTGCCACGGTCTGAGCGTTGTAGCTAGTTCGAAAGGAGCTGGTACTACATACGCCAACTTGACTCCAAGCTATGCTTGCTCATTCAATGAGCAGGATCAGCGTCTGCCCGTGACATGTGCCAACTACCGCTGGTTGAACGACAACAAGCAGGCAGCTGTTGACGCCCTGGGCGTACAGCCTGCTAAGTGGTGCCGCATGGACCTGACCGTCACCAATGTTAAAGACAAGGGTACGGGAATCAACTGGCCGGTATTGCGATATGCTGACGTTCTGCTGATGCTGGCTGAAGCCGATAACGAAATCAATGGTGCGCCTACTGCGTTGGCTAAGCAGATGCTTACCCGCGTTCGTGAACGTGCATTCGCTAAAGCAAGCAATAAGTCTGCTATGGTGACGGAATACATAAACAACCTCAACTCGAAGGAAGCATTCTTCAATGCCATTGTCGATGAGCGTGCATGGGAATTCGGCGGTGAAAACATCCGTAAGTTCGACTTGGTTCGTTGGAACAACTACTCTTCCAAGGTGGTTGACGCCATTGAGTGGATTCGTTCTGTTGCCATGGACTACTCACAGACTTCAATTGTTAATGGAGAGTTTGTCTATGACAAGAATCAGGAAATCCTGGATATGGGTGTTGCCAACCGTCTGTATTACAGATATACAAAGGGCGAAGTCATCTTTGAGAACAACTATTTTACTTATCGCGATAAGAAATCCAGCCCCTACAACACAGCTGAAAGACTGGCTGATGACGATATCAAGTCTGCCGGTGCCACGTTTACTGGACTGAAGTATGTCAACTTCCTGGAAGACATGATGTCGGTCAGCGATACAAATCCAGAAACCAAGGAGAAGTATGGTACTGACGAGGAAGGTAATACTATCAAGAAGGGTGTATTCAATGAGCGCATCCGCTATTCATGGATTGGAATTACCGAAGGTGTTCTCGACAACGGAACAGAAGACCTTAGCAGCATTCGCCGTAAACCTGCACCTTATGTTCTTCCTATTCCCACTGAGCGAGTTATGTCGTCTAACGGCGTACTTTCAAACGACGGTTATGCTATTCGTAACAAATAAAAAGCAAGGACAATGAAACTAAAAAAATATATGGCAATCATGCTGCTCGCAGCGATAACCACAGGTTTCCTGAGCAGTTGTAGCGATGATGACAATCTGGGGGATGCTCCACGTCTGTTTCGCCCAGTGGCATCGCTTGTGACAAGCAATAATACGATTACTGCGTCATGGGACAACATCGCCGGTGCTACGCAATACTCTCTGACGCTGTACCGCGTAACGGGAACAGACGAGGCTGGTGAAAACACCTATGAGACAGTGAAAACTGCAACATGCGAATCATCACCTTTTACTTTCGACGATCTGGCATGGGACGAGAAGTATAAAGTTGACATCTCCTGTTCTGGTGCAAACATTTCATCAAAGACTTACACCACCAACGATGTCAATGTGGCCTACCCCACCACTTTGAAAAGTGTGAAGACCATTGATAACGCTGCACGTGTGACATGGGACAACGGCAAAAAGGATGAAGAACTCACAGAACCCAGTGAGGAAGAAACAGCCTGCACAGGAGGTTGTACATGCGAAGGTTGCGGACAGGGTGAAAACTGCACCTGCAAGAACTGCCAATGCCCGAACTGCAAACCAACTGAAGAGGAAGGAACTCCGGGAGATACTGAAGAAGACACGACTCCTGCCGTTACAGTCATCAAGGCTATCGTGGCTATTCCAGTGGAAGGAAACGGTGAGCGTATCGTGAAGATTATCAACAATGCTACTTTCGAAGCTGGTCAGACTGATATTGTAGGACTGAATCCCCAGACAAAGTATTACTTCGTTGCATACACTACCAATGAAGAAAGTGAGTTTAACAACTCCACCTATGCCGGGCGTCTGAGCGGTACCACATCTACACCGAAGGACTTCGATACAGAATATGGTGCTGGCATGTGGCTTGACATCCGCGGATACGATGAGAAACAGGCTAAGGACACACTGAAGACAGATGAGTTCTGGGCACAGGTTTCTGATGGCATGACTATCATTCTGCGTGGTGATTTCGACTATAAGGTTAATAACAGTCATCCTATTGACAAGTCCGTCCGCTTCGTAACCGCTTCAACTCTGGGCAACAATGCACGTTTCATTTCTTCCGGTGGTTTAACACTGGCTAAGAACGTAACAGTTGAGTTCCTGGAATTTGTCAATGTTGATTTCATTAGTGATAAAGCTTTACCTGGTGGAGGCAATGAAATTGCTACCAATACAGACAAGGGATTCGGCGGACGCCAAGTGTTTAACATCAACGGAACAGGCTCAACACTGAAGAAGCTGTCATTCAAGGGTAGCAAGATTGAAGGCTACCGAGCTGTCGTACGTGCTCAGGCTGCAACGGATGGCATTCAGGAAATTGTCGTTGACAAATGTATCATCAATGGTATCGGTGATCAAGGTGTTTTCACCACCAACAACAAGGCTGCTGACTTCCAGAAGGTGACACTGAAGAATTCAACTATCACGAATATCGTTATGCTGTGTGACTTCCGTGCTTCAAATGGCAATTTGAACCTGAATATCCAGAACTGCACTTTCTGCTATGCACCTCTTGAGACCACAGCAAATGCCAATACGCCACTGATGCGTATTAACGGTAACAGCAATACAGTAACAGTCAATGTAGAAAACACATTGTTCGGTCCTTCCATGTACACCGGAGGTGGTGGCAGTGATATCACAACATACAAGGCTGGTGAGAAGGGATCTATTTTCCTAAACCCGAGTGAGACAACGCTGGCAAGTGTGTCAAAGAGTTTCAAGACCAACTTCGGATGGACAGAGGTAGGAGCAAACCTGACAACTTATCCGTTGGATGGTCTGCAGGAACTGAACTTCGACGAAAACGCACTTTGGAGCGCACCTGCGAAAGGTGAATTCAAAGTGATTGGCAATATCGGTGAAGACGGCATTGGCGACCCGCGTTGGATTGAATAAAACCATTCTTATATTATAAAGAGGACTGTCACAATTTCATAGTGGCAGTCCTCTTTTTAAACTTAAAGTTTTATGGACATCAAGAAAACACTGCTACTTTTATTATCTCTGGCCATTTTTATTGAAATGGCAGCCCAACAGCCAGCATTCCCAGGAGCTGAAGGATTCGGTATGTACACTACTGGAGGACGTGGCGGCGCCGTCTATCATGTCACGAATCTTAACGACTCAGGCGCGGGCTCTTTCCGCGAGGCCTGTAACAAGTCAGGAACACGCACTATCGTCTTTGACATTTCGGGAACTATCTTCTTGAAAAGCGAACTGAAGTTGAAAAACGGCAACGTCACAATTGCAGGTCAATCAGCTCCTGGTGACGGTATCTGCATAGCAAACTATCCTTTCGTGATTGCCTGCAAGAATGTTATCATCCGTTATATGCGGTTCCGCCTCGGCAATGAAGCTCTCAAGATTAACGACACTGCTCATGAAGGCGACGGACTGGGAGGCATGGATCTTGAGAATATCATCATCGACCATTGCTCCGTATCATGGAGCATAGATGAGTGCCTGTCAGTATATGGCTCTAAGAACCTGACAGTGCAATGGTGCATTGCTTCGCAGAGTCTGAACAATGCTGGTCATTCCAAAGGAGCCCATGGTTATGGCGGAAACTGGGGTGGATCTGGTGCCAGTTATCATCACAACCTGATGTGTCATCACATCTCACGCACTCCGAGATTAGGTCCACGCCCGAGCACACAGACTGATGAACGCATGGACCTGCGCAATAATGTCATCTACAACTGGATTGACAACGGTGTTTATGGCGGTGAAGGAATGAATGTGAATATCGTCAATAACTACTACAAACCAGGTCCAGATACAAAATCCGGTACTAAAAACAAACGCATTGCCGCCATCGGTATACGCACTTCAGAATACACAAAACACAACACCTCCAGCCCTAACCAATGGGATGTGATGTGGCACGTATGGGGTGACTTCTATGTTGATGGTAACGTAAACTCCAAGAATAGTGATGTCACAAACGACAACTGGACATACGGGATCTATAATCAGATAGACAACAGTTCTGTTGACAACACCTTCACTGACGCCACCAAAGACACCATCCGCCTCGAAAAGCCAATTCTGTATGAACAAGTGACCACTCATTCCGCAGCGCAAGCTTTCACTCAAGTGCTCGATTATGCAGGTGCCTCACTCCATCGTGATGCACTCGACGAAGTGATGGTCAGCGATGCCCGTTACGGTACAACTACATACACGGGCAACGGTTGCAAGAAAGGCATCATAAACAGTCAGGACGATCTTAAACCTGCCAATGCTTCTGTTGATTGGAGCCCATGGCCATCACTCAATAACACCACAGCCCCTCTTGACTTTGACAAGGATGGAATACCTGATGAGTGGGAAGATGTCAACAGTCTCAATAAAAACGATAATAATGATGGTAAGATAATAGCAAGCAATGGGTACACTCATTTAGAGAATTATCTCAATTCGCTCGTAGCTGATATTACAACAAAACAGAACGAAGGAGGTATTTTAATGAGCGGCCAGCAAATTTACGGTGAATCTTCGGGAATACTCAGTTATAATTCGGGCCCTATTTTCAACGGCAAATTTTACAATCTTCAAGGCCTTGCCGTCAATCATCCCACTTCTGGCATCTACATCCAAAACGGGAGAAAGATTCTAGTGAAATAGCTACGTTCAATTATCAGTATCAAAGGATTCTCATGGCTTAAAGTTTTGGGAATCCTTTGTTGAAAATGTCAAAATGTATCACAAAAGTAATGAAATCGCTCTGATGCTTGTTTTCTTATTGTACAATTCATTTTTATTCATTATCTTTGCCAAAGAAATTCAAGAATAATCAAATATGAAAAAGACATTCATTACTGCTGTAATTACTTGTTTTGCCTCATTTGCATGGGCACAGCAACTACCGTATCAAAATCCCAGCCTCTCTCCCGCCGAGCGTGCTGAGGATCTGTGTTCACGACTCACACTTGAGGAGAAGGCACTCTTGATGATGGACCGTTCTCCAGCCATCCCACGATTGGGCATCCCACAATTTGAATGGTGGAACGAAACCCTTCATGGTGTTGGCCGTAACGGCATTGCCACCGTATTTCCCATTACGATGGGCATGGCAGCTTCCTTTGATGATGCATTGGTCTATAAGGTGTTCACCGCTGCCAGTGACGAGGCACGTGCCAAAAACGCAGAAGCCAAGCGCAACAAGGAGATGGCCCGCTATCGTGGTCTTTCCTTCTGGACGCCCAACATCAACATCTTCCGTGACCCCAGATGGGGACGTGGACAGGAGACATACGGTGAAGATCCCTTTCTAACGACAAAAATGGGACTGGCAGTTGTGAATGGACTTCAAGGACAGGATTTCGAAAAAGGAACGAGCAACGGACGTTACAAGAAACTCTTTGCCTGTGCCAAGCATTATGCCGTCCACAGCGGACCGGAATGGAACCGTCATGAGTTCAACATTGAGAATCTTCCCGAACGCGACTTATGGGAGACCTATCTGCCAGCCTTTAAGGCTCTTGTCCAGAAGGGAGACGTAAAGGAGATTATGTGTGCCTATCAGAGCATTGACGGTGAACCTTGCTGTGGAAACACCCGTTACCTGCAGCGCATTCTCCGCGACGAATGGGGGTTTAAGGGCATCGTAACCAGTGACTGCGGCGCCATTGACGACTTCTTCAAACCTAACCGACATAATTTTGTAAAGACAGCTAAAGAGGCATCTTCACAGGCCGTTATCGCAGGAACCGATGTGGAATGTGGAAGCATTTACCGTTCACTTCCGGAGGCCGTAAAAGAGGGAAAGATTACGGAGACGCAGATAGATGTCTCACTGAAAAGACTCCTTCAGGGACGTTTTGAACTTGGTGACTTTGATCCTGATGAATTAGTGGAATGGACGAAGATACCCATGAGCGTTGTCGCCAACAAGGAACACAAACAACTGGCCATTGATGCTGCCCATGAGAGCATTGTTTTGTTGAAGAACAGCGGCATTCTGCCGCTCTCATCCAACAACCCCGACATCGTTGTGATGGGTCCCAATGCCAACGACTCCACAATGCTGTGGGGTAACTACAACGGACAGCCTACACATACCACTACTATCCTCCAGGGCATTCGCCAATATGTTCCCAATGCCAGATATATTCAAGGTTGCACACTTACCCGTAATGAAGTGCCTGCAAGCATGTTCAACAACGTTTTCACACCCGATGGCAGGCAAGGATTCAAAACCACCTTCTGGAACAACGAGAAAATGGAAGGTATACCTGCAGCCCAACTGATTACGACGGAGCCCGTTCATCTTGATAATGGAGGAAACACAGCCTTTGCCGCCGGTGTGGAACTGGAGCATTTTTCTGCACGCTATGAAGGCGTGTTCCGTGCTCAATATGATGGAGAGTTACATATTGACGCACTCAACGACGATTTCCTGCGCATCATCTTCAATGGCGACACCATCCTGAACCGCACAAATGGTCATGGCGTCAGGCACTCAGGCTTGACGTGCAACGTGAAGGCAGGTCAGCAATACCCAGTCTGCATAGAATACGTACAATTCACCGGCCATGCCATGCTGCTGTTCGACTTCACTATGAAGGACAGCATGAGTCGCGAGGACATCTTGGCCGAAATAAAGGATGCCAACACCGTCATCTTCGTAGGCGGCATATCCCCACGTCTGGAAGGTGAGGAGATGAAAGTCAATGAGGAAGGCTTCAAGGGAGGCGACCGCATCAGCATCGAACTGCCCAAAGTGCAGCGCCAGTGGATTGCCAATCTGAAGAAGATGGGCAAGCAGGTTATTTTCGTGAACTGCTCCGGCTCTGCCATTGGACTGGACCCCGAGCATCAGAACGCTGACGCCATCATCCAGGCATGGTACGGAGGTGAGGCTGGTGGAAAAGCTGTAGCCGACGTTCTTTTCGGCAAGTACAATCCCAGTGGAAAACTGCCTATCACATTCTATAAGAACGCCGAACAACTCCCAGATTTCCTTGATTATAACATGAAAGGCAGAACCTATCGCTACTTCGAAGACACCCCACTCTATCCATTCGGATATGGCCTCAGCTACACCACATTCTCTTTCGGGAAACCTTCGTTCCGCGACGGCAAAGTCAAGGTTACGGTCCAGAACATTGGCACCCGAGAGGGTTCAGAAGTGGTACAAGTGTATATCCGCAATCCTAAGGATACAGAAGGTCCGTTGAAGACCCTCCGCGGTTTCCAACGAGTCAGCCTAAAGCCAGGAGAAAGCAAGACTGTGGAGATACCAATGCCGCGTGAACGTTTCGAACTTTGGGATGTTAAGACCAACACGATGCGTGTGGTTCCCGGCAAGTATGATGTGATGGTAGGCAATTCCTCAGCAAGCGACAGCCTACAAAGAATTAAGGTGAACATTAAATAAATAAACGGCGGATGAATTCATCCGCCGTTTATTTATATAAAAGCATGTATTACTTTTCAGCTTTCTTCGCCTTTGGTGCTGCCTTCTTGGCAGGAGCCTTCTTAGGTGCCTCGCTGACTTTGTCAAGCTTGGCATGGAGTTTATCCTCTTCTGCCTGCATCTTCTCAACCTTAGCCTGAAGACGTGTAATCTCAAGATCCTTACGCTGAATTTCATCACCCTGATTTCGAATCGTAGTGAGCAGAGCGTTGAGTTCATCATTGTCAATACTCTCAGGATAGAGGCTGTTGACACGGCTCATGAAGTCACCAAGGATGTTCATATAGTTGGTGAAGGCATCGAAGGGTGAACTGTAGATACCACGATCAAGACCAACGTTGGAGGGTTTGGTGGTCATGAAGCGGAAGTTATTACTAGCCTGCAGATAGTCCCAGTCCTGATTGATGCGAGGATCATTGGCGATGCGAACGCGGTCAGCCACGCTATAGAGCTTATTGAAGGCCTCACGCTGCATGTTGTTACCCAGCCAGCAACTTACGTCGCGTTCCTCATCTACCCACGACAGTGTATCGGGCACGTAGAGATTGTCAACGCTCTTCATCTTAGCAAAGATCTCTGACGGCGTAGAGAAGGTGATACCTTTCTCTTTGGCGCATGCAGGCAAGGCATGGATAAAGTCGAGGATATTACTGCTAAGCGGCTGAGCGATACCTAGGGCAGAGAGTTCCATGAAGATATTGATGATCTGCTCTTCTTCTGGCAACTGCGCAATGCGGTTGATATAGGCATCAGCAAACAGAGGATAGCCATCCCAATCGGGATTGTTGAAGCGCAGTGAGATATCATCGGAGAGTTCTACGTCACGGAGCAGAAGTTTCAGCGACGGAGCAAGGGCGCAATTATATACATAATGTGGCGACTTCCATCCGAGCACATGCTTGGCACCTTCGGTAAGCATACCCTTGAAACCCAAAGCAGCAGCCTGGGCACCGATGTCATCACTATAGATGAGTGAAGAGTTGCGGAGCACGGTTGGCTTCTTGCCGAAATATTCTTCTATCTTCTTCACTTGCTTCTTCACGTCAGCAGCAAAGCACTCTTCGTTGGCCAAAGAAGAAAGACCGTGGCTGTAGGGCTCAGCGAGGAATTCCACACAACCTGTCTGGTTAAGTTCCTGCAGTTTCTCCAGCACCTGCGGAGCATGCATTTCCAACTGCTCAATACCTGTTCCAGAAAGGGAGAAGGCCACCTTAAAGGATTTGCCGTTCTCCTGAATCATCTGCTGCAGCGTGTTCAGGGCAGGCATGTAGGAGCGCTCAGCGATATCGGTGATAGAGCGTTCGTTCTCATAGTCATCATAATAATAATGATCAGTACCGATATCAAAGAAACGGTAACGTTTGAGATGAATAATCTGATGTATCTCAAAATATAAACAAATTGTTTTCATTGTTATTTACTTTTATTCCTTTTATAATATAACTTTTAAACCCATCCAAGGGTACGCAAGTAGAGTTCACGAATCCAGGCACCTACCTTCACCCATGTAATCTGGTCAACTTCCTTCTTACCTTCCTCTTTCAGATAGTTGAAGAGGCTCTCGTTGGTACAGATGCTATACATGGCATCGGCCAATGCGTGAATGTCCCAATAGTCAACCTTGATACAGTTAGTCAGGATTTCAGCACATCCACTCTGCTTGGAGATGATACTGGGCGTACCGCACTGCATAGCCTCCAACGGAGAGATACCAAACGGCTCAGAGACTGAAGGCATGACATATACATCTGAATCCTTCAGACATTCATACACCTGCTTGCCGCGCATGAATCCAGGGAAGTGGAAACGGTCAGCAATGCCTCGCTCAGCAGCAAGATTGATCATAGCTTCCATCATGTCACCACTTCCTGCAAAGCAGAAACGCACGTTGCGCGTACGGTGATAAACCATATTGGCAGCCTCAACGAAGTACTCAGGTCCCTTCTGCATCGTGATACGTCCCAAGAAGGTAACGACTTTCTCCTTGCCCGTATGGTCAGGACGAGGAATGTCTTGAAGTTCCTGCTTCAAGGGATATACGGCATTGTGGACAGTGAAGCACTTGCGGGGATCCTGATGGTAGTGGTTGATGACAGTCTGGCGGGTCAATTCCGATACACACATGATGCAGTCGGCATTGTCCATACCGTCCTTTTCAATACCATATACAGTAGGATTGACCTTGCCGCGTGAACGGTCGAAATCTGTAGCATGCACGTGGATGCAGAGGGGCTTGCCGCTCACATTCTTTGCATGGATTCCGGCAGGATAGGTCAGCCAGTCGTGGGCATGGATGATATCAAACTCTTCCGTACGGGCTACCACACCGGCAATCACCGAATAGTTGTTAATCTCATCATGCAAATTGCTGGGATAGCCGCCTGCAAACTCCATAGCGCCCAAGTCATTGACGTGCATATAGTTGAAGTCGGCATAGATATGCTCGCGCAGTTTATAGTAGTAGTCGGGGTCCATGATGTTGCCCACGCGGTTCTTCACGTAATCGTAGTCAACGTCACGGTATGCAATAGGCACCGCATTCATGGCAATGATGCGGGCGGCATGCGTCTCTTCATCTCCGAAAGGATGCGGCAGACAAAGTGCGATCTCAATGTCTCCCTGAGCCTTCAGACCTTCGGAAATACCATAGTTGGCAGTAGCAAGACCACCAAAAACATGAGGAGGATACTCCCATCCAAACATTAATACTTTCATATAGCAGTCCTCCAGAATTATCGGTTATAAGTATATTTCTCTAACATATTCAGCGTGCGCAGTATCTCCGCCACATTCATGGCAAAAGACATACCGCCACGGGCACGGAACGGTGGGTTACCATCCGACATCTCGGGTATGGTGCCGAGGCAATTGAGCATCATCTCGTCCTCATAACCTACCATCTGGCGCTCCACGAAACTCAGACGTGTACGCTTATAGAGTTTCAGGCAAGCTTCCATATAGAAACCGCCAAGCCACGGCCAAGCCGTTCCCTGATGGTAAGCATAGTCGCGTTGCGACTGAGGGCCTACATACATCGGATTGTAACCGCCGCTCTTTGGCGAGAGCGAACGAAGTCCCTTAGGCGTAAGCAGTTCGCGGGTGCAGATATCGAGCACCGACTTCTTCTGGTCTTGTGCCAATGGTGAAAAATCCAATGCCACGGCAAAGATCATATTCGGGCGTACGCTCCAGTCGATCATATTGCCATCTACGTAGTCGTAGAGATAGCCATAGTCATTGAGGAAGGTTGCCACGAACGACTCCTTGGTCTTGGCTGCCATCTCCTCCAGATGGGCAGCTGCCTTTTCGTCCTTATTGAAAATAGCCAACTTGGCTGCAAACTTCAGGGCGTTATACCAAAGGGCATTAATCTCAACGACAAAGCCAGTGCGCGGAACCACCGGACGGCCATTAGCCGTAGAGTTCATCCAAGTCATAGCTCTGTCACGACCCTCAATGCGCACAAGTCCGTTCTCCTCTGGGAATAGATTAGGATGCTTGCCGTCTTCGATATACTTCACGATGTCTGTGACCAGCTTACCGTATTTCTTGAAGGCCTTATCTTCTCCGGCCTCCTTGGCATACTGCTGCACGGCCCAGATGGCCCATAGGGGAACGTCGGGCATTTCCATCTCCGTGATAATCTTCACGGGCTTGCCCTTCATGAAATTGCGGAGTTCACGACTGGCTGTCTTCATCACCAGCTCGAAGTAGTCTTGCTCCTCAATGGCAAGCGTCAGACCCGGCAATGCAATAAAGGTATCGCGAGCACGACACTTGAACCAGGGGAAACCAGCCAGCAGATAGCGCTCGTCATTGCTTTCGCGCTTGTGGAACTGGTGAGCGGCATTGACCAGACAATGGAAGAAATTATCACGCGGAGCACGCTCTTCCACTTCCTTGGTGAACAGAGCCTTCAGGCCACCTGACTTAATCTCGCTGGTAGAAGCAGCAAACACGATGCTCTCTCCTTTCTTGATATCCATCTCAAAATAGCCAGGTACGTAGAGGTCCTCATTGGAGGCATAACCGCGCTCCTGCTCCTTGGGATATTCCACACCGCGATACCAGTCGGGCACAAAATGGAATTCGTTCTTCTTCGAGAACTGCATATACAGGTCGGGATATCCAGCATACATACAGGTCTTGATACCATTGTCCACCTCATGATACTCACGGCTGGCCGTTCCGTTCTCATGCGTAAACTGGCGCACACTTCTGAATGCCAGGAACGGACGGAAACGGAGCGTGGTGGCCGAATGTGCATCTTCAAGCGTATAACGGATGAGGATACGGTCCTCGTAGTGCTGGAACACCACCTCTTTCTTAAGGATTACGCCACCCACACGATAGAGGGTGGTTGGAACTTTGTCACAGTCAAACTCTCGGATGTACTTGTGACCTTTAGGGCTGAAGTTGTTGCCCTGATACTTGTGAAGGCCAAGATTGAACTCTGCCCCATGCTGGATGACTGTCACATCAAGCGAAGAAAGCAACACGTGATTCTCATCATCCAGTTCGGGAACGGGTACGACGAGCAGTCCGTGATACTTACGCGTATTACAGTCAACAATCGTGGAACATGAGTATGCGCCGGAGCGGTTAGTGCGCAACAACTCCCGCGGCAATGCTTCCTCCAGGTTCGTCATCAGAGCCTTTTCGAATCGCAGATAACTCATAGTTACTCTATTAAGGTTTGTATGTTTAAATTTTCAAAGATTATTAGTGAGTTCAAAGTTAATAAATTTCTTCGGGAGAACAAAATAAAAACCAACAATTTTAGGAAAATCAGCATTTTTTATGTTCTACAATACAAAAAATGTGGGAAAATTTACTCAATTCAACTATTTTTATTACCTTTGCATCCAGTTATAGGTAATGCTTATTGTTTGCAACAAGGGATTAACAATGATTGTAATAAAGGATTCGAAGAAGGAGGAAATCATCAGAAAGATATGCGACTACTGGTCGCCACTCGATGAAGAAGAGCAGGCCTTGCTTGCCCAGGACATTAGCGTGAAACAGTTTCGCAAGAATGAAGTCATCTACAACGAAATCGACCGCCCGGGCATGATGATGTTCCTCATCCAAGGCAAGGTTAAGATATACAAGGACGGCGTAAGCGGCCGCAACCAGATTGTGCGTGTCATCAAACCCATCGGAATTTTCGGATACCGTGCCTTTTTTGCAGAAGAGGACTACAAGACCACAGCCATGGCTTTTGAAGCCAGCATGGTGGCCTTTGTTCCAATGCAAATCATCGTAGAACTCATGAAGCGCAACTTCCACATCTGCCAGTTCATTCTCCACCACCTGGCTGTAGAACTCGGGCAGTCAGACGACCGTACCATCAACCTCACCCAGAAACATATCCGCGGTCGATTAGCCGAAGCGCTTCTTTTCCTCCGCGACAGTTACGGACTGGAGGAAGACGACTGCACACTGAGCATCTACCTGAGCCGAGAAGACCTGGCCAACATGTCGAACATGACTACCAGCAATGCCATCCGCACACTCTCCACTTTCGCCAACGAGAAACTGATTGCCATCGATGGACGAAAGATCAAACTGATTAATATTGAAGAACTTGAAGATATATCAAGAAAAGGTTAGAGTATTTCTCTAACCTTTTTCTTGTATTAGTCTGGTATAATAAAATTTATAACCTCTTGCTCGATGTTTATCTTGAACGGTCCTTCAGGGGTATTCATCAGACGTCCGTCAATACCGATTAATGCGCGTTGAGCTTCGTTAACCTCAATTTCCGTAGTGCGATAGGGATGCACGCTATGATGATTCAGAAACTTCCCGCGAAGGAAAAGATAGAATCCTTCGAAGAGCTGCGTCACCTCCGGATGATACACCACCGACACATCGAGCATTCCGTTATAGGGAACAGCATTCGGAGTCTGGCCGTACCCCCGTGCACTACCCACACATACCGTCATCACCTTACGCTTAATACGTTCGGTATTAATTTTAATGTCCATCTTATACTCCATCCGCTGGAAAACCATCAGCAGGAATGAGGCCAAAAACGAAAGCGTACGACTTCCCAGCACGCGGCGTGTCTGACGGCGAAGATTCATAATGGAAGCTATCAGTCCGATATTGACACAGTTGAGAAAATAGCGCCGGCAACGCTCCCCCTCCTTGTTGGTATAGCGCACGCATCCCAGGTCAACGGCACGTATGCGACCTTTCTTCAGCCAGTCAACAGTCTGTTCAAGTTCACTTTCCTTAAATCCCCAGTAGCGTGCGAAATCATTCATCACGCCATTCGGGATTACGCCCAGCGAGATGCTCTGTCTGACTTCGGGCTCTGCCTGCATCAGACAATTCACGGCATCGTTGAGAGCCGAGTCACCTCCGATAATCACCAGTGTCTTGTAGCCATTGTTGATCATCATATTCACCAGGCGCTCCACGCTGTTGGAGTTCTCACTCTGTATGAAATCATAGGAAATACCCTTATCCTTCAGGCATTTCTCAATCTTTTCCCATTTCTTTTGCGGAGAAACGAAACCGTGTTTCGGGCAGTAAAGCACGCCCCATCTGTTCTGTTCCATATTTTTATTTCAGGTTTCAAGTTTCAGGTTATAATTTGCAGAATTTTTCCAATCTTCTCCTCCATCGGCTGCAGCGCATCAATCCAATGAATGGTGAAGCCCCGACGCTCCATTCCGCGGAACCATGTCATCTGCCGCTTGGCGAACTGGTGGATGGCAATTTCCAGACCACGGTACATCTCTTCATACGACGTTTTCCCTATGACGTATTCTGTCACGTATTTGTACTCCAAGCCGTAATACATCAGGTCTTCAGCAGGAATGCCACTATCGAGCAGCCCTCTGATTTCCTCCACCATCCCCTCGTCGAGCCTTGCCTTCAGCCGTCGGGTTATTTTCTCGCGACGGTGTTCACGGTCAATGTTTACACCTATAATAATATAGGGAATCTGCGGAAACTGACGTTTAGGCATCGGCGTATGTAGGTTGTACTCCTCAATCTCAATGGCACGTATAGCTCTTTGCGCCGTATCCACATCGGTAGTATTGTGCATAGTCGTACCCGTCTGCTGCTTCAGGCTGGTAAGAATCGCAGTGAGTTCTTCCAGCGATTTCCCTTCCAATTCAGCCCGAAGGGTAGGATTCTGGGGAACTGGCGATAACGCATATCCCTTCAGCACCGACTCAATATAGAGCCCCGTGCCACCGCAGAGTATCGGCTGGCGGCCTCTGGCGGTAATATCCTCGTAGGCTTTCAGAAAGTCCTGTTGATATTGGAACAGGTTGTATTTCGTGCCCGGCTCACAGATGTCAATCAGGTAATATGGCACTAGCTTCCCGTCCACGGAGTAGTCGGCCAGGTCTTTGCCTGTGCCGATGTCCATCCGGCGATACACCTGCCTCGAGTCCGCCGAGATAACCTCGCCGTCCATTATTACGGCTAAGTGTGCAGCCAGTTCGGTCTTTCCACTTGCCGTGGGGCCCAATATCGTTATCAGTCTCTGCATTTGGCGGCAAAAATACTAAAAAAAAGCCATTTCGCAATAGGGAATACCATGTTTTTCTCACACCACTCCCTCATGGGAGAATGTTAACATTCATTCCTTGGGATTAATTTCCTTAAAGAAAGCGGTAATCTCCTCTCCCTCGGGAACCTTGTCCAAATAGGCCTTTCCCTCCTCATTGGAGATATCCTTGTCGTTAAGCGAACATTCGTCAATTTTGCCCTCTACTTCAAGCACATTGAGTTTCCAAATGCGCTTACCATTCTTGATGGCGTGAATCTCCCGCTGCCACGATGGACCGCCGGCAGGACCTGCCAACTTCAGGTAGCTGATGCCATCCTTATAGCATTTCAGGGGACGAAAGCGTGGATTCTCGACAGCCATCAACTGGAACTTGCCATCTTTCCTGATGAAGAAGGCTCCATTCTTGTTCTCCATGTCACGCATCCATATCCACTCGTTATCATTATCGATGTAGCAATGGGCCCACTTGACAAGCGCCACCTTCCTATCACCCATCTCATCGGCATGATATATCTTGTCCATCTCGGCAAGGTCTTTCTTCCAAACGGGGATTTCCTCATCGACCAACGAATGGTAGCACTCGTATTCCATTTCGACAAGTTTACCCTCTCTTGGGAAAAGCATACCCACACAGAAACTCTCCGGGGCACTGTGGGTATAACAGAGCTCCAATCCCTTCGGTCCCTCGAAGGCTGCGGTGATGTCATTGGGGAAATAGCCATCTGCGTCAACATTCCACGAACTGCCATATTGGGGGTCAAAATAGCCCAACTGCTCAAGGATGTAAACCTTTCCGCTATCGATCAACACCTCGAGGGCGAGGGCAAATTTGCGATCAGGATCATATTTGTCCTTTGGGGTATTCTTGTATTCACCCTTGAACTGCACGGCTCCCATCGTGTAACGGCCGTCGATAACACAGGTCTTGACGGCGCTTTCCGCCTTCATGCCGTATTGTGCTTCAAGTTTCTGAACAATATCTGCAGGGAGTTTCGTAGGATAACTATAGTCGTCCGCCTGTAAGTGCTGAATGTCTAGACGCTTGCGTGAAGCAAGATAACTATCGGTGCAGACGACCAATCCCCAACTGTCGATCAGCGATTGCTTAAGGGGCTTTTCCTTCGGATTAGCATAATCATAGCGAGCACAGAGAGACGGGATACCCACACGGCTGTGAATCTCACCGACACTTGGGGTATTGCCATCAGGATCTTTCAGTACCTCATCAACAAACTTCACCTTAGTTATCTTGTCACCACAGAGCAGGTTGGTGTACTGGGCTGCATTACGGCGGAACATCTCCTGCAGTTCCCATCTTTTATGGTAGGTTTCGAAGAATTCATCATCGTCACCACTCTTCTTGGGCTCTTCGAAATTAGTCCAATAGAGCATCTGCATAAACTTCCCGTCGTTGCCAACGAGGAACATGGGCAGCGGCGTCGTGTCGTTCTCCTCAATGATACTGTCGATGACAGCAGTCACCGAATCCTTACTGTTTTCAGGAGACTTCTGTCCCTTCTGCTTACAGCCCATCATCATTGCCATCAGGCAAATGGCCAAGAACATCAGTTTCTTCATAATAATTACTGTTTGATTTTGATATATACACCATCAAAGGCGGAATGAGCCCCGAAACAACCGAGTGTCTCATAGTCGGTGATGGTTTTCAGTATGACGAACCTGGGGAAGAACGTGGCGCTGAAACCGTAATGACACTCGTTGACCTCACGGTATTCGAACCTGTTGCCCTTGAGCACTGCCGGACGTCCGTCATCACTCCTGCCCTCTGCGATGTTGTTTATCACATTGCAGCATTCGAAATACACCTTGTTCTTGCCTGCGGCCCGGAAAGTGATATGACCGCCCATATAGGCATCATAGCCCTGGCGCCAACGCTGGAAGGAATACTCACGGCCAATATTGCCGGGATCTTCCGGGGCAAGGAGCGACTTGTTGAACCAATCTGGCATCTCTCGACTGAACTTCACGTCCGCCAACTTCAGTTCTTTCTGAGTCTTGGGATTCGTCCATGTACCCGTCACCTGATGGTCCCATCCATCAACCAACCGTTGCTCAATCATGAGAGTGCCCGTGATGATACCGTCTGCCTGATACTCGTTGAGGGAATAAAAGTCACCGTCCTTCCCATGTGTCACATAGCCGGCCACCATAATGGGAGCAGGATGTTTTGCCTTGGGATAATAGATGTAACCAGCCACGTTGTCGTCGTTGTTCTCCTGAAAAGCGATGATGACAGGAATACGTCCGTCGAGCTTGGCATCAATCCGGGAACAAGGAAAGTCGAGCAGACCACTGAAGTCCGTGGAAGCACCGTCTTCAATTGCAAAGGTCTCCGAACGCAGATGCCGTATCTTGTTGCGCTGCCATCCATAATAGTCCATAACCCGCTTCTTAGGGCCGTCCCGAAGATTGGTATAGATCAGATGCGTCTGGTCATCAACCATCGGCTCCGCCAGTTCCTTATAGCCGTCAGCCTGCAGAAAGCGCCCGAATTCAGAATCCCATATCAAAGCCTCGTAATAGACATCGTTGGGATGTCCGCCATAGTATCCCAGATAGATGTTCACGTCGGGAATACCGTCATTGTTGAGATCAGTCTCACTGATCGTTCCCACGGCATCGGCTGTGGTTTCCATCGGCACACCGCCAAGTTCGATAGTGAACTCGTCAACGAGTTTATTGCCTACGTAGGCACCCACTTTCACATGGGTCAGCTCACCCTCGGCATTCTTCACCTTCGTGCTCTTGAACGAAAAGTCATTCCGCTTGTACTTCCCGATTCCTTGAGCCTGAGCACCCACGGCCACTGACAGCACCGCCAGCAACAACGTGATTCCTATCCACTTCTTCATCTGGCTTAATTATTTCGTTACTTGTTCCTGGTCAAACTTCATGCCGTTCCACTTCATGCGGATCTTCACAACATGTTTCTCGTCATTGATGTTGGCCATGATGTCCTTACCCGTACGGGGCAGAGAGTAGCTGACGACAGGCTTCACCTGAATGCCGGCACCCAAATCGTAGGGCGAAGTGTAGGTCAGCTCGCGGGTCTCATTGTCATAGAGGTAGAACAACAGGCCGGTACATTCGGTATTCTCATATTTGCCGTTGATGACCACTCCCGTGTTTTCGGCCACGAGCTTGTGCTTGCCATCAGAACAGTTCCAATAGCAGTATTCCGTAGAGCAGACCTCCGAAGAACCAGATGCCATCTCAAAGCGGAAGTAGCCATTGCGTTCATCCACGACTATCGATATTCCATTCGCCAGTTTTTTTCCAGAACGGCGTTTTTTCAAATTGGCAGCCACATTGATCTGTGACTCACAGAGTTCTTCCTGTGAGAGAATGGCCGTGACAAAGTCGCTGATGCCGGGCTTGGCACCGCTGAACTTGACGGGGAACGACATTGCAGGTCCTGCGGCGTTCATCATTTCGGTGTCTTCAAGCCCCATCGACTCCCTTTCCGTCCTGTCATAGACGGGAATCATACCATTCCACTTGTAGATTCTCTTATATGTATTGCCGCTGCTGTATTCGGAAACAATCAAATCCTTTCCCACCTTGGGAAGTACGAAGTTCATATAAGCCGTAGGGAACAACGGCTGGATCTGGTCCAGAATGTCTGGCTCGGGCGTGAGGATATGTTTCTGCGGGTCATAGTCGTAGAAACAGACCAGTTCTATTTCCGGATCGACGGGCTGTGAGATGACAACGGCAAAGAGCCGGTGGCCATTCGTACGGCGCCATACACAGGCCGACATGGTCTGACGGTCGCTACCTTCATTATACGACTCCACATAGCCGTTCTTGGCGTCCACCTCAACGGTATAGCCATCATTCTTGTCGAGCACTTTCTTTGCCACGCCGGTCTGCATCACCTGACAGACATCACCCACGGCTCCCGTAGGCCATGTCATATCAAAACGTTCCAGCATGATACCGATACCAGCTGTAGGCACATCGGTAATCACCTTCGTCTTCCATCCATCCAGAATCACGGAGAGCGGAGTACGTTCGAAACTGGGGTCAGAACTGGCATCGAACTGTGCCTGTGCCGTCAGCACGGCCAGCAGCATCATGATCAATAAAGACATTTTTCTCATATATACACCTTATTTTATATAATGATATTCAGATTAGTACTTATCCACTTCATCACAGTCGGGGCCAAAGATACAAAAAAAAAGCCGTCCGACAAAATCGGACGGCCAATATTTTAGTCGAGACTTCTCTTATTTGAGCTCAGCGAGGTACTTAATGGTGCGAACCATCTGAGAAGTGTAAGAGTTCTCATTGTCGTACCAAGCAACAACCTGAACGAGAGAGTTGCCGTCGCCAATCTTGCTTACCATGGTCTGGTTAGCGTCGAACAGCGAACCGTACTTCATACCGATGATGTCAGAAGAAACGAGCTTCTCCTCGGTGTAACCGAAGCTCTCGTTGGCAGCAGCCTTCATGGCAGCGTTGATGTCCTCAACAGTTACCTCACCCTTCACAACAGCGTGCAGGATAGTGGTAGAACCTGTAGGAGTGGGAACGCGCTGGGCAGCACCGATGAGCTTACCGTTCAGCTCGGGGATTACGAGACCGATAGCCTTGGCAGCACCAGTTGAGTTAGGAACGATGTTCTGGGCACCAGCACGAGCGCGCTGAACATCACCCTTGCGCTGAGGACCGTCGAGAATCATCTGGTCGCCAGTGTAAGCGTGTACGGTGGTCATGATACCGCTCTGGATAGCAGCGAAGTCGTTCAGAGCCTTGGTCATGGGAGCCAGACAGTTAGTGGTGCAAGAAGCAGCCGAGATAACGGTGTCAGCAGGAGTCAGGGTCTTGTGGTTTACGTTGTAAACGATGGTGGGCAGGTCGTTGCCGGCAGGAGCAGAGATCACAACCTTCTTGGCACCAGCCTTGATGTGAGCAGAAGCCTTCTCCTTAGAAGTGTAGAAACCGGTGCACTCCAGAACAACGTCAACATCGAGCTCGCCCCAAGGCAGCTCGGCAGCGTTGGGAACAGCGTAGATGGTAATCTCCTTACCATCAACGATGATAGAGTTGTCGGTGCAGTCAACAGTGTGCTTGTTCTCACCGATCTTGCCGCAGAAACCACCCTGAGCGGTGTCATACTTCAGCAGGTGAGCCAGCATCTTGGGGCTGGTCAAGTCGTTGATTGCTACTACTTCATAACCTTCAGCCTCGAACATCTGACGGAATGCGAGGCGACCGATACGGCCAAAGCCGTTAATAGCTACTTTTGTCATTTTTTCTTTTATATTTAAAAGGGTTAAAATAAAATCCTTAATTACATACCTTTTTGCCTGCCAAGAGGGGCTTTTCGCGCCTAAACTGTAAAAAAATACCCTCTCAAAAGCACTTTTTTCTTTTTTCGCGTGCAAAGTTACGATTTTTTTTCTATATTTGCACTCGAATACAATCTTAATTATATTAAAAAGTATTTAAGATGAACGTTCAAAAATAAAATTCAGCCGTTGCAAATCAAGATTGCAATTTGAAGATTACAAAACTAAAGAATATAGGACAGTTAACATATTACTAATTTAAAATTTAAAACTATGGGATTTGTTAAAGAATTCAAGGAATTTGCCATGAAAGGCAATGTGATGGACATGGCAGTCGGTGTGATCATCGGCGGTGCTTTCGGTAAGATCGTGTCTTCATTGGTTGACGACGTGCTGATGCCAATCATCGGAATGCTTACCGGTGGTGTTGACTTCAACGGTCTGGTTGCCAAGGTGGGTGACGCTACCGTCAAATACGGTACATTCATCCAGAACATCATTGACTTCCTCATCATCGCCCTGTGTATCTTCTGCATGATCAAGGCCATGAACAAGCTGAAGAAGCAGGAAGAGCCCGCTCCCGAGGCTCCCGCAGGTCCTACCACTGAAGAGCTGCTGGCTGACATCAAGGACATCCTGAAGAACAAGTAAATCATTTTACGACCTATTATCTAATCAGCGGGAACCTTTGGGGTTTCCGCTTTGTTTTTGTGCGTATCACTTCCGCTCATTGGAAGCCTCGTTTCCAACCAATGGAAGCATCCTTTCCAGACTTTGGAAGCAACCTTTCCACCCATTGGAAGCAACCTTTCCACCCATTGGAAGCAACCTTTCCACCCATTGGAAGCAAGACATGTCATTTAGCAAAAGCGCACCGAAAACGAGTTAGATTGCAAAATTGCATATTGCATTCAATTTTTTATTAAGGAGGAGAGAATGATTAAAGTATATATATAGTATATATTATATATATTATTAATAATCAATTATTTATATAAAATAATCAATCTTTATTAACCTACAAATTCTTCCCGTCTGAAAAAAAACGTATGCAATATGCAATTTTGCAATATTCTTCTATTTGCGGAGGCTAAGGTAGAAAAATCCATCAAATGTATGGATTTCTCTGATTTTATTTGTACCTTTGCCATGCTGTATCAGAGTGATGCTTGTTTTCTAATCGCAGCACTAAGACAAGTGAAATATCTGGCATGGCAAAACCACTGGCAACTCTTTGTTGCCTAGGACATTAAAACCACAAAAAACAATAGTGTTGCGGAATGAAGGTGTATGAAAAGAATCGCTTTATCAATTATCGCAGTTCTTGCCCTGTTTTCAACAGTAAACTGCAAGAATGGAACAAATGGTGCAAATGATGTAAAAGCCAACATTGCTCAAGTTCAAGTTCAAGATTCAACGGTACTTGGCAAACTCTATTTCGTCAACCTCAAGGAGGGAGAAAAGCCCGTCATGACAGGCCTGAGTCTATTCGGCGACCGTTGCGGCACCGGTGATTTCAACCACAAGCCCTACGCCACAGAAGGTATCCGCTCTGTTTTTGAATTGAACGAATGGATAGAGTTTCATCCACAATCAAACGCAAAGACAGGCATCAAGGTGATGGT
The DNA here is from genome assembly GCA_900314655.1 of uncultured Prevotellaceae bacterium. Lineage (GTDB taxonomy): Bacteria > Bacteroidota > Bacteroidia > Bacteroidales > Bacteroidaceae > Prevotella. The sequence goes on along the minus strand of OMWC01000001.1, from coordinate 5,698 downwards.
TTTCAAGCACAATGCCGACCAAGGTTCTTACCAGAAAAACACTTTGAGCGACAAAACCCCTGGTTATATTCAAGAGTGCGAATTGAACAAAGATCCTGAGGCAGAAGAAGACGCTCATTGGGGCTCCTTCTATCTTCATCCCGAAGAGGTTGAGCCAGGCTTCTACGACTTTGTTTTCCTCTACAACAACAAGGTCTTTGCAACCATGCCGACTAAATTTTACAAGCCCGAAGAAATATTCGAGAAACCCGATTCGGAGTTGGAGAATCTCATGAAGCAACCTGTCAATCAATAGTTGCCTTCCCACCCACAAATCTATTTTTCATAGCGGAATAGAAGAAAGGGGGTCGCTTTTCGCGACCCCCTTGTGGTTTCATAGCATTGAAAGGATAGGCTATTTGAATTTGTAGGGCAGGTCTCCCTTCACCCAGTTGGTGCCGTCTCCCCAACCGGGGTTCTGTTCCAATACACCTTCCGACAGCGTCACCTGATCCTCCGGAATCTTGAAGAATCCGCCACCCGTGTCATTATAGCGCTGCATGAAGTCGTTGGTAAAGGCATATTCTCCGGGAATACCCTGATTCAGGATGGGATTGCCCACCTGGTTCTTCACCTTCTCGGAAACATCACCCCAACGGCGGAGGTCATTCCAGCGCAGGGCTTCGAAGCAGAGCTCGTAGCGACGCTCTTTCTTCAGGCTGGACAGGCTATAGGCAATATCGGGCAGACCAGCACGCTGACGGACGGCATTCAAGCCACTCTTGCCATTATAGACAGTCTTGCCATCGGAGAGCTCAGCGTGCATCAAGAGCACATCGGCAAAGCGCAGCCACACGAGCGACTGGGTCAAACCGGTCTGACGGTTGTTCTCACTACCATAGTAGTAGCCGTAGCTCAGATAGCGGCCGCTGTGGTCTTCATTCCAAGCCTCACAGCCGATGTATTTCTTGGCCAGCAGGTCGGTATTCTCCACTTCTTTGGCAGGGTCGCCTTTATAATTGGGAATCTCATCGGCACGCTTGCAGATAGAGCCTACACGACGGTAGTCGCCAGCGTAATCGGGATCTTCAGCCCAATCGGTCCACAACTTCCAGCACACGGGACCGTTGGAATAGCCCTGTACAGAGAACGGGAAGGCTGCCTCGGTGGTCTTACGCGGGTTGTAGAACTCCACAATACGATTGTGACGCAGCAGACCGTCGGCACTCCAACCGGGAACATTCGACATCTTAACGGCAAACATGCTCTCGATGTTCTCGTCGGTCTCCCAGTTCAAACCATTTTCATGGGCATAGGGGTAGTCCTTGGCAGTGTAGGGGTTGGTATAAGGCCAGAGGTTACGCTGGTCGCTGACAAGTCCGTATCCACTGTTCTGGATACAATCCTCGAGCCATGATACAACCTGCGCCTTGGAGATGCTTCCTCCATCAACAAGGGGAAGTTCTGATTTCTTATAGAAACCAGTATAGAACAGCCATACACGGGCCATCATACCCTCGGCAGCCCACTTGGAAACACGACCGATGCCAAAGTTAGGATACTTGGTAGACGGACCAGCCTCAATGGAAGCTTTCAGGTCGGAGGCAATTTGTGCATAAACCTCATCCGGTGTAGCCCTTGGCAGATTCTGGGGCTCTGTTGACAATACCAGAGGCACACCATTAAATACCTGAGCCAGGTTGAAATAATAGAAGGCGCGAAGGAAATAGGTTTCGCAAAGCAGTTGGTTTTTCTTATCACCCGAAGACCATTCCTTCACATTGTCGATGGTTTCCAAAGCATTGTTGGCACGGTTGATACCGGCATAGCGCTGCTTCCAGAGGGGTTTCATCCAGTCCAGATAAGCGTTCATCAGACGGTCAACGCCCTGGGCACCGATGTTACTCTGGCTACCACCGCCCAGACGATCGTCGGAAGCGATGTCAAAGATAAAGAATGGATCCTCCTCGGGGTCGGCCAGATTTCGGTTCATGGCGGCATAAATACCATTTACCATCTGAACGGCATCACTCTCGCTGATCGGGAAATTCGAGGTGTCCTTCTTCGTAAGGTTGTCCGTGTCGAGGAAATCTTCACAGGCACACAATCCAAAGATCACGCAGAAAGCGCAGATCATATATAACAGATTCTTTTTCATAATCTTCATGAATTATCAGTTCTTAAAAGTTAACGTTCAGACCCACCTGGATGGCACGTGACGAAGGATAATAGCCACAGTCGATACCAGATGCCCAGCTATTTCCGTTACCGAAACCAACCTCAGGATCCATACCAGAGTAGCCAGTGAACGTGATGAAATTACTGAGAGATACATAGAGACGACACTTCTGTACGGGCAGTTTCGAATAGAGACGCTTGAAATCATAGCCGAAGGAAATGCGGGAAATCTTGAAGAAGTCGGCATCCTCAATCCAAACGCGTGAGATTTCAGACATGTTGGCGGTCTTACCGTCGGAAAAGCGGGGATAGCGGTTGGTGCTGCCTTCGCCTGTCCAGTACTTGGTATAGACATCCGTACAGTAGTTGTCATCGGGATGGTCAGAGAACTGACGATAGCTCTTGGCTACCTGCTGTCCGAAGGAACCATAGCCGTTGATACCCAGGTCAAAGCCCTTATAGGCGATGTTGATGTTCAGACCAACGGTATAGTCAGGATTCGGATCACCGATCATGGTCTTGTCACCTTCTTTCGTGATTTTACCATCTCCATTGAGATCCTTGAACATCACGTCACCCGGCTGCAACGATGCGCCCTGCAGAGAGTTTGCCTTATCACCATTACAGTTACGGGCGAGGTAATCCTGCAGCTGCTGCTCGTTCTGGATGATGCCTTCCATGTCGTAACCCCAGAAGTAACCGATAGGATAGCCTACCTGTACACGGTTAATCTCGGCCGTGTTCTGTGCAATGGCGTTTTCGCTTCCGTGAATGATACCTTCGGAGTTTGCCAGACGGGTAACCTCGTTCTTGTTGTGCGAGAAGTTGGCAGAGACACTATATCTGAAGTCCTTACCGATCTTGTCGTTCCAAGACAATTGAACCTCATAACCTTTGTTCTCGATGTCACCACCATTAATGTAAGGCGGGTTTGTTCCGTAGATAAGCAGTGTAGGCGCGACAACCAGCCAGTCCTTGGTGGTTTTCTTATACCAGTCGAAGACAACACCTAAGCGGTTGTTCAGCAGACGGGCATCAAAACCGAAGTCGAGCTGCTCAGAGGTCTCCCACTTCACATCCTCATTGGGAAGAATATCGGGGAAGGCACCCAGTCCTGGAGTGTCCTTACTGTCGAAATAATAAGGTTCGTTGATGTTGATGGTGGCCAGATACTGGAAGTTGGAGATGTTACAGTTACCGTTCTGACCCCAGCTGGCACGCAGTTTCAGAAAGTCGAGCCAGCTCTTGGTGCTCTCCATGAACTTCTCGCTTGAGATTACCCAACCTGCAGAGACAGAGGGGAAGTAACCCCAGCGCTTACCGCGTTTGAAGTTGGAAGAACCATCGGCACGGAGTACGAGTGAGAGCAGGTAGGTTTCATCGTAGTTGTAGTTCACACGTCCGAAGAACGAAGCAATGGAACCCTGTGCTTCAGGACTACCGCCGACCGAGGTCAACGATTTGTCTATCACATTGGCATTGTCAATAAAGGCATGTTCGAACGAACCAGGGAACTGTGAGTTGCCATTGGTTATGTTGAGACCATTGCCATAACCCCATTTCTCGACAGACTGTCCGAGGAGGGCATCGATATTATGTTTGCCAAAAGACTTCACCCAATTGATTGTATTCTCCAAAGACCAACGAATGCTGTATGATTGGCTCTGTCTGACTTCGTCATTGGCTTGCATATTCTTGGCGCTAAGCTCATAGACAGGCACATAGCTGCGGCTCTCTCTGTGGCGGTAAAGCCATCCTGCACTGGTACGCCAAGTGAGACCCTTGATGGGTGCAAACTCCAGGAAGAAGTTAGATTGCAGGCGCCAGCCCTTGTTGTAGCCCATGCTATTATTATACTTCATCGATGCCAGCGGATTGGATGCTTCGTCAAGGAAGTTCCATTTGTCTGCCAGGATATCCTTATACTCGTAGTATTCTCCCTCATCGTTATAGAGAGGCAGCAGCGGGGTCATAGCCAGAAGCGTCCGGATGCTGTTGCCATAGATACCTCCCACAGAGACGCCACGCTTGTTAGTAGAAGAGAAGGTCACGTTCTCACCTACCTTCAGCACGTCGCGGCCCTTGCTCCTGATCAGCGAATAGTCGGAGTTCAGACGAACGGTGTAGCGGTCGAACTTCGGATCGGCAGGTGCACCCAATGTACCCGTCTGGTGATACTTGGTGAAACCGAGGGCAAAGCGCGAAAGGTCACCGCCACCAGAGATCGTGACGGATGCATTGTGCATCGGCGCATTGTCGATGGTGGTTTCTTCGAGCCAGTTGGTACCGTTCCAGCTTCCATTCTGAATCAAGGCATACTGTTTGGGGATGTAATTCTCCCAAACGTATGGCTCAACGCCCTGAATCTCGCGGGCCTTGTTGATAATCTCCATATACTGGGTGGCGTTCAACGGGGTAACACCGTTGGTGTTTACATTCTGCCAACCCAGATAGCCGTCGAATGACACCCGTATACGTCCACCACTGGCCCTACCCTTCTTGGTGGTAACGAGAACGACACCATTGGAAGCGCGGGCACCATAGATGGCACTCGAGGCAGCATCTTTCAGAATGTCGATGCTCTCGATATCATTCGGAGAGAGGTCATCGATATTAGCACCTGGCACACCGTCAACCACATACAGCGGGGTGTTGGAACCGACCGTACCCATACCACGGATTACAACCTTGTAACCCTCACCAGGCTGTCCGGAGTTCATGACAATGTTCATACCGGAAGCCAGACTCTGCAAGGCGCCAAAAGCATCCACGGCATTCACGGCTTCGATGTTCTCAGAGGTTACATGCACGGTTGAACCTGTAACCAGTTTCTTGCGCTGGGTACCATAACCCACCACCACAACGTCATCAAGTAGTTCGGCATCCTCTTCAAGGACAACGGAAAGGCTTCGCCCTGCTGTCGGCTTCACGACTGATGTCTTGTAACCGACACAGGAGATTCTCAAACTTGCACCTCGTGCAACGGAAATCGAGAACGAACCATCAAGGCCCGACAGCGTTCCGTTACTCTTGGAGCCCACTTCTACGATGCTCGCTCCGATAACCGGCTGATTCTCAGAGTCAAGCACAACACCTCTCACCTGCATAGACGAGCCTGACTGAAGAGGTGACTCTTCGGCCTTGACAGGTAGAACGGACATAGTTGTCCCCAATACCAATAAACCCGTACAGATGACTGAAAGGATTTTTGAGTAATAATTCATAAAACGGTTAATTAGTAAAACATATAAGTTAGTGTAAAAAAAAGGCATCAAACAAAACATCACAAGAAAGACATCCGCTAATTACATCCACATAAGACATCTGCTAATTACATCAAACAAAAGACATCCAAAAATTACATCTTTATACCTCATCCGAAATCTACCGGAATAGGGTTTAATCATCTTAGTAAAGTTAATAATTCAATTCGAATGCAAATATATCCTTAATTCCGCAACACTATAGTTTAACATTATTTATAAGTGCCTGAGCAACAAAAAGTTGCCCAGGATTTTGCCATGTCAGAATTTTCACTTAC
>OMWC01000034.1 GCA_900314655.1 uncultured Prevotellaceae bacterium | reverse complement strand
TAAACCGATTACAGGATTAAGAAGGTATGAGAAATAACTTGACAACCTATACCGGGATTATATTAGTTTAACCATCAACCTTATTCAGGACGAGTCATTGCGTTTTTGCTATCACTGCTATCACCTGTGCCATCACTAAAAAATAGCCCGCAACTTGTTGCAAACCAATCATTTGCTGATTTTAGTGATAGCAGTGACAGCAAAAAACGACAAAAACATTCGTATAGGGTTTACTATAACCGTACGCCCACGTTTGCCAGATTTAATAGATTTCGCCCCAGTGGTCGCAGAGACGGCGGGCTTCATCGTCGGTGAGGGTGACGACTGCACCGTGTTTGGGAGATGTGAAGTTGTCGGTCTTCATCGTGGCTTCCTTTTGGCCTTTCTTCTTGGCATTGAACTGACCAAGGGGCGTGAAGGTCTTGAAGTCTGTTGTTTCCATAAAACCGAAGTTGTGGGTCTTTTGCCCATAGCAGTCGTACATCAGCACCCATCTGTCTTCGCCGATGCGTTTCCATACGTTGGGAGCTTCGCAGGCTGTGGGTTCAGGGTCGATGAACGCTTCCTGATAGGTCCATGGCCCGGTGATGTTGTCGGCGTAGGCTTGCTTGATGCCAGGCGTGCCCTCGTGGCTGACGTAGGAGAGATAGTAGCGGTCGCCCACCTTGACGATGTCGCCGTCGATGGTTGTCACTCCTTCCTTGGGATGCTCGAAGAGAATCTTCGGGGAGGTGGTCAGCGAGTCGTAGCGCTCGTTGACGTAGGCATAGTAGAGCTTGTTCTGCCCGCTCTGGTGGCGCATGGTGAAATACAACATCAACTGGCCGGTCTTGTCATCGTAGGCTGTTTCAGGAGCCCATGCACATCCTATCTCGGGATCAATCTTGTCCATGTGTAGCAAAGCATGCTGCCAATGGATAAGGTCGTGACTCTTCATGAGCACGAGGTTCTTGTTGTTGCCCCATCCGTAGATGTTTCCGTCGCGTTCCCATTCGGTGGTGCGCTTGCCCTCGCGCTGTGCATAGATGTGCAGGTCGGTCATGGCCAGATAGAACATTCCGTCGGGACCGCGGAAGATATGCGGGTCGCGCACGCCCCGCTGCTCGGCAATGGTGTCGCCGTTGATGACGGGCTTGTCCTTGTTGAGGGCATGGAAGGTGTGGCCGTCTTTCGAGATGGCCATGTGGATGGAGTGGGTGTTATCTTTGTGATAGACCATCAGGTAGCACCCGTCGCCCTGTCCGCTCATGGTGAGCGGACAGAGCAAGGAGATGAGTGCTATTAAGCTTGATGCAAGAATCTTCATAGATAATGTTTGCATAAATTATTCGGCGTACTTATAACCCCAGATGGTGACGCCGGTCTTGCTGTCCAGCGCCGTGAAGCAAGGTGCCTTTTCGTTTTGGGGTTCCAAGGTCTGCTCAATCATCACACCATTATAATCAGAGCCGAGATTGATGGTGATATATGAGGTGCCGCTTTTGACAGACCAAGAGCCGGTCTTATCACCCGAAATCGAACCGTCGGCTTTCAGCGTGATGTTTACAGGTGTAGCAAGAGCCTTCGTCAGGTGGTTCAGTTTATAGTTGTGAATCAAGAGCTTGTAATTGCCTGGAATCTGATCAGCAGAAATCAGCTGTTCAGAAGCAATCTGTGCACTCTTGGCAATCTCACCTGTATATTCGAAGGGAGCAGCAACAAGCCAACCATCCTGATTCTGATACAGTTGGTGCACACGTACGGCATGTCCCTCACCCTGGCCCTGGAAACGGCTATGGTAAACAAGATATGTACGTCCATCTGGAGCTGCAATTACAGAGTTGTGGCCCTGTGAGCGCTCAGCCCATGCGCCAACGGCCTGATTGCCCCACTCTCCGTAAGCACCAAAGATATTGACTCCACGATTGCCGTCGTTCTCTTTGGGGCCAAAGTTGAGCTGATAACTGTTAAATATAGCCGTGCTGCCTTTGCTGTCCACATAGGGACCATCAGGATTCTCAGAGCGGAACACACGCATCTGATAACCACCGGCATTGTAGTCGTCGGGATTGCCTCCTGCCGTCAAGCCACCATAGGTCATGAACAGGTAATAGTAGTTGCCAATGTGCTCAATATAGCTGGCTTCACCCGAGACGTAGAATCCACCTGCAATCTTCTTGCCGAAGTAGGGGTCAACTGTGACACCATCACCGCTACCGGCCAGGGCATAGTTCACGTCATAGTCGCGAAGACCTGTATTCTCGTCGAGTTCAAGCATCCAGATACCGCCGCTCCATGAGCCGTATGACATCCATAGCTTGCCCTGCTCGTCGTAGAATACGCAAGGGTCAATACAGTTAGGATAACGTCGGCCCCAACCATCGCCCACAGCATAGCGGGCAGGCAGTGAGGTCTCACCGGTAGCCAGCTGGAAGTCGGTATCTTTGTAGTTTTCACCAGCGTAGAAACCACTAATGACTATGGGAGCCTGATAGGTGTAGGGACCACCAATGAAGTCGGAGGTCAGCAGGATGATGCTGCTATACCACGCATCACCGTTGATGCTGAGGTACATGCACCACTTCTTCATCATAGGGTTGTAGATGACGTCAGGTGCCCACATATTACCGTCAATTTTGTACTCAGCATTACCTTTTGCCGACCATGCCATAGCATTGAAGGCAGGAAGGTTGACCTCCTGGCCACCCTTGGTCGTCTTGGTGACTGCAGGTGTAATGAAGGCCTTGTCGTTTCCGGCATTGTTTGATCCGTCTGCAGCCCATGGGATGTCAACCGTTGACCATGTCATCAGGTTGAACGACTTTGCGGCAGCACGGTGTGAGCCGAAGATGTAGTACGACCATGACGACGGGTCATAGACCACACTGGGGTCGTGAACGCTGACACGAACCAGATTCGAAGGGCCGTAAATCTGCTCTGTGATTTCAGCAGGCTCATTGGGCGTTACCGATGGGATGGCATTGTCGGGATAGTCGTTTTCTGAACAACTCGTTACGTTTGTCATTAGCGCTAAGCAGGCAGTTCCCATCAGCCAATATTTAATAATCTGTTTTTTCATATTGCCTTGTATTTTTAATATGTGTAACTATATTAATGATTACTCGAAAACCAGATGGCAATTCTCGATGGTGAAGTGGAAGTACATGTTGTCTGGATCAATGGTGTTGATGCCAATATAGTTTTGAGTGTAAGTGACACCGTCAGTGCCAAGCATCACGCATTTGATATCTGCCGTGCCGTTGCCATTGTTTGTGATGTAAACGGTGACTTTGGCACCATCCATTGCTGCCAGCCAAGCACCCCAGTCAGCCTGTCCGCCACTTGGTATGCAGGCAGCATAGCCGTCACCCCAACCGAAGTTGTCGGCACGTACGGTGGCATAGTATTTTGACTTATCGGCATTAAACAACTCCACGATGAAGTTGAACCAGTTTTGTGTTCCTGCAGTGTGGTTAATGAAACTGGTGACGTATGTCTTTCCGGCAGGTACTTGAATTGCATCCGAGTGAGCACTACCGAAGGCACTGGTGTTGTTTTCCAAGCCAACTACATTGTCAAATTCCAGATGGCACTTCTCGATGGTGAAGTGGAAGTACATGTTGTCTGGATCAATGGTGTTGATGCCAATGTAGTCCTGATAATAGGTAACACCATTATTGCCTAACATGACGCATCTGACATCTGCCGTACCGTCGCCATTGTTGGTAACATAGGTGGTAACCTTTGCACCGTCCATGGCCGCAAGCCATGCATTCCAGTCAGCCTGGCCTCCGCTCGGCGTACATGCTGCATAGCCGTCACCCCATCCAAAGTTGTCGGCGCGAACTGTGGCATAGTATTTTGACTTGTCAGCATTAAACAACTCAACGATAAAGTTGAACCAGTTTTGAGTGCCGCTGGTGTAGTTGGTGAACGTACTGACGAATGTTTCACCAGGTGCTACCCTTACAGCCTCTGAATGTGCAGAACCGAATTCTCCCGTATTGTTGACTGCACCGACACAGGTGTACATCTTGTCAACAACCTCAAACTGGGCTGTAGTGACAAGTGCCTTCACGGAGCCTGCACCCTTATAGGTCTTGTTATAAACTGCCACGAGTGTCTTCGTGCCAAGTGTTCCCATATCAGGAACAGCCTGAATCTCCAGTTCATCAGCACCGACCTCCTTCTTCATGCCGTCTTCAAAAGTTACGGTAGCCGAGATGTTGGCCATTGCTTCTTCGAACGTTGTGCCGAGGAGAACTTTTGCTGGTACTCTATTGAGTGTCATCGAAACGGGTTCACTGTCAGGAACATCCACCGGCGTGCCGAATACTATGTGACTGTGGTCCACAGTGAATGCGAGATAAAGATCATCAGCAACAATGTTGTTTGAGATATTGAGGTAACTCTGACTATAAGCCACTCCGTCAGCACCAACCATAGAAATTCTCACATCCACAGTAGATCCATTGTGAGTAAGATTAATCTGACACTTCGACCTGCTCATGGCCTTTGCCCAGGTAGCCCAGTCACGGCCTTCCTCGGTTGCCTTGTCGAAATGGGCATCACTTTCTTCTCCTGCAAATCCGGTACCCCAGCCCCAGTTGTCGGCACGAAGGACGGCATACTCATAATCTTTCGCTGCATTACGCAAAATAATTACAAAGTTATTCCAGTTGGAGGCACCGCCGTAGTTAGTAAGGGGAATCTGGTAGGTTTTACCCGGTTCGAGTTTATAGTCGTCAGTGAATACGCTCCACCAATCTTGGGAATTATCCTCGGCACCCAATACTTCGGGAGAAGGAATCAAGGTGACAACCGCTGCCGCCTTGGCTGCCGCAATAGAGTCCGCCTTGGAGGAAATCCAGTCGGGGAATCCTACTTTGTAGAGATCGGAACCCTCACAGCTTGTCAGCGCCGCCATACCTAACAGGGCGAGGCAAACTGACATTATGATATTATTGAGATATTTCATATCGTCTAACGATTTAATTGTTTAACGTGTTACTTAACAACAGGATGTACTGTCCAACCCTTGCTGGAGAAGTAAGAGGCATTGCTGGAACTCCTGTTGGCCGAGTTACCCACAAGGTTGGGATTGGCATTCAGTGTGCCCTGATAGATGGGCAAGAACTCATGGCCCTGCACATAGGTGTCGAAAGAGCTCTTGTAACCAGTCTCACCATAGGTGACAGCCTTTTTGACATTTTTCTTCAGTACATTCTTTGCAGCTTCTGCAATCTGTTCTTCCGACTTTCCTTCAGCAGCAGCCTGGTCTTTAGCTGCCTGTACTTCGGCAGCAAAGAAGTTGACTGCAGCATGCTCCTTCAACTGTTGCAAACGGTCGGCGCTATAGAAGAATCCCCAGCGGATGAGGTCGAAGCCACGTCCGAACTCACAGCCGAACTCTGTCGGGCGCTCCACGTTGGCAATCTGCTCGAAAAGCTTGTCAGCAGTATTAAACTGTGACTGATCCAGATTAACCAGACCTGCACGATTGCGTACCTTATTAATCCAGTTGAAAGCATTCTGCGTGGGGCCACTGATTTCATTCTCACACTCAGCCGCACGAAGCAGCACGTCAGAGTAGCGCATCAAACGCAAGTTAATACCGCAGTGAAGACCAGTAACCACCTTGTCCGAAAGGTTCGTGCGGAAGTTGGTGTTTTTGGCGATGGGCAGACCGCCATAGGTGTTATTAGTGATGAAGCAATTTTCCTCTGACATCGTCTGCTGGTAGCCGATATTTTTATTGGCATAGCCATCCCATGCAGCTTCGTAGGAACCTACAGTCCAATACATACGCTTGTCAGGCATACCGGTAGAAGTCTGACCGGCCAGATACAGCTGGTAAAGCCAAGGAGCAACGGAAAGGTCGGCCCAACCACCAATGTCGCCAGGGCCATAGTTACTCTCAATGGCGTGACCCTGCGTGGCATTCGGAGAGGTGTTGACGGGCGTCCACTCATCATCAGTACCCTGCGATTCCAGGTCGAGGAATTGCACCTCAAAGATGCTCTCGTCGTTGTTCTCATACTTGGAGCCTTCCTGGAAGTTGTCTCCATAGTCTTCCATCAACTTGTATTCTCCATATTTCTGATTTCCACCGTCGGCGGTGCTCATGATGTCCTTCAGCACGGCAAGGGCTTCAGAATATTTGTGGCGAACCATCAGCGTACGGGCATAGTAGCCAGCAGCAGCACCCGAGGTGGCACGACCCTTAGACCATTCACCGCCAATGGTTTTGGCTGGAAGTAGCTCTATAGCTTCTGCAAAGTCTTTCTCTACCTGGTCAAGCACGCGGTCATACTGAGCATTGCCGTCAGCATCGCCTTCCTCGTGGTTCGAAGCATAAAGCCCGTCAAGAGATGAATAGGTGCTATAGTCGGTAATCAGGGCGGGATTCTGATAATAACCGGCAAGGTTGTAGTAAGCCAGTCCGCGAATAAACAACGCCTGACCCTTGATACGCTTGTAGCGATCTGTAAGGTTGGCATTGTCGTCGGTTACACGCGACAAGATGAAATTGCAGACATTGATGGTGTAGTACCAGTCACGCCATGACCATTGGTTGATTTCGTCGGTCACGGGATCGTTCATGTCATCGAAAGGGAGGTACCATACCTGTGAAGAGTTCCATACCTCGTCTCCACGGGTTACATCGATGTTGTAACCGACACGGGCATAGGTACCCTCCATTCGAATATGGTTATAGCAGGCGATGACACACTCTTCCAGGTCATCGGCAGAGTTGCCGAAAGTCGCTGAGGTCTGTTGGTTGGGATTGCTGACGTCCAACTTGTCACTGCATGATGTCATCGTTCCAAGTCCAAGCAGCAAGGCGAATGATAATTTATATAGTTTCATATACTTGAATGCTTTAATATTTCTATACTACGATTCTTTAGAACGACAAGAGGATACCACCCATAAACGTGCGAGCACTGGGGAATGAGCAGAAATTGTAGCCTGGGGTGAAGGTTCCACCGGCATAGTCAACATTGTAACCCTTGTACTTGGTGAAGGTGTGGATGTTCTGGGCAGAGATATATGCACGTACACCAGAAATAACACCCTTGAACCACTTGTCGGGGAAGTTGTAGCCAATCTCGATATTGGCAATCTTCCAGTAAGCGGCATTCTGAATCTTGCGCTCGCTGAACAAGTCGTTCCAAGCCAGCGTAGCACTATTAGAATAATAAGTGCGAGGTACGGTAGAGGTATAAGTCATGCCATCTGCCGACCATTGGTTAGCACCGGCCATGGCGACGTCTTTATTGCCAGGACCGTAGGCAGAATTCAGACTGTTCCAGATGTCATCGGATACATGGTAGTTGAGAGCACCGAAAGTTGAGATGGCCAAATCGAAGTTCTTATACTCCACACGGGCACTGATACCAAAGTTTATCTTGGGTAAACCACTGCCTAACACCACCTGGTCTTCTGCATCCACTTTACCATCTTTGTTAGCATCATAATACCAGCAATCGCCGATGTTTGCTCCTTCCTGATAGTTCCAAGCACCCTCAGAGACGAGGTTGGGAACATAAGAGGGATTGGCAGCCTGCTTGGCCAGCTCATTGTTGTTGTGAGTCACGCGACCGGCTTCGTTCAGGGCATTGAGTTGCTCTTGTGTGCGGATGATGCCGCCATACTGCCAGCCATAGAACTTACCAACTTCCTCGCCAACCTCGGTTATATATGCACCGGTGATGTAGCTCTTGGTGTTGAAGCCCAGAGAGGTTACCTTGTTCTTCAGGGTGCTCAGGTTGGCTGCCACTTGCCATTTCACGGGGTGATCGTTGTTGCGAAGCGTTGCAGAGAACTCGAAACCGCTGTTCTCCATCGAGGCGGCATTCATCGTTACTGACGTGTTGGCAACTCCGGCATTGGCAGGTACTGGAACGCCATAGTGCAGGTCCTCAGATTTGTTCTTGTACCACTCGGCAGTGAACTCCAGACGGTTATTCCACATGGCGATGTCAATACCTACATTGGTTGTCTTTTTCTTCTCCCATGCGATGTCAGGATTGACGAAGGTCGAGATGGCCGAACCCGTGATAGGCATATTGCCGAACGAGTAAGTCATATTGTTACGGGCTAAGGTAGCCAGGTTGGCATAGTCGCCAACGGCAGCCTCGTTACCAAGCACACCATAACTGGCGCGAACCTTGAACATGTTGACAATGTTGCGGTCGATGGGGAAGAACTTTTCCTTATCGAAGCGCCAACCTACGGAGATTGAAGGGAATGTACCCCAACGGATATTCTTAGTCAGGCGGGAACTGCCATCTCGGCGAAGTACGAACGACAGCAGGTACTTGCCGTCGTAGTCGTAGTTGAGACGTCCGATAAAAGAGGTGATGGCGTGCTTGAACTCGAATGACTCCGAATAAGTGCTGGCACCATTCTGCAACTGGAGGAAGTAAGGCTCTGAGAAATTGATACCCCAGCCGGTGATATTATTGGTATTCTCTTCCTGATAGGTCTGACCCAGCACGAGGTTGAAGTGGTGCAGGCCGATTATTCCATCGTAAGTCAAGGTGTTCTCTACCAAGAAGTCTGCATAAGAACGTTTACCCTTAGTCAGACGCTCATTCGACTTGTCGAGATATACACGGTTTGACTGAATCCAAGCCGATACCCACGTCTTGTCGGTAGCATGAGTCTTGCTATAAGAAAGATTCAGTTTATAGTTCAGCTTGTGGTTCTTCGGTTCGAAGCCAAGCATCTTAAACAGGTTAACGTCTGCTGAACCGGTAGCGACAATACGGTCCACCAATGTGTTTCGCGTTAGCAGGTTGTTGACAAGCAGAGGGTTCGAGGCGGAAATGTCACCATGTACTGTGTCGTAATAAACACCATAGCCATACGCATCGTAATTGTAGCTGCTGGCAGATCCCACCTTATCATCAAGTACCCAGGTAGAGTCGTCGTAGGCCTTGATGGTGGGCTGCATCAATAGCGTACCACGTAGCACATTAGTTACATCTCCATACAGACCCTGTACATATTCAGAAGCATTAGAAAGTCCCATACCGTCTTGGCTGGAGTGAGAATAGACGAGGCTGGTACGGAACTGGATGAACTTCGTTTCCATCGTATTGTTCACACGGGCTGTGAAACGACTATAGTTAGGACCGGCACCTTCCAACGTTCCTTTCTGCTGGAAGTAGTCAAGGCCAATATTATAGGTGTTGTGGGCTCCGCCACCACTCAGATTCACATTGTGGTTCTGACGAATACCTGTCTTAAATACCTCTTTGAACCAGTCTGTGTTTGTTGCATCTTGGAACTGATAGCGACCGGTATCTGCATTCAGCTTGTAACCACCGGCCAATGGCGTGTTGGAGTTAAGGCATGCCTGACCTAAATAGTTGCTATACTGGTTTGCATCCATAACATCATAAACACCACTTGAAATCTTATCGAATCCGAAGTAGCCCTTATAATCTACCTTCAGCGGCTGGTCCTTCTTACCGCCCTTGGTGGTGATGATTACCACACCGTTAGCAGCACGAGATCCGTAGATGGCACCGGCAGAAGCGTCCTTCAGCACCTGGATGGTCTCGATGTCATTCGGAGAGAAGTCGCGGATAGTGGTTCCCATGGGCACACCGTCAACCACATACAGCGGGGCTGTGCTGCCAAATGAACCGATACCACGGATACGAACGGAAGGGTCGGCACCGGGCTGACCGTCGGAGGTAATCTGAACACCGGCCACCTTACCTTCGAGCATGGTTGAGATGTTGGAGTTCGACACACGTTTTAACTCGTCGGCGTTCACGATAGAGACAGAACCAGTCAGGTCGGCCTTCTTTTGAGTTCCGTAACCCACAACGACTACCTGATCGAGTACCTGCGAATCAGACTCAAGCTGAATCTTTTCGATAACAGCACGGCCACGGACTGCAATCTCGCTGTCCTTGTAGCCTACATAACTTACCACGAGTGTTCCATTGGCAGGAGCATCCAGTTGGAAGTTTCCGTCAATGTCGGTCACGCTTCCTGTCTGAGAGCCTTTCACTCTGACAGTTGCACCAATCAGAGGTTCACCGTCCTGGTCAACAACCTGACCGCTAACCTTGATGGTCTGTGCCTGCTCTACTGACGCCATTGCGGGAACCGAACAAATTGTCAGGCCCCCAACGACACTCAGTGTTAGCATCACTGAAATTAGTTGTTTCCTCATTTTACATTGTTTTTAGTTATAGTTATTAATAGGTATATTGATTTCTTCTCAGAAAAGTAGTTCGTTGTTTTTGATACTCGTTCAGATAGGATTTCGGTGCAAAATTAAGCCAAAGATGTCTTTGCGTGGTGGACAAAACGAAATATAAGGTGGACAAAACGATTTTAAAGTGTAGTTAATCCACTTTTAATCGGCGCCATATCTGCCGCTTTGCGGCTGTGTGCGCGAACACTATTGCGTGGCACTCGGACTCACTCCATAGAGCTTGGTAAAACAGCGGGTAAAATATTTGGGATCGTTGAAGCCCACACTGTAGGCAATTTCAGTGATGTTTCGTCCACCCGACTCTTGAAGCAGCTGTTTGGCGATGTTTAGCCGGTAGTTCCTGATGAATTGTGTGGTGGGCAGTCCAGCTTCTTCGTTAAGACGTCTGGAGAGTAGCGGGCGGCTCATGTTCATGGCCTCGCATAGTTCCGTCACACCGAATTCCGAGTTGCTATAGTTTTGCTCCAGAATGCGGATCACCTTTTCCATGAACGGCTTGTTCTTCTTTTTGGTGTCCTCCTTGTTTTCCTCTGCACTCTTGTTGTAACTTTCTTCGTATTGTTTTTGGATATGCAGGATGCTTTCGATACGTTGTTGTAATTGTTTGGGGTCGTTGGATTCGTTCAGCGCTTTCACGATGGGGGCCATCGCCTTTTCAGCTTCCTGTTTGCGGGTCTTTTCCCTAACTTGTTCCATTCTTTTGCGGTAGAGCCATGCTCCCCCCACAATAAGCAGGATAAAAAATCCGCTCACAAACCACCAGCGTTTCCAGAAGTAAGGTATGACTTCAATGTCAAGCTGGGTTATTTCCTCTTTGTCCGACAGAGCCGAGGCGTATTTCACTTCGAGCGTGTAATTGCCTCCAGGCAGTGATGTATAGCGGATGGAATGCTGACCCATGGGCAGTTTGATCCATTCGTTTTCGAATCCTTTCATACGGTAGCTGTAGATGCCGTTGTGCTCATTCCCGTAGTCTAAGGCTGAAAATTCTATGATCAATGCCTTGTCGTTTTCGTGCATCGTCAGTTTTTTAGCCTGCGAGATGTCTTCTTCAAGGTATTTCCCGTCAGCAGTAATGTCTCGATTGTCGATATTCAGGTGGGTGAAGCGGAGGTGTCCCTTATACGAAGCTTCGTTATTAATGCCGTGAAGCATGCAAAGTCCGCTGTTGGTGCCAAGGAAGATGAATCCCTGTTTGTTGATGATGGCGGAGTTCCAGTAGAATTGAGAATTGGGCAGTCCGTCTTCTTCGGTGTAGTTATTGAAGACACCTGTCTGAGGGTTGAACTGCGAGAGTCCGTTCTTGGTCGTAATCCAGAGTGTGCCGCTATGGTCTTCCACGATGCCTTTTACGCCGTTGTTGACCAGTCCATGTTGCATATTGTAGTTCTGGTAGTGCGGTTTTCCTTCTTTGTCTGTGGTGAGGTGGTAGATGCCGTATTCGTTGCTGCCTATCCAGAGTGTTCCGTCCTTGGCCTCGCAGAAACAGCTCATTTTCTCGATGATGCCGCTTTCCGGCTGGTCGAGCTTGTGTCTGAGATATTCCGCCTTAAACATCCGTCCGTTGGCTTTCCCTCGTTCACGCTCTTTCAGGTTGATGCGCACACCACCCTCGAGTGTTCCCATCCAAAGGCGACCGTCCTTGTCAATGATACTCCCGATGCAGCCCCTTATCTGCCGGCATCCGTCGAAGGGCTCAATGATTTCACCTGTATGGTAGTCGTAGCAGTATAGTCCGCCGTTGGTGCCTATCCACATCAGGTCGTTGATAGGGTCGTATTGCAGGGCACCGATGTAAACCAGCAGCGGAGCATAGCGGGAGTTGAGTGACAACGGAACGATCTGTTGGTGGCGCTCCATGTCGATGATGCCTATCCCACCTCCCCAGGTGCCAATCCAGAGTTGCTTACGATTGTCGGCGGCCAAGGTGGAAACTGAATTGTGGGGTAGGGCAGAATTGCTTTTGTTGAAATGCACGAACTCGTTGCTGCCCGCTTCCTTTCGGTTCAGTCCGCCTTCCACGGTTCCCACCCAAAGTGTGCCTTCGTCCTCGGCATACATGGCATTGACGGCATTGGGTGAGATGCTTCCTTCGGCTGCTGAGTGTACATAATTGGTGAGCATCAGCACACAGGGCGAGAGTTTCATGGCACCACCTGTTTCCGTTCCTATCCATAACAGCCCTTGCAGATATTTGATGCAACTGATGAAGTCGCTGCTCAGTGGCATGTCCGTGCTTTTCGTCGTCCATTGCTCAAAACCGTCCGATGCGTTGTTGCAGATATTAATGCCTCCTAAGGTTCCTATCACCAATGTGTTGTTAGGACCGAGGGAAAGTTTGGTGACCGTATTATGCAGCAGTCCAGAGCCGTCTTCTTTACGGTAATGATTGAGCAGATGGTTCGTTTTGTCAAACCGGAAAAGCCCGTAGCTGGAGGAAATCCATAGCTCGGTGTCTTTCCGGATGAAGTCGATGATGTCGGAATTCCGGATGTTGTCGATCGCTTGTGAAATACTTTCGCGGATCATCTTGCCGTCTCTTACCTTCAGACGGTAAAGACCTCCCTCAATCGTCACCCATACCGAACCGTCGTGGTCTATGTCGCAGATGTTGATGTTCAGCCTGTTGCTGGCATAACGGTGAGGGATAACCCTTTGGATATTCCCGTTTTCATCCATCTGGATATAATATATATAGGTACGCGCGACGAGCCAGATAGCATCTTTCGAGTCGCGGCAGACGGTCACAGCTTGTTGCGAGAGTGCCTGGTGGATCAGGCTGTCGCCTTCCGGCACCCAGTTGTGCATGGAATGCAGGTCGATAATGTCGGTCCCCTCCTCGTATGCCACCCAAAGCCTGTGGAATTTGTCCTCCACCATATTGCGGCATGAGTTGCTCTTGGGAGTGAATCCCATGTTGATGGTGCTGGGCGAATAGTAATTGTAGCCATCGTATTTCACCAGTCCGCTTCCGCTTGTGGCAATCCAGATGAAACCGTCGCTGTCCTGATAAATGTCCGAAACGTAGTCGCCAGGGAGTCCATTTCTCATGTTCAGGTAGGCAATGTTGTAATGCTTACCTGCAAAAGGAGCGGCCAAAGATAAGGTGGCCAGCATCCATCCCAATAAAAGGACTCCCAGTCTCCTCATTTATCACTTATCACTTAATACGGGCCATTCATCTTTCGTCCACTGGATTTCTTTTTGCACCAGGATGGAGGCTCCTTTCAACGGCACGCTGTAGCCGTGGCAGATGAAAATGTCCTTGCCGTTCATGTGGTAGGCTGCACAATGCCCCATGGCTTCGAAAGTCTTGTGGTCGCCCTCTACGAACAGTGTGCCGCCGCCTTCGCGCATATCCATGCCAGCCTGATCCACATACGGACCTGCCACATTCCGGCTGCGACCTACAGCTACGCGATAGTTGCTTTTGGCTCCGCGGCAGCAGTAGTCCCACGAGACGAACAGATAGTACCATCCGCCGTGTTTCATGATAAAGGGTGCCTCAATGGCATTGGTGCCGGCATATTTCGAAGTGGGATTAGGCTCTACGTCCTTGCAGCCCGGTGCATGACGGCGAGCTATGGTCATGGGTTTTGAAGCCAGGTGCATGGTAAAGTCAAGGCGAGCCAGTTGGATGCCGTCCCAGAATGAACCCCACACCACCCACGGGCGGTCTTCATCATCGATAATGATGTTTGGGTCGATGGCGTTCCAGTTGTCGCGGTTGTCCTTCGACACCACCACGGCACCGCGATCTTCCCAGCGGTAGTCTTCCGAGGCAGGATTCAGGGTCTTGTTGGTAATCAGTCCGATGGCTGAACCGTTCTTTCCGAATGTCGAGCAGCTGTACATCATCCACCATTGTCCGTGCCAGCGGATGAGGTCAGGGGCCCATATATGGCGTTTGAAGCCCGGCACGGAGTCTTGTGTCCAAGCGGGGATTTGGTCTTTCAGCACTCCTTCTGGATAGACGGTCCAAGTTTTCAGGTCTTTCGAGGTGGCTGTGCCAATTCCCATTCCCGTGGAATAGAGGTAGTAGGTCCCGTCCTCAAATGCCATCACGGGATCATGTACCATCAGTGTGTCTGTGTTGAATGGTTTGCGAGGCCATTCTCTGCGCTGCTGTGCATCGGCCTGAGCCGTGCACAGCAGTGCGAGTAGTCCGCAACAGAGTAGTTTTTTCATAATTCTAGAAACGATATACCGCAAATGTCTTGGCAGGAACACTCACCTTCAGCACGTTGCCTTCAGCCTTCACGGTGCCAGTCTGCGGAACCACCACGTTCTTGTTCTCCAGCGTGTTGATGGCGTTGGGGTCGTCGTGGTGCAGGCAGGTCACCTTGCCTTCCGGCAATGCCTTGATACCCTTGAAGGTCACGATGATATCCTTTGCTTCGGCATTGGTGTTGGCAATCTTCACGATATACTGCTTGGTGTTCTTGTCATAGCAAGCGGTGGCATACATGCCGTCTTGTCCCTTGATGGCATCCTTGCCCTCGGTCATCTTCAATACGTTCGTGCCTGCATTCAGGCAGTACATCTGCTGCACCCAGTAGGTAGGAGTGCGCATGGTGCTCAGGTTGTCCATCCAGATCTGGTCGGGACGCCACTGCCAGCCATCCACATGGGCAAACAGCGGAGCGGGCGTAGCCATCCATACGATGTCGGCATTGCGCTCCAGACCGGTCATGAAGGCAGCTTCGCAAAGAGCTGCTTCAAACGTATTCTTACCAGTTGGTACGTCGATGGGGGTGTGCTGGTCGCCGCCCTTGATATGGCAGGCATATTCTCCGGCAAACACCTTCGGGCCTTTGCGATTATAGTTGTCATAGCGTCCTGCCTGAGAGAGGAACCAGTCCTGATCACGGTAGAAGTGCTCGTCCACGAGGTCGGCCTTCAGCCGAGTCATTTCTTTCCAACCGTAAGTGAACTCCTTGCCGTCCTTGTCGTCGGGTGAAGGACCACTGGTGCCTACAATCTGGATGTTGGGATACTTGGCGCGGATGGCCTTGATGAACTTCTCCAGACGAACGGGATACATTGGGCCCCACTGCTCGTTGCCCACGCCGATGTGCTTCAGGTTGAAAGGTGCAGGATGGCCCATGTCGGCACGCAGTTTACCCCATTTGGTGTCTGTGCCGCCGTTGGCAAACTCTATCAGGTCGAGGGCATCGTCGATATAAGGCTGCAGATCGTCGAGTGCTACATGGAACTGTTCGCCATTGTTCTGGAACTGGCAAGACAGTCCTACGCTTACAACTGGCAGCGGGGCAGCGCCGATTTCCTCTGAAAGCAGGAAGAATTCATAGAAGCCCAGTCCATAGCTCTGATAGTAGTTGGGATACATGCGATGTGGGAATGTGTAGTTCCAGCGGTTCTCGTTCAGCGGACGGTTCTCCACGGGGCCTACCGAATTCTTCCACTGGTAACGGCTGTCAAGGTCGGTTCCTTCAACGATACAGCCGCCAGGGAAGCGGAATACGCCGGGCTTCAGATCCTTCAGGTCCTTCACGAGATCGGCACGAAGCAGACCCTTCCAAGCGTCATTGGGGAAGAGTGAAAGGTGGTCCATGTCAAGGCCGTCCTTACTTTCCAGGAAGATGCGCAGCAGTCCGTGGGCATCGGTTTTGGTGGACGTCAGTTCCACGGTATATTTCTTCCAGTCGTTGCCCGTCACGTCCAGGCCTTTCTTGGCTATCACTTCATTGTGCGAACTCACCAGTTCCACGCGGATTCTGGCCTTTCCCTTCGTGCGTGCATAGACGCTGAACTTGTAGCCCATACCTTTCTTCAGGCCCATGCCGAAGTAACCGCGGTTTTCTATGCCCGTCCACTTGTCGGTATGGCCGTCGTCCTTCAGACGTATATAATGAGGATTGCGCGCGAAGGCAGGATCGTCGTCCTCTACCTCCACGTTGCCGAAGGTCTGCCAGGCCATCAGTCTCTGGGGAAACTCAAACGAACGGTTCTCCACCATGTCGGCATAGAGGCCTCCGTCGGCTCCGAAGTTGATGTCTTCGAAGAATACGCCGTACATCGTAGGCTGAATCACAGCCCCGGGTTTGTTGGCCTGGATGGTGTACTGGTGACCACTGTCGGCAGCCACTGCATGACTGGAGGATGCCAAGGCACCCATCAGCAAAACACTAAATAAAGCTTTCTTTTTCATAAGGTAATATGTTAGGTTCTTGTTATGATATTCAGGAGTTGAGTGCAAAGATATAAAAATTAATTGTAAAATGAACAATTAATCATATTAAAATTATATAAAACTGTCGTATTTGTTCCTTTTTTAAAAAGAATGATTATCTTTGCACCGAAATCCCATAAAATACCGCAAATGAGAAAAGTCTTGTTCCTGTTATGTGCTCTGCTCCTATTGGTGGGATGCGACGTGAAGACAGCCGACCCTTTCGAACTGTCCAACTACAAGCCGGTGGATGAATTCGTGCCTGCCTATGAGGCCATCCGCAATCAGCAGCTCGTGGCCAACAAGGACTACGATCTGGAAAAGACCGTGCGTGTGATGAATGCGCTGGAACTGGCACAGGTCAACTCTCAGAACTTCGACGATTTTCTGAAGGTCATGGCCCGTCAAGACTATGAGGGTGTGGCCCCCGATGTGCTGGAAGCCAAGCAGAAGATGCTGCCCATTCTTCAGTATATGTATCAGTTGCAGGCGCTCGACAAGAGTCTCAGCGATGTCTGGATGCTGGCGCGTAGTGCTGCTACTGGCGGTATGGAGATGACCAGACGTGTGAACGTAATGGACATCGTGAACACCATGATGGGAAATCCCATCGTGCTGCTCGACATCTTTCATCATGAGGATGCCTCCAAGGTGACTCACAAGGCTTTCACCAACTATCGTAAAGACAAGGAGTTGCGTCAGAACGTGCGCAATGACATAGCCAAGCTGGAGGCTTCCTATCTGCAATACCTTTCCGACTATGCGCCTATCTACCACAAATACATGAAGGAGTATGATGCGTTCTGCGTGGAGAAGGACAAGGTATATCTCGATCTCTACAGCGGTCAGCCAGAGATTGCTCTCAAGGGAGCCGATAATATGCTGAAGAAATATCCTCAATGCGCTGAGGCTCAATTGCTAAAAGCACAGGCAGAAATCATCCTAACCCCCCACCAACTCCCCCGAGGGGGAGAGAAAGTTCCCCTTAATCCTATCGAAGGAGGGAAGGGCGCTCCCATGCAACTCCCCCGAAAGGTAGAGGATAAATCCGTTTCTGAAAGCCTCCCCTCGGGGAGGTCGGAGGGGGTGTTTTCTACCCTCGACACCTACATCGCCCAGCATCCCGACAAGACGGCTCCTGCCATGCTTCTGCGCGGTGTGCTCTATCAGCGGATGGGCAATGCTGAGCAGGCCCTGAGCTGTTTACATCAGGCTTCGGTGGAGTATCCGCGACAGGCTGACCAGCTTTCTGACATGTTCGACTCTTACTGCATGCGCAATTATCTGAACAAGACTTCCGAGGGTCTCTATCTCCTGCAACTTTATCGCTCCATGATGGAAGGCAACGGCCTGTTCAGCCCCAATCTGATGAAGGCCAAATACTATGCCGACAATGGCCGCCAGGAGGAGAGCCGCAATGAGATATACAACCATTTCTTCCGTCGGGGCAATCAGAAATATTATGACGGCCTGCTCTCCGACATGCAGTTCTGCGAAAAGAATCTGCCCGTAGGTTTCAAGCAGTTGTTGATTGACCGGAAGTTTCTCGATGTGAAGGTGGAACCCGATCCCCAGTGGCTGATACTTACCGACGATGATGAGATGCAGGTGACTGTCCGCAACAAGTCAGGTAAGCGGTTGGAGAACGTGCGCCTATTCCTCTGCATCCATTTCACCGATATGTACAAGGACGAATACCACGTGGTGAAAGTGCCCCAGACAATGAGTATCATTGAGCCTAACGAGGAGATCAAGGTGACTGACGTGCCCCTTGGTTTCCGTGATAAGACGTATGGTGACATTACCCGCATCCGCGCCATTGCCATGACCGACGACCGCCTCTGCTGGGTGGATGACATCGGTTTCAGTCTAGACTAGGTGATTTACTCTTTTAAAAGTCTTCACTATTTGGTGTAAATGGGTGATAGTCAATACTTTTCGGTGAAGGGTTGAAAGACCCCGTCACATTTCCCAGTTTAGGGGGAGAGCATCATCGGTTGTCTTAAATTCTCTAGAGAATTTCTTTCATTCGATGATAGATAGCTGGTCAATGTATCATCGGACGGGCTTCAATTGATGATACTTTGAAGGTCAATTGATGATATATCGAAGGTCAATGGATGATATATCGAAGAGCAATAAATGATACATTTAAGAGTGATAAATGATACATTTAAGAGTGATAAATGATACATTTAAGAGTGATAAATGATATATTTAAGAGTAATAAGTGATGTTTTGCTTCCACATAGCGGAAACATACACTAAAAGAGTGAAACAAGCCAAACTTTTAGAAACTGTTCCTTCTTTATAGGGAGGTAAGGGGTGGACCTTTCAACCCTTCACCGTAAAGTGCAGGAAGACAGGCATCTGGACATTACAGTGAAGGTTTTATTTTGACGTGAACATTAGCAAGTTATTCCTTTTTCTGAGCTTGTTCTGCAGTTTTAAGAATCTTCTGGGCATCCTGGCGGAGCGTCTCTTCCAGCTTGCCGCTCTTTTCAAGTTTGGAGAGCGTTTCCATTTCGGCTATAATGCCGGTCAACTGGCGGTTGGCTTTGTAGTGTTCCAGCGTGCGCTTCATGGCGGCGATGTGCATTTCCGGTGAGAAATCCTTCTGCTTTTGCTCCAGGGCATATTCGGTGCAGCCGCAGAAATAGGCCAGCATCTGCCACTGGTTCTGAAGGTAGTACAGGTTCTCGTCGGCAATCATCACGTTGATGTCTGCTGATGCTTGTACCCAACCCATCACGTAGGCCGCGGCTTTCACGGACTTCTGCTCGTCGATTCTGCCGCTCAGGTAGGTCTTGGCGGCTGCGAGGGCGTCGGCATTGTGCTCCCGGCATTCTTCAGCCGAGGCAAACTGGGCATATTGCACGCCTTTTTCTTGTTCCTTGATCTTGGCTACCAATTGCTCCATCTGTTTCTCCACCTGACTGGCTTTCTGCGTTTCGCCGGCTCCTTCGTAGTATTGTTTCAGGTAGTTCAGTTCCGAGACATAGGTCTCAGAGGCTTCGCCAAAGAGTTCTTTGTAGATGTCGAGTCCACGTAGTTCGTAGCGGATGGCTTCCTGATGGAGATCGTTGAAATGGCATGCCTCGGCCATGTGGATGAGAATCATGGCCATGTCGTAGTCGCGCTTGTGGAGAGGTTCGTAGATGTCGAGGGCTTTCCTGACCAGGGGTAGTGCAGCCTTGTAGTCTTCCTTCGCGTTCAGGTAGAGGGCTTTGTTGTCTAGATAGAAAGCGTAGAGCGTGTCGTTATCGCTCACGTATTTGCCATAGAGGTTGATCGCTTTGTCAATGCTGTTGATGGCCTGGTCTATCTGCTTGTCTCTGAAGTATGCTTTTGCCAGCAAAACCATTCGCCTGATGTAGAGAGAGTCCTGTTCTCCCTTTGTCTGGAGCCTGTTGTCAAGCCATTTATTCATCAGTTCGATGCTCTTTTTGAAGTTTCCGTCCGAAAAGAGGGCAATCGACATGCTGTCCATTTTGGCCGCTTGCCTTTCGTTCATCGTTTGCGCACTTGCGGTTGTTCCGCTGGCGATGAGCATGATTACTATTATAATCCAATTCTTCATTTGTTAAGTTTATTTGGGTGTTAGGTGTTGGGTGATGGGTGTTGGTGGTTAGATAATGGCTCAATTGTATTCACTATCACCCAACACCTAACACCCTTCACCAGAATAATTGTTGCAAAGGTAAGTAACAATCCGCAAGGCTGCAAATAATTCCAGGATTATTTTGGCAAATTATTGAAGCTTGAAGGTGACGGGAACCGTGTATCTGACGCGCACGGGCGAACCGTTCTGGCGGCCGGGAATCCAGTGGGGCATGCTCTTGATGACGCGGGTTGCTTCCTTGTCGAGGGAGGGATCCACACTCTTGGCAATCTTTACGTCGGTGATGGAACCGTCTTTCTCAACCACAAACTGAACGATTACGCGACCTTGAACGCCGGTTTCTGCGGCAGTCACGGGATACTTGATGTTCTGTCCGAGCCAAGACATGAGGGCACCCATACCACCGGGGAATGAAGGCATCTGTTCCACAATCTCGTGAATCTTGTTCTCTTCTACAGGTCTCGGGGGCGCCGGAGCTGCTATTTCTTCCTTTATCTTGAGCACTTCGCCGCCCACTTCGTCGTTGCCATCTACGGTCAGGGCACCAATAGCCTTGTTGCTCTTTTCCACTTCGTCGAGCTTGATTTCATCATCTTCCTTCACCAGATTGTCTTTCTTGATGACAGGGGCGGTGAACTTTACCGACGACTTCACCTTTTCCACGATTTTCTCGGGTTCCACCTTGACGGGGTCTTTCTTTTCCACCTTGGCTTCTTTCTTCTTGTTTTCAAGGGTGGCGAGCTCAATGGCCTGCGTGTTTTCCACCGTGCGGTTGGCTTCAGCCATGTGTTGGAGCGTCAGTCCGAGATAAAGGAGTACAGCCGCGAGGGCTACAATAATGATGGACCAGATGTTTCGCTTGGAAGTTCCCTTCCGAAGCTGGTAGGCCCCGTAGGCCTGATTACGTCCTTCGAACACGAGGTCGGTCCATTCCAGGGATATCAAATCTAACTTTGCCATAGTTGTTATTGTTTTAAATGATTCGTAATAAAGTGAATTTTTCACAGGCAAAATTAGGACGCAAACTGATAGCTTGCAAATTTTCCGGGATTTATTTTCTGCGCATGTTGCAAAGTCTGTTTCTTTGCAACGTGTTGAAAACCAAATAGTTGTTTGCTTTTTAGCGTGTTTTTCGGACTCTTAATTGCAACACCAAACCACTAACCACCAACACCTAACACCCATCACCCAACACCCTACACCTAAACTCTCTTCCGCGCTTTCACCCTCGATTTGATAGAGCGCACGGCCGAAGCGCTGACGCAGAGAATCTGCGCGATGTCGTCATCTTGCTTGCCCATGTCCTGTAATATAAGATAGGTATAGAGGCGGGCGGTGAGATGGTCGTAGTGGGTGGCCCATTCATGGAAGGTGGCATAGTGGCTCACGGAATAGTATTCTATGAGACTGTTCTCGTCGTCGGCAGATGGAGGTAGCTTTCCGCCAGATGAAATCAGGTCGAATACTTCTTTGCCTCGGCCCAGACGCTCGTTGGTGGAACGTCGAACAGAGGTGATCTTGTCGTTCAGGCGGTTGATTTCTTTGTCGTGGGCTTCACTTTCCAAAGACAGTCGTTCGATACGTTGTTGAGCCCGCTCAATGGTTTGGGCATTGAGGTCAAGGATACTGTTGTACTGTGCAATACGCTGACGGTTGAAATAGAGGATTGCCAGCACCATGAGGATAGCCAGCAGCAGAAGTCCGAAGAGATAGGCGAGCACTTGGTAGTGGCGTCGGTCGGCGGCCTGTTGCTCGTATCTATGTTGCAGCTCGGTGATCTTTTCCTGCTCGTAGGTGTGGTGGAGCAGTTCTTTGGCTAAGGTGATGAACTGCGCCATGTTAGCAGCTTTTTCGTGGTCGTGGAGCAGCTCGTAGTTGCGTTGTTGGGTGTTGGCATCCAGAATCCGGGCCACCAGAAAGCGCGTTTCCTGGCATTTCTGCAGTTCCAGTTTGTTGTCGTTGGCTTCAGCTGCCAGTTCCCCTTCCTTCAGGATGAGTTCTGCTTCGGCGTAGTGGTTTGTCTCGCACAGTTGCATCGCCCGCTCATAATGGTTGCCAGAAGGGGAGATGTTGCCTTGCGGCGTCTCTTGGCGCGTACAGCCTATGATAAGCAACAGCAATGATGCAGCTAATAGAATCCTCCGAAGCATAATTCAGGAAATAACAAATCAGTAAAGCAGCACCAGACCAGCCAAAGCCGAATAGATAATCATGCGGATGGGATTGATCTTCATCCAGTAGGTGCCGATAAACGTTGCTGCGAAGAGGAAGATACTGATGCAGAACTGCCAGGGATTCTCACCAAGGGAACTGAAGTTTTCGCGGGTCATCAGCATCAGGGCAGCTGCTCCCAAAAGTCCTACTACGGCAGGCCGAAGGCCTTCGAAGATGCTCTGCACCGTGGAGGTATGCATGTATTTCATAAACATTTTCGCTATGAGAATCATTAGGATGAGCGACGGAAGCACCAAGGCAAAGGTGGCCGTGAGGCTGCCCAGAATACCCATCGGTACGGAATAGCCGGCGTTGACGACGGCTGTGTAGCCGCAATAGGTAGCGGAATTGATGCCTACAGGGCCGGGCGTCATCTGCGAGATGGCCACAATGTCAGTAAATTCGCCTGTCGTCATCCAGTGCCAATGGTGCACCACCTCACCTTGGATGAGCGACAACATGCCGTAGCCTCCACCGAAACCGAATAGTCCGATTTCAAAAAACGTGATGAACAGATATAAATATATCATTCCGTAGGTTTGATGAATTGTCCGTAAACATAACCTGCCACAGCGGCAACGACGATAATCAGTATGGGCGAAACGCCCAAGGCCCAGATGGCCAAAGCACAGGCAATGGGGATCCAGCAGTTGGTGAGCGAGATGTTGGCTGTCTTTGCCAAGCGGAATGTGGGAGCGGCAATCAGGGCAACAACCGCCGGACGGATGCCCCGGAACATGGCTGCTATCACTTTGTTGTCGGCAAACTGGTGGAAGAACATTGCAATCAGCAGGATGATGATAAAAGAGGGCAGGGCGGCACCGAGTGTAGTGCAGAGAGCTCCGGTCTTCTTGTTCAGCTTGTAGCCTATGAAGGTGCTGATGTTTATCGCAAAGACGCCTGGACAACTCTGCGCGATGGCGATGAGGTCGAGTAGTTCCTCTTTGTCTGTCCAATGGTGCTTGTTCACCACTTCCTCTTCTATCATGGGTATCATGGCATAGCCACCACCGAAGGTGACTATGCCAATCTTAAAGAAGGTAAGAAAAGCCTCCTTCATCCCCTTCATGGAAAGGGGAACTTCATTGGGCTTTATCTTATTGAATACGTTCAAGGTCTTATTTGTTTGTCCACTTATCAGTTATCACTTCTCCGTCTTTTCCTCAATCCACTTGCGGGCATTGACGAAGGCTTCAATCCATGGTGTCACCTCGTCCTGGCGGCGGTCAGCGGGATACCAGGCATTCTGCCAGGGGAAGATGGCGCGCTCCAGATGGGGCATCATGGCCAGATGGCGACCGTCTGCGGAGCAGATACCTGCCACGTCGTAGTCGGATCCGTTCGGATTGGCGGGATAGCCGTGATAATTGTACTTGGCGATGATGTTGTAGCTGGCTTCGGGCTCGGGCAGCGAGAACTTGCCTTCTCCGTGAGCTACCCAGATGCCAAGCTTATTGCCGCTCAAAGAGCCGAACATCACGCTGTTATTCTGAGGAATGGCCAGCGAAACGAAGTCACTTTCAAACTTGTGGGAAGTATTGTGGAGCATCTTAGCACCTTTAGCACCTGTAAGACCAAGTTCTACCATCAGCTGACAACCGTTGCAGATACCCAGCGAGAGAGTGTCTTCGCGGGCATAGAAACGGTCGAGGGCTTCCTTGGCCTTGGGATTGAAGAGGAAGGCTCCGGCCCAACCCTTGGCAGATCCCAGCACGTCGGAGTTGGAGAATCCACCGCAGAAGACGATCATATTGATGTCTTCCAGCGTTTCGCGGCCGCTGATGAGGTCGGTCATCATCACGTCCTTCACCTCGAAACCGGCCAGCCAGAGCGAATAAGCCATTTCGCGCTCACCATTGGTACCTTTTTCGCGGATGATGGCGGCACGTGGAATCCCTCCCTTCGGGAGGGGAAGGGGTGGGTTTTTCCATCTGTCGGCATTGAGGCCATATTGGGCCAGCGTTCCCTGGAAATCGTCGTTGAACTTCATCTCCAGAGGCTGGTTCTTGTAGTTCTTGGCACGCTCGTCAGCCTGTCCGTTGAAACTCTGTTTGCGGTCGAGCAGGTGAGAGGTCTTATACCAGGCATCGCGCATCTCCTCAATGTCGAAGGTATGATGATAGCTGTCTTTCTTGACGGTGATCTTGCGTCCGGCAGCGGGTTTGCCGATGGGCACGTAGCTGATACCGGCTTCGTCGAAGAGATTCTCCACAGCTTCAATGTCGCTGTCTTTCACCTGAATCACCACACCGGGATTCTCGGCCAACAGGTTCTTCACGATATCCTCACCGCTGAAACTGCTCAGGTCGATCTCCATGCCACCTTTCGTATTGGCAAAGGTCATTTCCAGAAGCGTAGTGATAAGGCCGCCGGCAGAAATGTCGTGACCGGCGAGGATAAGATCCTGTTTGATGAGGTCTTGCAGGGCATTGAAGGCATCACGGAAATACTGTGGGTTCTTCACCGTAGGCACATCGTCGCCCACTTTGCCGAGTGTCTGCGCAAAGGCAGATCCGCCCAGTCGCTGCTCGTCGTATGAGAAATCTACATGGTAGAGGGTGGTGCTGGCATCGTTCACCAGAACGGGCGACACCACTTTCCGAATATCAGATACTTCACCGCCCGAAGAAACGATGACCGTTCCCGGGGCGATAATCTTGTCGCCGTTGGGGTACTGCTGACTCATGGAGAGTGAATCTTTGCCCGTAGGCACATTCACGTGGATGGCGCAGCAGAAGTCGGAAAGGGCTTTCACGGCACTATAGAGACGGGCATCCTCACCTTCCTGAGAGCGGCAGGGCCACATCCAGTTGGCAGAGAGTGAAACGCTGTCGAGGCCTTCCTCCATAGGTGCCCAAACGATGTTGGTCAGCGATTCGGCTACGGAGAGCACGCTGCCGGCTTTCGGGTCTGCCAAACCTGCCTGTGGAGCATGGCCAAGAGCCGTCGCAATACCTTTCTCTCCGCGATAGTCGAGGGCAACCACACCGCAGTCGCTCAGCGGCAGCTGAATCTCGCCCTGACATTGCTGGCGCGCAATCTTACCTGTCACCGATCGGTCCACTTTGTTGGTGAGCCAGTCCTTACAGGCCACGGCCTCCAGCTGGAGCACGTCTTTGACGATGGCGTCCAGATTGTCAGGAGTTGCCTGATATTCAGGATTCTTATAGTGGCGCTCTACGGTCTTGTCCACCATGTAGGTCTTAGGTGAATGACCGAACATCTGCGCTACATCGAGGTCGAAGGGCTTGATGCCGTCGCCCTGCTTGAACGAGAAGTGGGCATCGCCAGTAGTCTCACCGACCACATACAGCGGGGCACGCTCGCGCTCGGCAATCTTGCGCACATGCTCGATATGTTTCTCATCAATGAGCAGGCCCATACGTTCCTGACTCTCATTGGCAATGATTTCCTTGGATGAAAGGGTTTGGTCGCCGATAGGCAGCTTGGTCATGTCAATCTCACCGCCGCACTCTTCTACGAGTTCCGACAGACAGTTCACGTGTCCGGCGCTACCATGGTCGTGGATGGAAACCACGGGATTGACATCCTCTTCGCAGAGGGCACGCACCAGATTATAGGCACGTTTCTGCATCTCGGGGTTGGCACGCTGAACGGCATTGAGCTCGATGCCATTCGAATAACGGCCTGTATCTACGGAAGATACGGAACCGCCGCCAAGGCCGATGCGGTAGTTGTCACCACCTACCACTACAATCTTATTGCCTTTCTGCGGTTCTTTCTTCAGACAGTCACGCTTGGTGCCATAGCCAACACCGCCTGCCAGCATAATCACTTTGTCGTAGGCATAGCGCTCGGCACCTTCCTGATGCTCGAAGGTAAGCACAGAACCGGTGATCAGCGGTTGTCCGAACTTGTTACCAAAGTCGGAAGCACCATTTGAGGCCTTGATGAGAATCTGCTCTGGTGTCTGATACAGCCATTGGCGAACAGGAAGGATTTCTTCCCACTTCTGGATGTCATCCTTCTTACGGGGGTAGGAGGTCATATAGACAGCCGTTCCGGCGATAGGCCAGGAACCGACACCACCGCCCATACGGTCGCGGATTTCACCACCTGTTCCTGTAGCGGCACCGTTGAAAGGCTCCACCGTGGTGGGGAAGTTGTGAGTCTCGGCCTTCAGCGAGATTACACTCTCCACTTCCTTTACCTGGAAATAGTCGCTGGTGCTCTGGTCTTTTGGCGCAAACTGCTCAATGACAGGTCCTTGCGAGAAGGCTACGTTGTCTTTATAGGCCGAGAGAATCTTGTGGGGATTCTCCTTGGTGGTCTTCTTGATCATGTTGAACAGGCTCGACTCCATCTCCTTGCCGTCGATGATGAACACACCGCCGAAAATCTTGTGGCGGCAATGTTCCGAGTTGATCTGGGCAAAACCGAAGATTTCGGAGTCTGTCAGCGGGCGACCCAACTGCTGTTCCACCTTGTGTAGATACTCTATTTCCTCAGGGCTCAGGGCCAGACCTTCCTGTTCGTTGTATTCCTCCAGATTGTCCACGTGCTTGATGGGTTCCGGTTTGATATTCACCGTGAAGATGTCCTGGTTCAATCCTGTGTACATGCGTTGCAGCATCGGATCGTGTTCGGCATCCTTGTTGCTGACAGGGAAATACTCCTCAATGCGCTGGATGCCCTTGAGGCCCATGTTCTGCGTGATTTCCACGGCATTGGTACTCCAAGGGGTGATCATTTCACGTCGGGGACCTACGAAGAATCCGTCCATCGTCTCGCCGTTGATCAGCGTGGCTTCACCATAAAGCCAACAGAGTTCCTTGATTTCTTGTTCGTTGAGCTGATGATCCACCTGCGTGGCAATCACGCTCTTTTGCGTTGTCTGGAAGAAAAGAATCATAATCTAATAATGCATTATTAATAATGTGTGCAAAGGTACGCATAAGTGAGCACAAAACCAAATAAAAATGCGATTGTTTTGATGGCTATATGGTTTTATTATTGCGAGAGGATGTTGAGAATTTGAATAGCATACCTATTCGCAAATGGTGGATATAAGGCAAAAGCGTAGTTTTTATATAACTGTTATTCCCTCCTGTCAATTGCATGAGATTGTATTGTTTTTCGATGCGAAATATGTGTGTTGTAGAAGTATTACATGTTATTCGCATTGTGTTGGGTGATTTATATCCGATAGAATTGCAATCCGGATACGATGTTAATGAAAGTTTGCTGGTAGGCTTTGGGGGCAAAGATACTTTAAAAATAGTGCATTCTCGGTTAAAATTCCATAATCCTATGCAACTTTATTTGTTTTCTACCGTCAATTAAATAAATTTGCACCCGATTATTATTGAATACTCACTAATTTTAAATGAATATGAAAAAGAATGTTTTAATGATGACATTGCTGGCCGGAGCGCTGATCGTAAGCAGCTGCGCCAGCAAGAAAGATTTGGAGAATTGCCGTCTGGACAACCAGAATTTGCAGAATGAGAACAAGGAACTGAATACCAGTTATCAGGTGACCAAGGAACAGCTTGCTGCTTCTAATGCGCGTGTTACTTCTTTGGAAGAGCAACTCGAACAATCAAAGCAGGCTTACCGTTCGCTGCAGCGCTCGCTCGATAAGAGTCTGGCCAACAGCAGCCAGAATAACATCTCTATTGAGAAACTGGTTGACCAGATCAACGAGTCGAACCAGTATATCCGTCACCTGACCGACCTGAAGACCAAGAGCGACTCGCTGAATATGGTGCTCACCAACAACCTGACCCGCTCGCTGAGTAAGGAAGAACTGAAGGAAGTGGATGTTCAGGTGTTGAAGGGTGTGGTCTATATTTCTTTGGCTGACAATATGCTCTACAAGAGTGGTTCATACGAAATCAACGATCGTGCTGCTGAGACACTGTCGAAGATTGCCAAGATTATCAAGGACTATAAAGATTATGATGTGCTCATCGAGGGTAATACTGACAATGTGCCCATCTCTCGTGAAAATATCCGTAACAACTGGGACCTCTCTTGTCTGCGTGCTTCATCTGTAGTTCAGGCTCTGCAGAACGACTACGGTGTGGATCCGAAGCGTCTGACTGCTGGTGGCCGTGGTGAATACAACCCGCTGGCTACCAATGATACCGCTCTTGGTAAGCAGCGCAACCGTCGCACCCAGATTATCATTACGCCGAAACTCGATGAGTTCATGGAACTTATCGACAAGGCTCCAGAGGAATAACCTCATTCCGTCAGGACTGATTACCTATAGCGGCTCGCTCCCATGTTGGAAGCGGGCCGTTTCTGTAATATCTATGGACTTTGCTTCCGCCCAATGGAAGCAACCCTTCCAGACTTTAGAAGCAAAGCGTCGAAAGAAAGCCTTAAAATCCTTATTTGATGAGCTGTGTTTCCATGAAATCCTGGTATTCGTCTTGGTAGCCATTGAATACGTTGATGTCAACGTCACCGCGGATTCCGGCTACGCGACCATCGGGGGAAAGTTGCCAGATGGCGAGGCGGATATCGGGCTTGTATTCGCCATAGCGGGCTATCCAAACCTTGTAGTTGCGCTTGATGTCGTGGGCATCGGTGAGGTAACGGTTCACGAAAGACTGGCTGACATAGAGAATCGGCGTGCAGCCGGTGCGCTCTTTGACAATGCGGAGCCATGTGCGAACCTTGTTAAGCATGACCTCGGGGCCTCCCATGGCGTTTACCTGACTGGGGTAGGGTTCCACGTCGAGCACGGGCGGCAGGTCGCCTTTGTTGAAGCGGGCGTTGCGGATGAAGTAGTCGGCCTGGTCTGTTGCGCTGCTTTTCGTGGAGAAAAAATGGTAGGAGCCGCAGAGGATGCCGTGATTGCGAGCCTGTGCGTAGTCGTTATAGTAGTAGCGGTTCTTGATGGTGGTTCCCTCGGTGGCCTTGATGTAGCAGAAACTGACGGGGTAGTCAACCGTTCCCCTTATGCGCTTGTTGCTGATGGTGCCCAGATGCGTGATGCGCAGTCGAGACCAGTCGATGCCGTAGTGCTTCTTGCCGATGTCGTGCTGATAGCGGGAAATGTCGATTCCGTAGATGCGGTCGGAGGTATAGACCAGTCGCTCACCCTTATACTGGTTGTCTTTCCATTCGCCAACGAAGATTTTTCCAAGTGTGTCAACGGCAAATCCGAAACCGTTGCGCATGTCGTTCTCCCAGATGCCGTCGTAGTAGGTGCCGTCGGATGCCAGGAACACACCGTGGCCGGAGCGCTTCCCGTCAACGGTTTCTCCTTTGTAGATAAAGTCGGGTAGTGGTTCTTGCTCGTGCATAATGACTTTTCCGATGAAGGCGGCCGTTGTGGAGTTGTAGTAGATGGACCTTGCGGAATCGGGCATGAAGTGGTGTTTGGTCTGCACGGTGGCGATGTCATCGTCATACTCGTTGTCAAGAAGCTCGCATGGCGTGCGTTGGATTTTGCCGTTTTTGTCGTGGCTGAGGAGTGTGTAGCGCTGTATGAGACGAATACCCACCACTTCGTTCGGCTTGATGGCTTTCAGGATTTGCAAGACTTCTTCGCGTTCTTGTCTGGTTTCCAGGAGGTTGGCTGAAAGGGTGGCGATGGAATTGTATCCCTCGTCGGTGACGTTATGTACGTCGAGGTAGTAGTTGAGTCGTCGGGTAACCCGCTTCAGGCGCTGGCATTCTTTCTCTAACTGCGTGATGTTATGCCGAATGATGGTGTCGATGTGGGAATTGGCTTTTTGCAGCCGTTCTGTCTCGCTATAGTCGGGATTGGTGGTGATGATGCGACCGCCGCAATAGGGGGAAAAGAGGTAGCGGTTCACCCATACTCCTCGGAGCGATTCTTTGTGCCATCTCACGGAATCGAGGCTTGTGCTCACGCTGGTAAGCCCTGTGCCAGTCCCCAGCTCGTTGATATAGAAAACCGCTTTCCCGTTGATATTCAGCGAGTAGCATCTCTCATATTCCAATTCGGCGCAGCATTGTTGCTGGCGCTCCTTGCTGACGGGGCAGAAGGGGAGGATGAGTAGGATAAGCGAAACAACGGCAAGCAGGGCGATGATGATTCGCGCTGCTTGCCGCCGTTTTGATTTTACTGATTCCATTGACATCTTTTGCTTCTATTTGAAAAACAGACATGCAAAAGTAATCATTCTTTTCCGAAAACGAGGAAGAATCAGCAAAAATCTTTAGTCGATTTCCTCGTCGGGCTCGTATCCGCCCATTTCGCGGATGGCATTCTTCAGCATGGTGTATTGCTGATAGAGGTTGTTGACGGCCTCTTCGCCTTTCGTGTAGTCGTGCATCGGAGCCTTCAGGAAGAAGCTGAGGAACCGCTGTATGCCCCACTTTCCAGCGCGTGCAGCCAGGTCGCTGAGCAGGCAGAGGTCGAGCAACACGGGAGCGGCAAGGATAGAGTCGCGGCAGAGGAAGTTGATCTTGATCTGCATGGGATAGCCCATCCATCCGAATATGTCGATGTTGTCCCAGCTCTCCTTGTTGTCGTTGCGGGGAGGATAATAGTTGATGCGCACCTTGTGGTAATAGTCTCCGTAGAGTTCGGGCTGGCATTCTCCTTTCAGGATGGTCTCGAGGGTGGAGAGCTTGGAAACCTCCTTGGTGTGGAAGTTTTGCGGCTCATCAAGCACTAGTCCGTCACGGTTGCCGAGAATATTGGTGGAGAACCAGCCGTTCAGGCCCAGGCATCGGGTTCCGATGATTGGAGCAAAGCCGGATTTCACCAGCGTCTGGCCAGTCTTGAAGTCTTTGCCCACGATAGGCATCCGTGTCTTTTCGGCCAGTTCCCACATGGCTGGAATATCGACGGTGGTGTTGGGAGCACCCATGATGAAGGGAGCCCCTTCGACCAAGGCGGCGTAGGCATAGCACATGGACGGGGCGATATGCTCGCGGTCGTCGGCTTTCATGGCCTCTTCAAGATTGGCCAAAGAGCCGTGTACCTTTTCGTTAACGGGTACATAGATTTCCGTTGAAGCAGCCCAGGCCACCACGATACGGTCGCATTGGTTCTGCTCTTTGAAGTCGCGGATGTCCTGACGGAGGGCCTCCACCATCTCCCAACGGGTTTTGCAGTCTTTCACGTTATCGCCGTCAAGGCGTTTTGCGTAGTTCTTGTCGAAGCAGGCCTTCATCGGCTTGATCTGCTCCAACTCTTGACGGACGGGCTCAATGTCTTTGGCTTTCAGCACTTCGGCATACATGGCTGCCTGATAGGCATTTTGGGGATATACGTCCCAGGTACCGAAGACTATATCATCGAGTTTTGAAATTGGCACGATCTCGTCGTATTTCAAGTATTTCTTGTCGGCTCCGCGTCCGACACGAATCTTGTCAAACTGAGTCATGGAGCCAACGGGCTTGGCAAGACCCTTGCGGGCCATTAACACTCCTGTCATGAATGTGGTCGTCACGGCGCCACATCCTACTACCATAATACCCAGCTTGCCTTCAGCTGGTTTTACTGTTTTGTTTGTCATTTTTTAATGTATATTGATTTAAACTTGAGCTTGTAGCTGTTTGCAAAATTAGTCAATTATTTTCTCTGAAGTTAGGATTTTACATATTTTTATATACTAATCTGTAAAAATGGTATATTTTTAAGGAAAATAGCAACATGTAATGCGTTTTTCTTTTGTAACTTTGCACCCGGTTTTAATATTAGGTGAAGAAGATGCAATTAATCAAAGACAAATCATTCGGAGGAGAACGCCCATTGTTCGGCATTCACGATACCAGGCTTGAGAACGTGACCATCACGGAAGGAGAGTCGGGCATAAAATGTTGCAATAACCTCGAGGCTGACGGTTGCCGCTTCATAGGCAAGTATCCTTGGTGGCATGTCGATGGCTCGGTTATCACTAACTGTTATTTCGAAGTGGGCAGCCGGTCGGCTATTTGGTATAGCAATGATATGGTGATGAAGGATACGGTGATTGATGCACCGAAACTCTTTCGCGAGATGAACCGTGTGGAAATTGAGAACGTGCAGTTTAAGGATGCCGACGAAACTTTCTGGAAAGTCAAGGACCTGAAAGTGAAGAATGTCACACTTCATGATGGCACGTACCCCTTTATGTTCTGCGAGAATGTTTATGTAGAAGGCTTGGTGAGCGACTCAAAATACGTGTTCCAGTATTGTAAGAATGTGGAAGTCCA
Source organism: uncultured Prevotellaceae bacterium (assembly GCA_900314655.1). Taxonomy (GTDB): domain Bacteria; phylum Bacteroidota; class Bacteroidia; order Bacteroidales; family Bacteroidaceae; genus Prevotella. The sequence continues at coordinate 2,674 of OMWC01000034.1, read as the reverse complement.
CCATGCAAAGATTACGACGAAAGATTCCTTTTGGGAGTGTGAGAACGTCGTCATCTACGATTCTGAATTGAATGGCGAGTATCTGGCTTGGCATTCCAAGAATGTCAAGCTTGTCCGTTGTCATATTACGGGAGAACAGCCACTCTGCTATGTGGACGGCCTGGTCTTGGAGGACTGTTCCTTTGGTGAGGACTGCGACCGTATGTTTGAGGATTCTGAAGTTCAGGCTGAAATCATCGGGAGTGTAACCAATATTAAGAATCCCCGGACAGGACGGATTGTCTGTGACAGTGTGGGATCTGTCACCATCGACGAGCATATCAAGGCACCAGCCAATTGTGAAATCATTGAGCGCAACAAATGAAATACGACTTTGACGAAATTATTCCCCGTCGTGGAACCAACAGCGTGAAATGGGATGAGGCTGCTCAGGAGAATGTCATTCCCCTTTGGGTGGCCGATATGGACTTCCGGGCTTTTCCTCCTATTATCGAGGCTTTGCATCGTAGGGTTGACCACGGAGTGTTTGGCTATGCCCATGTACCAGAAAGCTACTATGAGTCGGTTATCCGCTGGTTCCGTGACCGTCATGGTTTGAATGGGGTTGAGCGCGAGGACATTATCTATACGTCGGGAGTCGTTCCGGCAATATCGGCTATCATCCGTGGCTTGACGCTTCCTGGTGACAAAGTGTTGGTGCAGACTCCAGTCTATAATTGTTTCTTTTCGAGCATTCGGAATCAAGGATGTGTTATTGAGGAGAATCATCTGGTATATGAGAATAATACTTATACTATCGATTGGGAAGATTTCGAAAGGAAATGTGCCGACAGTCGTGTACGTATCTTCCTGTTGTGTAATCCTCATAATCCTGCAGGGCGTGTCTGGACAGAAGAAGAGCTACGGCGCATGGGCGATATTTGCCTCAAGCATGGAGTGTTTGTGATTGCCGACGAGATTCATTGCGAATTGGTAATGCCAGACCATCGTTATACACCTTTCGCATCGATATCTTCTAAATTCCTGCATCATAGCGCAACGTGCGTGGCACCTACCAAGGCTTTCAACATTGCAGGCCTACAGATTGCCAATATCATTGTGAAAGATTCTCAGAAGCGGGAACGGATTGACAGGGGAATCAACCTGCATGAAGTGTGCGATGTGAACCCCTTTGGCATTGTAGCTGCCGAAGCAGCCTATACCGATGAAGGGGCTGAGTGGCTTCGTCAGCTCAACGAGTATATTGCGCAGAATTATGAGTTCCTTTGCCAGTTCATGGCCGAACAGTTGCCTCAGCTTCATGTGGTAAGGCTTGAGGGCACCTATCTGGCTTGGGTGGATTGCTCTGCACTTGGTGTGCAGTCGTCAGCCTTGGTTGAACACCTGCTCAGCAACTATGGAGTGTGGCTCAACGATGGCGAAATGTATGGGGAAAGGCAGCGTCCGTTTGTACGTATCAATATGGCTTGTCCCCGTGCGATACTCGCCGAGGGGCTTCAGCGAATGGCTCGGGGCATAGCAGCCCTCTGACGGTTGTTCGTCTTCTTGAAATACAAAAGGCAGGATCGGTTTGCGAGTCCTGCCTTTTTGCTGATATGCATTGTGCCTTCAGAACATATAGCCCACGCTGAATTCCCAAGCACGCTGTTTTGATGTGCATTCTTTTAACACGTTGGTCAGCCCGAGGTCGTAGCGGAGGTTCACGAACAGGCCCATGTTGAATGAATATCCGATGCCTCCCACTAATCCGAAATCCAATCGGTTGTAACTTCCATCTGCGCTTGTTTCTCGCGGCTCATCCTTTGGCCAGTCCTTGATGCTGTTACTGTTGTCAAGCATGTAGCCCAACTGAGGTCCGGCTTCCACGTAAACGCCCTGTCCGATGGGATACCATTTCAGTAGCACCGGCAGGTTAAGATACGACAGGGAGAACTTCCAGTCGTGGGGATTCTTGTCGGAAATTTCAAGGTAGATGTCTGTCTTGTAGCCGCGGTTGGCATAGAGCAACTCCCCTTGAAGATCGAAATGCTCGCTGAGTTGGTAGGTGGCTACACCACCAGCCAGAAACCCTATTTTTTGTTTGTTATCCCAGTTCTTGATGCTAACCGTCGAACTGTTTATGCCTGCTTTGATACCGAAACTCCATTGAGCATATGTTGGCACGGTGGCAGCCATGCTGAAACACAGCCCGAGAATAATCTGCTTAAAGTTTAACTTTTCCATTGTATTTTTTCGCTTATGTTTTTTGTATTCTATTTATTACTGTAATGATTAACGGATTCCTCCCCTTTTTATTGCTTGTAGAATGTGGCATTGCCTGTAGGAAGAGGAATGCTCACGCGTACGTGCGTAATATAATAAGGTGTAGCTTCTTTCGGGGGACTCTTTTTTGTTCGAAAAGAAGAAAAAATGTATCTTTCTTGAAATTTTTTTTCGGAAAAGTTTTGGCGGTTCAAGAAAAAGCGCTACCTTTGCACTCGCTTTTGAGAAATACACTTCGAAAGAGCAACAAGATAGCGATCTTTGAATAAGATTTACATAAAGACAGAGAAGTAGTACAAGAAGCAGGTGTTTCCTATGTATATTATATAATGTACGTGAGGAGGCACTTGGGTAGATACGAACCGTTTGATTCTAACTTGTAACATACGGATGAGCGTCCTGTTGACAGACA
>OMWC01000011.1 GCA_900314655.1 uncultured Prevotellaceae bacterium | reverse complement strand
GCCGGCCTTGTAGGCAGCGCCTGCAGGCAGGGCGAGTGTCTCCTTGCCTTCCTTCACGGCCTGTGCCACGATGGCGGCGAAGTCACCGCTCTCGGGAGCAACCATTACCGTAGGATCTGCACTCAGCCAACGCGGGTCACCGGTCTTCTGGGCATACTGCTCACTGGCGAAGTCAAGCGTAAAGTCACCGCTGGCAGCATCAGCAAAGCCGGGATTGCTGGTCAGGCTGTTCTTCACGATGTCCTCGCCGCTCTTCTGACCGGCCTTCGAAATCTCGGCCTCACTGTTGTCAGCTCCGTTCACGATGAAGGTGTTGCCGTCGACATCCCATACAGGTGTGGCGCTGGTCTGGCCCTTGTTGAAGCCCACGACCACCTGGCCTGCCTTTCCGCAGTCGGCGAAGATGCTGTTCTTTATCGTATAGACGTTCTGGGCCGTTCCGTTCTGCTTCAGGTCGCAGAAGTTCTTGCCGTTGGCAATGTTCACAATCGTAGAGTTCTGAACGTCGAACTCCTGCAGCAAATCGCCGTTGACGTTCTTCGGACGGCTGCCGTACTGGGCGAAGAAGCCCGTGTTCTTTCCTGCCGACCAGATGGTGGAGTTCTTCACGATCACCTTGCCTGCGTAGCCCATGCCGTTGAAGTCGAGCACGTTCTTGCCGGATGCGGGCATTTCCACCACGCTGTTCTCGATGGTGACGGTCTCAACGAGCGACTTCTGGGCATCCTTCACGAGGGCGTCTTTCAGGCCTTTGATGGTAACGTCCTTGATGGTGACGCTCTCAACCAGGAAGTGGTCGCTGTCGGTACCGTCGGCCTTCGGGGCAAAGTTGGCGGTTGCACCGTTGAGGGTGATCAGCGGAGCGCTCAGCGAGCTGGCGTCGATCGTAGCGCCCTCGGCACCGTTGATGGTCACGTTGCCCTGCGAGGTGAGCGTCTTGCTGATGGTGTATTCGCCGTCATTCTCCAGCGTCACGGTAATACTCTTGACAGGTGAACCACCGGCGGCCTCGGTCACTGCGGCATAGATGTCATTGCCGCTCTCCACGGTAATGTCAACATCTACGGGAGCTTTGGCGAACGTTGCCGTTATGGTCACGTCGCTGGCAGGCATCGTGAACGAATTGTCAGAAACTTCCACGTCTGCACCGTCGGCATCCTTCACGGTCAAGGTCTCCAAGGCATAGCCGTTCTCGGGAGCTGGGGTCAGCGTCACCGTCTCACCCTCCAGAGCCTCAGTCTTGTCGGCTTCTATCAAACCGTTCTCGCTCTCACTGATTGTCACGGCATACGTAGGAGCCGGGATGATTTCAACCTGCTTGACGGTGACATTGGGATTGTTGACGAAGATACCGCCGTTCTCCTTGTTCAGGATGTTGACGGCGTTCTCTGTCTTAATCGTAAACGAGACAACGGGATCCGACCAATTGTTTTCTACCTTAAAATCTTCATCGGTGAAGTTGCTCCAGGCATAGTCTGGGTCAGGCGTGTTGTAGTTCAGGCCTATCCAGTTCGGGCTGTCAATGGTGACGCGGATGATATCGCCTACCTTCACTCCAGCGAAGTCGGCGGCATTGGCGAAGTGGCAGATGTTGATCTGTACATTGCCTGTCTGCTCGCCCACCCAGATGCTCTCATCGGTGCCTTCGAAGGCACTCTCAACGGCCACCTTCTTCACCTGGAACTTCGTTCCGTTGATAGCCAGACCGTCCTTCTTCATATATCTAAGCATATCACCTGTGATGATGAACGAGTGAACATAGTCGCCTGCCTGTTTCAGCGGCTCACCGCCTTCCAGGTTCTTCCAGTTGTCGCCGTCCTGAAGCGCTACCTGATAGGCCCAGTTGCCAGGTGCTGCATCTTCGGGAGCACCCAGAATGCCGATGTTCAGGCGGTCGCCGACCTTGACGTCGGCAAACTTCTCGGCATCAACCATAACGGCTTTGCCCTGGTTCCAATCCACATCCTGAGCCTCTTCGTTGCTCCAGATCTCGGTGCCGGGAACTTCCAACTCTACGACTTTCTTATAAAGGGCGATCACCTTCTGATTACCACCGTTATTCTTATAATAACGGAAACGCATTTGATCCTTGGCAGCATTAAAGCGCAAAGCCATAGTAGAGGCATCGAAAACAGCCTTAATCTCTGCATTTCCCTCATCGTCGATAGCGAAAGAATTGGTATAGGTACTCTTTGACTGCTTCAGGCCGTTATTATTACTTAAAACACCTACATAATATCCTGAACTGCTCAGCAGGGTTCCGTCTGTTGTATTAATGGTGAACGTAGCCTTGCTAATGTCCTCATTAGCCTTGATTTCATCGTCCTTGATGGTCACGCTAACCGTGTTTTCTACAGCATCAAGTGTTTCAAGACTGCCGTTGAAGGCTACGCTCCCATCCTCATAGACAATGAGGTACTCACCGTCGGTGATATTAGCCGTAGAAGTGACTTTCTTGAACACATCCCCTTCTTCAGCAGGTTCTGTTGTCAACTTGGTAACCGTAATTTCCTGTGTTACCGTGCTGCTGATCTCTTTACCATCTTCCTGTGCAGTGGCAGTGAATGTGATAACCTGATCTTCATTAGTACGAGCAACCGTATAAGGATTTTCCACCTCTGTGCCGTTGGCATAGAGAATAACGGATCCTTCACCAATAGCAGAAACAACAACTGAAGCATCATCCTCAGTTACAGATATCTGAGGATCTTCTGTAACTTCCGTAGCACTGGTTTCAACATACTGAACCTTCGTAATGGTCTGTCCACCATTTGCAAGGTAGATATAATAGGTAGTACCTGCAGTCAATTCGGCGGAAATCTCCGTGGGTGTTGAGCCAGTTGTAAATCCGTGTGCTACCACAGAAGCAGGAACACTACCCTCGTCAACATTGGTCTTCGTGAAAGTTGCAATTTCTGTTCCAATAGCCGTAATACGGTCGGTAGCGGTCTTGTTATTCGAACGATAAGTAACAGTCAGAATACCATCCACCGTCGGGGTATAAGTCATAAAACGGATTTTGGCGTTACTCGTGCCATTGGCATGGAAACCACCAGTCGTAATGTAATCCGTAGCAGAAGTCACACCCTCTTTTGTTGTCTCGGCATACGGCATGTGGCAAATCAAGCCATTGTAATCGTAGCCATCAACATTGCTGGCGTCCTCCTTGTACTCGTCTGCTGTCTTAGGGAATTCTGAGAAATCCCAGGTAATGGCTGTTCCCTCGCCCTCCACGGCAAATGCCGTAACAGCGACTAAAGCCAAGAAAGCAACCGTTAGAAAAGATAATTTTTTCTTCATAAGCTTTTTGTTTTAAGTTAGTAATGATATATATGTTTGTTTTTTGCTTATTAGATATTTGGTGGCAAAGATAATAAAAAACAAATAACTATACAAATAAATTGTGGCTTTTTATCTTTTATTTCACCAACAACTTGCGGCCATTGCTGACATAAAGGCCTGGCGCAGCGGGTTTCTGCGCCAGGGGAATGCCTTGCAGCGTGAACCATCCACCGAGTTTCTTGTTGTCAAAGGTGGTGGTTGTCTGCCGAATACCAGTTGTCACGATGGGAATCTGCTCGCCCATCAGGGAGTTCAGGTAGATTTCAAGTGCCGTATATCCCTCGGCCGAAGCGACTTTGGCACCATCCGAGGCATCGTAGGGATTGAAACCGTTGGCCGTTTCCCATTCATCGGGCATTCCGTCGTGGTCGGTATCCGCTAAAGGAGTACCTGCATTATAGACAGGCCATCCTTCTGCATCATCAGGCGAATCGATGAATCCGGCTTTATTTAGTGTTGAACCTTTATATTGAGCTTGTTTATTTCGAACTTCATCCACAACCCGCTGTTCTATCACATCACGATGAATCGTACCAGCTCTTTCAAGCACTTTTTCGTAAGCCTCAAAGGCAGACTCTGAAGGAGTACGATACTGATCGTAATCGTCAAATTTACATTTCGCCAAACGGGTATATTCAGGTGAAGGATAAATAAGCGACTCAGACTTCATGCCTGCTACCGTATAAATCGTATTATTGTTCACAGCCGACCAATTGTCGGAAGTGGCATTGCTGTTACCTTCCATCACATTGTCGGCAAAATACCAACGCGATGGATTTGGATTGAGTGTTTTGCCTTCACGGGCTGCTGAAAGTTCCATGAAAAAACTGCCACTAGGCGTACTGGGGCCAGGCTTGTAATAGTTACCTACAAAGTTACACTCGTGTGAACTGTAGGTTCCCGCCTCGTTTTCGCCACCATAACAGGAATTCGTCTTTCCCCAGTTATAATTGACATTATTAAAATATTCCATAAACACATTACGGTCTTCAGTTGTACTACTGGCACCATTCAGTCGCGAACTGCGATTATAGTTGTGGGCCAGCAGGTTATGGTGATAGGTTGCTGGAGAGCCACCCCATTGATTACCATAGCTACGGTTGCCTTTCTGGTGACCTGCATCATAAAGACCTTCATGGACAATACACCATTGGACTGTTGTAAAATGGTTATCGTACATAGTGATGTTTTCCTCACCGCTCCAACCAAAGCAACAATGGTCAATAATAATATTAGAAGCGTTCTCGATTCCCAAGCCAGCACCTTTGATGAAACGGCTGTCAGTCGGCTTAGCCAAATCGGCCTCATCAAGATCACCTATGCGAAAACGCAGGTTGCGAATGATCACATTATTGGAACCACCCAAATTAACTTTTCCGCCCCTGATCAAAATGCCGTCGCCAGGAGCTGTCTGGCCTGCTATGGTAACATTCTTCAACGAAGCTCGCAAATCACGTCTTTTCTGGGCATTGGGCAGGATTTTGATGGTACCACTGACACGGAAAACGATAGTAGCGTTCTCCTTGCCTGCTACTGTCAGGGCCCAGCGTAAAGAACCTTCTGATGGATTGGAAGGATTGTCTTCCAGATTGGTCACCTCTACCACCTTACAGCCACGTCCACCTGTCACATATTTACCGAATCCGCGAGCCGTTGGGAAGGCCAGTAGTTTATTTTCCAGAGGAGCATAGTCGTCAGTAGTCCTATGGCTGGCTATAACTGCTTCCGGGTCAAAAGCCACGGCTGTGGTCTTGATGGTACGATAGAGTGCATCTACCTTTTTCCATGTATTCAGTTTTTCATAATCAGTATCAGATAACTGATGGCTCCAACTGATGCGGCTGGAGATATCCGCCAAGGCAGAACCGTTCTTGTTCTTGTATTCTGCAAAGTAAGACTTGGTGCCATCATTTCCACCCATGGTCTCCCATCCTGCTTGTTTGATGACGTTATTCAATTGGCAGTTCATAAACAGACTTCCACACTTCTCTGCACCCCAGCAACGGCCTAAAGAAACACTATTATCGCTGACACCCGATGCCTTGGTCACCGTGCATTCATTAAAAATGAAGCCCAGCCAAATCTTTGTGCCGTCTTCAGCTGTTGTATAGACCGTAATATCCTCAGGGGCAGTAATATAGCCCGATGCCACGCTGTTCAAAGTACAATGTTCAAACCAGCAGGTGCCTCCGGCATAGATATAGTCCACGGCTCCCTCTATGACGCATTCCTTATAGTAGCTGCGCGTTTCTTTCTTGGTGCGGTGTGTGTCCTGATAGCCTGCTATCCTGCAGCGATAATAAGTCTGGCGATCACCATCCACATGCAGCGCAAGTGCCTGTCCGGCAGCCTTTCCGCCCGTATTCCTTATACATACATCTTGCGCATAGAAGTCGGGGGCAAAAACAGCCAAGGTGGCATAGTCGCGAACGTCCTTGCCACTTCCGATAGTATTCTTGCCGTTAGCAGCAGTGATGATGGTGTTGTCCATACCTTCACCGATAAGTGAAATCTTTTTCGTGGATGGTTTTTGTCGGGTACCCACCTTTACCATTTCTTCGTAAATACCGGCTTTCACGTAAATGGTTGCCTCAGCACCTTCAGCGACAGCGTTCACGGCAGCCTGAATGGTGGTGTAGTCACCCTGCCCGTTGGCATCAACGGTAATCGTGGTTTGGGCTTGGACGCCAACAGCGAGTCCAAGCATCAGAATGATGTGGAAAAACTTCGTATTCATGTTGCAACAATTTATTGATATGACGCGCGCGTTGTGGTTTTGTACCCTTTTTCTGAAAACTCAACGTTTTTACTTTGGCTATACGCGCAACTTTTCATACCTTTGCAATCAGATACCGATAAAACAATTGAATATGAAGACAAAACTGAAAAACATCATGCGGCAACTGCTGCGCAGTCCGAGGGAATTTCCCGTGGAAGCCGCCATGGGGCTGGCTTTCTTCGTCATTGCTGTCTGGCATACGGGAAATGCCGAATGGAACGAAAAACTGCACCAGATGGTCAGCGGCATCAATGCCGACATCCTGATGCTGTTCGTGCCGCTTGTGGTACTGACCTTCTGGCTTCACAAGGTGAACCGCTGGGCTTACGTGGTTTCGGGATTCCTGTTCCTGCCGTTGATGATGCTCAACCTGAAGCCTTTCCTCTGGACATACGGCTTCGGTTTCACTTATGTGCTGGCAGCCATCCTGCTCGTGGTGGGCACGCGGCGTATGGACAACCGCAGTTTTGCTGCCCATGCCCTGCATGTGGTGACGCAACTGTTCTTCGGACTCGTCATTTCGGGTATCATCACGCTGGCACTCCTGGCCATCTTCGGCTCCTTCTTCTACATCTTCGGCATCGATGAACCCAAGGATTTCTATACCTACCTGTGGCAGTTCATATGGTTCGTCATTGCCCCGCAGGTGTGCTGCACGCTGATTTCCCACGGCGAAGACGAAGTGGACGAGCCCGCCCGCGTGCTGCAAATCATCCTGAACTTCATCCTTTCGCCTGCGGTCATCATCTATACCGTTATCCTCTATGCCTATTTCATCAAGATTGCCCTCGAATGGGACTTGCCCAAAGGCGGCGTGGCCTGGATGGTGATGGCTTTTGTGACGGTGGCCATGGTGGGCTGGCTGATGCAGTATGTGCTCAAACAGCACTACTACGACTGGTTCTACCGCAACTTCACGTGGATAGCCATTCCGCCGCTCATCATGTATTGGATAGGTTCCATTTATCGCATCCGCCTCTACAGTTTCACCGAGAGCCGCTTCTACCTGATGGTGGCAGGCGTGCTGATGACACTCTTCGTGCTGATGTTGCTCTGGAAGCGCTCACGCCGTTTCCAGCTGATGGCCCTCATCTTTGGCGCTGCCATCATCCTGTTTACCTATATTCCGGGCATCTCTGCCAAGAGCATCGGACGGCGATGCCAGACGTCGCGCCTCCAACAGATGATTGTCCAACTGAAACTGACCAATCCTAAAACGGGCAAGTTCGTGGAGAAGCTGGACTTGGAAGAAATCAGGAAAGATAGCTTGCTCAGCGATCAATACCGCGAAGTGTGCAGCCTCATCGAGTATGTGAGAAAAGACGTAGGGCGCGATACCTTCGAGCAGCAATACGGCAAGTGGTCGTGGTACGACAGCCAGTTTGTTGACAATCGTGAAGCTGCTGCCAAGGAAGAGACCACCTACCTCAGACGACAGAATCCTGTCATTCTTGGTGACTATACCCTGATGCTGCCTCTCGAGGATTATGAACTGAGACAAGAGAATGGTGTTTTGAAGATGAATAAAAACGACAAAACCGTTATGACCTATCCCATCAGGGAACGGCTGCGACAGCATCCGAAGTTGAAGGATAGCGACAGCTTGTTCGTATGGCAGAACGATTCGCTGATGCTGGTTCTGGAGAACATCTACATTAATAATGAGGAAATGACTGTCAACGGCTACGATTTCCAATTGTTCGGAAAACGGAAATAAGACACACAAAAGGCCGCTCCCCGAAGATTGGGAAGCGGCCTTTTTCAGTATCTAAATGTTAGCTATAGGTTACTTGATGAACTTCTTTCCGTTCTTGATGACGATGCCGCGGAAGTTGTTGTTCACCTGCTGGCCGGCCAGGTTGAAGCTCTTCTCGTTCAGAGCAGCCTTGTCAGCATCGATGCTGCTGATGCCTGCGGGATCTAATTCGGGAGTAATATCAGTGGGAACAGAAGAGCCTACGGCCTCTACCTCTACTCCAGCAGCGGTGAAGGTCACCACAGAACCCTTATCAGTAACATTGGTAGCCTTACCATCAGCGTCAACAACAGCAGCAAACTCAGCAGCAACTTTATCTTTAGCAGGAGAAGCAAAGTAAATCTCACCATCGTTCAGCTGGAAGCCACCGAAACCAATCTGAGAGGTCTGCTGATAGACCACATAGCTCTTACCGGCCTCAACCTTGATGTTAAGCCAACCCCAAACAGCCTGGTTACCAGCATCTATGACATACTTGCTGGCATTGGTAGAACGAGCCTGCATCTCCTCAGCAGTGAAGTATTTAGGAGCCTGAACCCATACAGGATTGCCATCGTTGTCAATAGCCTGCTCGCCAGTAGTCTCGTCAATCTTGGGTTGGTCGGTGTTGGTATTCTGACCATTCACATAACCGTCGAAGGTATAGTCGGTCCAAGGCACCAAGGCAGCACCGGTAGCAGCATCTACCACGAAGGTCTTACGGCTACCCTTGTTCACCCATACATTTACCTTCAGCACGCCCGAGGCAGAGGGAGTGAACTTGTAGTACAAACCATAGCTGGGGATACCTGTGTCGCCATTCTCATAGTCCACATAGGTATAGTATGGACGAGAAACTTCATTTCCTGTGTCCTCACTAACGAAATACTCGCAATAGACGTTCTCATAGCCATTGCCTGTACCCATCAGGAAGAACATGTCTTTGTTGTCCTTGTCCTTCTTGTTGTTGCCATTCTTCCAGGTGATGTCACCCCAAGTGATGGTCTTGTAGGGATAAACGTTCTCAGGAAGAGATTGAGCATTAACGTTTGTGGCAAAAAGAGCCACGGCAATCAGAGTAAAAAATTTTTTCATACGCTTTAAGTTTATTGTTTTTGATTCGTTTATTAATGATATATTTAGGATTATCTGGACAATAGTCCGTCGCAAAATTAACGCTTAAAGTGTAAATATGTAACTATCATTTCTTTAAATTATTCTTTTTTAACGATTTTAACAACGCCGGACACCGAAAAACAAATTGAGTTGATTTGAAAAACGAGGGTACAAATACGCGCGAGCGCGGTCATCATAATATAAAATCATCAACTCACATTATGAAAAGAATCATTCTTAGCGGACTGCTTTTGGCTGCCATGACCACGACGGTGATGGCCGACGATACGGAAACCCGCCGCCAATACTTGAGCGGAAGGGGTTGTGACGACATGGTACAGTGGGATTTCCAATGTACCGACGGGCGCAACAGCGGCAAATGGACAAAGATCGGTGTGCCTTCCTGTTGGGAACTGCAGGGTTTCGGCACCTATCAGTATGGCATGCGCTTCTACGGCAAGGCCACGCCCGAGGGCATTGCCGACGAGAAAGGACTCTACAAATATGAGTTCTCGCTGCCGCAGGAATGGGCCGGACGGCAAATATTGCTCTGCTTCGAGGCTGTGTTTACCGATGCCCGCGTCACCATCAACGGGCGAAAGGCTGGTTCTGGCCTGCATCAGGGTGGCTTCACGCCGTTCCAGTTTGATGTGAGCGACCGCGTGTTCTTTGGGAAGAAGAAGAACCGCCTAGAGGTGGAAGTAGCGAAGGAGAGCAGTTCGCCGCAGGTGAATCTGGCCGAGCGACGCGCCGACTATTGGAATTTCGGCGGCATCTGGCGGCCTGTCTTTATTGTCAGCAAGCCTGTGCAGAACATCCAGCGCGTGGCTATCGATGCCCGTGCCGACGGGCAGTTTCGGGCGGATGTCTTTCTGAGCAGGGCGACCTGGGGGGCTGTAGGCGTCGATATTATCGACGCAAACGGGAAGAAGCTGGGCCAGAGCCAGGCCTTCGCTATTCAGGGCGACCGGGCTGCCGTGGATTTCACGGTCAAGAATCCCAAACTCTGGACGGCTGAAACGCCCCACCGCTATACGGCTGTGTTCACGCTGAAGGACCAGAGCGGAAAGGTACTCCATGTGGAGCGCCAGAAGTTCGGCTTCCGCACCATCGAGTACCGCCATTCGTTCAAGGGCGAGGACCTGCCCTACCCCCAAATTCAGGGATGCGACGACGATGGCGTATTCATCAACGGACAGAAAGTAATCTTCAAGGGTGCCAACCGCCATTCGTTCCGTCCGGAAACGGGCCGCACGCTCTCCAAGCAGAAGAACATCGAGGACGTGCTGCTCATCAAGTCGATGAACATGAATGCCGTGCGCCTGAGCCACTATCCCGCCGACCCCGAGTTCCTGGATGCCTGCGACTCGCTGGGACTCTACGTGGAATGCGAACTGCCCGGCTGGCACTGGGCCCACGAGACCATCAACGGACAGAAACTCGTGGAGGAGATGGTGACGCGAGATGTGAACCATCCGTCGATCATCTTCTGGAGCAACGGCAACGAGGGTGGCTTCAACTACGAGCTGGAACCTTTCTTCCATAAATTTGACCCGCAGAAGCGCGTGGTGCTCTATCCCTGGGCCAATCGCAACGGTTTCGAGACCAAGCACTACCGCTCATGGGGCGAAACGGCCGAATATATGCGGCAGAAGGAAATCTTCATGCCCACGGAGTTCCTGCATGGTCTTTACGACGGCGGACATGGAGCCGGACTGAAGGATTATTGGAAGTTGATGATGTCGAATCCCCGTTGTGCCGGCGGTTTCCTCTGGGACTTGATGGACCAAGGCGTGGTACGGACGGACCAGAACAACATCGTGGACTGCATGGGTAATTTTGGAAGTGACGGCATCGTGGGTCCCCACATGGAGAAGGAAGGCTCGTTCTATACTATAAAAGAGGTGTGGAGTCCGGTGCAAGTGAAATATTGGGAAAGGGAACGGCCCACCATCCAGAACTGCTACGATTTCATCAACCTGAAGGACTGCCAGTTCAGTTATAAGTTTTTGCAGATGCCCGCCTACGGCGAGAAGAATGTGAAGGTGTTGAAGGAAGGTAAACTTCCATCGCCCGACGTGGCCCCTGGACAAACCTTCAGATTTGATCTGCCCAAGACGGATGCCGACGTGGTACAGCTGACTGCCATTGACCCGAACGGGCAGGAAATCTTCACGTGGAGCCATAAACATATAACGAAGGCCGAAAACCTGAACAAGAACCGTCTTCGCGAGAACACTCAGAAGTTTACGTGTTCAGAGGATGCAGACCTGTTGACGGTTAAAAACGGCAACCGCCAGTTTGCCTTCAGCAAGCAGACAGGACTGCTGACGAGCGTAACGGTCGGCGGCAAGAAGCTGTCGTTCGGCAATGGGCCGCGCTTTGTGGCTGCCAAGCGCTCAGACCGTTCGCAGGATGGTTTCTATAACCATGATGACAAGGAGGCGTTCCAAAAGAAAACCGACTACACCGAGTATGCCGATCAAGGAGTTTTCGACGGTTTCACCGTTAGCGACAGCACTTTGGTGGCTAACTACCGTCACGGTTCTATTCAAGCGATTACCTGGCGTTTCCTCTCCGACGGTGGCATCTATATGAATGCAGACTACTATTTCAACGGTGTAGTTGACCTCATGGGCATCTGCTTCGACTATCCCGAACAGATGGTGAAGTCGAAGCAATGGGTGGGCAAAGGCCCCTATCGCGTGTGGCAGAACCGTAAAGAAGGTCCGCAGTATGGCCTGTGGCAGAACGATTACAACGACCCCATCCCCGGCGAGTCGTGGGAATATCCTGAGTTCAAGGGCTATTTTGCCAACGTCAGCTGGATGCAGCTTACGACGCAGGAGGGCAAGATCGGTATTGAGACATTGGGCAGCAACATTGGTGTCTATACCCCGCGCGACGGTCGCGACCATATTCTTTACACCTTGCCCGAGACGGGAATCGGCATTTTCAGGGCCATCCCCGCCGTGCGCAACAAGGTGAACACCACCGACCTCAACGGTCCTTCCGCCCAGCCCTATTGGAGCAAAGGAAAAGGACGCATCAATGCCATCCTAAGATTCGAATAATAAGAGCCCATCCCACCCCCTCCCAAGGGAGGGGCTCAATAAAAATGATACTCCGATGATTAGAAAACAAATACTTTTGCTGGTTATCTGCATGGCAGTACGCCCCCTCATGGTGAGGGGGCAAGGGGAGGCCCCCTGGACCTTCTGGTACTGGATGTATGGGGCTGTATCGAAGCCCGGCATCAAGGCTGACCTGAAATGTATGAAGGACGCAGGCCTCGGTGGCTGCTATCTGATGCCTATCCGCGGCAAGAGTGATAAAGGAGCTCCATCCGATCCCCCTCAAGGAGAATGGGCTGAAGCCATGTCGCCACGGTTCTGGGAAATGGTGGATTATGCCTTCCAACAGGCCGACTCCCTGGGTCTGCAGATGGGCATCCACATTTGCGACGGTTTTGCGCTGGCCGGCGGTCCGTGGATTTCGCCCGAGGAATCCATGCAGAAGGTGGTCTATAGTGACACTATCGTGACAGGCCAACTCTCACATCTGATTCATCAGAAAGACGGGCTACTGCTTCCACGGCCGCAAGGCTATGAAGGCTATTATGAGGATATTGCCACCTTTGCCATTCCGCTCACTCAAAGAGGTACTCCTTCGCGTGATTATCAGTTTAACCTACAGCGCGATTCGGTCAACTATCCCCTGAAAATGTCACCCACCATGACGCGCAATGCCAAAGGCATTTATGCGGCTTCCGAACCGGCATGGATACAATTTGACCTCAAAAGACCGCAACTGATCACGAATATCGAGATAGCTGCCAACGGCACCAATCTCCAAGCACAACGCATGGCGGTGGAAGCCTCTGATGACGGAATCAACTTCCGACTGGTGAAACAATTGGTGCCACCGCGTCAGGGCTGGCAGAACTACGATTACAACACTACGTTTGCCCTCACTCCCACCGAGGCCCGCTACTGGCGTCTGTCATGGACCCCGGAAGGGACGGAACCCGGCAGCGAAGACTTGGATGCCGCCAAATGGCGTCCTCGCCTGGGACTGAAGAATGCCATCCTGCATAGTCAGCCCCGTATAGACAATTGGGAGGGAAAGGCAGGCTATGTGTGGCGTATTGCTCCGGAAGCTGATGCAAAGGAACTGCCCGACAAGTTCTGTTGGAAACAGCAGGAAATAGCCCAGTTAACCCTAGCTGGAGACACCGTGAAAGACTATGCGTTCCAATCCGCAGAAACATCTGCGACGGCCTATCGCATCCTTCGCATCGGCCATACTTCTACGGGCTATACCAACGCTACAGCCGGTGGAGGAAAAGGACTGGAGTGTGACAAATTCTCCAGCGAGGCCGTCAGTAAACAAGTGGATGCGTGGTTCGGTTTGTTCAACCAGCGCCCGCATGCCGACGTAGTGAAATACCTGCACGTGGATTCATGGGAGTGTGGTTCTCAGAATTGGAGCCGCCATTTTGCCGAGGAGTTCAAGGCCCGCCGCGGCTATGACCTTATCCCGTGGCTACCCGTCATGATTGGTTTTCCCATCGAATCGGCAGCCAAGAGTGACGAAGTGCTCCACGATGTACGGCTGACCATCAACGAACTCCTCCATGAGGTGTTCTTTGCCACCGTTGCCCAGAAGGCCCGCGACTATGGCGTTTTGCTCAGCAGCGAGAGTGTGGCTCCGACAATGGTCGGCGACGGCATACAACATTATAAATATGTGGATGTGCCCATGGGTGAATACTGGCTCAATTCACCCACCCACGACAAGCCCAACGATATGCTCGATGCCATCAGCGGCGCACATATCTATGGTAAACAATACATACAGGCCGAAGGATTCACCGAGGTTCGCGGCGTATGGGATGAGACTCCCGCCAGTATCAAACCCCTGCTCGACCGCAATTTCGCCCTGGGTATGAACCGTCTGTTTTTCCATGTCTTCACCCATAACCCTTGGATGGACCGTCGTCCAGGCATGACGCTCGATGGAATCGGCCTTTTCTTCCAGCGTGACCAAACCTGGATGCCCGAGGCCAAAGGAATGGTTGACTATATCACCCGCTGCCAACAATTCCTGCAGCAAGGCGTTCCCGTAGTTGACATTGCCGTCTTCACGGGTGAGGAAATACCCTCCAGAGCCGTGTTGCCTGAACGGTTAGTGCCCATGCTCCCGGGAATTTTCGGAAAAGAACGGGTGGAATCGGAAGCCAAAAGGCTCCTGAACAAAGGTAACCCCATGGAGGAAAGTCCGGTGGGTGTCCACCATTCGGCAGGAATCGTAGATACCCGCGACTGGGTGAATGCCCTGCAGGGTTATCAATACGACTCTATGAATCGCGACGCACTTCTGAATCTGGCTACAGCCACCGACGACGGATATATCCAGCTGCCCAGCGGCATGCGTTACCGGGTGCTTGTGCTCCCGATGAATCGGTCAAAAAAAGCATATTCAAAGGAAGTCCTTGAAAAGATTGAATCGTTCCGCAAAGCTGGTGTCCTCGTGATTGACAGACCTTACGAAGGACACGATTTCTCATCGTTCGGACTGCCTCGCGACGTGGAAGTGCCTAAAGACATCGCCTATACACACCGCTTCGACAACGGACAGGACATCTATTTCCTGGCCAACCAGTCGGGTAAGGAACGGCGATTCCGATTCTCTATGCGCAAGAACGCCAGCACCATCTTCCTCTACGACCCGCTGAGCGGACGCTACGATGCCGTGTTCTGCGACCAGAAAGACGGACGCGACGGAACCGAACTGACCCTTTCGCCCTACGGTTCGCTGATTGTCATCCGCTCAGATTATTACAGGGAGAGCATCGAACTGCAACCCCACAGTCCTGAATACCATTCACCACGGCATAACATACAGCCCAACTGGCGCGTCCATTTCCATAACAATGGCATCAGGATGTCTTCAAGCCAGTTGTTCGACTGGACAACCTCACCACGCAAAGAGATCAAATACTATGCTGGCAGCGCCACCTACGAGGCAGGCTTTGACCTGAAGAGTCAGGGCAGCAGTCACGTATGGCTTGAAATGAAAGGCGTTCACGATATTGCTCATGTCTATATCGACGGAACCGACTGCGGCATTGTATGGACAGAACCCTACCGTCTGGAGATTACCAACGCCCTGAAAGCCAAGAAATCACACCAAATCAAGATTGTGGTCACCAACACATGGGCTAATGCATTGATGGGCAATGATAAGGGTGAGGCTCCCTTCAAAGGAATCTGGACCAATGCCCGGTATCGCCGGAAAAGTGACAAGCTACTGCCCGCCGGACTGTTAGGACCGCTGACTATCATTGTGGACAAATGAAATAACAACGAAATTCAAAAAAATGAATAATCAGATATGAAAAGAATCTTTTGCTTAATCTGTGTATTTTGCGGTTTCATCGCTATCCGTGCAGCCGTCAGACTACCCCATTTTATCAGTGACGGCATGGTGTTGCAACAGCAAACCGAATGCAAACTGTGGGGCTGGACCGACAAGAACAAAACAGTCAGAGTGACAACCTCATGGGACGGCAAAGCCTATCAGGTGAAGGCCGATAAAACGGGGCGTTTTGAAGTTAAGGTGTTGTCGCCAAAAGCCGGTGGACCCTTTACCATCACGTTCAATGATGGAACAGAAAAACTACTGGAGAATGTTCTCAGCGGTGAGGTATGGCTCTGCAGCGGACAGTCGAACATGGAAATGCAGATGAAAGGTTTCAAGGGACAGCCCGTGGAAGGAACCACCCGTGAACTGCTTCAGTGCAATGATTCGCAGTTACGACTCTTCACCGTAAAGCGCAACCCGAAGGCCAGTTATCAAGAGGATGTCACGGGGCAGTGGGCAGAAGCTGATGCAGCCTCCGTTCGCGACTTCTCAGCCACGGCCTACTACTTCGGCAAGGCTTTGCGCCATACCTTGGGTGTTCCAGTTGGTCTGATCGTAACATCTTACGGCGGTTCTGCCTGTGAGGCATGGATGGCAAGAGAGTGGTTAGAAGAGGATTCCATTGTGAAGGAATGGCCTAAACACTATCCCGACGTAAAGTTTCCCATCACCGATGAAATGGTGGGAAAACTGCATCAGCGCTGTCCGTCGGCTCTCTATAACGGACAGTTGAAGCCACTCATCGGCTATGCCCTGCGCGGTGCCATTTGGTATCAAGGCGAAGACAATGTGCCGCGCCACAGTTATTATGCAAAACTCCTGAAACGGATGGTGGAGGGTTGGCGAGCCGATTGGCAGTTGGGTGACTTCCCATTTTACTTTTGCCAGATAGCACCTTACGACTATTCCCTCATCCAGTGGGAGGGCAGCCAGTACTTGCGCGAACAGCAGTTGTTGGCCGAGAAGATTATTCCCAACAGCCGAATGGCCTGCCTGATGGATGCCGGACTGGAGTATGGTATTCATCCGCGAAAAAAGCAGGAAGCCGGAGAACGCCTTGGCCTGCTGGCTTTGGCCAATACCTACGATATAAAAGGGTTACCCGATTTTGCCACTTACGCCAATGTGGAATTTCAGGGTGATACCGCCGTGGTTTCTTTCGACCGTTCGAAGGAATGGGTATATTTTGAAAAAGGGAAGCCTGCCTTTAACCTTTACGAAATAGCAGGCGAAGATCGTGTCTTCCACAAAGCCGAGGCCTGGATTTCGCGCAATCGCCTGTATCTGAAAAGCGGAAAGGTGAAGAAGCCCGTGGCTGTGCGCTATGCCTGGAAAGACTGGGCGCAGGGCGACCTGATGCACGATGGATTGCCGGTAAGTAGTTTTAGAAGTGACCTATGGTAAAAATCAAGTTTCTAGATATTCTAGGATTCCTAGTTCTCCTAGCAATTCTAGTACCTTCAGCCGCATACTCCGCAGATTACACCCCGAAGGACTACGTTTGGACCACGCAGAGCAAGAACTCTTCGGAGTCTATGCCTTGCGGCGGTCACGACATTGGCATGAATGTTTGGGTGGAGAAAGGCGATGTCTTGTTCTATGTGTCGCAGAGCGGATGGTTCGACGAGAACAATACGCTACTGAAAGCTGGGCGTTGGCGCATTCATTTTGATAATCTACCAGCCGACGCTGCCTTCAAACAGCGTCTCTGTCTCGACGATGGAGCTATCTATATCACGCTGGGTGATGCACAGATCCGACTTTGGGCGGATGTGATGGAGCCTGTGGTGTTCTGCGAAATGACTTCAAAGAAAAAGTTGACGACTACCGTCTCATACGAAAGCTGGCGTTATCGCGACCGTCCTATATCTAAAGCAGAGTGCCAGCAAACCAGCTACAAATGGACACTCCCTGCGGATGCCGTCACTTTTGCCGATTCCATCGAGGCTCAAAACAACAGACTACATTTCTTTCACCAGAACCGCCAAGAGACGGTTTTCGACTATACCGTGAAGCGGGAATTCCTGGAAGAAATCAAGAATCAGATTTATAATCCCATCAGTGGTCTTCGAATGGAGGGCGCGATGAAGACAACGGGATTCATATATAAAGGTACGCGTGAGGGTAACTATGCCGATACCGACTATCTGGCATGGGACTTCTCGGGAGAAATGAAGAAGGGTGGCTTCTCCATCAACCTTGGCAAAGCCAGCTGTACGGCTGCTATATCGAAGAAACGCTCTGCCCAGTGGTGGCACCAATATTGGCAACGGTCATGGATACAGACCGACAACAAAGAGGCGACAGGGATAATCCGCAACTATGAATTGTTCCGCTATATGCTCGGTTGCAATGCCTATGGCCAATGGCCTACGAAATTCAATGGCGGATTGTTCACTTTTGATCCGAAGTTTGTGGCCTCTCCCACAGAGGATAGATATACACCCGACTACCGCAAATGGGGCGGCGGAACAATGACTGCCCAAAACCAGCGCCTCGTGTATTGGCCCATGCTGAAAAGCGGAGATGCCGATATGATGAAGTCGCAACTGGACACCTATCTGCGTATGCTCCCCACGGGAAAATTATGGGCAAATCATTTCTGGGGACATGGCGGTGCCTGTTTCCCGGAGCAGATAGAAAACTCCGGACTGCCGAATCCTGCGGAATACGGCAAGCCCAAACCGGGTCAGGATCGCGGTGTAGGCCGCAATGCCTGGCTGGAATATGAATGGGACACTGCCCTGGAGTTCTGCATGATGGCCCTGCAAGCTCGTGAATATGCCCCCGAGAGAAACTGGGATAAATATGAACCGCTAATCGCCGAATGTCTGAAATTCTTCGATGAACACTATCAATACGAAGCCAACAAACGCGGAGCCAAAACCTTCGATGCCAACGGCAAACTGGTCATCTATCCGGGTTCGGGATGCGAGACTTATAAGATGGCCTATAACCCTTCATGTACGATTGCAGCCCTGAAGGCTGTTCTGGAAAAATGGGGAAAGGATTCGGCGATGCTTTCGCGTATTCCCGACATTCCCACAAGGGTTATCGGCGGCGACACCTGTATTGCCCCCGCTATCGTCTGGGAACGAATCCAGAATGTGGAGACCCCTCAGCTCTATCCCGTCTTCCCATGGCGCATCTATGGATTGGGACGCCCCGAACTACAAACAGCGGTCAATACATACGAGAAAGACCCTCATGCCGTAGAGATGCGTTCATCGAAAGGCTGGAAACAGGACAACATCTGGGCGGCCTGTCTCGGACTAACCAATGAAGCCCGCCGGCTGAATCTCGAGAAACTGGGCAACGGTCCTTACCGATTCCCTGCCTTCTGGGATCCTGGTTTCGACTGGGCTCCCGACCATAACCGCGGCGGAGCAGGTATGATCGGCTTGCAAGAGATGCTTTTGCAGGAAACGCCTGAAGGTGAACTTTTGCTATTCCCTGCCTGGCCGAAGGAATGGAATGCCAGATTCCGACTGCATGCCACGAACGGGAGAACCATAGAAGCGGAAATCAATAACGGAAAAATCAGTATAACGAAATGAAGCTACGTAATGATTTAATGAAACACAAAGACACAAAGACACAAAGTCTATTTACAAAGGCTTGTCTTTCTTTGTGCCTTTGTGTCTTTGTGTTCCATTTCAATAGTCTTTCTGCACAGATAGAAAATGCCCGATGGATTGGGGCAATTTCGAAGCAGGAGGCTAAGATTCCGACAGGACGCTGGAGCAATGCCGTGTTCAAGAAAGACTCGTTCAAACTGAAATGGCAGGAAGTGGATTCGCTTTCTGCCCGGTCCATCATCGTGAAAAAGGATTTCAAGGCCAAAGGGAAGATTGCCAAGGCTGTGGTGGATGTTTGCGGACTGGGCCACTACGAACTGACGATTAACGGACAGAAAGTTGGCGACAGTGAGTTTGCCCCGCTTTGGAGCGAATACGATAAGACCGTATATTATAATAGGTATGATGTTACGGATTTTCTCCGCAAGGGTGTGAACCGCATGGAGACGCTGCTGGGTAACGGCATGTTCAATGTTCAGCGAGGTTCGCGGTATAGCAAACTTCAGCAGAGTTTCGGCCCGCCGCAACTGTTGCTGCGGCTGCTCATCACCTATCGGAACGGCAAACAACAGATTGTGGAAAGCGACGGATCGTGGCAATGGTGCCTGTCGCCCATCACATTCAACAGCATCTATGGCGGCGAGAGTTATGAAGCCCCCCTCGAACCCCCCCTTGGGGGGAAGGTCTGGCAGCCCGTGGTCTTTACCGAAGGTCCGAAAGGAACGCTTCGCTTACAGACGGCTCCGCCCGTAAAGATTATGGAGCGCTACGATGTGAAGTCATGGAACTACATTTTGCCCGATTCCATCGAGGCAGCATCGAAAGCCACAAAGCGAACAATCCAGAAAGGAGCCTTCGTTTGTGATATGGGCCAGAATCTCGCCGGCTTCCCTGAAATCACTGTCAGCGGAAAGCCCGGTCAGAAAATCACGCTCCTCGTTTCGGAAAAACTCACACCTCAAGGAGCCTGTGACCAACGCCAAACCGGTCGCCAACACTACTATGAGTACACGATAGGTAACCACCAACACCCATCACCCATCACCCATCACCCAAGATTTTCCTATTACGGCTTCCGATATATACAAGTGGAAGGAGCTGTCTTTGAAGGTGAGCCCAATCCCGACGGACTGCCCGTGCTGCATAAATTGCAGAGCTGTTTTGTGTATAATTCAGCCCCGGAAGTGTCAAGTTTCGAGTGTTCGAATGAACTATTCACCAAAACCCACCGGCTCATCGAGCGTGCAGAACGCTCAAACATGCAAGCCGTGCTCACCGACTGTCCCCATCGCGAGAAACTTGGTTGGCTGGAACAAGACCATCTGAACGGTCCTTCTTTATTATACAACTACGACCTGCGCACCTATGTGCCAAAGATTATCCGGGACATTGTAGATACCCAGAAGCCCGACGGAATGGTACCAACTACCGCTCCGCAGTATGTTTCCTTCGGCAATCTCTTTGACGATTCACCCGAATGGGGCTCCACGCTCATCATCCTGCCGTTTATGTATTACGACCAGTACGGTGACAGCACACTCATCACCGACAACTATGAGCCCATGCGACGCTATGTGGACTACCTGACATCAAGGGCCGACAACGGTATCGTGAGCCACGGCCTTGGCGACTGGTACGACCAACGTGGCACGGAACCCGGCGGTTTCACCAAGAACACCCCCATTCCGCTGGTGGCCACCGCCCACTATCTGATGGATCTGCGCTACGTGGCTCAGGCCGCCCGCATGAAAGGACTCCGGGAAGATGCCGCAAAATACGATGAAATGGCTCGTTTTGTAACCCGGCGGTTCAATGAAATGTTCTATCATGCAGACTCCTGCTACTATGGAACGGGAAGTCAATGCTCTGATGCCCTGCCGCTGTTTCTGGGCATCTGCCCTGACAAAGATGCCGTTTTGCGTCATCTCATCGAGGATATCAGAAGTCACGGCACGCGCCTGACCACCGGCGATGTAGGTAACCGCTACCTGTTCCAGGTATTGGCAGAAAACGGTCAGAACGAACTGCTCTTCCAGATGCTCAATCACGACGAAGCCCCGGGCTACGGCTATCAGCTGAAGGCTGGCGCTACGACGCTCACCGAACAGTGGATGCCCGAAAACGGTTCGTCGCAGAATCACTTCATGATGGGCCAGGCCGACGAATGGCTGTTCAAGACCATTGCTGGCATCCGTCAGCAGAAAGACACCCACGGCATGCGCCATCTGGTGATTGCCCCGCAGTTGGTAGGCGATATCCAGTGGGTGAAAGCCTCCACGATGGCAGCCACAGGCATCGTCAAGGTGGATGCCACCCGCGAGAGAATTACCGTAGAAGTTCCCGAGGGCTGCGATGCAGAAATCGTGAAGATGAACGGAGAACGGAAGTTCGTAGGAAGCGGCAAACACACATTCTAATAAAAAAGTTGGCCAGAAAAGAACTACGTGCAGTTTTTTTTCGTATATTTGCACAAAATCCTTTTGGCTAACTTATGAATGATAATTTCGATGACAGACAGTTGTATGCTGGTATCTCTCCGTGGCATTCCATTGGAGTCAGGCTGAGTTTGTCTGTTTTGGGCGTAGCCATCGGGGTGTTTGTTGCGGGTCTGCTGGTATATGTCTATTTCCAGGAAGACCAGGTGAAGCATGAAACGATGATGCTTGCAGAGCTGCAGCTCACCGAGCAAATCTGCGAAGCAGAAAAACTGCTGGTAGGAGATACGACGCTTTCAGAAACCGAAAAGCAAGATTCCGTGATGCAGATCATCCGGAATATCAAGCCCTATAAACATTCTTTTTGCATTCTGCTTGACTCCTCCGGCCACTATCTGTTGCATCCTGATTCCAGACTGACCGTCTATGGCAAAGATTCTGCCACCGCAGCCCGGATGCCAACCATCTTTCAAAGGGCGGTGACGACAGAGGATCCTGACCTCGACTCGCTGGGGCGCAAGATGCTGAACAGGGAGAAGGGAATGATGGAGATTCTGAAAGGAAAAGAATATTCGATGGCGGTCTATCGTCCGTTGCAGTCTACCGACTGGTCAGTAGCACTGGTCTGTTCGCGGCTGGATGTCTTTTCTTCGTTGTCCAGCATTCTCTGGTTTGCCGGCATAGCGGTGGTGTTGGGTGTGCTGCTGATGTTCGTCTTGTGCGTCATTGCCATCAGGCGAATCACAAAACCACTGGAGACGCTGACAGCCTCAACCAGCGAAATAGCGAGGGGCAACCTGCATGCCGAGGTGCCCGAACTGAGCGTGAAGGACGAGATGTGGCAACTGCGCCAGTCGTTCGTACACATGCAGAAGTCGCTCCGCCATCACATTGCCGAACTCACCAGGACAACGGCCAACAATGAGCGTATCAAGAACGAGCTGAGCATTGCCAACAATATCCAGCACAGCATGATGCCCAAGACCCATCAGCCGCTGCCCGACCGTTCCGACATCGACATCCATGCCTCGCTGCTGCCTGCCAAGGAAGTGGGCGGCGATCTCTACGACTATTATCTCTACCACGACAAACTCTGCTTCATCGTGGGCGACGTGTCGGGAAAAGGTATTCCGGCCGCCCTCTATATGGCCATGACGATGAGAGTGTTCCGCATTGCCTGCCGCCACCACATCAATTCTGCTCACGAGATAGCAGAAGCCATGGGGCGCACGCTGGCCGAGAACAACGAGTCGAGTATGTTTATCACGGCCTTTATCGGAGTGCTCGACCTGAAAACCAACAAGCTGGGATACTGCAACGCCGGCCACAACCAGCCGCTGCTCATACTCCCCGACGGCAGTTGCAGCCTGTTAGAGACCGAAAACAACATCCCGCTGGGCATCATGGAGCGATTCGACTTCGAGGGCGACAGCATGGATTTTCACGTGGGAACCAAACTGCTGGTTTATACCGACGGTCTCACCGAGGCCGAAGACCGGCAACGAAACCATTTTGGCGAGGATCGGCTCATCGGCATCATGCAGCATCTGAGCGGAGTTTCTTCCCGCGAAATCGTGAATACGCTGAATGAGAAAGTGAAGGAGTTTGCCGACGGCGCCCAGCAAAGCGACGACCTGACCATCCTCTGTATCGGCAAGCAGGCCCCCAAGCGGACCATTGTCCTGACCAACAAACTGAGTGAGGTGACCAAACTGAGGCAGTTCATGGAGGGAGCCGGCAAGGAATTCAGCATCCCCGACGACGTCCAGCTGAGTCTGAACCTGGCCGTTGAAGAAGCTGTGGTCAACGTCATCAACTACGCCTATCCCGATGACGCGACAGGCGAGATAGAACTCAGCGTCACCAGTGCCCCGGCTCCCGACTCGTCGGATTCAGCAAAAGCCATCCGCTTCACCCTGAAAGACAAAGGGAAACCGTTCAACCCCACAGCCCAGGCTGAGGCCGACACCATTTCCGGCCTGGAGGAACGGCAGATTGGCGGGCTGGGCATCCATCTCATCCGTAATATCATGGACCAAATGGAGTATCGGCGAGAAGCAGACAGCAACGTACTGATCATGACAAAAATTACAAACTAACGCTTATGGAAAGTATCATTTTTCTTGGACTCAGCCTCTACGCATGGATCACGATTGTGACCGTGCTGGGTATGTTTGCCGTACTTATTTTCACGAAAGTGCCGGCAGAATCGGCTTTCCTCGGTGCCATCGCCATTCTGTTGGTGACGGGCGTGCTCGACACGAAGGAAGCACTCTCAGGCTTCAGCAGCTCGTCGGTGGTGGTCATCGGTGCCTTGTTCATTGTCATTGCCGGACTTGTACATACGGGTGTCCTCCAGTGGATCACCAAACACCTGCTGGGCACGCCCGGATCCTACCCTAAGGCCATCGTGCGCCTGATGGTTCCCGTGGCCGTGCTCTCCTCGTTTCTGAACAACACCACGGTGGTGGCACTCTTTGTCAATGTAGTAAAGATGTGGGGAAAGAAACTCAACATCACTCCGTCGAAACTGCTTATCCCGCTGAGCTATGCCTCGGGCATGGGCGGTATCTGCACGCTCATCGGAACACCACCCAACATGATTATCTCGGGAATGTATGCCGAACAGACGGGAAAAGCCATGAACGTGCTCACGCCGCTGGTGCCCGGACTGTTCTGCATGTGCGTCGGCATCCTTTCGATGATTGCCATGAGGCGCCTGCTGCCCGACCGCAAGGCTCCTGAAGAGGGATTCGAATCTACGGGCGACTACACCGTGGAACTGCTCGTGCCCACAGACTGCCAGCATGTAGGCGAAACCATCGAAGAGGCCGGACTCAACGAAGTGAAGGGTGGCCAGCTCATCGAGATTGTGCGTTTCGACAAGGAGGTCATATCTCCTGTCCCGGCCGATGAGTTCATTCTTGGTGGAGACCGTCTTGTCTATTCCGGCCAGATCAATGACATCATCGAACTGAAGAAGTCGCACGGTCTTGTCAATGCAGACCACCACGTGTTCAGTATCGATGAAATGGACAAAAATCGCACGCTCAAGACGGCTTCCATAGGATTCGGGAGCAAGGTCATCGGCAAGCTCTGGAGCGAGACGGGCTATGAGACGACCGACAAGCTTACCCTTGTTGCCGTGAGCCGCCGGGGCGAACGAATCGCGCAGAGTCCCCGCGAAATCAAGTTGCAGGCAGGCGACACCGTCTTGGTGGAGTGTCCGCCCCAGATGAACAATCTGAGCAGTGATGTCAGAAAACAACTGCAGTTCTTCGAATCGTCCGAACTGCCCAACATCGGCAAGAAGACGCTCGTGTCGTCGCTCATCATGGTGGCCATGATTGCTCTGTCGTCTTTGGGCGTGATGACTTTGCTGCAGGCAGCCTTTCTCGCTGCGCTCGTCATGGTGCTCTGCCAGTGCTGCTCGGTTGACCAGGCCATGAAGTCCATCAACTGGAACATCCTGATGGTGTTTGCCGGTTCGGTGGTGCTGGGCACTGCCATCGAGAAGACCGGTCTGGCACAGATGATGGCTAACGGCATCCTGAACGTTTGCGGCAACAACCCGCTTGTCATCATGGCAGCCATCTGCCTGGTGGGAACGTTTATCACGGAGTTTATCTCCAACACAGCCACGGGTGCCATGTTCTATCCCATTGTCTATAATGCAGCCGTCAGCATGGGCTACGACCCGTTCCCGTTCTGTGTGGCGCTGATGATTTCCGTCAGTTCCAGCTTTGCCACGCCTATTGGCTCTCCTACCCACATGCTCGTTTACGGACCGGGTGGCTATCGTTTCACCGATTTTGCCAAGGTGGGCATCCCGATGAACATCATTATCTGGATAGCCAATCTGCTGATTGTGAATATGATATGGCCCATCTCGCCTCTGAATTAAATGGAGAAAATGAGAAAATGAGAGAATGAGAAATTGAGTAAACTTAAAATAAGAATAATATGTATTTGGAAATCAAGGAAAACGATGGTATCCTGACCGGATTCCTCTCGGGATATATCGACACGGCCACGGCCGAGCAGTTAGGCCAGGAAATGAAACCTCTGATGCAGCAGGCCAGCCGCGCCATTGAGATTGACTGCTCGCAGTTAGACTATATCAGCAGTTCCGGACTGCGGCTCCTGCTCTCATTACGCAAACAGGTTGCAGCCGACGGTGGTTCGCTGGTGATTAAGAACATCAACGATGAAATCCGGAAGGTATTCACGCTGACGGGTTTCTTCAAGCTGTTTGATATCCGCTAAAGATATAACACTGCTTCATTGCCCATATTAAAAAGGAGGTCAAGAACAGAAAGGTTTGGCTGAAAGCCGAACCTTTCTTGATATACTTGATAGTAGGGTTTGGGATTGAAATCTGGATCGGGCTGCGGATGCTTGGGATGAATAATGGTGCGGAAATCAAGAGCCCCTCCCCTGCCCTCCCCAAAGGGGAGGGAGTTCTGATAGGATTCTGTGAGGGTGATATGGGGATGGATGTCGAGCAGTTCGCACATTTTCTCGGTGATAGCCATATTGAAATCGAAGAGATATTCCCAGCGGTCTTCAAAAAACGGGCGGATATCATCCTCATAGTATTCGAAGAAAGGACTCTCGCCATAGGCGCTCTGCAGCGCATTCCAATGTTCCGAGCGCCACTTGCCGTGATTGCTAATGCGAACATCCTTGATGAGCCTCCCCTCGGGGAGGTTGGAGGGGGTCTTTTCCACCGGCACCGTCAGCGCCTGCACCCCTTGCGTGGTAGCAATGATGCAACGGTTGCGGAAAGTCTGTTTCAGGAAATGCTCATGCTGTTCTATCAGCACACTGCCGAAACGGTTCAGTTTCTGATACCACTGCACCGGTCCAAAATATGTCGTAGCAAGGATAGCCTTCATGTTTTTAACGATAACGTTAACGATAACCTTAACCTTTAATTTTCATTTCCCCTCCCTTCGGGAGGGGTTAGGGGTGGGCTTTACCTAACCGGCCACACCCGATAGGCAGCCCCGATGATGTCGGCCTGATGGATTAGCGTCTGCTGCTTTCCTACGGAAACCATATAGTAGCGGTGCTCTTTGCTGCCACATAGCGGACAACGGGTAGGCAAGAGATAATCTTTACCTGTGATATTTACCGTGTCGCCTGGCACGGCCTTCACCTTGCCGATAAAAGCATCTTCATTGCCAAACACGATATATTCTCCTTTATCGTAGGTACATCCCAAACGGTTCACTATCATACGGTCGCCTTTCCGCACTTCAGGGTGAAAGTCGGAGGTAGTAACGTGATAGATAGTGAATGCCCAGGCACGTACAGCCAGCATCACGAGCAACATAACTGTCAGCGCCAAGATAAACTTCAGCGCATTCTTCATATTAATTAATACCCCCTCCAAACCTCCCCGAGGGGAAGCTTTCTATTTTCCCCTCCCTGTGGGAGGGGCAGGGGGTGGGCCTTTATTTTATATCATCCACCCAGCGGAACAGTCGCTTCCAGCGAATGCCACCGAAGCCACCACGGTCGGGGTCGCTGCTCCACCAGATGAAGATAGGCTTACCCACCACATGGTCTTCCGGCACAAAACCCCAGTAACGGGAGTCGGCCGAGTTATGGCGGTTATCACCCATCATCCAGTAATAGTCCATCTTGAACGTATAACTGTCGGTCTCTTTCCCGTTGATGTAGATCTTACCGCCTTTCACCTGCAGGTCGTTGCCTTCATAGACGCGGATAGGACGGTCATAGACAGCAATACTCTGCATGGAGAGTTTCAACGTGGCTCCCTTCTTCGGAATCCACACGGGACCGTAGTTGTCGCGCGTCCAACCGGTATTGGCATTCAGCGGATACACCTCTCCCGCAAACGAGTTGGTGTTCAGGCGGATGCTTTCCACCAGATCCTTGCGTGCCGAAAGGGCTTTCACGGCAGCCTTTGTCAGCGGCATATAGCCGTTCTGGTTCAGGCTGGTCAGGTCTTCCATCGAGATGCCCAGTTCCTTGAGCAGTTCGTCGGGCAACTGTCCCTTCAGTTTCACGAAGTAGGTATATTGCACATTATCGGGTTCCTTGTTGGCCTTGCCGTCCAGATAGATGATTCGATCCTTGATTTGGAGCGTCTGTCCGGGCAGTCCCACGCAACGTTTCACGTAGTTTTCCCTGCGGTCGGCAGGACGGCTATCCACGGCTCCATATTCCGGCTGGTTGTCGCGGATATACTGGCGTCCCACATTATACAGCTGCTGATAGTAGTCCCACTGCTGCTGCGGATTGAGCGAATCCACCTGAGGTTTGTTCTCCACCAGCTGTTCACCGAATGAATAGCACATCAGATAATAGTCAGCTGCCTGATAACGCGAATTGGTGCAGATGGTATCGCCGGCAGGATAGTTGAACACCACGATGTCGTTGAGTTCCACCTTGCCCAGACCTTTCACACGGCGGTAGTCCCACTGCGGCCATTCGATGTACGACTTACAGTCGAACAGCGGCAGCGTGTGCTGCGTGAGCGGCATCGTCAGCGGTGTCTGCGGGATACGCGGTCCGTAGCTCACCTTCGAAACGAAGAGGTAGTCGCCCGTAAGCAACGACTTTTCCAGCGACGAAGAAGGAATCACATAGTTCTGGAAAAGGAACAGATTGATGAAATAGACGGCCACCAGCGCAAACACCAGTGCATCCACCCACGACATGATGAACTTCACGGGGCCTTCGGCATCTTTCCACCACTGCCACCGGATCTTCTTCGTGATATATACATCAAAGATGAAAGGCACCACGAGCAGTCCCCACCATGACTTCACCCAATACAGAAATGCCAGCCAAATCACCAGGACCACGATAAACTTGGTCCATTGCACCGCCGGATTCAGATTCTTCTTTTTCTTGTCAATCATCGTTTCTTAGAAATTAAACATATCCTCAATCGTGAGCAATCCCTGGTGCTCCTTCGTGTATTCTGCGGCCAACACAGCCCCCAAGGCGAAGCCCTTACGCGAATGGGCATCGTGGGTAATCGTGATGCAATCGGCCTCAGAGTCATAGCGCACGGTATGAATGCCGGGCACCTCGCCACGGCGCAGCGAATCGATACGGAGCGTCTGCGGATCGTAAGGCTTGTTCTCTTCGCCTTTTATCCAACTGGTCTTGCGGTCCAGATTTTCCAGAATGCCTTCGGCCAGCGTGATAGCCGTGCCGCTGGGCGCATCAATCTTGTGGATATGGTGCGTCTCTTCCATGTGTGCATCATACTGGGGGAATCCGTTCATAATCTTAGCCAGATAACGGTTCACAGCCGAGAACACGGCCACACCCACCGAGAAGTTACTGGCCCAGAACAGTGTATTGCCCTCACCTATCAGGCGTTCCACGTCAGCCTGATGATCCTTCTTCCAGCCCGTACTGCCCGAAACCACCTTCACCCCTTTGGCAAAGCATTTCAGGAAGTTACCGTAGGCAGCCTGCGGCGCCGTGAACTCAATGGCCACATCAGCCGAAGCGAAGGCCTCGCTCTCGAAGTCCTCCTGGTTATCAATATCGATAATACTCACAATTTCGTGGCCACGCTCACGGGCTATCTGCTCTATCATCTTGCCCATCTTGCCGTAGCCAATCAAAGCTATTTTCATAATTAATTCGAATTAAACGCTGCAAAGATACGAATAAGTGAGAACAAAAGCAAATAAAACTCGTTTTTTATTTGTTTTGTCGAACGCAAGTATCTTATCCAAAGATACGAAAAAAGGGTTTAACTTCGTACACTTTTGAAAAGATTTGTAATTCTTTGCACCACGAGCACCTCACCATCCGCCGTGACCAATGCATGGCCCTCAACGACATGGCCAAGATGATCTGTGAATACTAAAAAAAGCGCCCCGCTTCTCAGCGAGGCGCTTTTCCTCATTTAGATGTAACTTCCTAAATAAATAACTAACTCAATAAATGATAAAAAACTATTCTCTGTTTTTTTTCGATATAATAATAACTAATAACTTTCACTTATTCTTCATCACCCCAGAGCGAACTCACGGTCACCGGCTCGTCGAAGAAGTCGCCGCCTTCCTTGGCAGTGATAGGAACATCTCCCTCACCGATGGGGGTCGTAACAATATCTTCATAGTCAGAACCTGTAATCTGACCACCTACGGTAGGGGTTGTTGCTGCGCAGAGTGCGCTTTCGTCGTCTATATTAAGAATCAACGCCTTGGGTGAAATATATACTTTTTTCATAACTTGAGTCTCTTTTTTAGTTGAATATTACTTTCTTACCACCTACAACATAGATACCTTTCAGACCACTGGTGTCCTTAGAGTTTTCACGAACCACCTGACCATTGAGATTGTAGATCTTACTGTCGCTCTTAATTACCGGAATCTGAATGGTTGGGCTGCCAATCTTGGTCACGACGACATCCGACTTGTTAAAATCAACGCTAAGCACATTGAACTCTTTTGCGCCGTTTCCACCACCAGCAGCTACGTCGGCAGCCTCTACCAGCGCACAATAAGGTGACCATACGGCTGTGCCTTTTGCTTTGAAGAATTTAGGCTCTGACATTCCTGATTGATAGCCGAGATAGTATGCACCGACAGGAAGGTTCGGGGATGTGCCCATTTGCTTCTGCTTTCCGCCAGTATCTGCAGGACCATAAATAGTTGCACCCAGATAACTGCCTCTGAAAGTATAGTCAACCGACGGGAACTTATCGTTCGTGAAACGTCTTGTTTGAGCATTTTCTTCAAGAGCAGCCGTCGTATTTTCCTCAACTTCAGCGATAGCTTGTGCGTAAGCATTTCCTCCAGCCAGTAAGACATCCCATCTTACGAAAAGGTCACTCTCCACGTCAAAAGTAGCAATTACTTCGGTGGTCTTGTATTGTTCCTGCCCTTCCACAGTCTCTTTGACAAACTCCACACCTCCATTGAGATCAGCGATTTGAACCTCTTTTCTCTTAGTGAACTTGATTTTTGCAGGATGTATCATATAGGGCACGTTCTTCTTGAGCAGGTAACCACCTTCAACCTGAGCAGGTGTGTCAAACTTCAGAACAATCATATTGCTCTCTTCATCATATTCAGCACCAGTGAACTCATGCAGCGCAGCACCAACACCGTATGCGTTCATAAACTGAGCTTCGGTCATGTTGATAGGCAAGCATATAGAATACCAACGGCTTTCCTTAATGCGCTCATCGTAGAACACTCTCTGCTCCTTGAAGATGTTGTTGCCAAGAATAAATTGTCTCCAACCGCCGTAATCGCTCATAACATCATCATCAGAATAGGCTCGATACCTTTCGCCATCTACTGTAATTGGATCGTATGCATTAATTTCATTGCTTGCAGGCCAAGTCGTCCCTGTTTCGGGATCAACTAAAGAATAGTGCATGTACTTTGGAACACGATAGTTATTAATGGCAGTAATCGTTCCTGGATAATGGAGAACAGGCACGGTATAACTTTTATTATTAAAAGGTGAGTCAGCTTGATAGTCGGAACCTGACCATGTTGAGGTAGAGTTATAATCTGCTTGGGAATATGTCGGATTGTCTCCTGCTCCCCACGTGAAGTTATATGTCTGGTTTGGTTCCATCAAGACGGCATTATAGGCCTTAAGATTGTCTGTATTTACATATATATTTGTTAATCGAATACAACCTTGGAAAATCTGAAGGCCATTTCGCTTGTCTGGCTCAGTAAGATCCATGTTGTCAGGAATGGTTATTGTACGGATTCCGCTTTCCTTGAAACAAAGATATCCCATGTGTTTCAAATCTTCGGGCAATACAACGTATTCAAGATTATAAGTTGCAGAAAAAGCCCTTTCTCCTAAATTGGTGATACTGTTATCAAAAACAACGTTTTTCAGTTCTTTACAATGTTCAAAGATACTTAAGCCAGAGCCAGATGCTGACTTATATTGTCCTTCTGTAGCAGCCATATCAGGAATTGAGTAACCTTTGCCTAAACTAACAGTCTTAACATTGGAACTTAAAAATGCATAACTCATTATTTGGTATGTTCCTGTAGAAGAGGCTCTGTCTGGGAAAATAACAGTCTCAAGAATTGTATTGTTTTCGAAAGTTTTTGTGGGAATAACCATCCCGTCGGTATTCGGGAACACGAGGGTCTTGATGCTTGTCGAACTGTTAAAATTCACAAGAGGATTCTTGTTTGCGCCTTGTGGCAAAGTTTTGTCAACGTTATTGATAGAGCAGTTCTCCAGATCCAAATAATTCAGTGAGGTGAACTTGGTTGCCAAGTTCTCACATTCACCATTCCCGATAGAAACACCTGAGGCTGTAACGATAACCAATTCTTTTACCTCACTGACTTTAACCTCATTGCCATCTTCATCCGTATAAAAAACATTGTTAGAATTACCAATAGCAGCAGGACCTAAGTCGGCGGGTTCATTGACAGTAATCTTGTATCCCTTATCCTCACCTGGGATAGGCTCGATAGTTAGCGTTGCCTTTGCCGACACGGCAAAAGCGCATACGACCAACAAGACTGATAGCCTTGTTACCAGTTCTTTAACACTCATTGAGTAAAGATTAGATGTAATCATAAGAATTACTTGAAAATAAAATTAATAATGTTAATAACTTGAGTTACACGGTTTATCCGTTTTGTTCAATAAGACGGCGCAAAGATATAACGCTGAAATTATAAGTTGCAAATAAAAATGTCTCAAAAACAATCATTTACACAAAAGCGACCCCATTTTGTTACGATCCGATACCATCAAGGGTTGCCGTTGGCGCGTTTCCAAGACGAAAGATGAAGGATGAAAATTCTTACGCGCGTGCGCGCGAAATTTTCGATTTTAGGGTGCACGGGTGCCACATCGCCTTTGTTTAAAGGGCTGGCACCCTCTCCGAAAGGGTGTCACGGGTGCCACAAGGGTGCCACAAAAAGGGAGACCCACCCCTGCCCTCCCTGTTTAGGAAAGAGACCCACCCCAGCCCTCCCTGTTTAGGGAGGGAGCTTGTCATTGGGGTAAGGTTTTGGTTAGCGTTGATTAATTCTCTAGAGAATTTTCTGCAAAGTATCATCGAAAGCCATGCAAAACATCATCGGAAGCGAGAAATTCTCTAGAGAAAATAGAGAAGGGAGGGTTGGGGTGGGTCTCCAGCTGGGGTGGGTCTCTCTCCTGTAGCACCCTTGTGGCACCCGTGACACCCTTTCGGAGAGGGTGCCAGCCCTTTAAACAAAGGCGATGTGGCACCCGTGCACCCTAAAACACAAAAATTTGGGTGTTAGGTGTTGGTCTCCCTCCCTAAACAGGGAATTTATGGAGCAGTGAGAGCAATGTTAAGTTTACTTAGTCATTGCCGAGTCGTGACATAAATCGCCGATAGGCAAAGGCTGGGGTGGGTCCCTATTTCTTTATATACTCGCTGGGCGTGACGCCGTACTCGTTCTTGAAGTGCTGGGCGAAGCGCTTGGGGGAGTTGTAGCCCACCTGATAAGCTACTTCGGCAACGGTGAGACCGCTATCCTTCAGCAGCTGGCAGGCACGCTTCATGCGAATCATGCGTACGAAATAGAGCGGTGTGACTCCGGTCAGGGCGTTGATCTTCTTGAAGAGTTTGTTGCGCTGGATGTGCAGCTCGTCACTCAATAGGTCGATGGTGAAGTCGGGATTGCCGATGTTATCCTCAATGATGCGCTTGGCGTCCTTGATAAGTTGCTCATCGAGCGATGAAATGGCGATTTTTGAAGGTTCCAGGTCTAGGCTCTCCCGCAGTTGGGCGTGGCTTTCCTGCCGGCGTTTCAGCACTCGGCTGATGCGCTGGCGCAGCACGTCCATGTGGAAAGGCTTGGTGATATAGTCGTCGGCGCCCATGCGGAGACCTTCCAGTTCGTCTTCGGCCAGGGTCTTGGCGGTGAGCAGGATGAAGGGGATATGCGAGAGATTGATGTCGGCCTTGACGCGGCGGCATAGTTCGAGCCCGTCCATTCCCTCCATCATCACATCGGAGATGATGATGTCGGCCTGTTCCTGTTCCAGCATATTGAGGGCCTGCTGCCCGTCGGTGGCTTTCATGATGCGGTATTGCTTGCCGAGGATGGTTCCCATGTAGGAGAGCAGGTCGTGGTTGTCTTCCACGAGGAGCAGCGTGGGGCAGTGTTCATCCAGGTCGGCGGTGCCCTTCAGGTTAAGGCTTTCGGTATCATCCTCCATCTCCATCCACACCTCGTCGTGCTGTTTGAGCGGCAACGTGATGGTGATGACCGTACCATGGGGCACATTGTCACTCAGCTGAACCTTGCCTCCGAGCATATTCACATAGTCGCCTACGATGAAAAGGCCCAAGCCTGTACTGGCTATATGGCGGTTGAGTTTCTTGTCTTTCGACATATAAAACTTTTCAAAGACATGAGGCTTGTCAGCCTCTGAGATACCTGCTCCTGTATCCGACACAACCAATTTGGCACTCTCCTCCTCACGGCTAATATCGATATGGATGCTGCCGCCGTCGGGGGTGAACTTGAATGAGTTGCCGATGAGGTTGCAGAGGATGCGGCCCAGTTTCTCCATATCCACATCCATCATCAGTTGCGGCTCCGTGGTGTTCACCGCAAAGTCGATACGTCGCTTGGCGGCTTCGAGCACAAAGGTCTCCGGAAGGTCTTTGACAAAGGCCACCAGATCGGTATGGGTGAGATGAAGACGCTCTCCGTCTTCGTTCAACTTATGGAAATCAAGCAGGCGGTTGACCAAGTCGTAGAGGCGGTTGGCATTCTTGGCGACTATCTCCAGCACGCCGTGCGTCTCGGGATCTTTCACGGTATGGAGCAGTTCTTCCACGGGCGACACCACGAGCGAGAGCGGTGTGCGCAGGTCGTGGCTCACGTTGGTGAAGAATTGTGTCTTCATCTGCTGCAGCCGTCTTTCGTGCTCGG
The DNA here is from genome assembly GCA_900314655.1 of uncultured Prevotellaceae bacterium. GTDB lineage: Bacteria > Bacteroidota > Bacteroidia > Bacteroidales > Bacteroidaceae > Prevotella. The sequence continues at coordinate 125,131 of OMWC01000011.1, read as the reverse complement.
CCTCCGTGGCCAGTTCGTAGCGGCGCATTCGCTCCAGGTTGCGACTCTTCAGATAGTGCCACACCCACCATGCCAGCAGCAGCAACAGCAGGGAATAGACGATGATGGCCGGCCATGAAGCCCACCAGGGACGGGCCACTTGGATCGCGAGCAGCGGGTAGGTGGTGGTCTGCTCGCCATCGAACGACTGCTCGCGTACATATAGCTGATGGCTGCCCGGCGGGATATTGTTGAGGCTTACCGTGCCGTCTTGCATAGGTTGCCAGGGTCCGTTGTCGAGGCGGTAGCTGTAAACGGCAGAGACAGAAGCGGTAAAATCTGCCGGTGCATACTCCAGGCGCACGTTGTTCTCGTTGTAGGCCAGATTTATCGTCTTCAGATAAGGAAGGTCGCAGCCGTAGAGCACGCGCCCGTTGAGCTCGGCACCCGGCTGAGCATAGACACCGTTGATGCGCAGGGAGGTGGCAATGAGACGCGGCGACGTGGTCTTCTGCCGATTCATCTGGGCCAACAGTTTTGTATCTACCACCTGATAACCATCCGTGGAACCGGCCAGCAGCCTATGGCCTGAGAGCATGGTGATGGCGCGGTCGTTGAAGATACCCTCTCCGGGGGCGGTCATGGCATAATGGAATACCTCGAAGCGGAGGCTGTCGGAGCCCGTGGTCTTCACGCTGACGAAGCCTTGATCCGTGGAGAACCACATGGTCTGCCCGTCGGCATAAACCAGTCCGTAGATGAGATATTTGCCCATTTCATCGACCGTATAGGCTTTTTTGCGGTCTGCGTCATAGACACTTACCGCTGAATGCGGACGGTAGCTCACGGCCCAGAGGCGGTTATGGCTGTCGGCAGCGATGGCTTTGGTACCGTAGGTCATTGACGGGTTGCCGAGGACGGAGATGGGGAAATGCTGTTCCTTCAGGGTCAGCGTGTTGAAAAGGTAGAGATAATCGTTGGTCACGTAGTAGGCGGTGTTGCCGTGTATGGCCACATCCATCACCCATTTGGAGTCGCAGGGCAGGACCGTGGATTCGCCTGTTGAAGGGTTGAGCCGCCAGATGCCATTGCCTAAGATCACGACGTAGAGCATGCCCCTTGCGTCTTCAATGACTTTATAGACAGAACTGCCCTCGAAGAACTTGCGGCCGTCGCTGCAATAGAGGGCGTCGTTATAGATGCCCGTCCACATGCGCCCAGCGGAATCGAAGCTGATGGCTGTCACGGAATGACCGGGGAAGAGGTGCTGGCGGACGGCACCTGTGGGAGAAAGGGCATAGCTGCCGTTGTCTTCGGTGCCCATCCACAAGGTGCCATCGGGGGCTTCGGCCATGCAGAAGATGTCGTTGACGGTGAATTGCGAATCCTCGCTGATGAGCTGCTGCTTGCGGAACCAGCTGCCAGTCTGCTTATAGACCGATAGGCGGTGCTTATGATAGGCCACCCACACGTGGTCGGTCAGTCGGTCGTAATAGACGGCATCCACATGGTTGCTGATCAGGCCGTTGATTCCCGGTGGTGCTTTCAGCATATGCGTCGTGTTTTGGACGTCGAAACCGCCGTCGAAGGAGAAGATGCCGTTGGTCGTGGTGAACAGATACATCTGGTTGCCTTTGGTGGGCGTGAGTCCCTTGATGGTGCTGTTGAGATTGCTGAAAGTGCTCCATTGGCCGTTTTGCAGGCAATACACGCGGTGGCGGTCGGCAACCCAGGGCTGTCCGTTCTCCGTCAGCTGCAGGAAGATGGATATCGAGTTAGGATCGATGGGACAGGTGTTGAGATATTTCAGGGCCATCGTCTGCTCGTCGGCCTGATAGAGCGCATGCTCCGTCAGCACGTAGGCCTTTCCCGCCCTGAAGGTAATGGCTAGAACGGTTCCTGCCTTCGGGGGCAACTGCAGACGGCGGGTCTGCTGCGCCTTGAAGTCGCAGATGTGAATCTTGTCTTGCTGGAAGAACCAGACGCGCCCCTTCTCATCGATACTGGCCGAAAAGTAGGGAGCAACCTGAATGCCCTGCTGCCGCAGATAGTCCTTTGTGTCGGTGATGACCTGATTCGTATGGGGTGTATAGACAAGATAGTCGTTCGACTGCAGGTGAAGCCACAGACGCTGGAGATTGTCTTCCTGAATATCGGTAACAATGTTTTCAAGGGCTGCCGAGCGCTTGTAGAACAACGGGCTTTGAGAAGAGAGCTGGGCAAAGGTGAAGAGTCCGTCGGATGTTCCTATCCAGACGATGCCTTCCGTGTCTTTATAGATGCTGTAAACATTGTAGCCGCGCGTGCTGACATGCTCATAGTGGTGCTGTTGTTGTGCTGACACGACAACCGAAAACAAAATGAGACATAAAAGGATCCTAAGTCGAACCATGGCATCGTTCTTTTTTTTATCATTTTAGAGTTAATAGTTTTCTTGCGGCAAAAATATAAAAGTTTTTCCTTATTATCAAGTATTCTTACATTTTTTCTTCAATATTTTGCCTTGAAGTCTGCTATTGGGTTATTTTTTTGTACTTTTGTGGCATCTAAGCATTATATCATGGAAGTCTTGCTACATTACTGTTGGAAACACAAGCTATTTCCACTCAAGGAACTACAGACTACCGACGGACAAGCGGTAGAAGTGATAGACCCGGGGCTGCATAACCGACATGCAGGGCCCGACTTCTTCAATGCCAAGGTGAAAATCAACGGCACGCTCTGGGTGGGCAATGTGGAGATCCATGAGCGTTCGGGCGACTGGTATCTGCACGGGCACGACCATGATCCGGCCTATGATAACGTGGTGCTCCATGTGGCATCGGTCATCGACCGCGACGTGAAGACTGCTGCGGGCAACTATCTGCCGCAGCTGCAGCTGGACGTGCCGCCGCAGGTGAAGGATCATTATGAAGAACTGCTGAACGAAGATCAGTATCCTCCGTGCTATCGGATTATTCCCGACCTGACCCGGCTGACGGTACATTCATGGATGAGCGCGCTGCAGACCGAACGGCTGGAGCAGAAGACGGAAGCCATCTGCCAGCGGGTGGAGCGTTGCGAAGGTTCCTGGGAGGCGGGTTATTTCGTCACGCTGGCGCGCAACTATGGTTTCGGCGTGAACAGTGAGGCTTTCGAACAATGGGCTTACCACGTGCCGCTCGGCAGTGTGGCTCACCACCGCGATGACCTCTTCCAGATAGAAGCCATCTTCATGGGGCAGGCCGGACTGCTGGAAGTCAGTCAGATTCCGGAGCAATATCAGCGAGATGCGCTCAACGAAGGCTTTTTCTCGCGCTTGCGAAATGAATACCTCTACTTGCAGCATAAATTCCATTTGCAGCCGATGGACCCCACCATCTGGCGCTTCCTCCGATTGCGCCCGCAGAACTTTCCACATATCCGGCTCTCTCAACTGGCCCAACTCTACTACAGCCGACGGGCGGGACTCAGCCAGTTGCTGGAATGTAAGCGTATCGAAGAACTGGAAGAGGTGCTGAAGACCAACGTTACGCCCTATTGGGAAACACACTATACCTTCGGCTCCACTTCCTGCAAGACACGGAAGAATCTTTCGAAGGCTTCGTTGAACCTGCTGATGATCAATACGGCCATACCGATGCTCTTTGCCTATGGGCGCCATCATTCCAAGGAAGAGCTCTGCGACAGGGCTTTTGACCTGCTGGAACAACTGAAGGCCGAGAACAACCATATCACGCGGATGTGGCAGCAATGCGGCCTGCCCATCGAGAGTGCCGGTGACAGCCAGGCCCTCATCCAGCTCCGTAAGGAATACTGTGACCGCAAGGACTGTCTGCGCTGCCGTTTCGGCTATGAATATCTGAAGAGGAAATAAAAAAGACAAAAAGACTTCGCCATTCCATAGTTTTTTTGTAGTTTTGCGCTCTAATCGGTAAACAACATCCATGACATGAGTAAGATTTTTGAAACCCGTATGGAGGTGCGCGACTATGAATGCGACATTGAAGGCATCGTGAACAATGCCAACTACCTCCACTATATGGAACATACGCGCCATCTTTTCCTGAAGGCTTGCGGACTGAGTTTCGCCGAGATGCACGCCAAGGGCACAGATGCTGTGGTGCATCGTATTGATATCCAGTACAAGTCGCCTCTGCGCTGTGATGATGAATTCATCTCAAGGCTCCATATTACGAAAGGTACGCTGCGCTATACGTTCTTCCAGGACATCCTGCGGGTCAGTGACATGAAACTCTGCGCCCGCGCCAAAGTGGAACTGGTTTGCCTCGTCAATGGGAAACTTGCCGACAGCGAGGATTATGACCGGGCTTTCAAGGAATGGCTATAGAAAAGACCCGTCACCTAACACCCAGAATCATGAACGAAAAGGAAATACTCGCAACACTGGCGCTCACACGCATCAACTACTTCCATCTGGCCGGTATCCGCCAGCTTTATGAAGCGGCTGGATCTGCTGCGGCCATCGTGGAGAACCGCAGCCATATCCGCGATATCGTTCCCGATGTCTCACCGAAAATGCTGGAAGGGCTGCGCGACATTGAGACGGTGATGCCACGCGCTGAAGCCGAACTGCGGTATTGCCAGCAGTACGGCATACAGATACTGACCCTCAACGATCCGCTCTATCCCCGCAGACTGCGCGAATGTGATGATGCTCCGCTACTGCTTTTCTATAAAGGAACTGCCGATCTCAACCAGCAGCGCATTGTCAACATCGTGGGTACCCGTCATTGCACGGTCTATGGACAGGATCTCGTGCGCCGTTTCATCGAAGGACTGAAGCAATGGAGTCCGCAGGTTCTTATCGTCAGCGGACTGGCTTACGGCGTTGACATCTGTGCCCACCGCAATGCTCTTCAGCAGGGTTATGAGACGGTGGGCGTACTGGCCCACGGACTCGATGACCTTTATCCTCCGCGTCATCGCGAAACAGCCAACCAAATGATCTGCCAGGGCGGACTCCTGACGGAACATTTCACCCAAACCAATGCCGACAAGATCAACTTCGTGCGCCGAAACCGTATTGTGGCGGGCATGTCGGATGCTTGTGTCGTGGTGGAAAGTGCAGCTAAAGGTGGAAGCCTTATCACAGCCCGGCTCTCCCGCGACTATAACCGTGACACCTTTGCCTTCCCCGGACCCGTGGGTGCTCCCTATAGCGAAGGCTGCAACCATCTCATTCGCGACAATCAGGCTGGCCTTATCACATCAGCCGAAGATTTCGTCATGGCGATGGGCTGGCAAGACGATGCCACCCTGACGGCCGCCCAGCAACAAGGCATTGAGCGCCAACTCTTCCCCCAACTCAACGAGACGGAGGCCCGCATCGTGGCTGCCCTTCAAAAACAGAACGACCAGCAGATCAATCTGCTCACTGTGCGTACCGATCTGCCTATCTCAAAACTTACTGCCACGCTCTTCGAGCTGGAGATGAAAGGCGTGGTGAAAACCTTCGCCGGTGGCATTTATCATTTATTAAAATGAAAATAGGAAACATAGAATTTGAACCGCAGCCGCTTTTCCTCGCTCCGATGGAGGATGTGACGGATATCGGCTTCCGTAAGCTCTGCAAACGCTTCGGGGCTTCCATGGTCTATACCGAATTTGTATCGGCTGAGGCTTTGGTGCGCTCCGTGAAGTCCACGGTCAATAAGCTCACCATTGCTGATGAAGAACGGCCCGTGGGCATCCAGATTTACGGGCGTGATGTGCCGCAGATGGTAGAAGCCGCTCGTATCGTGGAATCCGAGGCTCATCCCGATGTAATTGATTTGAACTTCGGATGTCCCGTAAAGAAAGTGGCTGGTAAAGGAGCCGGAGCCGGCATGTTGCAGAAGCCAGAACTGTTGCTGGAGATTACGCGCGAAGTGGTCAAGGCCGTCAACACACCCGTCACGGTGAAAACCCGCTTAGGCTGGAATCAGGAGCAACTCATCATCACCACGTTGGCCGAACAACTGCAGGACTGTGGCATTCAGGCGCTCACTATCCACGGACGTACCCGCAGCCAGATGTACACCGGACAGGCCGACTGGACATTGATAGGAGAAGTGAAGCGTAACCCACACATCCATATTCCCATTATCGGCAACGGTGATATCACCACGCCCGAAGAAGCCCGCCTGGCTTTTGAGCGCTACTGTGTGGATGCCGTGATGATTGGTCGCGCCACCTTCGGTCGTCCATGGATATTCAAGGAGATTAGGGAAAGCCTCTCCCCCAGCCCCTCCCCCGTAGGGAGGGGAGTATTGACGCTTGATGATAAAATTGATATCTTGAAAGAACAGCTCCAGATAAACCTTGCACATATTAAAAAGGAACGCGGGGAAGATGATCCGCGCAACGAACTGCGTGCCATACTCCATACCCGCCGCCACTTGGCAGCCTCGCCTATCTTCAAGGGTATTCCCAATTTCCGCCAGATGCGCATCCAAATGTTGCGTGCCGAGACCATCAGCGAGCTTAACGACCTCTTGGAACAGTGCCGCCTGTTGCTGAAAGAATCGGGTGTAGCATGATAGGTGATGGGTGCTGACGGATAGCAGTATTCTGTTTTCACTGAATAAAAAAGCCAGTTCGCTGAATATTTTTCACGGACTGGCTTTTTCGTCATACTTTTGCATCATCTAATCAAGGTATAAACATTTTAAACGTAACGGATATGAAAAAAACAAGGATGACCATCATGCTCATGGCAGCCATGACGATGATGACTTTGGCAACAGCCTGCTCTTCGGATGATCCGCTGAGCGCAGACGATTACAGCTATACCGTCATCGACGGCAGCAGCAGCGTAAGTTCTTCAAGCTCAAGTTCTTCCTCCTCTGCCTATGCCGGGATGAATTCTTTCACGGTAGCCATCGACAAGACCACGGCAGAACCGGAATCCACCGTCGCAGCACAGTATCCCGAGGCCAGTGACGCTCCCAGTGCCAACACTTTCTCCAAGACGGTCAATATCGATATGACGAATCCGAAAGACCCCGCTGTTGACGGTGTGACCATTACGGTTGAAGGGAATAACGTGACGGCCAACCACGGCAGCACGGAAGGCGTCAACTATGTGGTGACCGGAACAACGGCCAACGGTTCGCTCATTATCAACGGAAACACCAACTTCTGCCTCACTCTCAACAATGCCGACATCACCAGCACCTCTACGACAGCCATCGACCTGGAGAGCAAAGGCAATGCCTATCTGGTAGTCAATGGCACCAACAAGGTGAAAGACGGCACGACCGAAGACCATAAGGGCACCATCTTCAGCAAGGGGAAACTGCTCATCAGCGGTGACGGCTCGCTGGAAGTGTATGGCACCTATAAGAACGGCATCCACGGCAAGAGCAACATCGTCATCGACAAAGGCGTGAATCTCTATGTCAACTCCACGGCAAACAACGGTATCAAGGCCGGCGACGATATGTTTATCAATGGCGGTATCATCAATGTGGAGGTGTCTGCCGCTGGCGGAAAGGCCATCAACGGTGATGCCGACGTGACCATCAATGGCGGACGAACCACCGTCATCGCCACCGGCAACGGCACATGGGAGGTCGATGAGACACTCACCTACGGTGGCGACACCAAGGCCGCAGCAGGCATCGGCTGTGATGCCGTGTTCTATATGAACGGCGGCGAACTCTATGCCAAGGCCACGGGCAGCGGCGGCAAGGGCGTGAAAGCCGATCTCGAAGCATATATCACGGGCGGAAAAATCCGCATCATCACCGAGGGCGGACTCTATTACAGCAACGGAACGACCGAAAGCCACAACTACACGGGCAATACCGACAACCTGCCCAGCGTTTACACCTCTTCGCCGAAAGGCATGAAGATTGGCTATAAGGATGACATGGTATCGCCCACGGTGACCTATGGCGTGCTGAAGATTACAGGCGGCGACATCATGATCCGCACCAGCGGCAACAATGCCGAGGGCGTGGAGAGCAAGGGAACACTCGACATTACCGGAGGAACCGTACTGATCTATGCGCACGACGATGCCATCAACTCTACTGGCGACATGACTATCAGCGGCGGAACGACCGTGGCCGTGGGCACCAACAATGATGCCATCGATGCCAATGGCAACATGTATCTGAAGGGTGGCACCATCATTGCCTGCGGAGCCAATGGCGCTGAGGCTGGTATCGACATCAACGAGCAGAAGAAACTCTATATCTCCGGCGGTTATATCTTTGCCATCGGCGGACGAGTGGATGGCAATCTGGGCAGCACCTCTCAGGGAATCATCACCGCTTCAGGCTCGCTCTCTGCCAACAGCAGCATTTCAGTGACGGGTAGCAGCAAGACGCTCTACACCTTCACGATGCCTCCCATCTCCTACAGCGGCAACAATACCATCATCATCAGTACGCCCGACCTGACGAGCGGCAGCAGCTATACGCTGACAACGGGCAGCAGTTCGGTTAGCGTGACGGCCTCCAACACGATTAGCAGCGGTATGGGCGGCGGAATGATGGGTGGCGGAATGCCCGGTGGACGTTGGTAATGATTACAATAAACAAGTAATCCTTGCGTTATATGAAATGGATGCAAGAACAACGAAGATATGAGAACCTGACATACCTGGCACTGTGGGGCATGCTCTTCGCAGTGCCGGTGCTCAGTCTCTATATCCGTACGGTCAACGATGCTGACTACGCTTTCAACTGGGACGAGCTGTTCATGATTTGGCGGCAGTTTGCCATCTTTCTCCTGATTTTCCTCATTCACAACTTCTTCCTGGCTCCCCTCCTGGTCTATAAGCACAAACGGGCGTTGTATCTCTGTTCAGTAGCCGTGATAACCGGCCTGTTCATCGTCTTCCAATGCTCCCACAGACCACAGGGAGGCAATCGGCCAGCCCCTATGAATCACCCTTCAATGGAAGCCTCCCAAAATCCTCCTTTTGGGGATGACTTCGGAAGACCTCCCCACGAAGGAGAGATGGATAACGGCCCGATGCCACTCCACGGGGAATTAGGAAATAAACCGATGCCTCCCCATGGCGAGCGATTCGGAGGACCTGAAGACAGGATGGGGCCTAAGCCTCCGGCCTTTATGGGCGAGCACGACATCGTGGCGCTGATTATCCTGCTATTGATGCTGGGCATGAACCTCGGCGTGAAATACTATTTCAAGTCGCGCCATGATGCCAAGCAGCTGATGGTCTTGGAGAAGGAAAACCTGGAGCAGCAACTGGAGTACCTGAAGTATCAGATCAATCCCCACTTCTTCATGAATACCCTCAACAATATCCACGCCCTGGTAGATATTGATCCCGAGCAAGCCAAGGATACCATCCTCGAACTGTCGAAGATGATGCGTTTCGTGCTCTATGAGGGCGATAAGAAAGGAGTGCCCCTCTCGCGTGAGTTCGAATTCATCCGCCATTACGTGACGTTGATGCGCATGCGCTATACGGATAAAGTGGAGGTGAAGGTTGATTTGCCCACCGAGACACCCGACTATGAACTGCCGCCGCTGATGCTCATCACGTTTATCGAAAACGCCTTCAAGCACGGCATCAGCTACCAGCGCGACTCTTTCATTCACGTCAAGGCCGCCGTCAAAGGCAGCAGCCTCTACTTCGAATGCCACAACAGCAAGGCCGACAAGCCTAACGAGGAGCGGGGCGGCGTGGGACTCACAAATGTAAAACAACGGTTAAACCTCATCTATGGAGAGAACTATACACTCAATATACAGGACGAACCTGATACCTATAACGTAGAACTTGTAATACCGCTCGCATGATACGCTGTCTTGCCATCGACGACGAGCCGCTTGCCCTGCGGCAACTCGTGACCTATATCCAGCGGGTTCCTTTCCTCGAACTCGCTGCCCAATGCCAGAGTGCCTTGGAAGCACGGAAGTTTCTGGCAGAAGAAGCCGTTGATGCCATCTTCTGCGACATTAATATGCCCGATCTCAACGGCATGGATTTCATCAAGTCGCTGCAGGCACCGCCGCTCATCGTCTTCACCACGGCCTATAGCGAATATGCCGTGGAGGGATTCCGGGTCAATGCCGTAGATTATCTCCTGAAACCCTTCGGACTCGACGATTTCCGCCGTGCCGCCAATCGTATCAAAGAAAGGATGGAAAATGTATCCACCAACACCCAATACCTAACACCCAACACCAAGCCAGACACCCTCTTCGTCAAGACCGACTATCGCATGGTAAAGATCAACATTGCCGACATCCGCTACGTGGAAGGCATGAGCGAATATCTGAAAATCTATCTCGAGGGAGAGGCCAAGCCCATCGTCACCCTGCTCTCCATGAAGAAGATGGAAGAAAGGCTACGGGTAGGCGACCAAACATCGGGGATGAGGCAACCTGAGAACTTCATGCGCATCCACCGTTCCTATATCGTCAACCTCCACAAGATTCAGGAGGTTAACAAAAACCGCATCATCATGGATGCCGACACCTATCTCCCCATCGGAGATATGTATAAAGAAGCCTTCCAGCAATATCTCGACTCGAATTTCCTGGGCAAATAGCAAGCATCCTAAGGAGTGCAGAATCTGTGCAGATGATGCGCACAAGTTGTGCAACCCATCTGCACACTTTGTGCAACGCATCCGCACAAATTGTGCAAAGGCCTTGCACAAAAAGTGCAAATCACCGACACAAATTCTGCACAAGTTTTCACGCTCCCCGATTTCCCATCACTCGCAAACCAAATATCAACTGCTCAATGGCCGTTGAAGAAGACGTAGAGGGCTATCATCACAATGATGAGCAGGGCCCAGGCCGTCTTCACGCCGCGTGAGGCGGGTTCCACGAGTTTCTGCATATAGGACACTTGCTGCTCGCTCTTGTCGAGGAGTGAGACGATGACCATGGCCGCGGCGATGATGACGAATATCCAGAAGGAGAGCATCATGAAATGGGGCCAGAAGGAAGCACCGTTGAGCACGAAGAGGTAGAGAATGCCGGTGCCGATGCTGAACACGGTGCCCCAGGTGAGGGCCATGTTGGCGGCCCGCGTAGTGCAGCGCTTCCAGAATACGCCGAAAAGGAAGACGGCCGACATAGGCGGAGCAATGAATCCCAAGACGGACTGGAAAATGTTGAAGAGGTTGAGCCCCTTGATGCTGTCGATGGCAATACAGATAAGCACCGAGAGGATGGCTCCCATGATGGTGACCTGCTGGCCTACACGGATGAGCTGCTCGGGAGTGGCCTTGGGGTGGTTCTTCACGTAGATGTCCATAGTGAACACCGTGGAAAGGGCGTTGAGCGCCGAACCGATAGTAGAGACCAGGGCGGCCGTGAGCACGGCGAGCACCAGCCCGACCATTCCCATGGGGAAGAGGTTGGTAACCATCGTCATATAGGCCTCATCGGGATTCTTCAGGCCGGGATAGAGCGCCAGGCAGATGATACCGGGCAGGATATACAGGGCTACGTCGAGAATCTTCAGCCAGCCGGTGAAGTTGGCTCCCTTCTGTCCTTCGTTGAGGTTCTTGGCAGCCAGCACGGGCTGCACCATGCTTTGGTCAGTACACCAGAACCACACGCCCATGATGGGGTAGCCCAGCAGGATAGGTAGCCAGGGGAAGGCGGGATCATCGTTGGGCTGGAAGAGGTTCCAATAGTTTGACGGCACGGCAGCGGTGAGTCCGCTGATGCCGCCCACTTTTGAGAGTCCCACAATGGTGAGCGTGGCCGAAACGACGATGAGCAGGATCATCTGATAGACGTTGGTGTAGGCCACGGCCTTCAGTCCGCCGAGCATGGTGAAGAAGGCAGAGATGGCCAGCAGGATGCAGGCCGATGCCCACATGGGGATGCCGAACACCTGACGGATAAGGATGCCACCGGCAAAGAGCGTCAGGGCGAGCCACGAGATGAGCACCGTGACGATGGTGTACCATGCCAGGATGTTGCGCGTCTGCTGTCCGAAGCGCAGTCCCATGAATTCAGGCAGCGTGCTCACGTTGCTGCCCAGATAGCGTGGTGCAAAGACAAACGCCAGCAGGAAGATGAACACGAAGGCATACCAGGCATAGTTGCCCGAGACGATACCCGTGGTGAAACCTGCCGAAGCCGAGGCTATCAGCATGGAGGGTCCCACGTTGGTGCCCCACATGGAAAAGCCGATGTGATGCCAGCGGAGCGAGTGTTCGGCCAGGAATAGCGACGAACCTTTCTTGCGCTTGGTGCTTGCCCAAATGCCGATGGCCAGCAGGATGACGAAATAGGTGATCAGAATGACCCAATCGAGGGAACCGAGGAATTTTGCGTGAATCATATTTTAGTGAAGATTGAAGAGTGAAGAATCTGTTAAAGTAAAGATTTTGAGAGTTTGGGGGTAAAGAGTCATTTATCACCCATCACCTAACACCCAATAGTTGCTTAGCCACCTGTACGGCTGTATTGGCATTGTCGCTATAGCCGTCGGCACCAATCTCGTCGGCAAAGCCCTGACTGACGGGAGCACCGCCCACCATGACCTTCACACGCTGGCGGATACCGGCTTTCTCGAGCGCGTCGATGACTTCTTTCATATAGCCCATCGTGGTGGTGAGAAGGGCCGACATGCAGAGGATGTCGGGTTCGTGTTTCTTTACTTCCTCGATGAACTTGTCGGCCGAGACATCGATGCCGATATTGACGACTTCGAAACCACAGCCTTCGAGCATGGAGGCCACGAGGTTCTTGCCGATGTCGTGGAGGTCGCCTTTCACGGTTCCGATGACCACCTTGCCGATGCTGCTGGAGGCTTGTCCGGCCATCAGTGGCTTCAGCACTTCGAGTCCGGCCTTCATGGCGCGACCTGCCATCAGCAGCTGCGGCACGAAAGCCTTACCGTCCTGGAATCGCTGACCAACCTCCGACATGGCGCTGATCATCTGCCCGTTGATAATGTCTTGCGGCTGCGCTCCTTCGGCTAAGGCCGCCTTGGTGGCAGCAGCACATTCGGCAGCATTGCCGGAAATGATAGATGAGGAAACAGACCCACCAGGAGACCCTCCCTTGCCCTCCCTATGAGGGAGGGGGGTATTACTATTAGATTCAGATGGGCTTTCTGTTGCAAGAGTATTTGCTCCCTCCCTTATAGGGAGGGCTGGGGTGGGTCTTTGGTTTTCTTTTCTCGGACTCACAAAGCACCCTTCCGCTGGCTGCACCAATTCTGCAATCTTCGCAATATACTGGTCGGTGGTGCCGCAACAGCCACCGAGGATATCCACCACATGACCGTCGAGCAGAGGCCAAAGATCACGCTGATGCTGTTCGGGCGTTTTATTGTAGCAGCCTTTCCCGTCGGGCATTCCGGCATTGGGATAAGCCGAAATCCGGCAGGAATAGCGTGAGCCAAGCTGCTGTAGCAGCGGCAGCATTTCAGCAGCATCAGCATAGCAGTTGATGCCTACGGAGAATAGAGTGGTCATGGCATGACCACATACAGGACTGAGCGAGTCGAGGAAATCGAATATGCTCTGGCCGAGCATATTGTGACCATCAGGAGTGCTGACCGAGAAACTGAGCATGACGGGGAGTTCTTTCCCCTTCTGCCGCATCGTCTCTTGGGCGGCTTCGATAGCCTGGCGGGCATTCTCCACGTCGAAAATGGTTTCGATGAGCAGGGCATCCACGCCGCCGTCGATAAGCGCATCTATTTGTTCGCGATAAGCTTCTTTCAGCGTATTCTTGTCGAGGGCGGGCTCTTTGCCCGTACTCATGCTCGAGGTCTTGTCGGTAGGACCGATGCTGCCCAAGACATAGCGGGGCTTATCGTCCGTGGTGAAAGCATCGGCAGCCTCGCGGGCCAGTTGGCAGGCAGCGAGATTGATGTCGCGCACATGGTCCTGCAGTCCATAGCCGGCCAGTGAGATGCGCTGTGCATTGAAGGTGTTGGTTTCAATGAGGTCGGCTCCTGCCTCTAAGTAGCGGCGATGAATATCGCGGATGACGACGGGGCAGGTCATGCTGAGCAGGTCGTTGCAGCCCGTGAGCGTTTGCGGATGGCGGGCAAAACGGTATCCGCGGAAATCTTCTTCGCGGAGCTGGTAGCGCTGAATCATGGTGCCCATAGCACCGTCGAGCACGAGAACGCGATGGGAGGCGGCATCGGCGAGAAGCGGTTTTTGCTGCGGTGACACAGCAGCATACTGGACTTCTCTTTCCACCTTCTCGATGATGGCCTGAACGCGGGCCTCAGGGCTCTTCATTCCCTCTTCTTTTGGGAGAACTGGAGAGGGGCTTGACCTTTGGAAATCATCGATGATCTTCATGGCCTGTTCCACCTCCTGCTCGTTGTGGAAGTCCATTTCGAGGTGCACACCGTCGCCGCCGATATTGTCGAGCAGCGGACGGAGTTCGTCGAGCGTCACCCAGCAGGCCATGATGCTCTTGCCGCCCTCAAGAATCTGGCGGTAGAGATCGTACCATTTGGAGGAACCGCCCTGCGGCTGTCCTACGCCGGGAGTCCACTGTATGGCATTGAGTTCCTTGATTTCGAGCAGGGCGGGCAGATGGTGCATGGCTCCCACGCCGTCGAGATGATAGAGCGTGTAGTCTATCTTTTGGCATTGCTCGCGGATGAACGGCTGTACGAACCGGCGATAGTCGTCCTCGGAAATCATGGTCGAGATGTCGCTTTGCAGTTTCGACATCTTGCCCGGTGCCCACGACGAGAAATAGCAGAAGGCCATCTCGTCGCCCTCGCGGATGATGTCGTAGAGTTCGTCGAACACTCGGAAATAGATGTCGTTAATCTGCTGCATCTGGTGTTCCAGCACTTCAGGCTGCATCACCGTGTCGAGAAGCACCTTGTCGGTGCCTTTCATGGCCGCCAGCACATCGAGGCCTTCCATTAGGTCGGGCATGCCTACATAGTAGTGGCCCTGTGCCTTTTCCTTGCAGGCTTTCAGCAGTTGTTTGTGGAGCAGCCAGTTGGGATGGTTCTCGTCGAAATGGATGTCGTCGGTGTAGTTGGGATCGGGATGTATCCAGATGGTATCCTCGCCACCCTCGAAGACACCGCCCAGGATGGCAGCCAAGGAACCAGGTCCCAGCTGGGTGTTAGCCACAGGCAGCATATCGGCCATCAATGAAGAATGGGCCACATACCAGTCGAGATATTCTGCACGCCATTGCGGGTCGAACCACCGTTGGTTCAGGTCTTTCGGAGCCGGTGGGGCCGGGATGTCGGCATGGGGGGTGACACCTTCCTGGAAGTGCTCCCACATATTTAATATAATACCCTTATGATTCCACCAGTCGATGTAGTGGCGTTTGGTTTCTTCGAGATTCGGTTTCCAGGTGTTCATATCTTATAGCCTTTGAAGTTCTGGTCGATGTTGAGGATAACGGTCTTTTCGAGGTCCATCTCGTCGGTGCATTCCACGTGTTCGGGATACATCGGAATCTGAACACCTTCGCGTACAAAGACGGGCATCTCTTCGAGCGGAATGTCCTTCAGGTGGAGCCATTGGCCGCCCTGATAGCGTTCGCCCGTGAAGAAATTGACCCACGGAGAATCGGAAGCCGGCAGATAGACATCGCGGCTGTTCTCGCTGTTCATGACAGGACAGACGAGGAAATCATGGCCGAAATAATACTGGTCGTCGATATGCCAGCAGGTCTTATCCTCTGGATGCTGGAAGATGAGCGCCTCGATGACGGAGTGACCCGTCTCGGTGGCGATGAGGCTTTCCTGAAGTATATACGGAATGAGCGCATAGCGCAGGTTCCACCATTTCTTCACGATGTCGGCAATCCTGGGATAATGCCAGGGCTCGCGCTTGTTGGTGCCGTGGTAGCGGATATGGCTGCTGAAGACTCCGAACTGCGTCCAGCGCACATAGACATCATCCTGCACAATGCCGTTCATGAAGTTGGGCAATGTGTGGAATCCCGGCACGTCATGACTCCAGAAGGCAAAGCCCGAGAGTCCGAAGTGGAGTCCTCCCTTCAGTGAGCCCGCCATGCCGTCCCACGAAGAACAACTGTCGCCGCCCCAATGGAGCGGATAGCGCTGACAACCGGCCCAGGCAGCACGTGCCCATACAATGCCGTCGCCCGTCACTTCCTCCGTCACCTCGTATGCTGCTTTCTGATAGAGCAGCGCATAGAGATTGTTGAGCAGCTCGGGCGACATGTTCTTGTATTTGGCATCCATGTGGATGTTCTCGCCGAAATCGGTCTTGATGCACTTCACACCCATCTGGAGCAATCGGCGCAGCAATCCCTTGTACCACTCGGTGGCCTTGTCGTAAGTGAAGTCGATAGTGCCGGCATAGTCGAGCGTGGAGAAGTTGGAACCCTCGGATTCCTGTTTCTTCGTGAGCGGTCCGATGTAGTCATTCTCGCGGGCCTCCGTAATCTGTTCGGCTCCTTCGGCCACGTAGGGCAACTGCCAGAGCGAGACGCGGAAACCTTTATCCTTGAGCCCTTTGATAAAGGCGGGAGGATTGGGGAAGCGCTCCTCGTTGAATTTCCATTCGCAGAGCCAGTCGGTCTTGAACCATCCCGTGTCGAGATGAATGACGTCGCAGGGATAATGCTCCTGACGAAGCCGGTCGCAGATGGCATTCACCTCGTCGGCAGAGAAGTAGGTCATACGACTCATCCACACGCCGAAGCTCCAGAGCGGCGGCATCGACGGGTAGCCTGTCAGGTCGCGGTAGCCACGAAGGATTTCCTCTACCGACTGGCCGCCAATCAGGAAAGCATCCACCTCGGGCTGTTCGTTAAGAAACTGCACCGAGCGTGTGCTGTGGGCGGCAAGGTCGAGTTTGGCGTGTGCCGTGGTATGATAGAAACAGCCATACATGCGGCTGGAGATATAGAACGGTATGTTCTTGTAGGTGCGGCTGTTGTTCACGCCCTGTCCGTCTTGGTTCTTCAGATAGAACGACTGTCCGCTGAGATCCATTTTCTTGAAACGTTCGCCAGTGCCGCAGAAGCATTCGTCGGCGCGGCAGGCAAAAGAGAGCAGGCCGACAGACGGCTTGGATTCGTTCTCGACAAAACCGACGGGGAGGGCATCATAGCGTGGCGGGGAGAAATGGTCGTAGGCGGCCAAGGCAATCTCCTTATGGGTGTCACCTTCTGGGTAGAAGCGGATATCTATGGTAGGCTGCGGAGCAGGTTGCAGGTCGCTCCAATGGTCGATGGGAGCCTGGGCCATATTGATGAATGCACGAGTGAGACCTTCGGGAGTTTTCAGCAGATAGCCGTCGGCGGTCTGCTCGATACGGAGAGGTTTCCTCAGGACGCGTTCGCTGAATTGGAGCATCTCGGAGTTCTCGGAGCAATCAGAATGACCTTGAGAATCTGAGAAATCTGCAAAAATGCGGATAATCATCGGCTCGTAATAGCGGATGATGAGGGTATGAGTCTTTTGCCCGACAGTTGTATCGGGGGCCATATCGTTGGCCTTTATCTGCCTCTGGAAGGGAATGTCGATGCAGATGTCGCCCTCATGTTCATAGACTGCGGTAGGGGCATACGCCTTCCATAGAGATTTGTCTTGTTTCAGTTCCTCGTCGAAATCGAGGAAGTCGAAAAGATGGTAGTTTGTTTGTATCATTTATTTATGGTTGTTTCTCAGCTTCATGTCCGAGCCAGGCTGATTCCAGCCAATGCTCTCGGGGTCCATCAGGTTGTTTTCTACCGTGAAACCATTGGTGGCCTCGTCGAAGTAGATGGCAAAGGCGCGGTCGTTGGTGGCGTATGGAGCCTTGTGGGGCGCACCGATGCGGTTGCCGCTGATGGAGGAACCCGGCTGATAGGAGAGCGTATAGATGCCGCCGGCATCATAGAGGTGGCGGGCATAGTCGCTGACCACGTTGTTCTCAATGTGGTTGTTGCGCATACCGCTCTCAAGGGGCGTCCAGCCCCAACCAACACAGATTCCTGAATAATTGACGTGAGAAACTTCGTTTTGTACTATCTTGGTGTTCCTTACATAGCCTGCTCCAATGGCAACGGCCCCCCAGTCTTCGTTGGTGGCATCGTGGATACGGCAGCGCCTGATTTCGATGCTGTCGCAGAGCAGGTTACCGAGGTAAGGAATATGCGTCTCGAAACCTCCTTCGCCAAAAGGCCCTGCCATGATGGCCGTGCCGCCGATGTCTTCAAACTGGCAGCCGTCGATGGTGGAGACGCTCACGCGCTGTTCCAAGTCGAGACCGGTAGCAGCCAGATGACTAAAAGCACACTGGCTGAATGAGATGTTGTGGGCAAAACGGGCCTTGACGGCAGCCTCCGGACGGCTCACCCATGCCTGGTTTTCGAGTGATGCCTTGTGGAACAGTCCTGGTTCTTGGAGTTTATAAGCATCGATAAGGGGGAAGCCTCCTTGCAGGGTGACATGGCCTTGCTCAGAAGGTGTCAGCCAGGAAGCATGTTCGAAACGGGTGTTCTCGAAACGGATATAGGAAACGCTGCGGTCTTCGGTGCCGGCAAATTCCACGAGCGTGGAAAGATGCGGAACAATCGCATCGCATTTAAGGTATGTTGTGACTGTGTCACAACGCCCTTCATCTTCAGTGCGAGGATAATAATAAATCCGCCCGCTGGGATATTCCTGCCAGAACTCGCCGGGCTCATCAAGCAGCAAACGGCTGTTTTGCAGGAAAGCGGCACTGCTGCCTTTCTCGCCGTTGATGACAGGCTGCGGCCAGGGATGCGAGAACTCCAGCTCGCTCTCCGGTTCATGGAATGAGAGAACGGTCTGCCCGTTTATCCCCGTGACAGACTTGATGCGGAGAATGGCAATGGCCCATCGCTGGAGCAGAAACAGTTCGGCCCCTCCCCAATCCTCTCCCGCAGAGAGGGAGACAGGTAGTGTGATGGTCTTGGCTTCTTTGTCGAAATCAGTAAGACGGACAAATGGACCACGGGCCAGCTGGGCCTTCCTGCCGTTCACCCAGAGCTGACGGGTATAGACAATGCGGTTGCCGTCGCGGGGAGCCTCAGCCACCCACAGTTTGCCTTCACGTTTCCATCCGCCAACGGCGATGCCACCAGAGAGTGTGCCACCCATGATGATGGTGGGCGAATCCTTTGTGCCGCTATCCTCGGGGCGGATAAATAACGGCTTCTGCAACGGATAGACGGCATCGGCCAGATGGATGCGGATGCCGCCCGCCGCTTGCGGACTGTTTAGGCGCCGCCATTCGCGGGCCTGCTTCAGAGCCTCGGCCACAGAACCGTTTTCCTTCACATAGATATCACCGGCATGAACGCCAAGCGTGAAAAATGAAAGACTGAGGGCAAAAAGGATCTTTCTCATATCGCTGATTATTTGGTGGGAGTCAGAACAAATTCGAACTCTTTGTCTTCATACTTCACCCGATATTCTGGCAGAGCCTCGGCCCATCCGCTCCAACTATCCACACCGCCTACGCCGGCATGCTCCTTGTCAAGATAAAGATTCGTGAACTTTGAACCGGGAACGTTCTGGATATGGCGCTGTTCTTTCTCGTCTCCGTCATCCAGGTCTTCCACCGTGTAGTGAAGAGCCGATGCACAGAATTCGTCGAGGCTGGTCACGCGCAGTCCCTGCCCTCTTTCGTTGGTCTGTTTCCACCAGCGCATATCCGTCTTGGTTCCCGTCTCTTGCGGACGAATATAGGGATAGAACTGCTGGTCGGCAGTCTGGCGATAGATGCCGATGCGCTGGGATTCCTTACGGTCGGCATAGTTTTCCACAGGACCACGGCCATAATACTCGCTAATGTCCATCCGGAAAGGCATTTGCAACACGACACCAAAGCGCAGCATATTGGTAATCTCAGGCTTCTTGTCGGCATCCATCTGCATCTGTACGATCATCTTTCCCTGAGATGTTATCGAATAGATCATCTTTAGCTTGGCCTTCACTTCGGGAATCTTGTAACTGGCCACCACGGTAGCACAAGGCTCACCCTCATCAGTCTTACCTTTCTTCTTGTTGAGAGAGGTGAGTTTCAGAGTCGGATTTCTCCAAACGTTATACTTCTTATTGATGCGCGATCCCATATCATTGTCGGTCACCGCACGCCAGAAGTTAGGCTTGATAGTACCTTTATCGCCCAGCATGTTCACACCGTTCACCTCATAACCAGCCAGAAGTCCTGTGGTCTTGTCAAAAGCAACGCGTACACCTTTACAACTGACGGTAATCAGATTCTTCGACTTGTGGTCTTTTACTTTGAGGCTCTTGCCTTTTGTTTCCACGGTGGGACTTGCCTGGTATTCAGAAAGTTGGAACTGCTGATAGGCAACAACCATATCTTTTCGCATCAAAGGCTCGTCTGCTTTCAAACGATAATCCACGTTCAGCAGCAACTCATGCCCCTGATATTCGGTTTGATTCGGGTCGATTGGGAGTGTGAAGGACCCTGTCTGCTGAGGGGCGATGTTGAGATTGGATATTTCACCGCGCTTCACTTCCTTACCATCAGCAAGCAAAGTCCACACGAGTGTCACATAGTCTAATGCCCTGAAGAAGTTCTCGTTCTTCACCGTGATACGGTTTCCGTCAAGGTTTGTCCAAATATTCTGATAGAAATAACCCACTTCAAAGAGTTGCGGATTGGGTACACGGTCTGGAGAAACCAGTCCGTTGCAGTTGAAGTTATTGTCGGAAGGGTCGTAACTGTTATAGTCGCCTCCATAGGCATAGGAGCCATCCTTCTTATGCAAGGCTTGATCTACAAAATCCCAGATGAAGCCGCCTTGGAATTTGGGATACTTGCGTGCCAGCTCCCAATACTCCTTGAAACCACCGGAAGAGTTACCCATGGCGTGGGAATACTCACACTGGATAAGCGGCTTGCTGGTTGATGGGTCTGTGGCATATTTCTTACAACCATCCTGCGATAGATACATCGGACAGAAGATATCCGTGTTGTCACCAGTTCTGGCCTGTTCAAACTGAACCGGGCGCTGACCGTCCTGACTCTTAATCCATTGATAGGCTGCCGTAAAGTTGTCGCTGTTGATAGTCTCATTGCCCATACTCCAGATAATCACCGAAGGATGGTTGTAGTTGACCTGTACGTTATGCTGGTTACGCTCCAGAATCTGCGGACCGAAAAGACGGGTGTAGGTAGGAGCCTTCTCCGGATGATAGCCGAAACCGTGGCTTTCCTGATTAGCTTCTGCTACCAGATAGATGCCGTATTCGTCACAAAGGTCGTACCAAATGGGGTCATCGGGGTAGTGGCTGGTACGCACGGCATTGATGTTGAAGCGCTTCATCAATTGGATATCCTGAATCATGCGCTCACGAGAAACCACATAGCCGCCGTCGGGATCCATCTCATGACGGTCTGCACCCTTGATCAGCACGGGCTGTCCGTTGACCAACAGCTGGGCGTCCTTGATTTCCACGGAGCGGAAGCCCACCTTCTGATAGATAGTCTGCACGGGGATGACTCTCATCCGTCCGGCCAACATTTTCATCTCAGAGCAAACAGCCACCAAGTTATAGAGATAAGGCTGTTCGGCCGACCACTTGTGGCAATTCTTCACCATGATGGTGTCTCCTCTGCGTTCGCCCACTTTCACCCCCTTTGCATCGAAGAGAGATATCTGTAGGTTAGGATTGCCGATAATCTTTGGCGACACAACCAGGATGCCGTCCTGATAGTTGTTGGTCAGTGTGGTCTCGATGCGGAAGTCATCCAGATGGTTTTCTTTGCTGCGGGCATAGAGATAACTCTCGCGGGCAACACCGGAGAGACGCCAGAAGTCCTGGTCTTCACACCAAGAGCCGTCACTCCAGCGGAACACCTGGAAAGCAATAAGGTTTCGGCCTTTCTTGACATACGGCGTAATGTCGAACTCGACTGCCGTCTTGGAATCTTCCGAATAACCCACGAACTGTCCGTTTACCCATAGATAGATACAGGATGTGACACTTCCGAAATGGGCTATCACCTGCTTGCCGTTCCAGCTGGAGGGCAATTCAATAACCCGGCGATATGAACCCACGTGGTTGTCTTTCACCGGCACGCGAATGTTTCCCGTTTCCAGATTAGCCTCAGCCTCTTCCTTGGTAATGGGGTCAAAATGGCCACGCCAGGCAAAACCTATATTCACGTATTCAGGATCGCCGTATCCTTTCAGTTCCCACATCCCGGGAACGTCCATCGTTCCCCAGCCGGAATCATTATAATCGTTCTTGAAAAAGTCGGTAGGCCGTTGGTCCGCATGCTCCACCCATTTGAATTTCCACTGCCCGTCGAGCGACAATTTCATTTCGTCAGTTTTATAACTGGCATGGTTTTCCAAGCGATTCACTTGATTCACATAAGCATTCTGCCATTCCGTGAATGTCTGTCCAAAGCCTCCTGCGGCCATCAGCAGACAGCCCGTCATGATAAGTAGTTTTTTCATAAAGATTTATTTTTTTGCAAAAATACGGAAATCTTTTTATCTTTGCAAACAAAAAGTCAAAACATGAAATTTTTTTGTCTGATTCTTTTGTTTTTGTGCGCAAGCCTAACCATTTCGGCCTCAGAAAAGGACGACCGCGACATCCGGCAGCAGTGTCTTCAGTCGCTACGCCAGTTTATGACGTATGCCCGAAGCATCTATACCGAAGCCGGCACGGATGGTGACGACAGGGCCGTGGGTTATTTCAAGGCCAAGGATGCCGGACGCAGCACCGAGGACGGCGTGCGAACCAATGCCGACCTGGCCATGGTCTGTGCCTTCGTCTGGCAGCACGACAAGAAAGACAAATCACTCCGCGAAATGTCATTGAAAGCATTGCGCTATGCCGCGGCCACTCATCGTGCCAATCAGGGAATGAAATGTACCGACGGGAAATATTGGGGCTCGATGGGCGACCATTGGCAATGGGAGAGCAGCCTGTGGGCCTATTCCGTGGCTATGGCAGCCCGCTTCTTAGGCGAAGAACACAATGAACACGTGAGACGTCTGATAGAAGCCGAGGCCGACAATGCCCTCTCGCGCCGTGTGCTGACTGGCTATCAGGGCGATACGAAAGCCGAGGAAAACGGCTGGGACACCAATGTGCTGGCCGTGGCTGCTACTTTCTATCCCCGTCATCCGCATGCCCGCCAGTGGCAAGAGCAGATGGAACGGCTGGCATTCAACTGCTACACGGTGGATGCCGACAGCACCCATACGCTCTACGTGGGCACCAATCTCTTCCCCGATTTCACCCTGCAGAACCATAACTACTTCCATACCTCTTATCAGAACGTGGTCATCCAGGAACTGGCAGAGAGTATGCTTGTCAGTCCGAAGCTGTTTTCGAAAACTCTCGGACTGACCCACCATTGGCAGGAAGTATGGGACGAGGTGCTGGTGCAGCTGGCGCTGGCCGACGGCGAGCTGGCCATGCCCAACGGCAACGACTGGAGTATGTTCCTCTACGACCAGCTCCCAGCCTATGCCGCCATGGCCACCATGCTGAAAAGTTCCGATGCACTACTGCTGGAAATGCGCTGTCTCGACCAACTGCTGAAACGCCAGCGAACCACCTCCGACGGCTCTTATATGCTGCATCCCGACATAGGTCCGCGCCGCATGGGCGTCACGGCTCATCGTGTCATGATGACCTACCTGATGCACCGGCATTTCGGAACACGCCGGGTGAAAGCCTCCACATGGGATGATTTCTGCCAGCGGATGGCCCGAACGAAGACGTTCCCTTCGCAGCAGATTGTCCGCTCGATGTCGGCAGACCGCTTCGCCTGCTTCTCTTGGAGCGAAGGACTGAAGAATGCAACGGGTATCATCGTGCCAAACGAGGTGGAAGATACAAAGATTATTGTTCCTTACAAGAATAAAGGCACGGGCAATTTTCTGGGTTGTTACAACAATGCGCAGACCCAGCTGAGCGGGAAACCGCAGTTTACCACCACCGACAGCACCTTCCAGGTTCGCGGCCGACTGATGGCGGCCGGAGGAAAGGTAGCCCAGGATTTCACCTTTACCGCCGATGCCCACAATGGTGTCATCGTGGAATATCAGTTGATGGGTAACGATACCATCCTTCAGGAGCGCGGCGGCACGGTGGCCGTTTCCGTGGATCCGTTCACGAAAACCGAGCGGACGCTCTATTATGAAAACGGGGAATTTGTCTCCGACGGTAGCCAACTCCGCAAGTTCTGTTCCAACTGGGTGAATATCGACAACCGCATTGGCATCATCGTCCTTGCTGAAGACAATGAGATGGCCTTCGGCGACCGCCAGCTTATCAACAGCATCCAGACGGCCCGTCTCTATCCCACTTACTGCAATACGCCCCAAGTAGCTTCAAGCATCAAGCGGAAGTATCTATATTTCACGAACCAGACGGCTCAGCAAACCCAAGAGATGTTCCAAAGCCTCCGTTCCGCTGATGCTCCGTAGTTACAAAACCCTCGCCCATTCGTCTTTTTGATAACTATAAAACATTATAAATATGGTATATAACGAAATAGGAAAAACAGGCATGCGCGTGAGCAACCTCGGCTTCGGGGCCTCGTCGCTGGGTGGCGTGTTCCACGACATCCGCGAGGCCGAAGGCATCGAGGCCGTGCACGTGGCAGTGGATAATGGCATCAACTTCATCGACGTATCGCCCTACTATGGCCATCTGAAGGCCGAAATCGTGCTGGGCAAGGCGCTGAAGGAGATTCCGCGTGACAAATACTACCTCTCCACGAAGGTGGGACGTTACGGACGTGACGGCAAGAACTTCTGGGACTATTCTGCCGAGCGTGTCACGGCCAGTGTCTATGAGAGTATGGAACGTCTCAACATCGACTACATCGACCTGATCAACGTACACGATGTGGAGTTTCAGGGTGACCTGCCCGGAGGACTCCAGAAGATTGTCGATGAGACTTTGCCGGCTTTGGTCAAGCTCCGTGAAAAGGGAGTCGTGGGACATGTGGGCATCACCGACCTGCAACCCGAAAACCTGAAATGGGTGATTGAACACTCCGAACCGGGAACGGTGGAAAGCGTGCTGTCCTTCTGCCACTATTGTCTGAACGACGAAATGCTGCTCGACTATCTGGATTTCTTCGAGCAGCAGGGCGTTGGCGTCATCAATGCCTCGCCGTTCTCCATGGGACTGCTCTCGCAGCGCGGAGCCCCCGATTGGCATCCCGCTCCCGAAGCGTTGAAGGAAGCCTGCCGGAAGGCCACCGAATACTGCGACCGTCAGGGCTATCCCATCGACAAACTGGCCATCCAGTATAGCACGGCGCTCAATCCGCGTATCGCCACCACCCTGTTCTCTTCGGCCAATCCCAAGAACGTGCTGAAGAATATCGGCTACGTGAACGAGCCCTTCGATGCCCAGCTGGCACAGAAGGTTCAGGAAATCATCGGCGACCAAATGCGTGTGCGCTGGAAAAACACTTAAAAGTGAAGAGTGAAGAATGAAGAGTGAAGATTTTTTCCCAATCATCGATGCACACTCGCATCTTTGGCTGAAACAAGACACGACTTGGAACAATCTGAAAATCAAGACTTCTGAGGGCAACCGCTCGCGTTCCTTCTTTCTTGATCAGGAAGTGCAGATGCTCCCTCCGTTTATGATCGACGGCAGGAATTCGGCCGAAGTGTTCCTTTCCAACATGGACTATGCGCAGGTATCGGCAGCCGTGGTCACCCAGGAGTTTATCGACGGCATCCAGAACGACTATCTCATGGAGGTGCAGCAGCGTTGGCCCGACCGCTTCCTGGTCTGCGGTATGTGCGATTATTTCCGTCCGGGCTTCATCCGTCAGGCCGAATCGCTCATCCGCAACGGCTTCCGTGCCATCAAGATTCCGGCCCATCGGCTGCAGCTTTCGGATAGGCGCATCCTGATGACCTCGCCCGAGATGATGCAGATGTTCCACCTGATGGAAGACTGCGGCATCATCTTCAGCGTGGACCTGGCCGACGGCGATACCAACGTAGCCGAGATGAAGGAGATTATTCAGGAATGTCCGAGGCTGAAGATTGCCATCGGTCATTTCGGAATGCCTACTACCCAGCGCTGGCAGGAGCAAATAAAATTGGCCCGCAACGAGCACGTCTTTATTGAGAGCGGCGGCATCACGTGGCTCTTCAATTCCGAATTCTATCCCTTCCCCGGTGCGATAAGGGCCATCCGTGAGGCCATCGACATCTGCGGCATCGACAAACTGATGTGGGGTAGCGACTATCCGCGCACCATCACCGCCATCACCTACCGCATGTCCTACGATTTCGTTGTGAAGTCCTCGGAGTTGTCCGATGAGGAGAAGCGTAAGTTTCTGGGCGAAAATGCACGTCGTTTCTACGGCTTCAGCAGCCTGGTGGATTTGCCATATATTAAGAATATGTCAGAATAAAAAGAAAAATATGAAAGCAGTACAGATTACCGGCCTCGAAGAAATGGCCGTCGTAGAATTGGAAAAACCGGAGATCAAGAGCAATGAAGTGCTCCTGAAGATGAATTATGTGGGGTTCTGCGGCTCCGATCTCAGCACTTTTCTGGGAAAGAACCCGATGGTGAAGATGCCCGTTGTGCCTGGCCATGAGGTGTCGGCAGTCATTGAAGCCGTGGGCGATGAAGTGCCCGACGTGCTGAAACCCGGCATGCTGGTCACCGTGGATCCTTACAGCAACTGCGGCAAATGTGCATCGTGCCGCCGCGAAAGGGCCAATGCTTGTGAACACAACGAGACGCTCGGCGTACAGCGCTGGGGTGCCATGCGCGAATATTATGCCATGCCTTGGCAGAAGATAATCCCCGCCGAAGGACTCACGGAGAAGGAGATTGCCCTCATCGAGCCGATGAGCGTGGGCTTCCATGCCGTCAATCGTGCCGAAGTGACCGATATCGATGTGGTGATGGTGATTGGTTGCGGCATGATTGGTATCGGTGCCATCGTAAGGGCCAGCCTGCGTGGAGCCACGGTGATTGCTACTGATCTGGACGACGATAAACTGGCGCTGGCCAAGCGGATGGGCGCTACTTATGTTGTGAATACTGCCAAGGAGGATCTCCATGCGCGACTTGAAGCGATAACCGGCGGACTCGGCCCCGATGTGGTCATCGAAGCCGTAGGATCTCCCTTCACGCAGAATCAGGCCATCAACGAAGTGGCTTTCACGGGCCGCGTGGTTTTCATAGGCTATGCCAAGGCCGGGACGGAGTTTATCACCAAACTCTTCGTGCAGAAGGAGTTGGATATCCGCGGTTCGCGCAATGCCAAGCCTGCCGACTTCCGTGCCGTCATCCACTATATGCAGCATCATCCCGACTATCCCAAGGAAGAACTCATCTCTGCAGTAGCCACGCCCGACACCGCCTTCGAGGCCATGAAGCAATGGGCAGCTGCTCCCGCAAAAGTGTTCCGCATTCTTGTGGAATTCTAGTTAATGTAGAATTGAGAGTGTAGAGTTTAGAGTTATGATTTCCGGGCACGCCCGAATCTATGCAGAAATCTGCCTCCAGCAGTAATCATAACTCTCAACTCTACACTCTAAACTCTAAACTCGACATCATGTACGAACAATCCTTCCTCCACGATCTGGAGCATCACGACATCAAACCAACCGCCACACGACTGCTCATTCTGGAGCAGTTGCACCGTGGCGATGAGATGTTGTCGTTGCCACGGCTGGAGCAGCTGTTGCCCACCGTAGATAAAAGCACCATTTCCCGAACGCTTACCCTGTTCCTCCTCCACGGACTCATCCATGCCGTAGATGACGGCAGCGGGGCATTGAAATACAACATCAGCCACCATGACTGCGAAGACGATGACGACGAAGAGGAGCACACCCATTTCTATTGCACCCGTTGTCATCGCACTTTCTGCCTGAAGCAGATTCATGTGCCGACCGTACTGCTCCCCGACGGTTTCCGTCTGGAGAGTGTCAACTATGTGCTGAAGGGTCTTTGTCCGGAATGCTCAAATCCTTAATCACCAACCCCGCCAACGTAAAGCCAAAGATAGCCGTGATGTGGGCGATGGAACCGTTCACCTGTACCTTATTAAACAATAAGGATTCCGAACCGTCATCCGCACCTTTGTTCGTCAGCAGTTCGTCGGAGAATACACATTGGAACTTCTTCGCCGGGAACCGCTTTGCCCGTTTGAACTTGTTGCGAAGGGCGCGGGCCAAAGGGTCGCCCTTCACTTTCCAGAACTCTGCCACCTGAATCCTCGTGGGGTCCATCTTCAGCGCCGCACCCATCGACGAGAACAGCTTGGCTCGCGTGCGGCAAGCCATTTCTATCAGCAGCATCTTGTCGCTCAGCGAGTCGATGGCATCAATCACGAAATCGTATTCCTCCAACTGAAATTCGCTGGCCGTCGCCTCCGTGAAGATTTTCTCAATGGCCGTGATTTCAGCGTATGGATTAATCGTGAGTAGCCGCTCCTTCAATGCCTCCACCTTCACGCGCCCCACGGTCTCCGTCGTGGCCATCAGCTGGCGGTTGATGTTCGACGGGGCCACGCGGTCACTATCCACGATGGTCAGCCGTCGGATGCCTGTGCGCACCAGACTCTCCGCGCACCAAGAGCCCACGCCTCCCACGCCAAAGAGAATTACCCTGGCCTTTGCTATCCGCTCCATGGCCTCATCGCCCATGAGCCGTCGCGCCCTTTTCAATATATCCTGTTCGTTGATCATTTTGTCGTTTTATCATTTCGTACATCCCGCATTTCACTGTCAGTTCATATACGTTCAGTTGCAAAACTATACAAAAATAACAAGATTACCAAATAATTCGCGGAAAAACATCCTCGCGCGTGCGCGCGAAATTTTCGATTTAAGGGTGCACGGGTGCCACATCGCCTTTGTATAAAGGGCTGGCACCCTCTCCGAAAGGGTGTCACGGGTGCCTCTCAATAACAAGCATTCCCTCCCTATACAGGGAGGGATAGGGTGGGTCTCTATTTTCTCTAGAGAATTTCTCGCTTCCGATGATGTTTTGCATGGCTTCT
Organism: uncultured Prevotellaceae bacterium; assembly: GCA_900314655.1. Classification (GTDB taxonomy): domain Bacteria; phylum Bacteroidota; class Bacteroidia; order Bacteroidales; family Bacteroidaceae; genus Prevotella. The sequence continues at coordinate 96,233 of OMWC01000011.1, read as the reverse complement.
GATGATACTTTGCAGAAAATTCTCTAGAGAATTTATCAACGCTAACGAAAACCTTACCCCAATGACAAACTCCCTCCCTAAACAGGGAGGGTTGGGGTGGGTCTCCAGTTGGTCTCCCTTTTTTGTGGCACCCTTGTGGCACCCGTGACACCCTTCCGAAGAGGGTGCCAGCCCTTTATACAAAGGCGATGTGGCACCCGTGCACCCTTAAACGCAAAAATCCCCCCGACCGCCACAAAGGACTGCCGGGGGGATTTGCTATCTGTATTTCAGAGAAAACTTATTCTTCTTCGTCATCCCAGATACTATTGATGTGGTAAGGGATGCTGGTTTCGTCTTTCTCCGTTTCTTCATCCACGAATTCGGCCTGCTTCGAGAGCACTTCGGTTGCCGATTCGTCAACGATGCTCAGCATCAGGTCTGGGGGTACCACTACCTTTACTTCGGGCGTTTGATATTGTCTTTTGTCCATATCTTCTTATCGTTGGATTTTAGGGAATAAAGACCTTTTTTCCGTTCACGATGTAGATGCCGTGCTGCGGCTTGGCTACGCGCTGACCGGAGAGGTTATATACGCCCATGCGCTCTGCTTTTTCCGTTGCCACATTATCGATGCCCGTTGCTTCGCTGCCTTCCTCGTCAAACACGATGCTCAGTTCCTTGGCGCCGCTCGCGCTGGAGTATGGCAGATAGGCACGGTTGGCAGGAATATTCTTCACACCGCTGCCTGCCTTGAGGAAGTTGATGTACGAGTCTTTGCCGCGGCTCAGCACATAGATGTCCTTGCCATGTTGTGCTTTCAGACTGGCTACGCTGGTCGCCTTAGTCACACCGCAGAGCAGGTTGTCGTTAATGGCAGGCACTTCTTTGGAGTTCTGCATCATCTTGTAGGTACCTTCGTTACCGAAGATAATGACACCTGTGTTGGCAGGAATCACATCTTTCACCTTCTTCAGGTAGAGCGTGCCTTCGCTGTTAACAGACTTCACATAGTAGGCATCGAAATAGTCGGCTTCGGGAATATTCACAGGATAGTCCATATAGAGCGTACCCACCATTGCGCTACTTGTGAAGTAGCCAGGAGTTCCCTCACGGTCGATGCGGGCATACTCTTTATCAATATGACCTTCATCGTATGCCGTTCCGTTGCATCCGACAAGGCTTGTGCAGCCAGAGAACATACTTCCGGCATCTGTCACATTCTCTGTGTTCCAGTCGTTGTCGCAATAGATGGTCTTCAGATTTTTACAACCTGAGAACATAGAATTCATGTTTTCTACTTTGTCTGTCTTGAAGTTGCTCAAATCAAGGCTAGTCAGATTATTGCTGGCAAAGAACATACAAAGCATACTGGTGACCTTGCCAGTGTCGAAGTGGCTTAAATCAAGACTAGGCAATTTATAACAACTAGAGAACATATACGTCATATCTGTTACATTCTCGGTATTGAAACTGCTCACGTTAAGGTTTGCCAGAACTCTGCATTCGCAGAACATATAATACATTGAGGTAACATTCTCCGTGTTGAAACTACCTAAGTCAAGATCGGTCAGAACCCAACAGCCATAGAACATTTCTGCCATATCCGTGACTTTTTGAGTGTTGAAATGGCTCAAGTCAAGGCTCGGCAGGTCATCGCAATAATAGAACATCTGGCTCATGTCGGTAACATTCTCAGTGTTGAAACTGCTCAAGTCGATAGTTGTCAAAGCAAGACAATCTTTAAACATACCTTTCATGGTCGTGACTTTTTGGGTGTCAAAACTACTCAGGTCAAGGCTTGTCAGTCTCTGGCAGTCCTCAAACATCATACTCATGTCTGTGACTTCGCTGGTGTTGAGATTTTCCAATCCCACGAATTGAAGCGCAGGGTTATATAATCTTGCGACTCTGGTCGAATACCACTTTCGTACAGTTGATACCAACTTCAAATATGTTCCATTGTGGCTGGTCGCCGTAGTTTGTCACATCGTCGCCACTCCAGACGTTCGTAATGGTCTGGCCGTCGTATTTTGTGCCGTCTTCAGAAAACTTATCATTCATGCAGGTGAAGACGAGAGAATTATTCTCGAGCCAAAGAGCATAGGCCTTTTGAGTGAAGTAGCCGGGAGTCCCCTCGCAATCTACACGGGCATACTCGTAGCCTACATGACTATCTGCGTATGCTGTGCCATATCCTCCGACGAGGTTGGTGCAATTAGAGAACACTTTATCTTTAAAGTCTTCAGGAACTTTGCTCGTATCCCAATCGTTGTTACAATAGATAGTCTTCAAGTGCTGGCAGTCACTAAACATAAAGTTCATGGCTTCGAGAGCATCTGTTTTGAAATCGTTCAAATCAAGACTTTCCAGGCTGCTACAGCCTTGGAACATACTGGTCATATTGGTTACTTTGGCCGTATTGAAGTTACTCAAATCCAGGCTCGTCAGATTGTCGCAACTACGGAACATGAGTGACATAACAGTAACTTCTTTTGTGTCGAAACTACTCAGGTCAAGACTTGTCAGACCGCTGCAATAAGCGAACATGCTATGCATGCTTGTGACTTTTTGGGTGTCAAAACTACTCAGGTCAAGGCTTGTCAGGCTCTGGCAGTCCTCAAACATCCTTCTCATGTTAGTTGCTTCGCTGGTGTTCAGATATTGCAGGCCTTCAATCTCGGTCAGGTTCTTCATGCCGCGGAACCAGTTGTTCAGGTTTGTCGGCTTGACTTCGCTGAAATTCTCGTAGAACACCACCTTCGTACAGGTCTCTGCGACCGTTGCTGACCATTGCGGTGACTCGCCGTCGCCTATGTTCGTCACTGCGTCGCCATACCACACCCGCGTGATGGTCTGGTCGTAGAAGGGCTCGCCTGCGGCAAACGTTACATTGCTGTTGGTGAAGTAGAGCGTCGAGTTGCCCTCGCACCAGATGGCGTAGGGCGTCTGCGCCCTCACTCCTGCGGCACACAGCATCACGAGGCATAGCAGCAACCATGCCTTGAGCGATGCAAATGATTTCACTGTGGCCCTTCGGGCCTTCATTAATACATTTGTTTTCATAAAAATAAAACTATTAATAGTATATTTTGCTCGTACCTAATTATATTATGCGCGCGATAATGACTTATCGCGCAAGTTGCTGAATTATAATTTTGTAGAATGTTATTATTGCCTGTTATATTAAATAGTTTTTTAACTTTAATCTACAAAATTACAAATAATTCGACAAAAAGCACCCTTCCGGTTTACCCCCCCCATTTCTTATAATTTATTAACAAAACAGACGCGTTTATAACAGACGTTAACGATAAATTGGATTACTGGAATCACCCCTGTAAACCTCTGAACTCCCCTCTTTTTTAGCAAAAGTTTTTGAAGAACAGGACATTTCCCCGATGAAATTTGGAATTTTGCAGGATTGTGGGTATTTTTGTGGGAGAATAAACGATTGCATGGAATGGACAGCAAAAAGATTACAGTAAACCATTACGAAGACGGAACGGCAAGCGTGCTGCATAAAGCGGTGGTCTATACAGAACTCCGGTTCTATCAGCGGAGCGATGTGCTCTATCAACTGACTCAGGAGTTCTGTAAGCGCTATCTGCCACAATACGGCGACCGAACGGTTGACCAGATGGTGCAGGCGGCACGAAGCACCAAACAGAATATTGCCGAAGGCAGCAGCGATGGGCAGACCTCTACGGAAACGGAATTGAAACTATTGGGCATTGCCCGCGGCAGCAACAAGGAACTGATGGAAGACTATCAGGACTATCTGAAGAGGAAAAGACTGAGCGAATGGTATGCGACAAAGAACCCGCGATTTGAGCGTATGCATGAGTTCTGCAAGTATCATAACAAGTATGAAGACTACCGCGAGATGCTGCCAAAGATGAACGATGAGGAACTTGCGAATATGGCCATCTGCTTGTGTCATCAGGTAGATAAGGCTATGACGAAATATATAGAGCGGAAAGACCGCGAGTTTACCACGGAAGGGGGTATCCGCGAACGGATGACAGCCGCCCGCCTCGATCAAAGGGAAACGCAAAGGCAGATTATCGAGCGGCAAGCTAAAGCGATAGAAACGCTTCAGGAGGAGATAATCCGACTGAAAGCAAGGCTGAGAGCTGCAGGGATAGAGGATTGAGGCGGAATTTCCGGATTATCCGGAAATTCTGGAATATCTGGAAATAAAATAATAGGTGAGCCCGCGGGGCTCACCTATTTTATATTAAGGCTTGGTGACGATTAGTCGTTCAGCTTGGCCTTGATGAACTCGCGGTTCAGGCGGGCGATATTTGAGATGGACTCGTTCTTCGGGCACTCTGCCTCGCAGGCGCGGGTGTTGGTGCAGTTACCGAAACCGAGTTCTTCCATCTTCATCACCATGTTCTTGGCACGCTTGGCAGCCTCAGGACGGCCTTGGGGAAGCAGTGCCAACTGGCTGACCTTCGAGCTGACGAAGAGCATGGCAGAGCCGTTCTTACAAGCGGCCACGCAGCAACCGCAACCGATGCAGCTGGCAGCGTCCATGGCCTCGTCGGCATTCTCCTTCGGAATCAGGATGGCATTGGCATCCTGAGCCTGACCGGTGCGGATGGTGTTGTAACCACCGGCAGCGATAATCTGGTCGAAGGCGTTACGATTGACCATGCAGTCCTTAATCACGGGGAAGGCAGCTGAGCGCCAAGGCTCCACGGTGATGACGTCGCCGTCGTTGAAGCGACGCATGTAGAGCTGGCAGGTGGTTGCTCCGGTGGCAGGTCCGTGGGGATGACCGTTGATATAGAGCGAGCACATACCGCAGATACCCTCGCGGCAGTCGTGGTCGAAGACGAAAGGCTCCTGACCTTCGTTGATGAGTTCCTCGTTGAGAATGTCGAGCATCTCCAGGAATGAGGTGTCGTCGGGGATGTCGTGCATCTCGCGTACGTCGAAGTGGCCCTTCTCGCGGGGACCGTTCTGACGCCAATATTTCAGTGTGAATGATATATTCTTTGCCATAATGCTTAGTTCTTATAATTTCTCGTTTGTACTTTGATTGCCTCATACTCAAGCGGCTCCTTGATGAGTTCGGGGGCGGTGGTGTCGTCGCCCTGATACTCCCAGCAGCCTACATAGAAGAAGTTCTCGTCGTCGCGCTTGGCCTCGCCTTCCTCGGTCTGATATTCCTCGCGGAAATGTCCACCGCAGGACTCGTTACGATGGAGGGCATCGTAAGCCACAAGCTGACCCATGAGCAGGAAGTCGCGCAGGTGGATTGCCTTGTCGAGCTCCACGTTGAGACCTTCCTTCGATCCGGGGATGAAGAGGTTGGTGTCGAACTCCTTCTTCAGTTTCTTGATGAGTTCAATACCTTCCTTCAGGCCTTCGGCAGTGCGGCCCATACCCACGTGCTCCCACATGATGTGGCCAAGCTCCTTGTGGATAGAATCGACAGAACGCTTACCCTTGATGTTCATCAGACGGTCGATTTCCTTCTCCACGCCCTTTTCTGCCTCTTCAAACTCCGGCAGGTCGGTAGAGATACGCGGCCATACATCCTGGTCGGCCAGATAGTTCTGAATCGTGTAAGGCAGTACGAAGTAACCATCGGCCAAGCCCTGCATCAGTGCGGAAGCACCGAGGCGGTTGGCACCGTGGTCAGAGAAGTTACATTCACCGATGGCAAACAGGCCCTTGATGGTAGTCTGCAGCTCATAGTCAACCCAGATACCTCCCATCGTGTAGTGGATGGCGGGGAAGATCATCATCGGGTTGTAGTATTTCACGCCGTTGATTTCGTTGGCGAGTTCACCGGGGTTCACGTCGGTGATTTCCTCATACATATCGAAGAGGTTACCATAGCGCTGGCGAACGATGTCGATACCCAGACGCTCGATAGACTCAGAGAAGTCGAGGAACACGGCCAGACCTGTATTGTTCACGCCATAGCCCTTGTCGCAACGCTCCTTAGCGGCACGCGAAGCCACGTCGCGGGGCACGAGGTTACCGAAGGCGGGATAGCGGCGCTCCAGATAGTAGTCGCGGTCTTCCTCAGGAATATCCGAGCCTTTCTTGGTACCGGCCTGCAGAGCCTTGGCATCTTCGATCTTCTTGGGCACCCAGATACGTCCGTCGTTACGCAGCGACTCTGACATCAGCGTCAGCTTTGACTGCTTGTCGCCATGAACGGGGATACAGGTGGGGTGAATCTGTACATAAGAAGGATTGGCAAAATAAGCGCCCTTGCGGTAGCACTGAACGGCAGCCGTACAGTTGCAGCCCATGGCGTTGGTAGAGAGGAAGTAGGTGTTGCCATAACCACCGGTACCGATTACCACGGCGTTTGCAGAGAAACGCTCCAGCTTACCGGTGACGAGGTTCTTGGCAATGATACCGCGGGCACGTCCATCGACGATGACCACGTCTTCCATCTCGTAGCGGGTGTAGAGTTTCACCTTGCCGGCATTCACCTGGCACATCAGCGAAGAGTAGGCACCGAGTAGAAGCTGCTGGCCGGTCTGACCCTTGGCATAGAACGTGCGGCTCACCTGGGCACCACCGAACGAACGGTTGGCAAGCATACCGCCATATTCACGGGCAAAGGGAACACCCTGTGCCACGCACTGGTCGATGATATTGTTTGACACTTCAGCCAGACGATACACGTTGGCTTCGCGGGCACGATAGTCACCACCCTTCACGGTGTCATAGAACAGACGATACACGGAGTCACCGTCGTTCTGATAACACTTGGCGGCATTGATACCACCCTGGGCAGCGATAGAGTGTGCACGACGGGGAGAGTCCTGAATGCAGAAGTTCAGCACGTTGAAACCCATTTCGGCGAGCGAAGCGGCAGCAGAGGCACCGGCCAGACCGGTTCCCACCACGATGACGTCGAGTTTCAGTTTATTCTTTGGATTCACCAGACGCTGATGAGCCTTGTATTCCTTCCATTTCTCAGCTACTGGTCCTGCAGGTATTTTTGAATCTAATACTTTAGCCATATTTCCAGAATTTAAAAGTTAAAGAACTAATTTAGCAACAGGCGGCAGCGGCTTCACAACATGAACCGCCATCGCAGCAAAGCGAGGGAGCCAGGCCGAAAGCAAATGCCAGCACCACGATGAGGAACAGAGCCATCAGGATGGTCACGTAGATGAGACCGATCATCTTCCAGCGGTTGAACCAGATCTTGCCATTGACGCCGAGCGTCTGCATGGCACTCCAGAAACCGTGAGAGAGATGGAACCAGATAGCCACAATCCAGATGACATAGAGCACCACGTAAACGGGCTGAGAGAAGGTTTCCTTGATCCAGGCAAAACCGTCGGCAGGTCCGTGAGTCAGACCTTCCATACCCACCAACTCGGCAAACATCATGTTGTACCAGAAGTTGAACAGGTGGAGCAGCAGACCCAGCAGAATGATGATGCCGAGCACCAGCATGTTCTGAGAAGCCCATGAAACTTCCGGGCGGCGCTCGGTAACAGCATAGCGCTCGCTGCCGCGAGCCTTGCGGTTCTGAGCTGTCAGCCAGAATGCGAAGAAAATGTGACACAGGGCCAGGAATGCCAATCCCATGGTAGCCACAACGGCATACCAGTTAGCACCCAGCAGTTCACAAATCATGTTGTAGGCCTTTCCTGAGAAAAGGGCTACCACGTTCATGCATGCATGGAACGTGAGGAAGAGAATGAGGCAGATGCCGGTGAGCGACATTACCACTTTTCTACCAATCGGTGAATTGATTAACCACATAAATCGTTGATTTTTAATTGTTTATTTGTTAGAATTTATTAATTATCAGGTGATGGAATAGTTGACTCTAAAGTCTTATCCGTTTAGTACAATACCTTGAAATAGGTATTTATCGTACTGTTTTAGGCTGCAAATATACCATATTTTAATGAGAAATCAAACATTTTACACTAAAAATCGCATGAAAATGAAGAAAAAAATCAAAAAAATCTATACCTTTGCGGACACAATCAGGCGGATTATACAAAATCAAAATATGAAGGATATCAAAAGAATCGTTCTCACGGGAGGTCCCTGTGCCGGTAAAACGACGGCATTGGTACGTGTGATTGAGCATTTTTCGGGACTTGGATACAAGGTGTTCACCATTCCCGAAGTACCCACCATGTTCACGCAAGCGGGCATGAACTACCTGACTGACAACAGCGACTTCTTCTACGAAGGCGAGAAAGCCACGCTGGAAATACAGCTGGCGCTGGAAGACAAGTTCATGAAAATGGCTCAGGCATGTAAGTCACCGGCCGTCATCGTCTGCGATCGCGGCACGATGGATATATCTGCCTATATGCAACCCGAGGTATGGGAAGACATTACCCAAGCCGTGGGAACCAGCACGCCGGAACTCCGCGCCCGCTACGACGCCGTGCTCCACTTGGTGAGTGCTGCCGACGGTGCAGAACAATTCTATACTACCTCTAATAATGCTTCTCGCAATGAAAGTGCAGATGAGGAAGGACTGAAGATTGCACGCATGCTCGATAAGAAAGTAATCGAAGCATGGACTGGCCATCCCCACCTGCGCGTGATCAACAACAACGTGGACTTCGACCGCAAGCTGAACCGCGTTCTCAAGGAGATCTGCGACGTGCTCGGCCTTCCCCGCCCCATCGAGGAGGAACGGAAATATATCGTGGAGGTCATCGGCGAGATGCCTGACGTGATTGAGAGCGACATCACACAAACCTATTTGGTGGCCGAACCTGGTAGCGAAGTGCGACTCCGCCGCCGTGGATGGGATGGCAAATATGTAAATGTGCACACCAACAAGAAGAAGGTTTCGGGTTCGGAAGAGATTGTAACCGAACGACAGGTGAGCAACGCTCTCTATGAGAGTCTGCTCCAGCAGGCCGACCCTTATCGCCAGACGATCCACAAAGTCCGCAAGAGTTTTATATGGAAAGGACAGTTCTTTGAGCTGGATACCTACGATGGCCCCCTGAAGGGCTTGGTGATGCTCGAAACCAAAGGTATGAACTGCCATGAGGACGTGAAATTTCCACCTTTCGTCAGATTCATCAAAGATGTAACGGGCAACACCGACTACTACAACTACAATCTGGCACTCAAGAAATAAACACCTGAAAACCAAATACTTAGGATGATTTTAAATTACGACGTACTGGTGATTGGAGGCGGACATGCCGGATGTGAGGCAGCATGTGCCGCTGCCAATATGGGCGCCAAGACTTGTCTGGTGACGATGGACATGAACAAGATTGCACAGATGTCGTGTAATCCTGCCATCGGGGGCATAGCCAAAGGTCAGATTGTACGCGAGATTGATGCCATGGGCGGACAGATGGCGCTGGTCACTGATGCCACGGCCATTCAGTTCCGTATGCTCAACCGTTCAAAAGGGCCTGCCATGTGGAGTCCACGTGCCCAGTGCGACCGTGGAAAGTTTATCTGGGAATGGCGCAAAAAACTCGACGAAACGGACAATCTCGACATCTGGCAAGACCAAGCCGAAGAGCTATTGGTAGAGGCGCAGGGTCCTGAATGTTGCCGTTCTACGGCAACAAAATCCGTCGTCGGCGTTAGGACCATCTGGGGATGCGAACTCCGCGCCAAGGCCGTTATCATCACAGCCGGCACATTCCTCAACGGCCTGATGCACATCGGTCGCAAAATGGTACCCGGCGGAAGAATTGCCGAACCGGCAGTCACTCATTTCACCGAAAGTATTACACGTCACGGAATCACCACCGCCCGCATGAAAACAGGTACGCCTGTAAGAATCGACAAGCGGAGCGTACACTATGAGGACACCGAAATACAACCCGGCGAGAACGACTACCACCGTTTCTCCTATATGGGCGAGGCTCGTCCCCTACCCCAACTGCCCTGTTGGACTTTCAACACAAATAAGGAATGTCACGAAATTCTCATGAGTGGTATCGAAGACTCTCCTTTATATAATGGACAAATCCAGTCGATAGGTCCTCGCTACTGTCCGTCGGTAGAAACGAAACTGATGACATTCCCAGAACGGGAAAACCATCCGCTGTTCCTCGAACCAGAGGGAACCGATACCAACGAGATGTATCTCAACGGTTTCTCGTCAAGTATGCCGATGGACATACAGATAGCAGCCTTAAAGAAGATTCCAGCCTTGCGCGACCTGAAAGTATATCGTCCAGGTTATGCTATAGAATATGATTTCTTCGACCCGACTCAACTGAAACACTCGTTGGAATCGAAAATTATCGATGGATTATTCTTCGCCGGACAGGTAAATGGCACTACAGGATACGAAGAGGCAGGAGGCCAAGGCACCGTGGCGGGCATCAATGCAGCCCTCTATGCGGGTTCGGCAGGAGGCAATACGAACGCAACGTCAACAGCTCCCTTTATTCTCCATCGCGACGAAGCATATATCGGCGTACTCATCGACGATTTGGTGACCAAGGGGGTGGATGAACCTTACCGTATGTTCACCTCACGAGCTGAATACAGGATCCTTCTCCGACAAGATGATGCTGACGCACGTCTCACAGAAAAATGCTATGAGATAGGATTAGCCAGGCGCGACCGATACGATTACTGGATGGAAAAGAAAGAAGCCATCGATAGAATCATCCAATTCTGTGAAAACACCCCAGTAAAGATGAAAGATATCAACGGAGCGTTGGAAGCACTCGGCACCACCCCACTCCGCGCAGGCTGCAAAGCGATTGACCTCATTAGTCGTCCGCAAATCAACTTACAGAACCTTTCTGATCTGGTGCCCGGACTGAAATCCGTCATGGAAGACTGCCGTAACGCCCAAGGCGAAGAGCGGGAATCCTTACGCCAAAGAAAGGACGAAATCATCGAAGCGGCAGAAGTAAAGATGAAATACAAAGGATATATTGAGCGCGAACGGATGGTAGCAGAGAAAATGCATCGTCTTGAAAACATCAAGATTAAAGGGCGTTTCGATTACGATTCATTACAGAGCCTCTCGATAGAATGCCGCCAAAAACTTAATCGCATCAATCCTGAGACTTTGGCACAAGCAAGTCGTATTCCCGGTGTTTCCCCAAGCGACATCAATGTACTGCTGGTCCTTTTAGGAAGATAAGATATGTCTTCCCAACTCGAACAAACCTTGAACATTACCAGTGTTTCACGTGAAACAAAACAAGGATTACAATAAGAATTAAAAATAGAAAAAAATATTATTAATAACGATAAATCCTAAAGAAAATGAACAATCAAGTACTTATCGACAATCTGAGAAGTATCCCAGATTTTCCGCAAAAAGGTATCAATTTCCGCGACGTGACAACTTTGTACAAGAATGCAGAATGCATGCAGATTATGGTGAACGAACTGTACGAGTTATATAAAGACAAAGGAATCACCAAGATTGTCGGAATAGAAAGTCGCGGTTTCATCATGGCAGCTGCCCTGGCAGTAAAATTGGGATGCGGCGTGGTCTTAGCCAGAAAGCCAGGCAAACTCCCCTATACCACCATCAAGGAATCCTTCTCAAAAGAATATGGAGTGGACACCATTGAAATGCATATTGATTCCATCGACGAAAACGACGTGGTGCTAATCCACGATGATTTGCTGGCTACAGGTGGAACCGCTAAAGCAGCCTACAAACTCGTTCAGCATTTCCACCCGAAAAAGACATATATCAACTTTATTATAGAGATAACCGACGAGGGTCTTCATGGCCGCGATGAGTTTGAAGGAGTAGAGTTAACGACCCTCCTGAAGCTATAGTCATCAACGGCACTTTAGCATGTGCAAAGAAATGTTTCACGTGAAACAAAACCCACCTAAAAGTCTTTAAACTAAGCATTTCGGGAATGACAAAGGAAGAAAACGAAGCACGTTTGGCTAAACTGAAAAACATCGTATTGAATCTACCAGAGAAACCTGGTAGCTACCAATACTATGACCAAGAGGGAACTATCATCTATGTCGGAAAGGCAAAAAACCTCAAAGCCCGTGTTTCGTCTTACTTCCACAAAGAAGTGGACCGTTATAAAACAAAGGTTCTGGTCTCTAAAATATGGAACATCACATATACCGTTGTCAATTCAGAGGAAGACGCACTGCTGCTTGAAAACTCTCTTATCAAGCAGTATAATCCGCGCTACAACGTATTGCTCAAAGACGGAAAGACCTACCCTTCTATCTGCATGACCAAAGAATACCTGCCCAGAGTATTCAAGACCCGCACAATTAACAAGAAATGGGGTCAGTATTTCGGACCATATTCCCATATCGGCAGTATGTATGCCTTGCTTGAAATCATCAAGAAGATCTATAAACCTCGTACCTGCAGATTCCCTATCACAAAGGAAGGAATCGCCGAAGGGAAATACAAGCCTTGTCTGGAATACCACATCCGCAACTGCGGTGCACCCTGCATCGGCAAGCAATCTTACGAGGAATATCAGGAGAACATGAATCAGGCGCGCGAAATACTTAAAGGTCACACGCGCGAAGTTCAGAAAATGCTTTTTGAACAGATGCAGAAAGCAGCCGAAGAACTACGTTTCGAAGACGCACAGGCACTCAAAATCCGCATCGAAGCATTGGAGAATTTTGCATCTAAAAGCGAGGTGGTGAGCCATACCATTTCAGATGTAGATGTATTTTCTATCACCAGCGATGAAAAGAACGCATACATTAATTACATCCATGTAGAGAACGGCCAGATCAATCAAAGCTTCACCTTCGAGTACAAGAAAAAGCTGAATGAAAGTGACGAGGACCTCCTCCAGTTAGGCATCATAGAAATGAGAGAACGGTTCAAGAGCACAGCTAAAGAAATCATCCTACCCGAGGGCATTGAAATCGAACTGGAAGGCGTAACGGTAACCCATCCCGTCAGGGGAGACAAGAATCACCTATTGGAATTGTCTCTCATGAACGGAAAACAATACAAGTTTGACCGGCTCAAACAAGCCGAAAAACTGAACCCAGAGCAACGTTCCACACGCCTGATGAAAGAACTTCAGACAGCTTTGAAACTACACCATTTGCCATACCAGATAGAATGCTTCGACAACTCAAACATTTCCGGTACAGATGCGGTCGCTGGCTGCGTGGTTTTCAAGGGTATGAAGCCCTCGAAGAAAGACTACAGGAAATACAACATCAAAACCGTTGTAGGCCCCGACGATTATGCCTCCATGCAGGAAGTTGTACGCCGCAGGTATTCCAGAATGATAGAAGAAGGAACTCCCCTTCCAGACCTGATTATCACCGATGGAGGTGTTGGCCAAATGCACGTCGTCAGAGAGGTTGTAATCGATGAATTACAACTCGATATCCCCATTGCCGGACTAGCCAAAGACGATCGCCATCGCACCAATGAATTACTATTCGGATGGCCTGCACAAACAATTGGCATCGACATTAAAAGCGAACTCTTCAAAGTGCTCACCCAAATCCAAGATGAAGTACACCGTTATGCCATCACTTTCCACCGAGATAAACGTTCAAAGCACGCACTACATTCGGAGCTTGACGAAATCAAGGGGATTGGCCCCAAAACCAAAGCATTGCTCATCAAAAAGCTCAAAAGCGTAAAACAAATAAAACTCGCTGATTTACAAACACTTACCGAACACATTGGCGAGAATAAAGGCAAGATCGTATTCGAATATTTCCATCCAGAAATCAAAGGAATTGACAAATAATTATTCGTTCGTTTGCTTGATTCATATATTTTATTTATCTTTGTGGCATGAGAGCAGTTATCCAACGTGTCAGCCGTGCCAGCGTGGCAGTCAATGGTGAAGTGAAGTCAGCTATTGGTCAAGGGTTTTTAATCCTTTTAGGCGTTTGCGAAGAAGATACGACAGAAGACGTAGAATGGCTCGTAAAGAAGATTTCTATGCTTCGTGTATTTGATGATGAGAATGGTGTTATGAACTGTGACATCCACTCTGTGAACGGAGAAGCTTTAGTTGTTTCGCAATTTACGCTATTTGCGAGCTACAAGAAAGGCAATCGCCCCTCATGGTTCAGGGCAGCCCGCCATGAGATTTCCGTGCCGTTATACGAAGAATTTTGCACACTTCTGAGCCAAGCATTAGGAAAACCAGTAGGCACAGGCGAATTTGGAGCTGAGATGAAAGTGGAATTGTTGAATGACGGACCAGTAACCATCTGTATGGATACTAAAAACAAAGAATAATATGGAACAAAGAAAATTAACCGATTTGACATTGACAGCAGGTGTCATCGCAGTTCTTGGCGTGCTGCTTGGCAACTACATTTGGGTGCCCTACCTCAGAATCATCGCATGTGCCATTGTAGTCATCATCACGCTCTTCAACCTGACGCAATGGAAGCAGCTGAGGAAAATAGACCTCTTGTTAAACATTCTATGGTTCTTATGGGCCGGATGGAGTGTCATCTATCTGATAATGAATAGATTATGACATTCAAGGAAGCTCAGGAAGCTGTTGATGGCTGGATCAAGGAATATGGTGTCCGCTACTTCTCAGAACTGACAAACATGGCTGTTCTCACCGAAGAGGTGGGAGAACTGGCCAGAGTCATCAGCCGCCGATTTGGCGATCAGTCATGGAAACCTAATGATCCGCGGGCAAAAGACAATGGGAAAGAAGCACTTGGCGAAGAGATGGCCGACGTGCTTTGGGTATTAATTTGTCTGGCAAATCAGACCGGAACCGACCTGACAGAAGAACTCCAAAAGAGCATCCAGAAGAAAACATTCCGCGACCGCACAAGACATCTCGACAATCCCAAACTGAAAGCCTAGAACATCTGGCTTCATGGGATGATAGAAGATTAGAAAACCTAATAACTCAAAATATAAATAATATGGCAGAATTAAGTAAGTATGAGCAAGCCCTTGCCAAGTATAACTTAGACTTAGACGACCAGCAAGTGGCTGAAGCCGTGAAGAAAATCATTGCAGAAAAGGTGCATGAAAACGACACCTTAGAGGTAAAGAAATTCCTATTCGGCAGCATTGAGTTGACAACGCTGAAAACAACTGATTCCGATGAGAGCGTCATGGCATTTACGGAACGTGTAAATCAGTTTGACGAGCAGTACGGCGACCTTCCCCATGTGGCCACGATTTGCGTATATCCATGCTTTGCTAAGACCGTACACGACACACTGGAAGTTGACGGCGTTGAAATCGCATGTGTTTCGGGCTCATTTCCTTCGTCTCAGGCGCTTATAGAAGTAAAGGTGGCCGAGACAGCACTGGCCGTTAAAGACGGCGCTACAGAGATCGATATCGTGATGCCCGTAGGTAAATTCTTGTCAGGCGACTACGAAACGATGTGCGAGGACATCCAGGAACTGAAGAACACCTGCGGTGAAAACGTAGCCATGAAGGTAATCTTAGAGACCGGATGCCTAAAGACAGCTTCCAACATAAAGAAAGCCTCTATCCTATCCATGTATTCAGGCGCCGACTATATTAAGACTTCTACTGGTAAAGAGAAGATTTCCGCTACGCCAGAAGCAGCCTATGTCATGTGCCAGGCCATTAAGGAATACTATGACGAGACAGGTATTCAGATTGGTTTCAAGCCCGCCGGAGGCATCAATTCAGTCATGGATGCATTGATTTACTACACTATTGTGAAGGAGGTTTTAGGCGAAAAGTGGCTTACCAACAAATGGTTCCGCTTAGGTACGAGCCGACTGGCTAACTTACTTCTGAGCGAGATTGAAGGAAAAGAAACGAAGTTCTTCTAAAACAAAAACTATCAAGAAAGAAACCTGGAAGCCTAGTAATCAAAGAATACTAGTTCTTCCTTTGAATCACAAAATCAAGATAAGCCTGGAAAGCCTTTGCGATTTCCGGGCTTTTTACTTCATTTTCAATAAACGCCATGGCCTCACGATGGAAATCCAGCATTCTACGCTCGGCATACTGGATGCCTCCATTCTGTTTCGTAAACTCTACCAAACGTGCGATTTCCTCAGTTGTTATGGTACGCGCCTTCACCTTTCTTGCCAAGGCAATCATCTGCTCATCCTGCGTGGAATTAATTGCGTAGATAACAGGCAGCGTCAATTTACCTTCGGCCATATCATTACCAGTCGGCTTTCCGATTTCTTTCGAATCATAATAATCGAATATATCATCACGAATTTGGAAAATAATACCGATATTTTGTCCGAATTTTACAGCCGCATCCACATCATCGGGATCCTGTCCTGCAGAGATGGCTCCAATAGCGGCACAAGCCTCGAAAAGTGCAGCCGTCTTTCGCTCAATAACCTGATAGTAAATATCTTCCGAGAGTCCATCTTGTGAAGTATTAGTCAACTGCAGGATCTCACCGTTTGAAAGAGTCTGACCAAGTCTGGCCAAACGTTGTACGATAATTTCATTATGTGTTAGACTCACGTGGAGCAATGATGTGGAGAGGATATAATCACCAACCAAAACCGCTACCTTATTATTATAAGAAGCATTCACCGACATTTGGCCACGACGTTCTTCACTCTCATCAACCACGTCATCGTGAACCAATGAAGCCGTATGCAGCAGTTCCAGACCCACGGCAGCATATTGGGTTGCCTCAGTGACACCTCCATAGTTCTTTGCCATCAGCAACATCAGGATAGGACGCATGCGCTTTCCGCCCCTGTTGCGAATATGCGAAAGGGCCGTTTCCAACAAACCGTCGGAATGTGAAAGACTCTGATTGAACAGATCGATAAAATCGTTCAACTCCGTCACAATAGGTTGCTTGATCAGCGAGAGATAATCCATCAATTCTTGAAATTTGTTACAAAATTAATGTTTTTCTCCGATTAATAAAAAAAAATACGTAACTTTGAGCGGAAAAATTCAAAAATACATGGATAAACTGTTTCTTTTGGACGCTTATGCGTTGATTTACCGGTCGTATTACGCGTTTATCAAAAATCCGCGTATCAACTCAAAAGGCCTGAACACTTCAGCCATCATGGGCTTTTGCAACACGCTGAATGAGGTATTGGAGAAGGAAAAGCCCACGCATATCGGCGTGGCGTTCGACCCCCATGGGCCTACATTCCGCAACGACGCCTACCCTGCCTATAAGGCACAACGAGAAGAAACGCCCGAGGACATACGCGCAAGCGTACCCATTATAAAAGATATCCTCCGTGCCTACCGTATTCCCATCCTACAAGTAGATGGCTATGAGGCCGACGATGTGATAGGAACATTAGCGCTGAAATTCTCCGGAAACTCCGGAAACTCCGGAAATTCTGGAGATTCTGGACAACTTTCCGTCTATATGCTCACGCCCGACAAAGACTATGGTCAGCTGGTGCGAAAGAACGTTTTCATCTTCCGTCCTCGACACGGAGGTGGATACGAAACCATGTCACCCGAAACCGTTTGTGAAAAATACGCCATTTCATCGACCGATCAAGTCATCGACCTCCTGGCATTGATGGGTGATTCGGCAGATAACTTCCCAGGCTGTCCAGGTGTGGGAGAAAAGACGGCGGCTAAACTCATCGAACAGTTTGGCACCGTTGAGAACATGCTCGCTCATACAGATGAAATCAAAGGCAAACTGCGCGAGAAAGTGGAAGCGGCCGTCGAAGACATCAAGATGTCCAAATTCCTGGCAACCATCAAAACGGATGTTCCCATCGAGGTGACACTCGATGATCTGAAATTAGAAGAGCCCAACGAGGAAGAACTCCGGAAACTGTTCACCGAATTGGAGTTTAAATCCTTTGCAGACCGAGTTCTTAACAAAACTAAACAAACGCCAAAAAAGGTTGACGCACAACCCGATTTATTTGGATTTTTCGCGACCGAGGGGCAAGAAGAGACAAAATTCTCAAGTTTTGAGACCCTAAAAACCACTGCTCACGAATACAAACTCATTGAAAACTTGGAAGATGCGCAAAAACTTTGTGACTTTTTATTGACAAAGCAATTTCTGAGTCTAGACACGGAAACCACATCTACCAATGCAATCGATGCAGAATTGGTAGGTTTGAGCTTCGCCGTGAAGGAAAAAGAGGCTTGGTATGTAGCCGTTCCTGCCAATCGTGAAGAAGCGTTGCAAATTGTCAATATCTTTAAACCACTCTATGAGAATCCCGAAATACTGAAAATCGGGCAGAACATCAAATATGATTTGGAAGTACTGGCCAACTACGGCGTTGAGCTGAAAGGCGAACTCTGGGACACAATGATTGCCCACTACCTCATCCAACCCGAGCTCCATCACAACATGGACTACATGGCCGAAGTTTATCTCAACTACCAAACCATCCATATCGACGAACTCATAGGACCTCGTGGTAAAAACCAGAAATCCATGCGTGACCTCTCCCCTGCCCAGGTTTACGAATATGCTGCCGAAGATGCCGATATCACCCTCCGGCTCAAGAATGTACTTGAACCCAAACTGAAAGAGGCTGGCGTGGAGCATTTGTTCTATGAGATAGAAATGCCACTTGTGAGGGTACTGGCGGAGATGGAGATGAACGGCGTACTCATAGATATCGATTCACTTAAGGAAACGTCAGAACTTTTCACCAAACGACTGGCCGAACTCGAGCATCGCATCTACGAACTCGCAGGCGAAGAATTCAATATTGCTTCGCCCAAACAGGTTGGCGATATTCTTTTCGGTAAATTGCAGATTATCGAAAAGCCCAAGAAGACCAAAACCGGGCAATACGTCACGAATGAGGAAACCCTGCAGTCACTCCGCGCAAAACACGAAATCGTGGAGAAGATATTGGAACACAGGGGATTGAAAAAACTCGTAGGCACATATGTGGACGCGCTTCCCAAGCTGATTAATCCACGCACGGGTCATATCCACACATCATTCAACCAGACCATCACGGCCACAGGGCGCCTCTCTTCTTCCGATCCCAACCTTCAGAACATTCCTATTCGTGGTGAAGATGGAAAGGAAATTCGCAAAGCCTTCATTCCAGAACCTGGGTGTCAGTTTTTTTCAGCAGACTATTCACAGATTGAACTCCGCGTGATGGCCCATCTTTCGGGTGATGAAAACATGATTGAGGTGTTCCGCGAAGGAAAAGATTTGCATGCAGCCACCGCGGCTACCATTTATAAAAAAGATATCAGCGAGGTCAGTCGCGATGAACGCACGAAGTCAAAACGTGCCAATTTCGGTATCATCTATGGCATCACCGTGTTCGGACTGGCCGAACGCCTTGAGATAGACCGTAGCGAAGCCCGCCAGCTGATTGACGGTTTCTTCAAGACTTTCCCACAGGTACACGACTATATGGAGCGTTCCAAAGAGATTGTCCGCGAGAAAGGCTATGCCGAAACGGTGTTCCACCGCCGCCGCTATCTACCTGATATTCATTCCCATAACGCCACCGTCAGAGGTTTTGCCGAGCGAAATGCCATCAACGCGCCCATCCAGGGCTCAGCCGCCGATATTATTAAGGTGGCCATGGTCCGCATCTACAAACGGATGAAAGCCGAGGGACTGAAAAGCAAGATGATCCTCCAGGTTCACGACGAACTCAACTTCTCCGTTCTTCCAGAAGAAAAAGAGCGTATGGAGCGGCTGGTCCTTGAAGAAATGCAAGGCGCCTTCGCCCTGAAAGTTCCCCTCATTGCCGATGCCGGATGGGGCGAAAACTGGCTGGAAGCCCACTAAACTGCCCCTACACCACTTCTTTTCCAAATGGTGACAGGGCCAGTTTTGCCAGCCGAAAGTGCATCTTCCCGAATGGTATGCCAATGATCGTGATGTAGAACACGATGCCGAAGAGGATGTGGGTAAGCCATATCCAGATGCCTCCGATGAAGAACCAGAGCACGTTCATGAACACGTTCAGGCAGCCGGTGCCTTGTTCCTTCTGCTTAACCTCTGAGCCGAAAGGCCAGAGGGCAAGCATTCCCAGTTTCATACTCTGCAGGCCGAACGGTATGCCGATGATGGTTATCATCAATGCCAGTCCGCCCAGCAGATACTCGATGGCTATCTGAAGGCCACCAAAGACCACCCAAATGATATTTCCTAATGTCTTCATTGCTTTCCTTTTTTTAAATGTTTCTGCCTATTAGACGTAAGAGCGGTGAAAAAAGTTTCATGGCTCCTGACTTTAGAGGAAAAATTAGTGATTTTAGTAGATTTTTGCTAACTTTGCAGCGAACATTTATAATACTTTATACAAATTGGAATGCAACAGAAAGACAACGATAAGCCAGTATTGATTAAAGCGGCTAAGCGGGAACAGGCGGCAGACATTGCACGACTCATCATGATGGCCATGACCGAAGAATGCTGTCTGTACTTCTGCGGCGAAGGCTATGGAATGACAGACTTTCACCGGATGATGACCGTTCTTGTGGAGCGGGAAGATTCTCAATACAGCTACAAAAATACTCTGGTGGCAATGGACGGCGACAATATCGTCGGCATTTCCGTCAGCTATGACGGTGGGCGCTTGCACGAACTCCGCAAGGCATTTATCGAAGCAGCCCATCACTATCTTGGCAAAGACCATACGGGGATGGACGACGAGACGCAAGCCGGAGAACTTTATCTCGACTCATTGGCGGTAATACCAGAGTATCGACGCCTTGGAATAGCCAGGCAACTATTGTTGGCAACCAAAGAGCGGGCTAACAGCATGGGACTACCCTGTGTAGGTCTGTTGGTAGATAAAGGGAATCCCGCAGGCGAAGCACTCTATGCCTCCGTCGGTTTCCGACATATAGACGACAACATGTGGGGCGGTCATCCTATGAAACACCTGGTATATTACTGACTGTTGGGGAGGATACAACTTTTTGTCAACATTCCGTAAAATTGGTAAATATTTCGATAAATTGGTTAGTCCGTCTATGCAGAATCTGACGTACCTTTGCACCATCAAACATAAATAACAGTAGATTATGGCAAAGATTGCATTAGGCACCTGGGCTCCGCCTATCCCTACGTGGCTCCGCAAGTGCTCACGCAGAGTCTGCAGCGCATGAAGCAGTATCTCACTACGGAGGCTGATCTTGCGCCGTATAAAGACATGATTCTTTGGAAAAATGCCCAACAATTATTTCAAATAATACAATGAGAGTTATCACCACCATCATCGCACTGCTACTGGCAGTAACCAACATTAATGCACAAAAAAACATGAAAGAGAACATCGACTTCAATGTATGGCCAAAAGGCGAACTGAACACGGCCTACGCCAAGTATTTCATCGGAAACAGCTATCTGGCTCCCCTCGATGCCGAGAACGGAGGCCCAGTGAACGTCACTTTCGAACCGCGCTGCCGCAACAACTGGCACATCCACCACAAATCGGTACAGGTGCTCGTGTGCGTGGCTGGCTGCGGCTGGTATGTAGAGGAAGGCAAGGAGCCTGTAGTGCTGCGCCCGGGTGTAGTGGTTGCCATCCCTGCTGAGGCAAAACACTGGCACGGAGCAGCCAAAGACTCATGGATGCAGCACGTCACCTATATGACAAAGGTGGAAGAAGGTGCCTCCAACGAGTGGCTGGAGCCTGTCACGGATGAAGAATACGACAAACTGCCTGCCAGCAATGCGATGCTCAGCGTCGCCGACCCGGAATACATGCAGCGTTTCGATGCGTTTGCCTACGGCGAAGTGGTGGAGCAAGTGAAGACGAAGCTCGACGACCACACCCGCTACATTTGCTATCTGGCCACACTCCTGGGCTGCCAAGGCATCGACGAATACCGCGAACTGCTGCCCGAAGCACTCGCCAAGGGCGTAACACCCGTCGAAGTAAAGGAAATCGTCTATCAGGCAACGGCCTATCTGGGCATGGGGCGCGTCCGCCCATTCCTCTCGGCCACCAATGAGATTCTCTCTGCCCGCGGCATCGCCCTGCCATTAGCTTCGCAGCAGACCACCACGATGGAGAACCGCCGCGAGGCTGGAACCAAGGCACAAGTAGGCTGTTTCGGCGACTCGATGCACGACTTCTGGAAATCGGGTCCCGAAGATAGTCGCCACATCAACAAATGGCTGGCTGACAACTGCTTTGGCGACTACTACACCCGCACAGGCCTCGACCTGAAGATGCGCGAACTGATCACATTCTGTTTCCTTGCCGCACAGGGCGGATGCGAACCACAGTTGAAAGGCCATATCGCCGGCAACTACCACGTGGGCAACGACAAGGACCTGCTCATCGCCGTCATCTCCTCCAACCTGCCCTTTATCGGCTATCCCCGAACGCTCAACGCCCTCAGCTGCATCCGCAGCGTGGAGGCTGGCAAATAATAACCATTCATTATTTTACCCGCCAAACGTTGAGAATAATACCTTTGAACTCAGTAGAGAACTCAGGTGCACAAACATAGAGGGCATTGTTCAGCCAGGCATACTTACTGTCTGCAGGAGCCTCAAACTGAGGAGCGGCCTTGAAGTAGAAAGTAGGATTGCCCTGGCTATCCTTTCCGTCGCAGATGATACCACGGTTGCGGACGTGGATAAATACGCCATCATCCGTTTTGATGCTGTAGATAGCCTCCAGTTCCGTCCGATGCTGGGACTTGTTGGCCAATTGATAATCAGCCCCGCCATTAAGAATGGTGCCCTTGATTTGAGGCCCCTCAAAGGTGCCGCCCGTAATGGGAATCACGATGCGTTCGCCATGCGGTGTCTCCCCTACTCTATACGCCTCACCGATCGTCACCCTCAGCTGCAGGGCAAACTCCAGCTGCGGGGTCTCTTTCGGTTCAATCACTTGGGCACTGACACTACATACAAAGGTCAGCAGGAGAATGGCGGATAACAACAGTTTCTTCATAATTGCAGTTTTTGAATTCCGGTACAAAGATAAGAAAAAAGCAGATTGTTTGTTGTCAAGTGGCTAAAATTTTTCAGCTGGCATGGTGTAATCGCTTGCTTCTTGCCAGGAATATAAAGTAGAACACACCTTAAAAAAAATATTCACCGAATTGTATAACACGTTGATGAGCAATGGGTTGCGGTGAAGGGTTTCCCCTCCCCTGCCCTCCCTAAGGGAGGGAGCAGATACTTATGGCCCAAGTTGTTTCCACTCATCAGAAGCGTTGTTTCCACCCATCGGAAACCATGCTTCCACCCATTGGAAAGGGTGTTTCCACTTGGTGGAAGCAAAACATCATCCAATGCCCTTCAATATATCATCCATTGAGCATCAATATATCATAGATCGAACATCAATATATCATAGATCGAACATCAATATATCATAGATTGAAAACCAAAACATCATCAATTGGATGAAACTTACTAGATAATTCAGCAGAATCTATGTATCCAATTGATAATGATAGTGTTGGCGACAAACCCTTCACCGTAAATGATTGTTATCATGGAAGTTACATAGCGCGGTGAAGAATTTTTATTTGATGATAAACCTTGAAGATACCACTTTCTTACTTCCTGTATTCATTTTCACCGTAGATAATTTGGCAGGAAAAAGAATAATGCATATCTTTGCTCCAAGAATTAATTCATCGGAAAAGCAGTACCGGCAAATGGCCTGGAAAAAGAAATACAGATGCGCAGCATGCGGATATGAGGCGGAGACCTACGAAGGGAAAGGACTCTTCGGACAGCACATCACACCCGTCTCTTGCCCCGACTGCCACACGATTCAGAATCTGGTGGTGGGTGGGGTTATCGGCGACGTAGCACCATCCTTCCGCTCTGAAATAGGGCGGCTGTGCTTGCGTTGCGGCAGCGACCGTATCTGCACTTGGGACGGCCATACCTGTCCGCAATGTGGCGGAACGATGGGTGATACAGAGGAAAAAGAGTTTTGGACATAAGGTTTCGGTGGTTAAAAAACCATGGCGGCAGCAAATTATTCACTCTTCACTCTTCACTCTTCACTTTTTTTTATACCTTTGCACCCAGAATATAAACGTTTATAAAAGAAAATGGCATTAAAATGTGGTATCGTGGGATTGCCCAATGTGGGAAAGTCCACGCTTTTCAACTGCCTCTCGAGCGCCAAGGCGCAGGCAGCCAACTTCCCTTTCTGTACGATTGAACCCAACGTGGGCGTGATAACCGTGCCCGATGAGCGACTGACCAAACTCGCCGAACTGGTGCATCCGGGACGCATCGTGCCCGCCACGTGCGAGATTGTGGACATCGCCGGTCTTGTGAAAGGTGCCTCAAAGGGTGAGGGCCTCGGCAATAAATTCCTCGGAAACATTCGCGAAACGGATGCTATCATCCATGTGCTGCGCTGTTTCGACGACGATAATGTGGTGCGCGAAGGCGGAGCTCCGGTGAATCCCGTTGAGGACAAGGAGATTATCGATACCGAACTGCAGCTCAAGGACTTGGAGACCATCGAGGGTCAGCTGGCCAAGACGCAGAAGGCCGCTGCCGCAGGCAATAAGGACGAGAAGGTGAAAGCCGCCGTGCTGATGGCCTATAAAGAGGTGCTGGAACAGGGCAAGAATGCCCGTTCGGTGAGCTTCGAGACGAAAGACGAGCAGAAAGTGGCCCACGACCTGTTCCTGCTCACGGCCAAGCCCGTGCTCTACGTCTGCAATGTGGACGAGGCTTCGGCCAAGGACGGCAATGAATATAGTCGCAAGATAGAGGAAATCGCCAAGTCGGAAGGTGCCGAGGCCATGGTCATCGCCGCCAAGACGGAAGAGGATATCGCCTCGCTGGAGACCTACGAAGACAAGCAGATGTTCCTCGAAGAGCTGGGACTGGAAGAGAGCGGCGTGAACCGTCTGATCAAGAAAGCCTACGCCCTGCTGAACCTCGAGACATTCATCACCGCCGGCGAGATGGAGGTGAAGGCTTGGACGTATCATAAAGGCTGGAAGGCTCCTCAGTGTGCCGGCGTCATCCACACCGACTTTGAGAAGGGTTTCATCCGCGCCGAGGTCATCAAGTACGACGACTATATCCAGTATGGCTCCGAGGCTGCCGTGCGCGAAGCCGGCAAGATGGGCATCGAGGGCAAGGAATATGTGGTGCAGGATGGGGATATCATGCACTTTAGGTTTAATGTTTAGTGGATGAAAGATAAAGGATGAAGGATGAAAGTTTAATTGTTTAGCTTATGGAAAATTTTTACTTCAGAAAGTTGGATGTCTACCAGAACGCTAAGAAACTTTCACACTTTGTTTGTGGTCTGATCAAAGGGTTTCCCATAGACGAACGATTCGGCCTTTGCTGTCAACTGCGCAGAGCAGTTATGTCGGTTCCTATCAATATCGCAGAAGGATTTGGCAGGTTTTCGTCGAAAGAAAAAGCCCATTTCATAGAAATTGCCTTCGGTTCATTAACAGAAGTCCTTTGCGAATTAGAATTGTCTTTCGACGAACACTACATTTCAGAAGCAGAGTTCACAGAAGCAGAGAACCAGATTATTCTCATCTCAAAACAACTTTCACGCCTACGCTCATCAATTACAAGTAACGGAGATTCAAACCTCAAATAAAATAAAAACGAACAATATGGAAGTAATAAGCCTTCATCTTTCATCTTTCATCTTTCATCCAATGTACATCCTTTGGAACCCCTCGCTGACGTTCGGACCTTTCCGCTGGTATTCACTCTGCTGGCTTATCGGACTGGCGCTCGCCTACTTCATTGTGCGCCATCTGTTCT
The DNA here is from genome assembly GCA_900314655.1 of uncultured Prevotellaceae bacterium. GTDB lineage: Bacteria > Bacteroidota > Bacteroidia > Bacteroidales > Bacteroidaceae > Prevotella. The sequence continues at coordinate 70,659 of OMWC01000011.1, read as the reverse complement.
ATGAGCAGGGCATTGCCGAGCGCACCATTAAGAAGAACGGCAAGAAGGAAGTGGAGAATGTCTTCGATCCGCTGTTCATCTATTGCTTCCTGGGCATCCTGATTGGTGCCCGTCTGGGGCATTGCCTGTTCTATCAGCCCGACTATTTCCTCACTTCCGGCAAGCACATCGTGGAGATGTTCCTGCCCATCCATTTCATGGCCGACGGCGGATGGAAGTTCACCGGCTATGAAGGACTGGCCAGCCACGGCGGAACCTTGGGACTGATGATTGCCCTCTGGCTTTATGTGCGCTATAGCAAGATAGGTATTTGGACCGTTCTTGACAATATTGCCATAGCCACCGGAACCACGGCTTGTTTCATCCGCTTGGGCAATCTGATGAACTCTGAGATTATCGGTAAGGTGACGGATGTGCCCTGGGCCTTTATCTTCGAACGCGTAGATAATCTTCCGCGCCATCCCGGCCAGCTCTACGAGGCCATTGCCTACGCCATCCTGTTCTTCATCATGTGGGCCATTTACAAGAGAAGCAGAAAAAATCCATCCACCAACACCCAACACCCAACACCCAACACCCAATACCCACAGGTGGGCACGGGCTGGTATTTCGGATTCTGCCTCTTCTATATCTTCACGTTCCGATTCCTCATCGAGTACACCAAGGACGTGCAAGAGGCTTGGGAGGCCGACATGCTGTTCAATATGGGGCAGTTGCTCTCCGTTCCGTTTATCATCATCGGATTGTATTGCATGATTAGGGCAAAGAAAATTTCCTAATTTTTACGGAACCTCGTTCTGGCGAATTTGCAATTCGCCAGCCATGAGTATCAGAATTTGTAATTCGATAAATCGATGACTCCCCTCGCCAAACAAATCTATTTCACGACATCAACAGTCATCGACTGGGTGGACATATTCACAAGGGTTTGTTATAGGCATATCGTTGTAGATTCTTTGGAGTATTGTCAGCAACAAAAAGGGTTGAAAATATATGCGTGGGTATTGATGTCTAACCATTTGCACATGGTGGTTAGTGCAGAGGGAGAACAAACGGTGGGCGATATCCTACGCGACTTTAAGAAGTTTACAAATAAGAAAATTCTTAAGGAACTTGAGGAGAACGAGCATGAAAGTCGACGTATATGGATGCTTGACCGTTTCCGCTTTGCGGGAGCAAATGACAATAGGATAAAAAACTATCGATTCTGGCAGGAAGGCAACCACGTGGAAGATATTTGCACGTCAGAGTTTCTATGGCAGAAAATCAACTATATCCATCAGAATCCTGTTAGGGCTGAGATTGTAGAACGAGCAGAAGATTATCTGTATAGTTCGGCAAGGGACTATGCGGGAGAGAGGGGGTTGCTGAAAGTAGAGGTTGTTAGATTTTGAGATATTCAGCGTTTTTATAAGGATTTGTAAAACGGTATAGGCAAGGTTGTATTCTTAATCGCATTACAAATGCTTATACTCACAACAGCCGAATTGCAAATTCGGCTGAACGGGGGCATAATAACGCTAAAAAACCTTTGTGCCTTTGTGTCTTTGTGTTCAGTTAATACTATTTCCCTTTCACAATCCGCTTGATATCATTCAGCTTATTCAGCGCTTCGAGTGGCGTGAGATTATTCACGTCGAGACCAAGAATTTCGTCGCGAATCTGCGAGAGAACGGGGTCGTCCAACTGGAAGAAGCTCAGCTGCATGCCGTCGCGACTTTGATTGAGAGCCTCTGCCGACGGTTTCGCCTTGGCCCCTACCCCACTGCTCTCGGCTTCCAGCTGCTTCAGGATGGTGTTGGCACGCTTCACGATGCTCTTCGGCATACCGGCAATCTCTGCCACATGAATACCAAACGAGTGCTCACTCCCACCCCGCAACAGTTTGCGCAAGAAGATGACCTTATTATCGACCTCCTTCACGCTCACGTTGTAGTTCTTGATACGTGAGAAATTCTTCTCCATCTCGTTCAGTTCGTGATAGTGCGTGGCAAAGAGCGTGCGGGCCTGTGCCTTCGGATGCTCGTGCAGATACTCCACAATGGCCCATGCAATGGAGATGCCGTCGTAGGTAGAAGTGCCGCGGCCCAGCTCGTCGAAGAGCACCAGCGAACGGGGCGTCACATTGTTCAGGATATTGGCAGCCTCGGTCATCTCCACCATAAACGTGGATTCGCCCAACGAAATGTTGTCGGAAGCACCCACACGGGTGAAGATTTTATCCACCAGACCGATTCTCGCGCTCTCTGCGGGCACGAAACAACCTATCTGGGAAAGTAGTACGATCAAGGCCGTTTGGCGCAACAGCGCACTCTTACCGGCCATATTCGGACCCGTGATAATGATGATTTGCTGCTTCTCGTTGTCCAGATATATATCGTTGGGCACATATTCCTCGCCCAGCGGCAACTGCGTTTCTATCACGGCATGGCGGCCCTGGTGGATATCAATCACCGACGAATCATCGATGACCGGACGCACATAGCGGTTCTCTTCGGCCACCTTGGCGAACGACAACAGGCAGTCCAGATGGGCCGTCAGGTTGGCATCCGTCTGAATGGCGGGGATATACTCCTGCATATCCGCTACCAGATTGTTGAACAGCCGCGCCTCGAGCGAGAGAATTTTCTCCTCGGCACCGAGTATTTTCTCTTCGTATTCCTTCAGCTCCTGCGTGATATATCGCTCGGCCTGAGCCAGCGTTTGCTTGCGCACCCATTCGGCGGGAACCTTGTCCTTGAACGTGTTCCGCACTTCCAGATAGTAGCCGAACACGTTGTTATAGCCTATTTTCAGCGACGTGATGCCCGTCTGCTCCACCTCGCGTTGCTGGATTTTAAGCAGGTAGTCCTTGCCAGAAAAAGCTATCTGGCGCAACTCGTCGAGCTCGGCATTCACGCCATAGCGTATCACGCCGCCCTTGTTCAACAGTTGCGGGGCATCACTCTCCACCTCGCGCTCAATGCGTGCGGCCAGGTTTTCGCAGACATTCATCTGCTCCCCTACCCTTCTGAGCGCATCGTTCTGGGCATGTTCGCAAGCCGTCTTCACGGGTTTCAGGGATTGCAGGGCGGTCTTCAGGGCCACCACTTCGCGCGGCGTCACCCTTCCCACAGCCACTTTCGAGATGATACGCTCCAAGTCGCCCACCCGATGGAATGAGTCATCGATCAGTTCGCGGAACTCAGGCTCGCGGAAAAAGTACTCCACGATGTCCAGCCTTTCATTGATAGGCTTCTGCTCTTTCAGCGGGAAAACAACCCAGCGCTTCAGCAATCGGGCACCCATCGGCGAGACCGTCCGGTCAATCACGTCGCAAAGCGACTTGCCGTCCTCCTGCATCGGATAGACCAGCTCCAGCGAACGCACCGTGAACTTATCCAGCCGGACGTATTTTTCTTCCTCGATGCGGGCCAGTGAGGTGATATGACCGATCTGTGTGTGCTGGGTGATTTCAAGGTATTGCAGGATGGCACCGCTGGCAATCACGCCGTTGTGCAGGTGTTCCACGCCAAAGCCTTTCAGGTTTTTCACCGCGAAATGATGCAGCAGTTTCTGGCGGGCCGTCTGCTCGGTGAACACCCAGTCGTCAAGTTCGAAGGTGAAAATCTTGTTGCCGAAATACTGTTCAAACTCTTTTTTCTTCGTGCGGTCAAAGAGCACCTCCTTCGGCTGGAAACTGCCCAGGAGTTTTTCCACGTAGTCGTAGGTGCCTTCGCCCGTCAGGAACTCGCCCGTGGAGATATCCAGGAACGCCACGCCGCAGGCCCCTTTGCCAAAATGCACGGCAGCCAGGAAGTTGTTTTCCTTGTAGTTCAGCACGTTATCGCCCATGGCCACACCCGGCGTCACCAGTTCCGTGATGCCGCGCTTCACCAGTTTTTTCGTCAGTTTCGGGTCTTCCAGCTGGTCGCAGATGGCCACTCTCCTACCCGCCCGGATCAGTTTCGGCAGATAGGTGTCCAGCGCATGATGCGGAAAACCGGCCATCTCGTCGCCCTTTCCGCTATTGCCGTTGTTGCGCCTTGTCAGCGTGATGCCCAAAATGCGGGCAGCATCCACGGCATCGTCGCAGTAAGTCTCATAGAAATCACCGCAACGGAACAGCAGCAAAGCATCGGGATGCTTCGCTTTCAGGTCGAAAAACTGTTTCATCATCGGGGTCAGTTCCCCGTCTTTCTTGGCCATAGAATTAAAAATCAAATGCAAAATTAATGTTTTTCACTCACTTTGCCAAATATCCGCAGATTTTTTATACTTTTGCAACGAACAACAAACTACCTTCCGCTGATGAACAAAACTTTTATCCTCACCTTTGTGCTGATGGCTTGCACACTTTGTGCAAAGGCCTCGCACAATGTGTGCAAGCCATCTGCACAAACTGTGCAGGAGCTTTGCACAAAGCTCAACGACCATTGCCTGCTCGTCGACGGCTCATTGTCCGACGAAGAAGCAGCTGCCAGCCCGTTCGTCTTCAACTCCTTTCAGGAGGCCATGCAGCATCTGAAGCCCGGCACTTCGGCCGACGACCGCATGACGGTGCTCATCCGTCCGGGTGTCTATTGGGTTGACAACCCCGACGATCCGGAAGTCCGCAAGGCCCAAAACGGCGACCGCGCACCCATCGGCATGCACATTCGTTGTCCGTGGCTTCGTCTGGTGGGACTTGGCCAACAGGCGGATGAGGTCATTCTGGCCAGCAACCGCGGTCAAACGCAGGGGGCCATAGGCAATTTCACGATGTTTTTCTTCCACGGCGACGGTCTGCTGCTGGAGAATCTCACGCTCGGAAACTATTGTAACGTGGACCTGGAATACCGCCTGAACCCCACGAAAAACCGCCCCCGCCGTATGGAAGCCATCTGCCAGGCCCAGCTGGCCTTTGCCGACGGCGACTATCTGGAGGCCCGCAACTGCCGTTTCATCTCCCGTCTGAACACCTGTCCGCTCAACGGCGGCCGCCGCACGCTCTTCGACCACTGCTATTTCGAGAGCACCGACGACGCCCTGGAGGGCAAAGCCATCTATCGCCACTGCCGCTTCACGTTCTTTAGCAGCAAGCCCTTCTATGCCACCAGCCGCGCAGGAGCCATCCTCTTCGACTGCGACTTCGAGGTGAAGACCACCGGCGAGCAATATCTCTGCAAACAGGAAAGCCCCGTGATTCTCATGGATTGCCGTTTCCAGACACCCGAAACGGTGACCATCGGCTGGTGTCCCTATATCTCGCCAAGCCTGCGCTGCTATCAGGAGAACGTCACGCAGAACGGGAATCCCGTCGTACTCTCCAGCAAATCAGAGGGCACCACGGTCAGGCTGGAAGGCAAAAAACTGTCAGCAACGCTCCGCGCATCCATGAAAGGAAACATCCAAGAGGTGTTCGCCGTCCTCGAGAATGTGCCCATCCACCTGGAACTCCATTCGGATAAGAATAGGGTAGAGGAGGGCGATACAGCCCGAACCACCCTCCACAGCTATGCTTTCGGTGACCGTTATCTCTACAATCAACCGGCCCTGACGGTCATCGGCAACAACAAGACCGAGAAAAGCGCACAGCAGCCGGTGGTGGTTTCCTTACCCGACGGTCAGGAAGCGGCCATCAACATTGAGAACGCACCTAAGACATTGCCAGCCCCCGCATTTACCAAGAAGCTGAAAATCAAGCGCAAAGGCGACGTACTCACGGCCGTTTACCAGCTGAATCTCGGCAAAAGAACCGACCAAAGCCTCATCACGTGGTACCGATGTGACGACCAGCAGGGTGGGGGAGCAGTGCCCGTCAGCGTGAGCCGCCTGAATCGTCCCGAACAAACCTACACCCTACAACCCGCCGACTATGGCCGCTGGATGATGGCCGAAGTATCGCCCAAGCACCAGCGCTCCTTTACGGGTACGCCACAACGTGCACTTCTTTATATCAAACCGCCGAAAAACGAAATGCCTGCGTCTTATGTCTTTGAGACCGACTTCCAAAACTTCCCGACGGATCCCCAGCCGCTCATCAAAGACGGCTATTGGACTCTCGACGGCCATAAGCCCGCCGATACCAACGCCCAACCTTGGCAACCCAAAACAGACAGTTGGATTTACGGCCCGGGCATCGACGGCGCAAAGGGAACCGGCCTGCTCCAAAAGGAAAAAGGAGCACGACTTCTCTACTCTCCTTTGTTAGAAGGAAAGCAAGAAATGGCCGTCACCCTCGTCTGCGACCCATGCAAGACAGCCGCCCAAGGCTTTGCCTCTGCCACCGACCAATATATGGACATCTATATCCATTACGACACCAAAACACTTTCAGGCTACGGCCTGCGCATCATTCGCACCACCAAATATGCCAATGCCGTGGATATGCAACTGATGCGGTTCATCGAGGGTAGGGGAGAACTGCTCGGCGAGCCCGTCAGCACCACCTGCTTCCTGACCAACTGCACCATCCGGCTCTGGAGCGAAGGCCGTCAGCTGAAAGCCCATGTCTCCACCACCACGCCTCAACGGGAAAGTGAGTTAGTTAAGGAAGTGAATCTCTGCGCTCCCATCGAGCCTCTCTCCAATGGCTTCGGCATCCAGCATACGGGTTCAGCCGGCGCCAGCGCCACGATGTTCCATCACCTGAAGATAGAATGGAAATAAATAGAAAGGGTGCCGCCCACTAACCAGGCGGCACCCCAAAACTAACAACTAAAGTAAGACCACTTATTTTATCTGCGCACCCTTTGAGAAGCGTTGCCGCTCCTCCAAGAACGGTTTGCATTGTTCCGGTTCGTGTTTGTGTTACGGTTTACGTTCGTGTTCTGGTTGCGGTTTGTGTTCCAGTTCACGTTGCGGTTCACGTTCACATTACGATTCACGTTCACGTTGTAATTCACCACCGTATTCTGATTGGAATGCCAGTTGCGGTTCTGACGTGGAACGTAGTTGGGAATAGCGCGGCTACGATCGTACGTACGTCCTTTGTAATAGCTCTTATTGCCGTTGTTACGCCAGCTGTGACCGCCTGTGTAGGTGGCATAGTGGCTCGGACGTGCAAAGTAGAAGTGGTGACGGTCCGTATAGTGCGTATAGATACGGAATGCGAAACCGCTCTGCCAATAAACCGGACGATAGAAATAGTCGCGGGCCATGAAGGTGCGGTACTGATAGGAAGAGAGCACGAAGCTCAGGTCCTCATTACGGCGCTCCCAGTAGAAGCCAAAGATATCATCACTCACAGCCAAAGCCGTCAGGTAGTCGAGATTAATCTCATAGACAGCCTCGTATTGCGCGTTGCTCAGGTTCAATTCGTAAGCCATTTTATCTGTCAGGAAAAAAGCTTCCCTACGAGCCTCATTGAACGTCATTGCCTGTGCTGAGATGGTCATTGTGACCATTGCCATCAGCGTAAGTAACATCTTCTTCATAATCATATCAATTTATAAGTTAAACTTCGCTTTTTCTAACTCTTTGACGCAAAATTAATAAATTCGTTTATTGTTTGCAAAAAGTAATTCCCTAAACTTAAAAGGGATTTCCCTATTTTGTTGAAATTCTAATAACAAACAAAGTGATATAAAAAACTTAATCATAATTAATTGAAAATATACACCTTTTGTTATTTCTTTTCAAAGAAAAAAAACTATCTTTGCAAACAAAAATCAATCACTCTCTAATGAAGGCAAATTTTACCGATAAGGACATTTCTTACTATGGCAGGGTAGCATCTCTCCAAGATATAAACGAGGCAAAGGCTCACCACACGCTTGTGCTTTTAGGTGTGTCGGGGAAAGCCTGTGTTTGTATTGACCGCCGGCATTATACCATCGAACAAGACGACATCCTTATCTGTGCACCCCACGAACAGTTGAGGGTTGACAGTTATGAAGGTGACTTCTGCTGTGTATGCATGACCTTCAGCCAGCACTTCATGCAGGCGCTGCCCATGGGCAATACCGCTATATGGAACCAGATTCTCTATTGTGACAAGGTGAGACACCTGAAGGCTTCGGAGCGTGACTTGGAAATCTATAAGAATTACTATACCATCCTTTCGAAGAAACTCAACCACTTGCAGGACCCCGTCGATGCAAACATCTTCAAACTGATGATCAACGTGGCTCTGCTGGAGATGGGTAACGAGTTCCGACAGAAGTCGAAAGAAGAGGTTCACACCATTACACTGGGACAGAAACTCCTAAGGCGTTTCATCCAGGAGATAGCACAGACGGAAGTGAAGCGGCAACCCGTCAGTTACTATGCCAAAAAACTGAACGTCACACCCAAGTACCTAACCACCGCCTGCACGCGCTTCTCCGACAAAAATGCCTCACAATGGATCCACAACGCCGTGCTGACGGAGATTCAGGAACTGATGCTCAATCCCGACCTTTCGTTTAAAGATATTTCAAAAAAGCTGGGATTCCCCAACCTTTCATCGTTCAGTATCTTTGTAAAACGGAATCTGCACGATTCTCCTACAGCTTTACGCAAGAAATTCGTGGCAGGCAGATAACACAAACATAAAATAAAAGGCGGGGAAGTTTAAGCTAAACTCCCCCGTTTTTCATAGATGAAAGTCCAGCGCCTATCGCTGGATACGGATACGGGCATCTACGGCAATGACGTTCTGCTCGTCGGCCAGGAGCGGATTGATCTCCATCTCCTTGATTTCGGTGGCAAAACGGAGTAGGGTAGAGAGCCTCACGATAATCTCGGCATAGCGCTGCTGATTGATACCGGCCTGTCCGCGCGTGCCTTGTATAATCTTATAGGCGCGCAGGGAGCGGATCATGCTGTAGGCTTCGGGGTAGGAGAGGGGAGCCAGACCGCTGCTCACGTCGCGGAGCACTTCCACGAAAATACCACCCAGACCGCAGAGCACGACATGTCCGAAACGCTCTTCATACTTGGCGCCGATGAAGAGTTCCGTACCCTTGAGCTTTTTAGCCTCCTTTATGGTATATTTTGACATCATGGCGTCAAAAAACTTGCAGAAATCATCTGCAATACAAAATAATTCCGTAACTTTGTCCTCGGTGATCATAGCGATTATTGTTTGTAAAACTTTGTATTTTGACACTATAAAGTTACAACAAATTTCGCTAATCACCAAATTTTCAGACAGTTATATTTCGTCTAACTCACGTTATTTTACATACAGACGCAGCCATTGCGTTTTGTACCCACGCATCACCCCGAGAGCGGGAAAAGGCGGATTGCTCCGCCTTTTCTTCAGTCTATTCCTCGTCGTCCCAAAGCGAATGGATAGTGGGTAGGGAGGAGGCTGTTTCCATTCCTGTCTCAGCCTCTTCCTCGAAATCCGCCCGATGGGCATTGATGACCAGACCTTCGGTGGAAGTGACGTCGGCATCGCCATAGTCGAAGTCTTCCATCACGTTCTGATACATTTTCAGCACGACACGCTCCGTCGAGGGTACGATATATTTATTCTTTTTCATTATCTCCATTTCTCATTTTTCTCATTTCACAATCATACGCTTGCCGTTCACGATATACACACCCTGGCGGAGCAAACGCTTAGCCTCCGACCACGGCATTCCCGAGGCCACCTTGCGGCCTTGCAGGTCGAAGACGTCGTTATCCTCAGCCTCTGCGGCAAAGTCGGCAATTCCCGTGGTTTCCTCGCCGCCGATGCTCACCGTGAAGCTCTTGGCTCCGGCTGCCGAACCGTCGTGGAAATAGGCACGATAGCCCTTCAGCACCATCTTCATGCCGTTGCGACTCACGCGGGTCAGCTTGTCGCTCGTGGCCACGAAGAAATAGTCCTTCGTGGTGAACGCAGTACTGCCCATGTTGGTATAGGTTCCGATGAAGTCGATGCCGCCAACGCTCTTCGACGACTCTGTGGCGAATTCCGTGACTCCCTTGGCCACAAACGGTCCCGACTTCGTGACACCGCTAATCAGGAAAGGCTCGCCGGCAGTCACAGCCTGCGTCGTTTCATCAAACTTCAGTACCGTTCCATTAACTGCTGAAAGGTTTGCCACCTTCACACCATCGCCGAATGCATCCTTCAGCTGCTCAGCCGTCATGCTGTAGGGCAGCACCATCGTTCCCCAGCCCGAGCCGAGCCCCGTGCGGTAGACCAGCGCATTGCCGCAGTCAGCCGAAACCGTTCCCAACGTAGATTCCTCGTCGGAGAGCATCACGGGGAGATAGGCTGCAAACTTACAGAAGGTGGTAGTTTCGGAAAGCGTATAACTGAACCCGCCCTCATCAGTGGCGTATGTATAGCCTTCGTCGAAGTTTTCTGTTGCTCCTCTGCTCTTGTCGGCTTTGTAATAAACGATAGTATTCGAATTGCCGAGATTGGCTGCCGTGATGTCGCAAGTGCCATTAGCCTTATTATGCCCGATGCCAAATCCCTGCACCAACTGATTATACACAGTGCTCTGGTTGTAGCTAATCTGCAACACCTGGTCCTTGTCGAAATATCCGCTGGTCTGCTTTCCAGTGGCCATCACGTATTCCTGGCCGTATGTGCTGTTCGTCTTGCTCCAGTTAGCCCATCTGCCGGTTGTCGCTCCCTCATTCCAGTAGTCGCTTCCCAGCACCGTAGCGGCTTCAGCAGCCTGAATCTGGTTGTAGTCCGGACTCTCATAATACTTATAGTAAACCGCTGGAGCCGTGAAGGTCTTGGTTATCGACTTATATCCAGTGGCCGAAGCTTTCATCGTCAGTGTTCCCGGCTCGGTGAAAGTGTACGACGAGAGATCCTTTGATTGGTAAATCTGGATATTGTCAACCGATGCCACGGGGAAGTAACGTGAGGCGTTGATATAGAGACCATTGGCTTTATAGCTCGTGCCAGAAGGCAGGGTATACGTGCCGGAACCTATCTGAGCCGAGGTGGAGTTGTTCGTGATGGTCCACACCACGGTACCTGCATCACCATCAACCACCAGTTTGTAGTGGCACCATGTGGCACTGGGTATCGTAACCGTCGTGGAACTGCCATTCACCGTGTAGGTAGTGCTGGCGCTCCCCCCGTTTGTCAGATCCAGCAGATAGTTTGCCCCACTGTTGGCCGTGTGGTAGTTATTATTGTTAGGTATGTTTCCACCCTCTGCCATGACGGAGAGTTCCATAAGATGATCCGTCGGTTTATTGTTATCAGCTCCAGGCTTTAAGCTTGCGTCGAACTCCAGGGTGTATGTGTTAATGCCCGTCCAGTCGATGCCTGCAAAGGTCTTGGATGCACTACGGTCGTTCGTGTTTGTCGACGAGAAGTCAAAGCAGAAATACTGGCCATAGAGGGCATCGCCCGTCTTCAGCGTCAGTTGGCTAGATGCGCTAGGGCTAATCCAGTCGCTCACGCCGCTCGCATTCTCATAATCCTGACTATAGAGCGTATTGGTGCCGGAAGTTCCCAGATCTGTTTCGGTGCCGTCGAGCGCAGTGAACGTTCCAGACACGGTCGGAGTGATGCCGCTGAAGCTGGGGGCTGTCACCGAGACCACAGGCAGATAGAACGTCTCGTTGGCAGCAGATGGATAGTCGGAGGCTGACACCTCGGTGGGAGCCATACCCGTCACGTTGATGCTCAGCTCACCGCCATAGTCGGGCATTGTACTGTCGTCGATATGCAAATAAAGAATCTTCGTTGAACTGTCATAAACCAGCGTGGCCAAGCCGTTGCTGTTCAGTCCGACGGTGTTGAGCTTGATATTAGAAATCTCGCCTTCAATAGCCTCAACCACGCCGATGGGATAGTCGCCCGATTCGAGCGTCTCTGTCGAACGCACCACGAACACGGGCGAAAGATGCTCCGGTCCGTAGGTTTCCCAGTTGCCGCCCGACTTCTTGTCCACGGTCAGCGTTCCGCTGACGGTCAGCAGGTCGTTGTCGCCCTGGCTGGTTCCAGCCACGTCGAACACCACCTGTGAGCCGTAGTTCAGCGTCAGGTCCGAGACTGTGGCAGCGCTGACGGTTCCACTGGTCTCGCCGCCCATGTTCAGCGTTGCTCCGTATTCCATGGTCAGTCCGCCACTGAATGTTCCGCCCGTAGTGTTCAGCGTGGTGTGGCGGTTCATCCACACGGGGCTGCTCTGCATCGTGCCGTCAAACTGTAAGGTTCCGGCCCACACGTCGGTCCGGCCCGTATAGGTCTCAGTCACCTTTGGCAACACGAGCGTACCGTCGCCCTGCTTCACCAGCCACATATTGCCCGCAAAGGCACCGCCCGTCAGCGTGTGCGTGTAATACGTGCGGTTGATTGGTGGCAGATTGGTGGCAGCCACTTCGCCATTGCCCGTTACCCTCGTTCCCGTTGTTCCGTTCACGTCGGTGCCCTGTACCCACGAAGGAGCGTTGTCGATGAATACCGAAGGCTGAGCACCATTGCTCACCGAGATGGTCATATTGTTTGTCTCGCAGGCAATCAGCTGGTCGCCGTTGCTTCCCGCGATGGTTCCACCATTGCTGATTTCCTGGCGCCCGGTCATCGTGTAGGGTGGGGGAGCCGTGGTGTAGCCTTCAAGCTCTCCCACGAAATAGCTCACGTGGGGCGGCTGGTTATACGCCATCATCTGCCAAACCATGGCCTGACGGTACTGGTGGTCGAACCAGAGGCTGGGGATAGAATTCTCTGATGGAATAACAGATGTGTAGATACTAACCGCATTTGAACCTTTACGAACAACGATTTCTTCGCGCCAGTCGCCAATAATATCACCCTGGAAACAAGCATTATTCTTCGAATCGTTATTCATATTTCCAACGACACCAGTTAACAAACGTCCCACTTCGGGTTTGAAAATCATAGGAGAACCCATTGTTCCTGGGCTATCAAGCAACTCCGAAAGCAAATCACCATCCCAATAAATACGGAAATTAAGACTAATATTTGTGTCTTTGAAATGGAATATAGAACCAGCTTCAGAAACCTCTCCCATCTTCACGCTACTAATTGTCTGAGAGGCAGAAGAGTGTCCGAGACTTCCTGGATAGCTATTGGAGATATTATCCATCATGCACCGCCCGTCATCACCGCTCGACGTGAACTTATAGAGCACCTCGCCCGTGGCGGCATCGCGATAGTTGCAGCCCCAAGTGGGTTCGTCTTCCAAACAGCCGAAAAACTCCAGCCCCTTTCGATAGGGATTGAAGTCCGACACATGCTGGGCATCACCATGACCATAGCCGGTGGTGTAAAGACCCTTACCATTATCATCAATCACCATCGAGCCATACACAATCTCGTCCCTACCGTCTTCGTCAACGTCGGCCACGATGTAGTTGTGATAACCATTGCCATACCAGGGGCTCGACGAGTTGTTGCACATCCATGTCCACCGCGTGCTCCAGGTGTGGCTGCCCACGTTAAGATCCATGGCAATCATCTTGTGCGTGCCGTAGATGCCTCGTGCCATGAAGAGGCTGGCATTGCGCCCATCGAGGAACGGCGCACCGAAGAAGTATTTCGATGAATTGTGTCCATAGCCTCGTCCACCCCATTCAGCAGGCAGGGTAGAAGCATATTCCAGTCGCTTCAGCGGATAATCCGTCACCTGATATTTGGCACCCGTCTGTCCGTTCATGTAAATCAGATATTCAGCTCCGTCCTTGGTCCAGGCATATTGTGCATTCGTATGGCTGTTTATCAGGTTGCGTGTGTTGACACTCATGTCGCCCACGGTCCACAAGGGGGTCTTGCCGTCACTGCCATATACAATCATGTTATCTGCACCGCGCAGCACCACCTCGGCCTTACCGTCCATATCCCAGTCGTAAGCAATGACATTGATTTCGGTGGAGTTCAAACTCACCATATTCGGTCCACAGTCTATACGCCACATCAGCGTGGCCGTTCCTTTCTGCCAGTTAATATCGTAGGCATCCAGCACTACGAATTCTTTCGAATCGTTGGCGTAGAGGTCTTTCGAACCACCATTGCCGTCTTCGCTTCCGGCATCGTAATTGTTTATCCGCTTGATAATCATTTCCAGTTGACCGTCACCGTCAAGGTCGGCAAACTCAGCGTCGTTGGCCGAATACCTCGGCTTTTCCACCTGATTTCCGTTGTTAATTCCGATGTAGGTTTCTGACAGTTTATTTCCGTTACGGTCATAAACGGGTGCCAAAGTCAAATCAATACGTCCCGAAAGATACTTGTCCACTGAGTTTCCCTTAGCAGAAACAGGCCACAAAGAAGAAACCGATGCCGACTGCGCCTGCTCCACTCCATTCACCACCGCACTCACGGTATAGCTTGTGCCCACTCCCGAGTCGGTGAAGTTGGAAACCGTCAGGCCTTCGGCTATCTTCGTGCCGTCGCGATACACGTTATACGTAACGCCAAAATACTCCTGGGCCAGAATTCGCCACGAAAGGAAAGTGGAACCGCCCATGTTCACCGCCACCAGTCCGCGGTCCAAATTGTCGGTCACACGCTGGGCACTGGCAGGAGCACACGTCCACATAAAGAGACTGACGCAGAGCAGCACTCGCGCCGAACGGCGTAGATCAGTCAGTAGTCTTTTCATCATCATTTTGTTTGATTTCTGCAACCCTATGCACACAAACCACACACGGGGCCTGTATCCACCGTTGGATAAGACCCGTCAATCACGTGCCTGTGTTTCACAGAGTTTTTGTTTATAATTATTTATTTAATTCTCAATAACAGTCACGGCAATAATAATCGCCGCGCACCGCTGTCAACGACAGGGCAAAATTAGTAATAAAATTTCACTTTCCACTCTGATTACCGCCATTTAACTTTTATTTTGCTCCACATTATATATGTGCGCGCAAACAGGGCGAAAATCTACAAAGGAGGGGCAGCTATGAACGTTCACCGCTGCCCCCCATTCTCAAATTAATGAGAAAACTATAATCTTATTTACACTTTTTTTCTCTGACTTATTCCTCGTCGTCGTTCCAGAGGTTCGGCTGCGTGGGAAGAGCTTCCTCTTCCTCAACGAAGTCGGTCTTCTTGGCGTCACCATATCCTGGTGTATCTCCGCCATAGGCGCCCTTGCTCCAATCTGCATAAGGCGCACCTTCCAGAACTGAAGAATAAAGTTTGACTTTCACTGCCGTTGTCTCAGGGCTTATATAATGCTTTTTCATCTTACTAATTATTTAAAGAGTACTTTCTTTCCGTTAACTATATAGAGACCTCTCTGCTGAGGCTTGCCATTGAGTTTCTGGCCGTTGAGGTTATACCATACCGGCTGGCCGTTCTCGGCAGATGTGCTCCGTGCAGGAATATCCTCGATGCCTGTGGCCTGGCTATCGTTCTCCAGCTCATCGGCAAAGATGAATGTGAACTTGGCGCCTGCAGACATCGATGTGTTATCCGGGTGAACCTTGCCTTCGGGCAGCTGCAGGTAGGCAGAGTTTGCGCGCAGCTTGATGCCGCTCTTAGACACGCGGTAGAACATTTCCGGGCCTTCCATTACGTCGCCGTAAGGTGTGCCGTCTTCCTTCAGCTGCTGATACTTATAGGCCAATACATAGTTTACGTTGCTTCCATTTCTCATGCCTAACGATATTTCACTGCTTACATTGGGCGTCAACAGGTTGTTAGTTTCGGTCACATTATACACTTTCTCCGTGTCGTGCATGTCGGGAACAAAGAGATGGAAACCTCCGTCAAGAATATCAGCTGCAGCGTTGTCGGTTGCATTATACATCACGCATCCCGTATTAGCAGGCAGCACGTAGTTGGATGCGTCGGCACCCACGTCGGTCAACGTCAGCGTGCGATTCTTATAGTCGGGGTTGCTCACGAGATAGGTCTTGATGTCCTTACCCGTCATATAGGCGGTCAGCGAGGCGTCGATATTGCGGCTACGGCTTTCTGATGTCCAGCCCTTAGAGTTCACCTTCTTAGCATCTTCCGAGACGGCAATCTTTTCCACGATGACATTGCTGAAAAAGAATGTCATGTCTTGGCCGGTGCCCTTCATGGCATATACCCACTCGTCTTCACCGATTTTTTTAGCATAGGTTGGTATTGTACTTGCATCCCCAACAGTGACTTTCACGTTATCAGAACGACCCGGAATCTCTTTTGCCCTCACATACACGGCAGAGGTAGAAGGCACCTCGGGAATCCTCACCCTCCAGTAATTATTCTGCTGCTCATACAAGAATAGTCCGTCTTCGGTAATACGCAGGCGACCGTTTCGCTTGGTTTCGGATCCGTTAGCTATCAAGCCTAAACCAGCTGCTTCGGCGATAAAACTATCGCCAGCAAAAAGCTGAGAGCCGGATGTAAACGTCAGTTCTCCGCTACCCTCATTAGAGTTATTATTAGCATAATAATTATTTCTCACTTGCAGTCCATAGCCACTACCGAAATCATCACTGTATTCTTTCCAGAGTGCCACAGTGTTGTAGTAGGGGCCATTATTCTCTATTGGACTCTGCCTGTTCATAAATTCGGAAAGAGGATCGCCGCCCGTGTCGTATTTGTCGGTGGCACTGACTGCCGTGTCGTAGGCAGTGCTGGCCTCGATATCTGCAGCAATCTTTCCTGAACAATAACCACTCATATCGGTGAAGTCCCACGTGTAGGGATAGTCTTTTTTCTCCAAATAGCCCACAGAGACGTTCTGCAGACCATAGTCTGCCACATAATTGTTGCCCTGCTCCATCATGTCGATACGCATGCGGAACATGCCAAATTCGCCTTTCGTCGACTTGAAGAGGATATAGTGGTTGGTGCTTCCACCAGAGGAAGTGATTTTCTGGTACCACAGCTTGTCCGTGTCCGTGCCGACATTTCCTGTTTTGTAGATCACGGTGGGATTGCGCAGACCGTCACCCTTACCGCGATAATGCAACTGGAAGGCAGCGTTCTTAGCGTCTGATTTGTAGTCGTTTAACAGCTGATAGGCATAGGCAGTATAATTCACACCACCATAATTAACTGACGACACACGGGTTGCATCATCCGTATATTTATGGTCGCCCTGATAGATCTCGATGGTGTAGAGCTTTGTCATCGAGCCGCCGTTCATGGTGAACGTCATGTCGCCGTCGGCAGCGGCAATAAAGTGGTAGTAGCCACGCAAGTTATAGTCCTCGTTTATGCCGTTCCACACCGAGCCGCCTGCCTTATAGATGTCCGAAGAATTGATGGGTTTTCCGACGGCGTCCCTGGCGTTGGTGATGTTGAGGAAGCAGACGTCGTTGCTGCTGCCGTCGCCGCTGCCCATTTCGATCAGCACGCGGTCGTTCTTCTTCAGTCCGGGGATGGTGAACGAGCCGCCGGGCAGAATGCCCACATAGCGGTCGGTATAGGCCGGTCCCGTCCAAGTCTTCGTTCCTTTTGTATACGTAGCCTGAGCATCCGCGTCAATCTCGTTATAGAGGCAGCTCTTATACGCAGGCGTGTTGAAGATCAGTCCCTCGGTCTCCCAGATCATGTCGGCATTGTCGCCCTCCATGTCGTAGACGTTCTGATACATGGGGTCGTGGGTGCCCACACCCTGGTTGTTGATCACGCGATAGGTGTATTTCCACTCTCCGTTGTCGGTTTCCTGCTGCAGCTGCGAGCCTGTGGTCTTGTACTGTCCGATCTGCAGCACCTTGGAGTAGAAGTCCCACTTGTGTCCTTTCTCGGCCGAGTAGGGGATGGTGACCACGAAGATGGCGTCGCCATTCTCGAAGTTGAGGTCGAGCACGATGACACCGCCCTTGTCTGCGGACTCATCATTGTACTTGATTCCCGAAACAGTCAAGGTGTTGCCGGAGACGGTGACGTTGAGGTCGCTTGTGTCGATATTATCGGAAACCTTGTCGCCTGTCTGGTCGTAGGTTCTTCTCACATTCCAACCGGTTAGACTGCCGCTGTTCTTCAGCGTGGAGAGCGTTCCGCTTGTTGCCCCGTTCTCCAGAACCAAACCGAGGGTACCCATGGTGAAGGTGTTCTGGAACTTGAATTCTGCCAGCTTGAATTTGGTCCATTTTTGGTTTTGACCAGTTGTCATAAAGTTGTATCCCTCCACCAGATAATACACATGGTTTTTCTTCACGTCTATCCAGCCAATCGTGACGTCGCCTGTTGAGCTGGCTGTCCAAACAGCGCCCTTATAGGTGCCGTTCTCATCGTAGTCTAACAACTCCATCTGGGTGTTATCGAGACTACCTTTTATCCACAGCTTTCCCGAAGCGGTGGGCTTGAACACATAGAAGGTTCCCTGATAGGGCTTTCCGTCTGATGCCCACAGATGCTCCCAGCCGTTCTCATCGGGGATTTCCACCTTTTTATCCCTGACGATAGGCGTATTCACCGGGTTACCGAACTCAACGGTCATATAAGGCACGGTGACGACGCTTTCGGCCATTCTTCCGTTCTGTGTGAATTGGAACGAATGCTCCGGCGTGCCGCCGGAAGTCTCTGTTGAGGTGATGCTGAACTTTGCATCCTTGATAGCACGGATTTCAATTTTCGTGATGGTGGTGTTCCCCCCTGCTTTCAACAGCAAGTCACCGTCTTGCAGGACAATATACTCCTGACCGGAAGTCAGATCCTCATCGGCATTGAAATTATAAGAATTCCAGTCATTACTCTTCGTTAAGTTGACTCCTGTGATGGTGTTATTTTTATTATCTGTATTTTGTTTTAAATATTTTAAAGTACTGGCATTAAAAGTGATTTTCACCCGGTCGCCTGCACGCAGGTTCCGGATGGCCAGCTCCGGGGTATAGTTTGTACCTACACAACGCAGTCCACCATTATTCTGGTTCAAGAGCCATCCTCTGTCACCATTACTACTACTACTAGACCTGAATGCAAACCTGCCGTTGAGGTTTAGGTCGGTTTGTCCGTTTGCCGTCAGCTTGTCGGCAACATTGGCGGCAGTGATGCCCGTATACGTCGTGGAGCTCAGCTCGACTGATCCGCCAGCTGTGGCATAGGTAGCGAAATCGTATGTTTCGGTTGATTCATAATTCTGTGCCCACGCCGTCTTTGGCAGCATCATGCAGAGCAGCATGAGCAGCAGGGTGGTAAAAACATTTCTTTGGGGAAAAGTGATTACATTTTTCCCAACGTCAGTTTTCAGGGAAGCAAAGCCTCCATAACGTAGTTTTTCCATAATCTTTGTAATTATTTTAATATTATCGTATTATCTGAAAGTAGCTGAACAGTAAATAGTTATTTCTTAAACAGATATTTCAGACTGCAAAGTTAAAGACTAAATAATAATATGTATAAAGAAGGCGGTTTCTGTTCTATAAATTTAACAAAAAAAAAAACAAATTAACGAATGATCTAAAGGTAAAAAAGTAAGAAGGTAAAAGAGAGAAATCGTTAAATCGTAAAATTGTAAAATCGTGTAATTGTAAAATCGTGAAATCTACATACGGAGAGTTGCAACAAACAAAATTCACCTTACGGTGTAAACCGCATGATAACAGGAAGTTGCGGTGAAGGGTTTAAGAACCCTCCCCAACCATTTGGGGCAACCCCTCCCCAGCCAATTGCGTCAACCTCTCCCCAGCCCTCCCGAGGGAGGGAACCTGCGAACGGAGCATTCGTAAATGTGCCACTTGCGTTTCGTAAATGATAGAGTTAGGACTCGTAAATGATACATTTTTAGTTCCGCAAGTTGGTAAGTCCTTTGGAGTTTTGGAGTATGGGAGTTATCTGTTCAGTCGAACCAACGGTCGCTGGCCGAAGTGTAAAGCAATTTGAATTTCGACTGCTGTGAGTATAAGCATTTCCAAATACGATTAATACACATCTCGGATTACAAATCCTGATACTCATTGCGGGCGAATTAAAAATCCGCCCGAACTGACTCGTGCATACTCATATCCGGTTACAAAGTAAATTAGTTTGTACTTCAATTGATGCTTATTTGATCTTCAATTGATGTTTATTTGAGGTACAAAGTAAATTAGTTTGTAAAAACAGAGACCCACCCCAACCCTCCCTGAAAGGAAAGACCCACCCCAACCCTCCCTGTTTAGGGAGGGAGTTATTACTATCGCAATGGTTATGATTCCTGTTTCAGAAGTATTAGCTCCCTCCCTAAACAGGGAGGGTTGGGGTGGGTCTTTTGGGTGGCTCTTCTTTACCCTTCACCTCAATGCATTGGTTTATAGATAGTTTCGTGGTTCTGTGAAGTTTTATTTAAGAGTAAAAGTTCAAGAGGACAAAGAAAACTCCCCTCCCTGCGGGGGAGGGGATGGGGGGAGAGAGGCTCCTATTTTTCTATTCTGATACGGGCATCTACGGCTATGACGTTCTGCTCGTCGGCCAGGAGCGGATTGATGTCCATCTCCTTGATTTCGGTGGCAAAACGGAGTAGGGTAGAGAGCCTCACGATAATCTCTGCATAGCGCTGCTGATTGATACCAGCCTGTCCGCGCGTGCCTTGTATAATCTTATTGGCGCGCAGGGAGCGGATCATGCTGTAGGCTTCGGGGTAGGAGAGGGGAGCCAGACCGCTACTCACGTCGCGGAGCACTTCCACGAAAATTCCACCCAGACCACAGAGCACGACATGTCCGAAACGCTCTTCATACTTGGCACCGATGAAGAGTTCCGTACCCTTGAGCATTTTCTGAACCATCACGCTGGTGGCTCCCTCTATCTTCATCATGCGGTCAAACTCAAGGGCAAGGTGTTCCGGCGTACGGATATTCAGGGCAACACCGCCCACATCGCTCTTATGAACTGGTCCTACCACCTTGGCCACTACGGGATATCCCACCTTCTGGGCAAAGTCAGTCAGCGTTTTCTTGTCGTTGCTCACAATCTCAGGCACCATCGGAATGCCGGCACTTTCCAGGAGTTGATGCACGATATCGGGTGCCACGTAACCATCTTCCTCGATGCTTCCGATGATATTCCGTATGCGAGGCACATCCACGCCAAAGAGTTCTATCTCGGGAGCAGCAGGCGGCGGCGTACTGATGACGCGTGTCAGTGTGGTGGCGAGCGTCACTTCGTCAGAAAAATTCACATGGCCTTTCTTCAAAAACTCGGCCACTTCGGGACCTGCCGTATGCACACTTGGCAGGATGGGGAAGATAGGCTTGTGGCATTCCTTGATCTTCTGATGAAGCACATCGTATGCCGTATAGAGCTGTACCAGTCCAGGAGTGCCGAAGATAACGAAGATGGCATCAATCTCCGGGAACCGTTGATCGCAGTAGTCGATGGCAATGCCCAACTGCTCGGGCGTTCCCGTGGCCAGAATATCTATCGGATTACTCACGGAAGCACCAGCAAAGAGTTGGCTCTTCAGCTCCTCAGTGGCCGGACCCTCCAGTTTGGGAACCTTCATTCCGCCCTTTGAAAGGGCATCGGTGAGCATCACGCCAGGACCTCCGGCATGAGTGACGATGGCAAAAGAAGAATAGGGTTGGGGAGGGGCAACGCTGAATATGCACCCGGCAGTCGTCAGTTCCTCCCTACTGTAACATCTCACGATGCCCGCCTTACGGAACAAAGCTTCCACGGCGGAGTCGCTACTGGCAATGGCACCTGTATGGCTGGAGGCGGCACGACTGCCACTCTCGCTGCTTCCGGCCTTGATGGCGGCTATCCGACAGCCCTTTCGGATCAGGCTACTGGCATGGAAGAGCAGTTTATCGGGATTGGAAATATTCTCAATGTAAAGTAATTTGATATGCGAATCACGCTCTGCATCGAAGTGTTCGTCCATGTATTGCAGCACATCCTCAATACCAATCTGCTTACCGTTACCGATGCTCCAGACGGAATTGAAAGCCAATCCCTTGGTGACACCTGACTCCAGGATAAACACCGCCGTGGCACCCGAACCGCTAATAAAGTCGGCTCCTTTCGGATTGAGCGAAGGAATAGGTTTGGTAAACACGCTATGATGATGGCTGTTGAGCAGTCCGATACAGTTGGGACCTATCAGCGCACACTGATATTGTTCACAGATGTCAAGTATTTTCTGCTCCATCTTGGCCCCTTCCTTGGTCTCTTCACCAAAGCCGGCAGAGATGATAATGAAGGCGCGCACCTCTTTTTCCTTGGCCAAGTATTCTACGTAGTCAGGACAAAAACGCGCAGCCACCACCAAAACGGCCAGTTCGGTAGGTGGTATTTCCTTCACGTCGTGGAAGGCTTTCACGCCCTGCACCTCATCTTCCTTGGGGTTGACGATGCGCAGCGTACCTTTATAACCGCCCTGAAGAATATTGCGCACGAGGGCGCCACCAGGTTTGTGTACATTGTTTGAACCGCCGATAACGACGATGCTTTTCGGGTGTAGTAGTTGTTCGTTGATCATAAATAGTGCATATTTTGGGCACAAATATACAAATTATTTCGATGTTTTGCCGTTTTTTTTGGCTTTTTCGCCCAATTATAGTAATTTTGCACCCAAAAATATAATAAGTACGCGAGAATATGGAATACAATTTCAGAGAAATCGAGAAGAAATGGCAAGAGCGCTGGGTGAAGAACCAGACGTATAAGGTTGCCGAAGACAAGGACAAAAAGAAATTCTATGTGCTCAACATGTTCCCTTACCCCAGCGGTGCGGGCCTGCATGTGGGCCATCCACTCGGCTATATCGCCAGTGATATCTATGCACGCTTTAAGCGTCTGCAGGGTTTCAATGTGCTGAACCCCATGGGCTATGATGCCTACGGACTGCCCGCCGAACAGTATGCCATCCAGACCGGACAGCATCCGGCCATCACGACCGAAGCCAACATCAACCGCTATCGCGAGCAGTTGGATAAGATTGGATTCTGTTTCGACTGGGACCGTGAGGTACGCACCTGTGAACCCATCTACTATAAATGGACACAGTGGGCTTTCCAGAAGATGTTCAACTCCTTCTATTGCAACAAATGCCAGAGCGCTCAGCCCATTGAGAAACTCATTGAGCGTTTTGCCCAGCAGGGAACGGAGGGACTGGATGTGGCCCAAAGCGAAGAGCTCTCGTTCACTGCTGATGAATGGAACGCCTGGGACGAGAAGCGGCAGCAGGAGGTATTGATGAACTATCGTATTGCTTATCTGGGCGAGACGATGGTGAACTGGTGTGCCGGACTGGGCACCGTGCTGGCCAATGATGAAGTGGTGGATGGTGTCAGCGTTCGCGGCGGATTCCCCGTGGTGCAGAAGAAGATGCGCCAGTGGTGTCTGCGTGTAAGTGCTTACGCCCAGCGTTTGCTCGATGGTCTGGAGACGATTGAGTGGACGGACTCCCTGAAAGAAACCCAGCGCAACTGGATTGGACGCTCGGAAGGTACGGAAGTGGTTTTCAAGGTAGCACCCAACACCCAACACCCAACATCCGACACCCAGAGCTTCACCATCTTTACCACCCGTGCCGATACCATGTTCGGTGTGACCTTTATGGTTCTGGCACCCGAGAGTGAACTGGTGGAACAGCTCACCACGCCCGAACAGAAAAAGGAAGTGGAAGACTATATTGCCTACGTGAAGAAGCGCACCGAGCGTGAGCGCCAGATGGACCACAAGGTGACCGGTGTCTTCTCCGGTTCCTACGCCATCAATCCGTTCACCGACGAGAAAATTCCCATCTGGATTGCTGAATATGTTTTGGCCGGATATGGTACAGGTGCCATCATGGCCGTGCCTGCCCACGACTCTCGCGACTATGCTTTTGCCAAGCATTTCAACCTGCCCATCGTTCCACTGATTGAGGGTGCCGACGTGAGCGAGGAGAGCTATGATGCCAAAGAGGGTATTGTATGCAATTCAGAATCCAATAAATTCTCATTGAACGGTCTGACCGTGAAGGAGGCTATTGCCGCCACGAAGAAATTCGTTACCGAACAGGGCCTGGGCCGCGTGAAGGTGAACTACCGTTTGCGTGATGCCATCTTCTCACGTCAGCGTTATTGGGGCGAGCCGTTCCCCGTCTATTACAAGGACGGAATGCCCTACATGATTCCCGAGGAATGCCTGCCGCTGGAGTTGCCTGAGGTGGATCAGTATAAACCCACCGAAGACGGTCAGCCCCCATTGGGCCATGCCAAGAAATGGGCTTGGGATACGGTGAACCGTTCAGTTGTCGATTGTAGTACAATCGACCACAAGACAATTTTCCCGCTGGAACTCTTCACGATGCCGGGCTTTGCCGGTTCTTCAGCTTACTATCTGCGCTATATGGATCCCCACAATGAAGAGGCATTGGTTTCGAAGGAAGCCGATGACTACTGGCAGAATGTGGATCTCTATGTGGGAGGTACGGAGCATGCCACAGGTCACCTGATCTACAGTCGTTTCTGGAACAAGTTCCTCTTCGACCTCGGCGTGAGCTGCAAGGAAGAGCCTTTCCAGAAACTGGTGAACCAGGGTATGATCCAAGGCCGTTCCAATTTTGTGTATCGTGACAATATCGCTTCAAAGGAAAAGGGTCATCCTGTGTTCGTCAGTTACGGTTTAAGCAAGAATTATAAAGACGTAACGCCTATCCATGTTGACGTGAATATCGTGAGCAACGATATCCTTGACATTGAGGCTTTCAAGCAGTGGCGTCCTGAATACAACGATGCAGAATTCGTCTTTGAAGACGGAAAATATATCTGCGGCTGGGCCATCGAAAAGATGTCGAAGTCGATGTTCAACGTGGTGAATCCCGACATGATTGTCGAGAAATACGGTGCCGACACGCTCCGTCTGTATGAAATGTTCCTTGGTCCTGTGGAGCAGTCGAAGCCTTGGGATACCAATGGCATCGACGGCTGCCACCGTTTCCTGAAGAAGTTCTGGAACCTGTTCGACGGTGTGACCGCCGAACAACAGACGGCCACTCCCGAAGAACTGAAGTCGCTGCATAAGCTCATCAAGAAAGTTTCGCAAGACATTCCTGCCTTCTCTTACAATACGAGCATCTCAGCCTTCATGATCTGCGTCAACGAACTGTCGCAGCTGAAGTGCAAGAATGCAGAGATTCTGAAGCAACTGGTCGTTCTGATTGCTCCGTTTGCCCCGCATATCGCTGAGGAATTGTGGGAGCGTCTGGGTCAGCAGGGTTCCGTCTGCGATGCCCAGTGGCCCACATGGAATGAAGAATACCTGGTGGAAAGCAGCGTCACGCTGGGAGTTGCCTTCAACGGCAAGCGTCGTTTCGAGATGCAGTTTGCTGCCGATGCCGACAACAAAAGCATCGAGGAAGCCGTGCTCGCCAGCGAACAGGCAAAGAAATACACCGATGGCAAACAGATCGTAAAGGTTATCATCGTCCCTAAGCGTATGGTGAACATCGTGCTGAAGGGATGAACAAGCAAGTGATAGAATCCGAAGCGAAAGATTATATGGGCATTACCCTTGCCCTGCTACTCTATTCCTTCGGATTTACCTTTTTCCTGATGCCCTACGAAATCGTAACGGGCGGCGTGACGGGTATCGGTGCCATCGTCTATTATGCCACAGGGTTCTCTAACTCAACTACTTACCTGATTATCAACATACTGCTTCTTGGTGTGGGTCTGAAGATATTGGGCGTGAGATTCCTGATGAAGACTATCTATGCCATTCTGATGCTGACGGTCATGCTGTGGCTGATGAAAAGCATTGCGCCCGTAGATGAGAACGGCAACCTGGTGAAGATTCTGGGTGAGGGACAAGACTTTATGTCATTGCTGATAGGCTGTCTGATCACGGGAACAGGTCTGGCCATCACCTTCCTTTCCAACGGCAGTACGGGCGGCACCGACATTATTGCCGCTTCCATCCATAAATACCGCGACATTTCACTGGGTACGGTTCTCATCTTCGTGGATTTCATCATCATCGGCAGCTGTCTGTTCATTCCGCAGTTCGGTACGTTCTTGCAGCGAGTAACGATGGTGACTTTCGGTTTCTGTACGATGATTATCGAGAACTTCATGCTCGACTATATCATGAACCGTCAGCGCCAGTCTGTACAGTTCATGATTTTCTCCAAGCATTACAAGCAGATTGCCGAGGCCATCAGCCGCGAGACGGATCATACGATGACCATTCTCGATGGCAGCGGCTGGTATTCGGGTAAGGAAATGAAGGTTATCGTACTGTTGGCCAAAAAGAGCGAGAGTGTCATGATTTTCCGTATCATCAAGCTGATAGACCCCAATGCTTTCGTTTCGCAGAGTGCCGTCATCGGTGTCTATGGTGAAGGATTTGATAAGATTAAGGTAAGGTGATGAACAAAATAGTCTTTGCAACAAATAACAAGCATAAGCTGGAAGAGATTCGGAGCATTCTCGGTAAGAAATTCGAGGTGCTCTCATTGAGTGATATCGGTTGTCATGAGGATATTCCCGAGACGAGCGACACACTGGAAGGCAACGCCATGCAGAAAGCACAGTATGTATTTGATAAATACGGCTACGACTGCTTTGCCGACGATACCGGACTCGAGGTGGAAGCCCTCGGTGGAGAACCCGGCATCTACAGTGCCCGCTATGCAGCCCTTGATGGCGACGATTCCATCAGTCATGATTCGGAAGCCAATATGACTAAGCTGCTCCGCAAACTGGAAGGCATAGAAAACCGAAAGGCACGGTTCCGCACGGTGATTGCACTAATAACCCACCCTCAATCCCTCCCGAAGGGAGGGAAGTATGATGTGCTTCATTCCAATAAAGATAATGAAAATCCCTCCCCTCGGGAGGGACAAAGGGTGGGTTTCGAAGGCATCGTCAACGGTTCCATTATCCGCGAACGCAGGGGAGGGGAGGGCTTCGGTTATGATCCTATCTTCCAACCTGAAGGTTATGATCAGACGTTTGCCGAATTGGGCAATGAAGTGAAAAACCATATTTCCCATCGTGCGCGAGCTGTCCAGAAACTGGCTGAGTTTTTAAGTTTGTAAGTTAATTAGCATTGAGTCATGAAAAAAGAATTATCCGTACTGATTCCTACTTATAACTGCTTCTGCGGTGATCTTGTCCATTCCTTGCACCATATCCTGGAACAGGAAAAAAAGAAACTGGACGGGTTCCGCTATGAGATAATCGTTGCCGATGACGGTTCCACCGACAAGGAGATGATCGAAAAGAACATGGACATCAAGGAACTGTCGAACGTTAACTATATCATCCGCGAGAAAAATGTAGGCAGAGCGGCTATCCGTAATTTCCTGGCTCAACAGGCTCAATATGAATGGCTACTGTTCCTGGACGGTGACATCATGGTGGAACGTACCCGTTTCATTGAGAAATACCTGGATACCGATTTCCATGTCATCGTTGGCGG
This sequence comes from uncultured Prevotellaceae bacterium, assembly GCA_900314655.1. Lineage (GTDB taxonomy): Bacteria > Bacteroidota > Bacteroidia > Bacteroidales > Bacteroidaceae > Prevotella. The sequence goes on along the minus strand of OMWC01000011.1, from coordinate 43,505 downwards.
AATACAGGTTTATGACCGTAACCGTTCGCTTGGCAACAACCTGCGTTTCCTGTATGAACTGAAATATCAGTACTATCATGGAGCAGCCAAACGTCAGGAACAACCCTATAAAGAATTCCGCACCATCAATTTCCTCATTCAGCGGGATATCATGCTTCGTATTCCTTTTAACGAAGACTTCAAGCATTACGGCTACGAGGATGTGCTCTTCGGCAAACAACTGAAGGAAGCCGGCATCCGCATTCATCATATCAGTAATCCGGTGATGATGATTGATTTTGAAGATAATCATACCTTTGTCAATAAGACGGAAGAATCTCTGCGCACACTCCATCAGTTCCGCAACGATCTGAAAGGTTATTCCACGCTTCTGAAGTATGAATGGATGAAACCTTTGCTCTTGCCTGTGTATTATCTGATAGGAAAACTCATCCGATGGAACCTCACAGGCAATAATCCGAGACTTTCGCTGTTTAATATATATAAACTGTTGTATTATAGCAGTCTGTAGCCCCCTCCATCTCCCCCTTGGGGGAGAGATAAATAAATATATTTAAAAATGAAAAGATTCTTTGGATTAATTGCTGCCATCGTCAGCATCATGACAACTCAGGCAGCCAGCATCGGGGAATGGAAAGCCTATCTGGCTTACCATAACATCACCGATATTGAGCCGGCAGGAAAACTGGTCTATGTATTGAGTTCCCAGGATCTTTTCTCATACAATGTGAACGACAAGAGCATCTATGCCTACAACAAGATAAACTCGCTCTCTGATACCGGCATCGCATTCATCGCATGGAATGCGTCGGTCAAGAAGCTCATCATCGTCTATTCCAATTATAATATAGACCTGCTGGATAATGACTACAACGTAGAGAATATCTCCGACTATTATTCGAAGTCGCTCACCGACGACAAGACCATCAATGATATCTATATGAATGGGCAATATGCCTATCTCTCCACCGGATTCGGTATCTTGAAACTGAATATGCGCAATGCGGAAATAAGCGAAACCTATAACCTGAAAAGAAGGGTGACGGCGTGCTATATCAACGGAAACAGTATTTTTGCCAAAACCAACGACGGCATCTATGAAGGCAACATGCAGGAGAATCTGGTGAATACTGACAATTGGAAAATAACGACCAAGAGCATCACTTTCGTCAACGACAATGCCATTACCACCTCTACCAAGAACGGATACACGGAATATATTGCCTACGACAAAACCAACCAATGCTATTGGAGCAACCAGAGCAACCAGAAACTGCAGGGATGGACACAGGATGAAAGTGGTAACCGTACCGTTATTGTGAATGAAATCAATCCCGATGGACCTCATTATAATGCTTTCGGCTTCCTCAGATACCTCAACGGAAAACTCTACACCGTTTCTGGAGATGACGGAAAAGACGCTCACATTCAGATTCTCGATGGCGATCAATGGAATATCTACGATGAATCATTCGTTTCATCATTAGGTCATGCCTATAAAGAACATTACGAGATTGACGTAGATCCGCTCAATGAGAACCATGTGATGGTGGCGGGCCGTACGGGTCTTTATGAATTTCTGAATGGGAAGTTCGTCAAAAACTATACCATCGACAATAGTCCGCTTCGTTCGGCTTCTACCGTCAGCAGCAACAATAAGAACTATGTGATGGTTCTCACACTGAAATACGACAAATCAGGCACGCTATGGCTGGCTAACAGTATCAGTCCAAATGGCTCGGTATTCGAAGTGAAGGATGGATCTTTCGTATCTCATCATAGTAAAAGTCTGATAGACGAAACGAATACTTCTCTTCAGCGCATGCGTAAAATGATGTTCGATAACAGCGGATATTTGTGGTTTGTCAACAACTATCATGTCAATACCTGTTTGGTATGCTATCAGCCCACCCAGGATAAATACATTATCTATGATAATCTCATCAACCAGGACGGACAACCCATCAATACCAACCATTTCCGTAATGCCTGCTTTGACAAGAATGGAAATCTCTGGGTAGCCACCAATGCGGGTCCTGTCTATCTCACTCCAGAACAAATGAATGATCCCTCCTTGGGATTTACGCAATATAAGGTTCCACGTAATGACGGCACGAATCTGGCCGACTATCTCCTTACGGGCGTGAATCTTTCATGTATAGTGATTGACGAAGCCAACCGCAAATGGATTGGCACTTTGGAAAACGGACTCTATGTCATCAGCGCGGATAACAATGAGGAAATTCATCATTTCACGACCGAAAACAGCAATATCCTTTCAAATATCATCCGTGATATTGCCATCAATCCTACCAATGGCGAAGTATTCATAGCCACTGAGGAAGGTCTCTGTTCTTATATGAGCGGCACTTCACAGGTAAACGAAGAGATGACAAAAGATAATGTCTGGGCTTATCCTAATCCCGTCAAACCGGAATATTCGGGATTGATAACCATCACTGGTCTGAGTTATAATGCTGACGTGAAGATTACAACTTCTAATGGCGTACTCGTCAACGAAGGACGTTCCACAGGTGGTTCCTATACTTGGGATGGCTGTGATCTTGATGGAAAGAAAGTGGCCAGCGGTATCTATATGGTACAGACCGCCAAAAGTGATGGCAGCAAAGGTACGGTCTGCAAGATTGCCATCGTCAGATAAGTTTATTCTATCAATAGTTTCACGGCATCTGCCTTTCGCTTGTCATAGACCTTATTGTCCATCACCTTCCGTTGACGTGGATAAAAGGCCGGATGAATCACACTCCGTGTAGAATCTGCAAGAGCTGAACGGATGCCGCCCAAATCAAACAATAGATAAGGTATATCATCACTACAGAAAGGCTTATCCACGGATGCCATGATTCGTTTGTAGAGCATTGCATGCTGCTCTTGAAAAGCTTTACTGCACCATATCATAAACGGTATCTCATATTCACATTTGATGGCTTCCAAGGGTTCTTCTTCACCAAACTTTCTGCCATATACCAATCGTTGATCATCATAAATCTGCTCTCCGTGGTCAGAGAAATAGATGAGTACCGCATCTTGTTGCTCAAAACAACGGATTATATCGTCCATCACCTTATCGTTATACAGCACGGCATTATCATAGTCGGCTACTTGCTGGCGCTTACTTTCATCAAGGTCGTTCCTTTTGATATTCTTCGCTGAGAACGAAGCAAAGTCTTCAGGGAATCGGAACCGTGGATCAAGATGTTGCCCGTAGAGATGAATGATATTCATACTTCGAGGTTGACGATAGAATTTACTTTTATAATAATCTATAAAAGGTCCGTCATAATTCATCAGCGTATCGTTGCGATAGTCAAAACAGGCATTGCTTATCTTATGGGTATTCAGAAAATAACAACACGTGAAATCATAATTACCTCCCGATGTCTGGGTGTATTGATTATCAAAATAACCTACCCGATAACCTGCCTTTCTGAAAACCGCCGGAAAGAGTATGTTGCGCTTCGCATCATCCTGACGATCACAACTCTTCAGACTGAACACATATTCCATCATATAGTTGGTACCATTCGAAGGCGAAACAACATCCTTGAAAACCGCTAATTCCTTGTTTTCCAACCGTTTTTCAAGCAAAGGATTGGTCTTCAGATCATAACCGTATAAACTGGAATGATACTTATTAAACGATTCTCCAATGACCAAAACGATGATGGGTGCTCCTGAATCTACCTTTTCTGCTTTTATCAAGTCTATCTGGCGTTCTATTTCTGCGATGTCATATCGTTTCTCATGATAGAATATCCAAGAATCTGCCAATTTATAAATGGTATTCTTACCAGGCGGAACCATCCCTTCTTCTACTATTTGTATAGAACCATAGGCTCCACAGATAGATATGATGAGAATAATCGTATCTATTATCTTTCCTGTTCGGAAAGAATATCTTTTTTCACAATATAAATCAAGTTTATAGAAAAGCCAACAGCCTGCTATAACTAATATAATAAATAATAAGGTAAACGGACTGAATATATAAAGACTGAAAAACTCCTTGATTTCCTGAATATTGGTCTGCAATAACAGGGAAATAATCATGCTGTTCAATCGGGAACCAAACTGTATATAAGTATAGGTTTCAACGATAAACAGCAACAATAAGATGAAGGCAATACCATATTTGACAGTCTTGCCCAGATATTTAGCCAATAAACAGCATATTATGGAGAAGAAAACGGATTGAAAACCCGCCACACCCATCAATACGGGCGCAAAGTCGCGTGCTCCTATATTGCCCTCATAAGAGGCCGGAACACTCATCAAAAGCAAGCAAAAGATGAAATAAACGACTTGGCGCATAAACGCTTAACTCATGCTGAGCATCCGCTCAATAGGCTTCACGGCTTCCTTGCGGATGTCTTCCGGAACCTCTACGGTAGGCCACTCATATTTCAGGGCATTATAGATCTTCAGCAGGGAGTTCATCTTCATATAGTCGCACTCATTACAGCTGCAACCTACACCACCTTCGCTTATCTCTGGCGGAACGGGATAGAAGGTCTTGTCCTTGCATTGACGCTCTATCTCATGCAGGATACCGGCCTCTGTGGCAATGATGAATTCCTTCTTGTCGCTCTCTATACAATACTTCAGAATAACAGCCGTAGAGCCCACAACATCGGCAATAGCCAATACCGGACCCTTACATTCGGGATGAGCCAATACAACGGCTTCAGGATGCTGCTCCTTCAGTTTTATGATTTCTTCTACGGAAAAACGCTCATGCACATGACAACCACCATTCCAAAGCAACATATCACGACCCGTTACGCTATTGATATAGCTGCCCAGGTTATAGTCGGGACCAAAGATTATCTTTTCGTCAGCAGGCAACTGATCCACTATCTTCTTGGCATTGCCTGAGGTAACAACCACATCGGTCAAAGCTTTCACGGCAGCTGTAGTATTCACATAACTGATAACCGTATAGCCGGGATGCTCCTCTTTATATTTCCGAAGGTCTTCAGCCTTGCAGGAATCAGCCAGCGAACAACCTGCATTCAAGTCCGGACAAAGCACCAACTTCTCGGGTGAGAGTATCTTACAGGTCTCTGCCATGAAGTGAACACCGGCCATCACGATGATCTTGGCATCCGTATCGGCAGCTTTTCGTGCCAGAGCCAATGAGTCGCCGATGAAGTCAGCCACTTCCTGAATCTCACCTCTGGTATAGTAGTGAGCCAGGATCACGGCATCTTTCTCCTTTGCCAGACGGCGGATTTCAGCCTTCAGGTCAATACTCTCATCTACAGGTTCTTCGATATAACCCTTCTTTTTCCACTCGCTTTTCACCTTCATATTATTATATTCTTTTTTATTTTTTAATCTAAAGAAAAACAAAGAATAGGATGATAGGGTGTGGAAAAGTTTATAACTGACGTCTGTTTTATTTGGTTATTTCACTATCAACATCTTGTTCACTACTTATCCACAATATCAATAAACCATAAACCATAAACTCTTAACAAGTTACATGACTTATCCACAATTCTTGTTTTCGGTGCAAAGTTAATAAGTTTATATCTTTTTTCCTATAAAAATAGTGGAAAACTTTCATATATTGATGGGATAAAACGGTGGAAATCCACAATTATTTGGTTTGTATCCGTTGATTGGTGGATTATCGAATAGTTATCCACAGGGTTTTCCACAAAGTTATCCACAGCTTTTTCCACACTTGTGCAGATTTTGTGCATCTCATCTGCACTTTTTGTGCAACGCATCCGCACAAATTGTGCAAGCCATCCGCACAAACTGTGCAACGCATCTGCACAATTTGTGCAACCTATCTGCACAAAAGTGCTTGATGAAATAAAGTCTTTCTTTTTTTTAGTTATTGAATCCGTTTACTGTATCTTTTCATAAGAAAAGGCTGCACTCTGAAATACAAAAATAAAAACTTTTATTTTTATTTTGTTATTTCTCTCGTTTGGTGTATCTTTGTAGCATAAATCGAAAGGCTTATGGCAAAGAACATTCATTGGCAGGATGAATACTGGCTGCTGTTGATGCAGTTGTATTTGAAAAAACCGGAAGGTGTGAAGCCGCTCTATTCTAAAGAAATCGTAAATCTGAGTATGGAACTCCATATTCCGCCTCAGTTCCTTTATGAACGGATGCATGAACTGCGCCGTTTGGACACACCTAGGATGGAAAAACTTTGGGAACGCTATGGTAGCAATCCCAAGCGTCTGGCCAAAGGTGTGAAGATGTTGCGCCAGATGAAAGGTCTGGGCAATGCCGATGATTTCTATGAGGGTGTGGAGATGCACGAGAGTTTCGAATTGGATTTCAAGCCTATTGAGGAAAATCCACGACTCACACCTGTCATGCTGATTATCATTCTGGATCTTTATTTCCGGTTGACACCAAATACGATGGTGAAGGATACGCCTGAGATTCAGCAGCTCTCCCGATTGTTGAAGATTGATACGGCGCTGATTGTGGAAGTGATGGAAATCTATCAGATTTGTGATCCGCTCCTCAATCGTATGGAGATTCTCACTTCTCCGCTGGTTACACCTTGTAATAATATATGGAAACGCTATGGCAATGGCAACCCTGAAAAGTTAGCCGCCTATGCTGCCCAGTTAAAGGAATATTTTAAATAGGTGATGGGTGTTAGGTGATGGGTGTTGGTGGATACTTTTGAAACCTGAAGCTTGAAACCTGAAACTTGAAATTTGAAACCTGAAACTTGAAACTATATAAATATGGCACAAAGTTTAGTTCAACGGCAAGAACAGAAGTTGCTTCAACAGCAACGGCTTACGCAACAGCAGATGATGGTGGTGCGTATGCTGGAGATGCCTTTGGCTGAATTTGAACAGGCCGTTAAGACTGAGATTGACGATAATCCAGCACTCGAAGTTTCAACCGATAATCCTGAATTGTCTGAGTATTCAGAAGAACCAGAATACTCCGATAACTCAGATCATTCCGATTCTCCCGAGGAACAAGAACGTCAAAGCGAACTTGACAGCGCCTTGGAACGGATGACTGGCGATGATGATATGCCGCTGGAACCTGAAAACTGGAATCTGAAACCTGGAACATCTGCAGAAGCAGATTATGAGGAAATCACTTATGGCAATCAGATTTCTTTCTACGACACGCTGAAGGAACAGATGGGCGAATTGGAACTCTCCGATCAGCAACGACAGGTGATGGAATATATCATCGGTTCGCTTGATGATGACGGATTGCTCCGTAAATCTTTGGATTCCATTACCGATGAACTGGCCATCTATCAGAATATCGATGTCTCTGAAAAAGAAGTAGAGGAAATACTCAAACTCCTGCAGGGCTTTGATCCGGCTGGTATTGGTGCCCGTAGTCTGCAGGAATGTCTTTTATTGCAGATTGACCGGAAGAAAGGTAATGAAGTGAGACTGCTGTTACGACAGATTATCACCGATTATTTCGAAGAATTGATGAACAACCGTTGGGAAAGAATAGCCCAACAGTTGAAGATCTCTTCGGATACTATAGAACAGCTGAAGGAAGAAATCGTGAGGTTGAATCCCAAACCAGGTGCTTCCTTGGGTGAGACCGAGGGTCGCAACGTGCAACAGATAACGCCCGATTTCATTGTGGATACGGCGGAGGATGGTACGGTGACCTTTACAATCAATCGTGGACGGGTACCTGATCTTTATGTTTCGCAGACTTTTGCCGATATGCTTAACGATTATCAGCAGAATCGTTCCAGTATGAATCGTCAGCAAAAGGAAGCTTTGCTTTATGCAAAAGAGAAAGTGGATCGTGCGCGCAACTATATTGAGGCCATCAAGCAGCGCCGCCATACACTCTATCTGACGATGAAGACCATCATCGATCTTCAACTGAAGTTCTTCCAGGATGGTGACGAAGGAGATATCCGTCCGATGGTTCTCAAGGATGTGGCCGATCGTACGGGACTTGATATCTCTACGGTATCGCGTGTCTGCAACGTGAAATATTGTCAGACGCGATGGGGCACTTTCCGTCTCCGTCATTTCTTCAACGAAGGATTGCGGACGGATGGGGGAGAGACGCTCTCCACCCGAAAGTTAAAGCAATTACTGAAGGAATTGGTTGACAAGGAAAACAAACAACAGCCTCTCAATGATGATGCTCTGGCTGCCGCCCTCAAGGCGCAGGGTTTTCCCGTCGCCCGTCGCACCGTCGCCAAATATCGTGAACAGTTAGGTATTCCTATATCTAGAATGCGAAAAAAGACCCTCTAAATCCCCCTTAAGAGGGGGACTTTCAACTCGAAGTAAAATATTATAGAATATAATGTATATTAATAATTCCAAATCCAAATTATTAAGTCCCCCTTCTAAGGGGGATTTAGAGGGTCTCTCCTTAAGGGGTCTCTCCTTAGAGGGTTCCCCTCCTGTTTGGAAGGTTGCATCTCCTGATAGATATGGATTATTAAAAGAATATGCTAAAGAGAATAGAAACAATATGACGGAAGCAGAGAGTGCACTTTGGAATTTATTATCAAATAAAAACTTGGGTGCAAAGTTTCTTCGTCAATATATAATAGGTGATTATATTGTAGATTTTATATGTAGAGATCATCAATTAATCATTGAGGTAGATGGTGGTTATCATTCAGAACCTCGACAAATGGAGTCAGATGAACAACGTGATAAAATACTTCAAGAAAAAGGATATAGAGTTCTTCGTTTAAAGAATGAAGAAATACTCTTTGATTTAAGTAAAGTAGTCAATGAAATAAAAAATTATTTGTAACTTGTAAAAGAAAGTCCCCCTTCTAAGGGGGATTTAGAGGGTCTCCTTTATATGACTGAACGTAACATCATATTCGCCGCAAGGGTGATCAGCGCAGTATTCAATCCGTTCTACCTTCCCGTGGTAGGACTGATACTGCTGTTTATATTCAGTTATCTGAATTTATTGCCTTGGGCCTACAAACTGCAGGTCATCACCCTGGTATATATGTGTACCGTTCTGCTGCCAACATTCCTTATTCATCTCTATCGCCGTTATCAGGGATGGACCTTGATAGATTTAGGAGTGAAGGAACGGCGAATGGTTCCCTATATCATCGCCATTGTCTGCTACGGATTATGTTATTACCTGATGCAGTTTCTCCGCATTCCGCATTTCATGGCGAGTATCGTGATGGCAGCCCTAATCATTCAGGTGGTTTGTGGTATCATCAATCAGTGGTGGAAGATCAGCACACATACGGCAGCCATTGGTGGAGTGACCGGTGCATTGCTGGCTTTCTCTTTGGCTTTCTCCTATAATCCAGTGTGGTGGTTATGCGTCTTGATTATCATTGCCGGCATCTTAGGTTCTGCTCGTATGATTCTCCGTCAGCATTCCTTGTCACAAGTAGTAGCCGGTTTCCTCATCGGCTTCCTTTGTGCCCATTTCACGATATTGTGGATATAAAAGAGACCCACCCCGGCCCTCCCTGCTTAGGGAGGGAGATTTAGTTTAGAAATAATATAGAATAAATAATTAAAATTAAAGGAATAATGGAAAAAGAAAATCAAAATTCCCTCCCTTCGGGAGGGGTAGGGGTGGGTGCCCTTGTCAGCATCATCATGGGCAGCACCAGTGATCTGCCTGTAATGGAAAAAGCCATGAAGTTCTTGGACGAGATGGAAGTACCTTTCGAGGTCAATGCGCTTTCTGCTCATCGCACGCCCGAGGCTGTAGAACAGTTTGCAAAAGGTGCTGCTGCCCGTGGCATCAAAGTGATTATTGCCGGTGCTGGAATGGCTGCTGCATTACCTGGTGTTATTGCTGCCTCCACCACACTTCCCGTCATCGGTGTTCCTATCAAGGGTAGTGTTTTGGATGGTGTTGATGCCCTTTACAGCATTCTCCAGATGCCTCCCGGCATTCCCGTAGCTACCGTAGCCATCAATGGCGCCATGAATGCCGCTATTCTCGCCTGCCAGATGATGTCCTTATACGATGAGGCTCTCGCCCAAAAGATGGCTGCCTACAAAGCCGGATTAGGCCAGAAAATCGAAAAGGCCAATGCCGACCTCTCGAAATTGGAATACAAATTCAAAGTTTAGTTATTGGATCGCAAAGACTCAAAGTCTCAAAGTATATAGTTTTATAAAAATCTTTGTCCCTTTGTGTCTTTGTGTTTAATAAATAATAATTAGGATAGTTAGATTAATGGAACACAAAGACACAAAGTCACAAAGTTTTATTCCTTTAGAGGAATACAGAAGGCTAAACCAATTAAGTAATATAATTATTGGTGCGGCCATTGAAGTGCATCGTGTGTTTGGGCCTGGTCTTTTGGAATCTGTCTATGAAGAATGTCTGAAGATAGAATTAGAGTCTCGAGGATTGAATGTTCAGTCTCAAGTGGATTTGCCATTAACTTATAAAGGAAAAAAGATAGAAAAAGATTATAGAATAGATCTATTGGTCAATGATGAATTCATTATAGAATTAAAAGCAGTTGAATCATTAAAACCTTTGCATGAAGTTCAGTTAGTGACTTATATGAAACTGGCAAATGTTCACATGGGTTTATTGATTAATTTCAATGTTCCTGTATTAAAGGACGGAATAAAACGAAAGATTAATGGATTAATAGAATATAAAGGGCCAAAACCAATAAGATAATATTCTTTGTGCCTTTGTGTCTTTGTGTTTAGTTAAAATAAAAGGAAAAAATGGAAAGAAGAAAGACAACAACTACGAAGGTGGGTGATTTGCTGATCGGCAGCGACTATCCGATAAGAGTACAGTCCATGGCCACCACCGATACCAATGACACCGAGGCATCGGTGGCACAGGCCAAACGCATCATCGATGCAGGTGGCGAACTGGTGCGCTTCACCACCCAAGGCACCCGCGAAGCGGAGAATATGAAGCATATCTCCGCCCAACTGAAAGCCGACGGCTACCCTCAGCCATTGGTGGCCGATGTGCATTTCACGGCCCATACAGCCGACGTGGCCGCTCTGTATTGTGAGAAGGTGCGCATCAATCCAGGCAATTACGTGGATCCGGGCCGTGTGTTCAAGCATCTGGAATACACCGACGAGGAGTATGCTGCCGAATTGCAGAAGATAGAACGCAAGTTCGTTCCTTTCCTGAATATCTGCAAAGAGCATCATACCGCCATCCGCATCGGTGTGAATCACGGATCATTGAGCGACCGCATCATGAGCCGTTATGGTGACACTCCGGCAGGAATCGTGGAGAGTTGCATGGAGTTTCTGCGTATCTGCCAAAGAGAAAACTTCAACGATGTGGTGATTTCCATCAAGGCCAGCAATACCGTGGTGATGGTTCAGACGGTTCGATTGCTGGTAGAAACCATGGATAAGGAAGATATGCACTATCCCCTCCATCTGGGAGTTACCGAAGCTGGAGAGGGCGAAGACGGCCGCATCAAGAGTGCCGTAGGCATCGGTGCCTTATTGACCGAAGGCATTGGTGACACCATCCGCGTATCATTGAGTGAAGAACCCGAGGCCGAAATCCCCGTCGCCAAAAAACTGGTAGAACTCATTCCTGAATGCTCCCGTTTAAGAGAACAGGGAGAGACCCTCCTAAATCCCCCCTGTTTAGGGGGGACTAGCGAAGAGGCGGCATGGATTACTCCCCTACCTAAAGGGGGTGGGTGTCTTCATCTCCGTCTGTCTGCCCCTGATTACGAAACCTTCCAGCTGAAAGCCGCCATGATTGCCGGCCCCATATTAATTGACGGAAAAGCAAAGGAATTAGAGATAATAGATAAAAAGTCCTCCCTAAGCAGGGAGGATTTAGGTGGGTCCATTTTACAAGCCGCCCGCGTGAAATTCACCAAGACCGAATACATCTCCTGCCCGGGCTGTGGCCGCACACTTTATGATTTGCGCACCACTATTCAGCGCATCAAGGAAGCCACGAAGGATATGAAGGGCCTGAAGATAGGTATTATGGGATGTATCGTCAACGGCCCTGGAGAAATGGCCGATGCCGACTACGGTTACGTAGGAGCCGGTCGTGGAAAGATCAGCCTCTACCGCCAGAAGGAATGTGTAGAAAAGAACATCCCCGAAGAAGAAGCCGTAGAACATCTGCTGCGATTGATAAGGGCGACCCACCCCAACCCAAAGACCCACCCCAACCCTCCCTGCTTAGGGAGGGAGTCCAGTAACAAAGACTAATTAAAAAGTCCTCCTTGTTAGGGAGGACTTTTTGATGATATTAGGAATAAGTTATTACTAGGATTGTCTTTCTCCCTCCCTAAGCAGGGAAAGGCTACGGGTAGGCGAGCAAAGCTCGGGAATGGGTTGGGGTGGGTCTCCTTCTATGTATTTAGATAACTATCCTTAAACCCAAGGAAGTAGAGCACACCATCCAGTCCGATGGTATTGATGCTCTGTTTGGCGGTGGCCACCACACGGGGCTTGGCGTGGAAGGCAATACCCAATCCACTTGCGGCTATCATCGGCAGATCGTTGGCACCGTCGCCCACGGCAATGGTCTGTGCCATATTAACCTTTTCCACCTGGGCAATCAGTTTCAGCAATTCCGCTTTCCGATGTCCATCCACGATTTCGCCCACATAACGTCCGGTGAGTTTTCCCTCTTCGTCTATTTCCAGTTCGTTGGCATACACATAATCGATACCCCAGCGGCGCTGCAGATATTCACCGAAATACGTGAATCCACCTGAGAGAATGGCAATCTTATAGCCGCAGCGTTTCAGTACCTCCATCAGTCGGTCGGCTCCTTCGGTGATAGGCAGATGTTCGGCAATATCTTTCATCACGCTCACGTCGAGTCCTTTCAGCAATGCCACACGACGTGTAAAACTCTCTTTGAAGTCTATTTCTCCGCGCATGGCACTCTCCGTGATAGCTTTCACTTGGTCGCCCACACCTGCCCGGATGGCCAGTTCGTCGATACATTCCGTCTGGATAAGTGTGGAATCCATATCAAAGCAGATCAATCGTCTCATCCGTCGGAACATATCATCCCGCTGGAACGAGAAGTCCATATCAAATTCACTTGATATCTTCATCAGCTCATGCTGCAATACCGAACGGTCTTCCAGTTTTCCGCGGAGAGAGAATTGGATACAACTTCGTTGGCGCTCTGCGCCAGTTTCAGGTTTCAAACCGCTATCGCTCGTTTCAGGTTTCAGGTTATTTTGTGTCTTGAAACTTGAAACTTGTGACTTGAAAACAGCATTTTCTAAATGCGGCCTTCCACTCAGTCTGAGGATAGAGTCGATATTGAAACCCTGTTCGGCAATGACTCTCGTGGCAGCCCCGATTTGTTTGGCAGCCAGATGTCGTCCGATGATAGTTAGGATATAGCGGTTCTTTCCCTGTCGTCCTACCCAGGCCTCATATTCCTCGTCCGTGATAGGAGCAAATCCGATGTTCACTTGCAGTTCGGTGGCTTTGAACAGCAGTTCCTTCATCACCCGTCCCGAGTTTTCTTCATCCACCCGGATGAGAATACCCAATGACAGTGTAGAGTGAATGTCCGCCTGTCCGATATCCAATATCTGCGTATCATACTTGGCCAGTATTTCCATCACCGATGCCGTCAGTCCCGGCCGGTCCTGCCCGGTGATTCTAATTAGGATATTTGACGACCCTCCTGTATCCTCCCTTAAGAGGGAGGACTTGTTATTCATATTCATAAATGATTTTTTATTGTTTCTATGACCTGATTAGTATTAAATAGTATTTCTGATGAAGATAAATCCCTCCCTTCGGGAGGGGAAGGGGTGGGTTTTAAATCGAATGCGGCACCCCTTCTACTTGTTTGATCCGTTTGTTCAGACAAAGATGGAGAATACCCCAGAGGGCAAGGTCAATCAATAGGATGACCGTGATGTTCAGATAATATCTGAGGAAGAAGTTAAGCATGATATAAAACACATCCATCAGGATGATGGTGGTCAGCACCCAGCGCATCTTCATACCCGAGCGCAACAGCTTATGATGGATATGGTTCCTGTCTGGCTTAAACGGATTACGGTGCTTGCGAATACGATGCAGGGCCACGCGGATCACATCAAAAAGCGGAATGAGCAGCGCACTGATGGCAATCAGGATAAAACCAGGATGTCCTTCACGTTCAAAACCTGTCAGCATGATGCGCAACAACAAGAAACTCATGATGAATCCAAGCGTCAGCGAACCGGTGTCGCCCATAAATATTTTCTTTCCCTTACGGCGGTTGCCGAAGACATTATAAAACCAGAACGGCACGATAACACCAAAGGTAGAGAAAGCAATCATCGCATAGATCAACTGTCGCTCGGCCACGAAGACCGATCCCATCACAAACAGGGCAATGGCAGTCAGTCCGGAAGCCAGTCCGTCGATACCGTCTATCAGGTTAAACGCATTGGTAATATACACCACCACAAAGATGGTAGCCAGATAGCCCAACCATTTCGGCAAGGTATCTACACCCATGAAATTTCCCAAACTATGCATCCACAGTCCCGACATAGCTATCAGGATACCGCAGATAATCTGAGCCACGAACTTCCATTTATAGCTCACGCCTATCAGGTCATCGCCCACACCCACCACATATAGTACGCAGGAACCGGCCAGCAGCATCAGAAACTCCACCAAAACCTCTATGGCAGGGATATTCACCACGTCCCAACCGTACAGATAACGTATTCCCATGAGTAGGCTCAGCGTAATGGTAATAACCGGGAAGAAAGTCAGTCCGCCCAGACGGGGTATAGGTTTGTCATGTACTTTCCTTTCGTCCGGCATATCAAAGAGTTGGTGCTTGTAGGAGATGACAAGCACACGTGGTATCAGCCACCAACCCATCAGGAAGGACAGTACAAACGATGCAATTAAAAACCAATACGCGATACTCATAGTCTTTCACCAATAATCTTTTCGGGCACAAAGATAATACAAATCATTCAAACTTCAAAATAATATGAAAAAAAAGACCCACCCCATCCCTCCCTTAAGAGGGAGGGGGTTCATTAAGGCTCTTTTGAAAGTCCCCCTCTTAAGGGGGATTTAGAGGGTCTTCTCTTTCTTTTTATTTTAAACCTCTCCAGGAACCATTCACCCAAGCTGGTGAAGCGCAGCAAGACCTCTTTCGGAGCCAAGCGATAGAAGGTTATCGTTTGTGCCATGTTCAGATAACCGGTTTCCATGCTGTGCAGTACACCCAGTTTCTTCACTTTCCTTCCAGTTCGTCCGAAGTTTCCGCGTTTCAGGATATTCTTTTTAATGGTCTCTACCCATTTGCGGTCTTTCTCCGTTAAAGTAAAAGGAAACTCCTCTTCCGGCAGTCCCAGATATTCTACCAGGAACGCCCCCATCGCCTTATACGCCTTCAAATACCCTAGTTCCTTCAATATCTCCTCTAATCTCTCCTTATCAATTTTTGAGACTCCCTCCCTATGGGGGAGGGTTGGGGAGAGGCTTTTCATCATATCACAAAGTTGACGCAGGCCTACACCGCTGGCCGTCATGTGATAGAACAAATGTACGAAGATATAGAGCGCATTATAGGTAGCACTGAGCGTTTTGATTTCCTTTCCCGCTATTGTCACCGTGTCTGTACCCTCAAGGATAGCATGGTCTATCATCTGGTCCCAATACTCCTGATGCTTGCGGGTAGCCAGTCGGGACAGTTTCTCGTGCAGTTCGAAGACCACGTTGTTCACTTCAAACTCCACATGTTTCCCGTCGCTTAGCTTACTCAATTGTTTTCCTAAGCGCTGTTCCACCAGCCCTTTGATCTTCTCGTAGTTGTCTCCCACAAAGTAAAGATCCACATCCCCCGACATCCTTACATCCGGATTTGGGTAGAGCGCACCTGCCACCTGACCTTTCACGATGATATAGTCAACCCCTTTCCGTTCCATGAAGTTCACGAAACTCACCAGGTTCTCATTCACATGTGCATTTCTTTTCTCGATAGCTTTCAGTTTCGCAAAGAGACTCAGTGCATCCTCCCGTTCCAGTTTGATGTTGTTCTTGATGAGACAGTCGCCCACCAGTCCCGTCACTGTCTGTTCTCCGGCCAGGGCCATCAGTTCCTCAAACTCCGAATGCGATAATTGCGAGAACGAAAGTCCCGTTCCCCACAATTCAGAACGTAATATTTCAAATAATTTCTTCTCCATGAATGTTTCAAGTAAGTAAAGGAAAAGACAAATACTTTAAAAAACAACTATTTTGTAAAGCATCCGTTCACGGATGTATCTGAGGCTGTTCTTCCGCTTTCTGTAAACAAGTTTGCATCCAGTGGAAGCCCATCCACATACAGCCCTGTCGGGGCATTCTTTACAAAACAATCAAAAACTTTTAAAACCTTCGCTCAATAGACAATAGCTCACACAAATCAGAGTAATATTCTTTTCTAGTATTCACCAGCATCTATTACCAAGAATCCACCACTTAACACCCAAATATCGGTTTTCTTTGTTTTCTCTTTACTGTGAAGTAAGGCCTGAAAAGGCTGTCAGTAGATGATCGGCAACAGCCGCAAGCTTGCTTGCAGGATGTTGATGAGCGTCTATTGACACAGCCGTGCAAGCAAGGATGCTTTACAGAAAAGATGTTTTCAAATTGTTTTTGTTAAAATTTTGTGTCTTTTGTAACTTTGTGTTTTGTAAAACAACTCCCTCCCTAAGCAGGGAGGGTTGTGGTGGGTCGTCTTAATAGCTTCTGGTATATATATCTACGAATACCTAAAGGCATTACCCTCACCGTGAATTTCGCCACACTATTATACAGATATCTTGGGAATGACACATACCCCGTCTGGTAAATATTCCACTGAATCTTCAGTTCATCCTTTGCATATTTCCATCCACCGCGCTTCGCGATAGTCTCCGGTGCATAGCGGAAATACAGCAGCGACTCTTGGATACAATAGAATTTACTGCCGTTCAGCAACATCTTTATCCAAAGAAAATAGTCCTCAGGGAATAAAGAAGTCTGATATCCCCCTACATCGAGTACAGCCTTTTTACGGTACATCGTCACAGGATGGTTCGCCGGACAACGAGATTTTCCATAGTTGTACAGTTCTTCCGGTGTTTCTGGCAGCGTCCGCATGGCCGTTATGTTTTCTGGCGAATCCACAAATTCCTCAATCCAAGCTGTCACCAAGTCTATCTCCGGATGTTCTTCCATTACCTTCAGTTGTTTCTCGAATCGTTCCGGTTTGGCAATATCATCCGTATCCATTCTGGCTATGATGTCATAGGAGCAAGCTTTCAATCCATCATTCAGAGCATACCCCAATCCCCGGTTCTCCTCAAACTTCACAACCTTCATCTCCGGATACTTTCCTTGGTATTCTTCAATCACCGCATCCAGATCCGGAGTCAGTCGTCCATCCTCCACCAACACAACTTCCGTGGCTCTCACAGTCTGCGAGAACACACTGTCCAATGACAGCCGCAAAAACTCCGGCTGCTCCTTATAATATATCGAAAGTAATACCGAAAAATCTATCACTTGATTTGTTTTTTCTTCCTATTATTCATTTGTAGGAATATCCGCCATTCACTTCAATAAGGCTACCATTCACGAAAGGATTATCTATACAGAATCTGTAAGCATCTACTATTTCCTCAATTTCTGCAAAACGATGGATGGCCGTTTTTCGATAGATATTCTGCTTAATTTCTTCGGGCTTTTCTTTTTGCCATGGTGTGTTTACAAAACCTGGGACAATGGCATTGACAGTTGTCCCAGTTCCTTCAAACTCTTTTACCAAATTCTTAGTCAAAGCATGAATAGCCGCTTTCGTAACACCGTATGCAAGTACAGTCGCATGAGGATTGAGTCCCATTTGGGAACCTGTAAAGAGAATCCGAGAACCTTCTGGTATTATGGGGAAGAATTCGCGAACCATGATATAATGGGAATTCACAGCCACTTCCATCATCTTGTCCCAATCCTCGTCTTTTGTTTCTGTGAACGATTTCCGGATCGTCATTCCTGCGTTGCATACGATACAATCGATATGATCAACCTTTCCTTTTACGTGGGAGATGAAGTTATATACATCTTTACGTGACGACTGGTCCGTTTCGATGGCTTCAAAATTTTCTAACTTCTCAGACAAAGCAGGTCCGACATAAGTAGCAAATACATAATATCCTTTACATAATAGCATTTTTGCCACACCTAGACCTATTCCAGATGTACCTCCAGTTACAATTGCATATTTCATAATTCTTAAACTATTTAAATTTTTGACGAAAACGATGACGAAAACGATAACTATTTTCTAATTGCACTGATAAAACCTGCCAATTGTTTCTCGATAGAAATCAGTTCGTCACGTAACTGTTCATATATATTCAAATTGATATACCCTATATTTTTTGAAATCAATAATTGCGTTTCTACTTCGTAAGCGGATCCAAGTGCCATATCTAAGAAATGGGCGAAATCGAAATCAGAAGGTCTTGCAGAACCTTCAGCTATATTAGAAGAAATCGAGACGACAGCCCTTTGAAGTTGGTCACATAGTCCTTTCTTTTCAAAATATGGCATCTCCGCAGTTATCTGATAAATCTTTGTTGCATATTCCACAGCCTGTTGCCATACAGGATAATCCCTGAAGTTCCGTGCCGTCTTCTTATTCTCCATATATTATCGTTATCGTCTTCGTTATCGTTATCGTTAAAATGTCATCGTCTTCGTTAGAGAGAGGTTATCGTCTTCGTTATCGTCTTCGTTTATCAGATTTCCATAAAATTCTTCCGTTCCACAAACTGCTGCATGATGTCCGCCATGGCAATGCTCTCTTTACGGCGCAGACGGGCAGACGAGAAACGATGGTTGATGATACATGAGATAAACTCCTGAATCTCATAACGAAGTCCGGCCCCATCCCATTTATAGAAAAACTTCTTATTTTGGTTTTGGTCCTCAAAACGGAATTCATAATAATCTGTCAGCCACCATGGAGCTGGCACGTATGCATAACCTTTGGTACCGGCAATTACAAGGTTACCTTCCGTCTTCACACCTAATCCTAACTGGAACGAGCAGACACCATGAGGATAACGAATAACACCACGTGTATAAACATCCACTCCATTCTCCATCTTCGAATAGAGGTTGATATTTGCATAGTTGATACCCATCAATCGGATAATAGGCAGTAGGGGATAGGACCCCATTTCAAACATCGAACCGCCAGCCTGTTCTGGATCCAGTTCACGAGTAAACTTATCTCCCCAAAGTTTCGATTCAGAAGCATTGATATCCACTACCTCACCAATAAGTCCACTCTTAATCATTGTGACAAGATGGTTAAACGCAGGAGAGAAAGCCGTCTTGTTTGCTTCTAAAAGCACCACATCGTTCTGCTCTGCCAGGGCATACAATTCCCGAGCTTCGTCTCCGTTCAGTACCAAGGGTGTTTCACACAAGACGTGTTTCTTATGCTCCAGTGCGAATTTCGTCAGTTCAAAATGACTGAGATGGGGCGTAGCGATATACACTGCATCCACTCGTTCCATCATTTCATCTACGGAATAAGAAATATGTTCAATTTGGTGATTCTTTGCAAACTCCGTAGCGATATTTTTGTCAATATCCAGAACATCTACAACTTTGACGGCATTCACCACCTCGCATTCTGGGACAAACCGTTGAGCGATGCGTCCACATCCGATAATACCAACACGGATGTCCTCTTGGAGCTCTTCCCGAAGCATCGTAGAAGAGATGCCTTCGGTACGTGGCAGATATACAACCTGACAGTATTCATTTAGGTAATCGAATTTCCCTTCCCAGTCTGAACCGATGGCAAAGATATCTACGTCATATTTCTGTATATCATCTATTTTTTGTCCGAAATAGTCTTCTATGATGATTTTGTCAGCCAGACCTGTTGCCTTTACAGATTCTACGCGTTCCAAAACATTGTTTCGAACGTTCAGTTTCCCACGATCACGGTCAAAGTTATCGTTGGTAACTCCCACAATCAGATAGTCCCCTAAAGCTTTTGCTCGCTTCAGCAGGTTGATATGCCCTTGATGGAGTAGATCATATGTTCCGTATGTAATTACAACCTTCATCGTTAAGTATGATTTACATTTAATCCATTAATTGTTTTCTCTTTAAATTATTTCAAGTTCTGAACAAACTTTTTTGTAAACAGTTTGGCACCAATAGCATTCAAATGCGTCATATCATAGAACAATTCTGGGTGTTCATAGAATTCTGCATCACGGCCAAAGTCATAATATGTAAGATTGTTTTTCTTTGCATATGCATCAATCCAGTCTTCCAACCCGCTGTTTTTCACTACTACCAGTGAAGGCGTATATGTCAGTATTAACTGAATATGGTTTTTATCACATGCTTTTCTTATTTCCTCTAAATAATGGAAGCATCGTTTGTCTATTTTTATGTTTTCTTTATTATGAAAAGAGGCGTTGAAATTTGTGCGTGCATTCACAGGCATCGGCCGAAATCCGTCTCGTTCAGCCTGGCTTTCCGCAATATGTGCATTCAGCAGCCATTGCCAAGTATTGTTATAACGGTAGAGGTTGGATTTCAATTTTATTTTCTCAATCCAATTAGAATTATCATCAACAATCCGGTCAAGTGGTTTTGAAAGGCCGTAATAGCAATTCATCTCTTTGAGGTTGTCAAACCATCTATTGCTTAGTTGACTATCTACTATATCTAAAATAACTATTAACGGTTTATGCCGCTCTAAATAGGAGAAGAACACCATGGCATCGTAAGCCATATTCTGCCCATCACGTCCTGCATTATAACAACTCATGCCCAGAGAATCCTCTATCACCTTACAGTCAAAAGAATGGTTGGCTCTTGACGAACCCAATATCAATATGTCAGCAGTTCTTGCGAACAGTGCCTGAGCGGTATTTGTTTGGTTCACTCCCACGTCAGGTACTTCCCTGATGAGTTTTCCTGTAACTGCTCCCACCAACAGGTCTGCCCCCACCACAATTCCTATAATGATCAATATAAATCCTATCCTTTTTTTCATTTCATTATTTACAAAAGAAGAAAACCTAAATATTGGTTATCGTAGACAAGATTCTTCACTCTTCATTCTTCACTCTTCACTTAACAAGGCTTAGAATTGGAAGTAGATGAATTTTGCACCTTCCAGTTCGCCCATATACACGATGAAGATGATGAGCAGTGCTACACTGATAGCCTTAACCACCCAATTCTTTGAATGCAAAAGATGGATGTTCCATCCTTCTTCATCTTTCAGTTCTTTCAGCATCAGGATACCTATCGGCAGCACAGCTGTCAGTGCCCAAGAAGCGAAGAAATGTCCTGGAGCCGTCAATGCTCCCAGCATCCCGAAGAACTGCCCGATAGAATTACATCTGAACACCATCCATCCAATAGTTACTAACGCAAACACTATCACAATGTTTATGTATTTACGCAGTGTAAGGTGTAAAGAGTAATGTGTAATGTTATTATGAGGTTGTTCTAAAGTGGCCTTTACACTCTTATCTTTACACATTACACTTTTACTCATTACACTCCTTGTAAGCTTATATAAGCAAACAAGGATTCCATGATACGCTCCCCAGAAGATAAACGTCCAATTGGCACCATGCCACAGACCGCTGACCATAAACACCACCATCGTATTCCAATACATCCTTGCCTTTGAACAGCGGCTGCCGCCTAAAGGGAAATAGATATAATCCCTGAACCAGTTCATCAGCGAGGCATGCCATCGGCGCCAGAAATCACCCACATTCTGCGAGAAATACGGCCGCATAAAGTTCTCCGTCACGCGGAATCCCATAATCTGCGAAGTACCGATGGCCATTTCCGAATAACCGCTGAAGTCGGTATAGATTTGGAAGGTGTACATCACTGCTGCAACAGCAATGGTCAATCCTGAATGGTGGTCATAGTTATTGAATACGGCATCCGTATAAGGTGACACTTTGTCGGCAATACACATCTTCATAAACATACCCCAGAGCACTCGGATCATTCCCTCTACCACCTGATTGTTATTCCACGAACGTGCCTTTGCCATTTGTGGAATCAGCAGTTTAGGAGAATCTATAGGTCCCGACATGATGGTAGGGAAGAAAGCAATATACGAGGCAAACGTCACAAAGTCCCTGCACGGCTCCATATTCCCCTTATATACCTCCACGATATACGCAATCAGTTTAAAGGTAAAGAATGAAATACCGATAGGCACAATGATATTGAATGAACTGAAGTTCGTCCGCAGTCCGAACAACCCAAACAACGCCGCAAACTGCTCAATAAAGAAGTTCAGATACTTAAAGTACAGCAACATCCCCGCACCCAGGATAACTCCAAGTGTTACTAATGCTTTTCTACGACTCTCAGATATCGTCTTGGAAGTCCCCTCCCTATGGGGGAGGGTTAGGGAGAGGCTGTAAAAAATTATTGTTGCTGCTAATAACAGCAACGCCATCCTCCAATCCGCATACCCATAGAAAACATAACTTGCAGCCAGTAGCCACAAGTTCTGTATCTTATTACTTCCCCGCATCAGTGTGAAGTAGGGTAGCAGGAACACTGCAAAGAATATCCAGAATATAATTGAATTTACGAGCATGTATTTTTAGTTTTTAACTTTTTTGTAAAGTAAGCCCGAGGGGTGTTCCTTTTGCTGAAAGCAGCAGTGAGAGTATACTCTCAGATGAAGCTGGCTGTAGAAGGAACATAGCCGTGCCTGCACGGATGCTTTACAAAAAAGTTGTTTTCTTTGTTTTAATAATTTGTGACTATTAGTGTTAATTCGTGGGAAGAATAAATATGTCTTATTTTGAATAGATTTGTTCAATTTCTAGTCCGAAGGACTATCAAAAGAGTTTGCGGAAGGTGAGGGATTCAAACCCCCGATACCCGATCCTTTAACCTAACATCTTTAACCTTAACCTAAATCCTTTAACCCAAGAACTTTAACCTACAATCTAATGATACAACTTCTTGAAAACAGAAATGACACCATTCGGCATGAGAAGGATGAGATTCTTGATATGCCGTTTAATCTTTACGGTTAGAGGCTGTGTCTGGTAATAATATCTGACGGCTTCCTTTAATTCAGCCTTCTCATCGTTGATGAGGCTCAGTAGCTTTTCACGCCGTTGTGAGTTAAAGGTATAATCCTTACCGTAACTCTGATAGGGGAGATAATCCTGATGCTGGTGTACGTTTATATCTAGCAGAGGCTTTATTTGTTCAAAAACCTTTTTGCCAGATTCACTGACAGGCACCACTACCGAAACCCCTGTATGGTTCATATCGTAGGCTTTTCCCCAGAAATCACCCAACCGTATGTCCGTATATTCAAAAGTGCTTCTCAGTTTACAGTCACGGCAAGAATCATTCAAAGCCAGGTTTGAGAAGAACAAAGTGTAGAAGGCATCATTGATTTTCTTGCTGGCATAGACGGTTTTCTGGTCCTTTTCTGCTGAAACGCAGAAATTTCCCCAACCGCGATATTTACTTCTGAACTTAATTTGTTCAAGCACTTCACCTTGAGTTGTTTGGTGCAATTCCTTCACATATTTTTTCCAAATGGTTAGTGATGGACAACCATGGCAGAAGATGTCTATCAATAGGAATTGTTCTCTTTTCTTGATTCTACGCAGATGTCTGTCCAGCGCATAGATGTGGCAGGGTGTTCCGAATACAGCATATTTTCCATCCACCTTTTTCCCAAGCAGTTCTTTGAAAGCAGGATAGGTGAACGACTGTATATATTTTGACCCACGGAAAGCATCCGTTTCTTTCTGGGTAGAAGCAATGGTATTGATGGCGATGTCTTTTTCTTGATCATACCTGACACCCACGCATTGATAACCTTCTCCTATCAGATGTTTGCATAGAATGTCTGCCACTCCTCCAGAGGTCGTATTGCTTAGCACGTCATCATCTTTGGCAGAGGCTGCATAGACTGGAATGTCTTTCAGTTTCTCTTCTGTGGTTATGCTAATCTGTTCGTCGTATTTATAGCATGCTTTCAGGCAAATTCCACAGTCGATACATTTATCCTGGTCTATTATAGGCCGATAAAAGCCATCCTTATTAAGTTCAATATGGATGGCTTCCTTTGGGCAGACAGCACCGCACACCTGGCAACTGGTGCATTCCCGCAATATATTCTTATCCTCTATATTCATTTTTATTAGTTTTAAGGTTAATGGTTAAAGATTTTAGTTTTAAGGTTAAGGGTTAGAGGTTAAAGTTATTTAGGTTAAGGTTTAAAGATGTATGGTAGTTTTGGAATAAATATAACTATAACCTTTAACCTTTCAACTTTAACCTTTCAACTAAAAACTCCAAAGACTCCTCCCTCCTCTTTTCCATTTCTGCATTCACGGTCGTATAGTCGATTGGTTGTTCGTAGAGGGAGTCAAGTGTAACATCCTCGGATAAGATGCGTCCCACTTGTCCGTATTCATCCAATAGGTTTACCAATTTGTTTTTATTATTGCGCGTGATGACGGCAAAGTTGCGGTTGGTTATCAGTGACATCACGCTTCCATGGAAGGTATCAGTAACGATGAAATCGGCATTTTTGAAATATCTCAGTATTTCGATAGGACCAGCATTTACTATCTCGTCACACCAACTATGATAGAATCCCGGTGCCACAATCTTGAGCCCGTGTTTTTTGGCAAAGGTCTTGATCATATCCACCTCTGAAGGGTCATTCATGTTATTATCGTAGGCATAAATGAGCAGATAGGGCTGATGGTTCAGTGTTCCAAAATCTTCAATCTCCTTTTGGTAACCATAGAGAATCACGGGATCACAAACTTTCTGTGGTTTCTTTCCGGTCAGTTTTTCTACGATAGCCCCTGTATTGTTGTCTCTTACGGAGATCGCTTTCATATTCTCCAGACCGCTCTTCACAAAAGGAATGCAGTGCAGTCTTTCGATATCCTCATAGTTAGTAGGTCCGAAACTCGCTGCGTATGCAAAAACGTTATCCGTGGGACAGGCATGTCCGAAGAATACCGGTGTTGGCCCCGTGTGCAGGGCAAACACCTCATCACTGCCCACGATAACACCATCCAGATCTTTTGCAAGTGAATAATACTCCCCTATGATACGGCTGTTCTTCTTGAAACGATTAAACTTTCTCACCTTCAGGAAGTTAAACCATGATTTCCTCAGGCCATTTTCTATCAGGAATTTCACGAAGAAAGGAATAGAGCGAAGTGAAATCCTGTATTTATTCCGAGTCTCTTCATCGATAAAATCGAAAGATTTTTCAAACCGAAGAGCTTTTGCTTCAACGCCCAATGATCTCAGCACATGAATCAACGCCTGCAGTTGCAGCATTGCCCCATGATTACTGATATGATAGTGTGTGATAATTCCGTATTTTTTCATGTTTTTTTTTAAACGATAACGATGACGATAACGAAAACTTATCCTTTAACCTTTAACCTAACAACTGAATTAACTAAATCTTCCCATTGATTCACAATGGCATTCGTCTCAAACTTAACAGCCTGAGCCTTGTTCTTTTCTGCGAATTGTTGCCGTAGATTCTCGTCTTCTATGAGTTTTATCATGGCCATAGCCATAGTATCTTTGTCATTGATGTCCACGATAAATCCGTTTTCACCATTTTCGATGAGTTCTTCCGTACCCGAGACTTTTGTGGTGACGACAGGCAGTCCCACGCAGATGGCTTCCACCAAGGCGTTGCTCATTCCTTCATAAATAGAAGACAAGCAGAACATCTTTGATTTCTTCAGTTCATCAATAATATTCTCGCTTTTCCCTGGCAAGGAAACTTTATCTTTTATCTTTAACCTTTCAACTAACAACTCCAGCGCTCCGCGTTCAGGTCCTTCCCCAAAGATAACGAGTTTCCAATCAGGATGCTTTTCGCTTACTTTAGCGAAAGCCTCTATCATTGTTTTCTGGTCTTTCTGCGGGTACAGTCTCCCCACACTAATAATCCGGTTTAATCTTTCATCCTTAATCTTTAATCCAGGGTTATCGTTATCGTAACTCCCCATTGAGGGGGGATTTAGGGGGGCTTCAAAGACTCTCTCATTCACCGGATTATAAATGACCGTAGTCTTTTTCTGGATGTTCTTGCTAAAATACTGTTTGATTTGTTGGGTCTGAACGACCACATGAGCCGATCTTGGCAATAAGATCTTTCTTGTAATCTTCTTCCTCAGGTTGCTATATGCCGGATCATTCCTTACCGAAGAGATAACAGGAATGTCCACGCCCATCAATGCCAACAATGTAACCGTATATACCGAAACCATAAAGGCAATCACCACGTCGGGTTGTGTCTTTTGGATATATTTCCTAAACCACCAGAGTTTCTTAGGTAGAGATTTTGTTCCAGCCTCCACCTCCACATGAGTGATTTTGATACCCTCGTTAATGGGATAGAACACAATCTGGTCATTGAGGCAGATAATCTCCACCTCATACCCTCGCTCCTGCATTTTGTTCGCTACAATCGACATCACGCGCTCACTACCGCCTGAGGTCAACGTAGCCGTCACGAATGTTAATTTCATTCTTTAACCTCTAAACCTTAACCTTTAACCTAAGTACTTTAACCTTACAACTATAATTATGCACTTCTGGAATAATACAAATAGAAAATACCCGTTAAAATAATGCCTGTTGCTAAAAATGCAAACATTCTATTCTTTTTATTAAACAAGTATATAAGGGAAGGGATGATTGCAAACTCTAAAGTAGCATACATAGATGAAGTTCGGGCTGATAACACTTTATAGGTACAGAAACAGATTAGAATCATAGTAGAATACAAATAAGCCGTTCTGATGATGTAGTAATATTTGCTAATTGGGGCAAGTTTTTTTTCCAAAAAAGTATAAGCGAACAATAAAATGCATTGGAAATAAATCATAGGGTTTAGAAGTCCTAAACCTTCTAGTTGTCTTTTTTCACCTCCAGCGTCGGTATAACGTATTCCAATATTTAAGTCAGAAGCATTATCTTCTACCAAAGCATGCATGAATCCTTGTCCAAATGCACCAATTAAAAATGAAACACCTACACCAACAATAATGTGCCATTTCTTTACTTTTATCCAGTTACATATAAAATAAAGTGGGATGGCTACGATGCAACTTCTATGGAATAGCCATGCAATAAAAACAAGAATGAAATACCGTTTCCAGTCTTTCTCTAAAATATATTTGATACTTATCATTAGAATGGCATATGCTAAACCAGCTCTAATCTGAATAAAGTTACGACCTATAAGGAAACGAGCTATGTAAGCAAAGAGTCCAACTAATGGGAAAACGGAAAACTCCTTAATATCTTTGTAGAGTGCAATAAAGGATATTGCAGCAACGACAAGAAAGAATATGTGGTAATTATCCGTAAGTGTCTTTACGCATATTGCTAAGAAATAAAAACCTTTCTCACCGTATCCCAAAGGACGATCAGAAAACGAAAAGTCAAATAATGTTGGTGTATAATCAGTAAAACTAATCATATAAACACCAGTATCTGACCAACTAAGATCACGCATTCCTGCAGCTATAGCCAAAACTGTACAAGCAAAAGCCATCACCATATTTCTATTCTTGATGTCGCGTGATTCAAAAGATATAGCAATTATAAAAAAAATAAAATAGAGGACAACCATAATACTTTATATCTAATACTAATTAAACCTATTTAATAATTGAAGTGAGGTATTGTTCCCATTTGGTTGTAATTATTTCTAAGGAATAATGTTTAGAGCGTTCTACGGCATTACATTGAACTTGTTTCCTGTATTTATCATTAGAAACTATCTTTCCGATATTATTAGCTAATAGTTCAATATTTTCTGGTTCACAACAAAGCCCCATGGAATCATCCGTTATGATTTCGCTTTGGCGTCCTTTGTAGTCACAAGCAACACAAGCACAACCTTGAGACATCGCTTCAATCAAGACAAGTCCAAACCCCTCATATCTACTGGAAAGGACAAAAACCTCTGCTTTTTTATATAAATCTTCGATATCATTTCTAAAACCTAGAAAATCAATAGAATTATTAACACCTTTTTCTACACATAATTGTCTAAGATAATTCAAACTCTTCTCGTTTCCTGTCCCTGCTATTTGTAATCTCCATCCTTCATCAGCAGGTGATCTCTGTCCGTTTTCATACGTATATTCCCCATTTAGTTTTCCCCATGCTTTAATTAGCAGATCCAGTCCTTTGTAATGCCATGAATCTAGGCGGCCTGCTGCAAGAACAATTTTTTCTTTTACAGGGATTTTTGATACTGGTGTTAGCTGTAATGGGTTGGGCATTACAGTAATACCTTTCAAACGATTCCCTATAGCCTTTTTATCAGCTTCAGTTAATACTGTAATATGTTTGTATAACCTATTGCAATAGAATTTCAAGACCTTCAGATATAATGGCATTGGTGCCGAAGCAGGCCGCTCAAAAGAGTTGTGCTCTGTCATCACTAATGGAATTTTGAAACCGATATTGGCAATATATGAAATCAGCGTACAAAGTCCCATAATACCGATAATGACATCTGGTCGTTCTTTTTGAATGGTTTTTCTAACATTCTTAATAGCAGAAAACCATTTGGTAAACTTGTTATTATTTGTAGATACCAAATTCGATAGCTTCACTTGTTCTGATACCTGGTAAACAACGGGAACCATTAAATTAGATAGCATAGAAACATTATGTCCTCTTTTAGCAAGTCCGTTTGCCAACATGACACCAACGCGCTCTGCACCACCTCCATTTAATTTTGCACAAACAATCAATATTTTCATGATATCAATTTCAATACTTTATCAACATAATTGCTCCAGGTGTATTTCTCTACTCGATTATGGGCATTCTCACATAATGACTTATAATCATTATTGAAAAAAACTGTCTCGATATCTTTGGCTATTCCTTCTGCGGTATAGTGTTCATTATATAATCCGAAATCAATTATTCTTCCAAATTCATTGACAAAGGTTTCGTATGGTGATACGATAACAGGTGTATAATAGTACATTGCTTCAATCGTAGAGGAATATGCCCCCCATTTGGGTGTTGGGTTTATCAACACCTTTGCATTCAACAATAAGTCGTAATAGATCTTTCTATCTCGTTCCTCACTCTTATTCAAGAACCCATAGCATGTAACTCCTTTGGGCAACGATTCAAAATCCGAAGTAGCACACCCCACAATATCAAGAGTATAATCCTTATAGTCCTCCTCTCTTTTCAACAGTTTATACGCCTCAATCAGTTTCTTCGCCGCCTCCAGATACGTCGTCTTCCTCCCAATAAACAGCAGTTTCTTCGATTTAGCCTTCTTTTCCAAAAGATCATCTATATAAATGATTTTTGATGAGGAACTTATTTCTATTTTTTCTTGTTCATCTATGGTTTGGTCCTCCCTCCCTAAACAGGGAGGGTTGGGGTGGGTCTCCCTCAGGCGCAAGCCTGACAAATCATTAATCACATTCCCCCCCAGGAAGTGTATATTCGCCTTATGATATTTTTTTTTCATTTCTTCGGCACATTCAGCAAACATCGAAATGACATACGCGCTATTTTCTATAGCATCCTTTTCTTGTCTGATAGCTCGACAGTGTAATGGTCCCGGTTTTCCTCGTTTCTTGATATCCGTCTCAAATGTCCAATCACTAAATAACAACGATGGAATATCATTCCATTTATTGTAAAAGCCATATCCCATAAAGAAACAGTAGTCTGCCTGAGAATGTTTAATTACAGCCTTTTTGATTTTTTTTTCAGCGATTATTTTGAACCAATGCGTTTTGCTTGCATAGCATGCATGTATTTTTCCTATCGTTAAGATGTTTATTAAACGTCTAAGAAACAGGTTATAAAAAGATACCAACCATTGAGGTGCAGAAATATTTACACGATAAACAACAATATCTTTCTGTTCCAATGCTTTAGAAAAACAAAATGGAACATTTGACCAAACAGAGGCGCTAGTCGAATCTCCAATTGTAAAAAAAATGACTTCTTTTAATTTCATTTTTTAAACAAGTTTTTTAGTCTCATGGCTGTATGACAATATATACACATCCAATAATAATCCCATATCGAATAATATTTAGACATGTTAGACATGATATTTTTAGGAGGTATAGCCCGATCTGTTTTTGCGACAACTATCTGATAATAATAACTGATAAGATATCGACGGTACATATCCTTCCTTACAAAATTAAATGTTTCTTCAGAGATCCGAGTTTGTTCATTAAGATGATGTAAGACATCTAAGAATTCTACGGCAAAAACTTGAAAGAAGTCATATCTCCTCATTCTTTTCGAGGGTTTTTCATAAGTGAAATTGTTATCACAAACTATATAAGGCGAATGTTCTCTTATATTGAATAGAATAGAAGCAGCAGGAAACATTCTATCATAATGAATATCATCAAGTTTTTTCTTGTCCTCTTGCCAAATTCCAACACCTTGTTCCCAACTACTCCAAAAAGATACTTTATTTAAGAAATCATCAAGATTTTGGCATTGTGTTGTTTTTATCCCCCCAAGATGTCCATTTGGAAAATAGAGCATGGGTTTTTTTTCTTGATATGCCTTAATGAAGTCTATCATTTTTTGTAAACTACCATCATGGAACAATGCCCTATGATTAATCATCTTAATGAAGGCCCCTTGGCTCTCTTTAAATGCACATATTTGGTTCATAAATCCCTGTGCATTTGTTTTGATATATCGTAGATTGGGGTATTTTAATTTTTTGATAAATTCTTCCAGATGGGAGTCTACACCATTATCCGTAATAACAACTTCAAAAGATGAAGCATCCACCTCTTGGCCATATATACTCTCCAAAGATGGAACCACATATTCAACTGCCCCATTTGTGGGAATACAGATAGACAGTAAAGGTTGTAGAGCCATATTAATCAAACAAGGTATCGATGTCGTCATATTGAATACCACCTAACAGAGACTCTATTTTTTGGGAATTAAAAAAGGTGGAACCACTTTCTATTCTTAAATCTTTTTCTGGGTAAGGTATAAATGTAACTTTAGCCCCATATTTATCGGCTATTTCATAGGCAGCCTCTTTTAAAGAGTGCGTTTGCCCTCCAATATTATATGTCTCCCCATTGCTTTCGCCTTTCATACCTGCTTCTACAATCTGTCTGCAGACATCCTTCATGCTGGTAAAAGTGCGTTTGATCTTACCGTCTCCATAAAGTGTAATCATTTTGTTATCACGAGCCTGACGGATCATAAAGCCGATGGTACCAAAAGAATAGTCCTTGGCAAGCATATTTCCAAAGGGTACGCAGATTCTAAAGATAGTGTAAGGAATGTCGAAACTGATAGAGTAGGCTTGCAAGATACCTTCACATGCTAATTTATTCACTGCATAAATCGTTTTCGTTTCCTTTTCATCATCTTCTTTTAATGCTTTTTCCTGACCTTTATAGACTAAGCGAGTAGAGGGGAAAATTATTTTTGGACGGTGCTCTGTTAGGCGTATTGCATCCAATAGGTTCAGAAGACCAATCTCATTAACAAGGATATATGATTCATATCTGTCAAATCCGGCATACGTTCCAGTTAGGCCCGCAAACATAAAGATATAATCTACATGGAGATTAATCTTTCGGATTTCTTCTTTTTTAGTGAGGTCACAAGAAGTATATCCCTTTTCTTGGACATCAAAAATGTCGTAGCATTCCACCTGATGTCCTTGCTGATTTAAATAGAACGATAAATGTTTACCGATAAATCCTTTTGCCCCAATAACAGCACATTTAGCCATAACTCTAACCTTTCAACTTTAACCTCTAACCAGAATACTTTAACCTAGTCGAGACAACATCTCGATCTCATCAAGTCCTTTTGCCTGGAACATGATGTCATCATAATGCTTTTGTTTATCTCCCTGATTAGTACAGAGACAATAGAATTCATTCATGGCACCTATAAAATGGTTATAGGGTTCACAGGTAATCTCTTTGTAAACACCTTGTTGTTCAAAAATGATTTTTGTTGCCTCGTTTGGTTTTGGAGTATATGCTCTAAGACATGTGATTTTTCCTTTGCTGCCCCATATCTCGTAGTTGCATTGATAGTAGTTGTCAAAGCCAAATGAAATTTCTGCACTGATATCTTTATTCGTAGCGAAGGCTGAACCATAGATGCTGGTTCCATTCTTGTCGTAATGTACATTGGCTGCTTTTAACTCAAAATAATTGCCACAAATAAAGTTGATAGCCCGCCATACGTAGCCTGCAGCATCTTTCAGTGCGCCACCACCAATCACGTTATCATACCTGAAATTATTTGAATCAGGGAAAGGTGGAAATCCGAAGGATGCTCTGATATTACGTATCTCTCCTATTTCCCCTTTTGCTATCAAGTCTTTAACTTTTTGGTGCTGTTGATGGTATTGGAACATATAACCTTCCATCAAGCCTAGCCCCTTTTCTTTGGCTAAGTCAACCATTACCAGGGCATCATTGGCATTCATCGCAATGGACTTTTCAGCATAAACATGCTTGCCAGCCTGTAATGCTTTGATAATCCATTCTTTGTGAAGGCCTGTAGGTAGTGGCATATATATAGCATTGATATCTTTTCTTGCTAATAGCGAATTATATCCTACAATACCTTCACATCCGAACATTTGTGCGAAACGATCAGCTTTTTCTCTTGTACGACTGGCAATGCCTACAAGTTCCCACTGTTCTTTCATTGTCTGAATAGCGGGAATCATCAGCCTTTGTGCTATATTGGCACAACCCATAACACCAATTTTAGGTCTTTCCATAATTATAAAAAACTGACAGCAGATAAAAGACTTCTTGCTGCAATATTCAAATAGTTATTATATGATACGAAATTAAGCATCTGGTTAAGTGTCATCCAGCAATAGTTATCCTGGACTTCAATAGGAAATTCATCACCCACTTCCACAATGATATTTAAGTTTTGTTCCTTAAAGAAGCGACCGCCTTCTTCCGACTGGAAGGCTGAATACCAGATGTTTTCTTGTTTAGCATCTACGAAATACTCAATATATGGAATAGTGTATTCATTAAAGCCCTTCCTGTAATTGCCGGTCAGACATTGTACTGTAGGTGCCATTTCAATAATGTCGAAATTACCAGCTTCTAATTTTGCTTGTACTAAAAAATGGTAGATGCCATTAATCTTTTTCACCAAGAACCCGATAATACCTTCTTGTGCTGATTTAACCATGGGTTGTTGCCAGGAAGTGACCTCGCGGTTGCCAATAGAGACATCTACACCTATGACAGAAAAGTATTTCTTTTGCTCATGTTCTATGATGTTACCATCATAGATCCAATGCACCATTTCCGAGAGCCCTATCTTTTCTACATTGAGTTCGTATTTAAATTTCCTAGAAGTCATCCATTGGATAATCCGATTCGTCTCGTGTAAGTGATTAT
This sequence comes from uncultured Prevotellaceae bacterium, assembly GCA_900314655.1. Taxonomy (GTDB): domain Bacteria; phylum Bacteroidota; class Bacteroidia; order Bacteroidales; family Bacteroidaceae; genus Prevotella. The sequence continues at coordinate 10,042 of OMWC01000011.1, read as the reverse complement.
CACTGCTCAAAACAGAATATAAGAAAGAGTCTGGCCGACTGTTTCCGTCAAGTTTCCGGAACGCAGAAAGCAGTTGTAAGTCTTTTTCTGTGTAGTTACCATAATTGATGCATGAAATCACTGTGCGTGAATCCATGTTCACTACATTGGGTTCTGTTAGCAGTTGCTTAATCTGTCCCAGTGTAGCCCACACAAAGTTATCATAGACGGGTATTTCTTCATTTTCATCTACTTCTACGATAATATTACGGTTGCGTTTTTGATAAAACCGTGCACCTTGTTCAGACTGTAATTGGTCAACCAACACATTGACTTTTTTCTCACCAGTGAAATATTCCAAATAGAGAGGCGTTTTACCACCATGCACTCTCATATAGTTGCTCCGTGTTGCTTGAAGCGTAGGCGAGAGTTGAACAACATTCAGATTTCCTGGTTCTATTTTAGCCTGAAGCAGGAAATGGAGTACTCCCTTTTTCTTTTGTACGATGAATCCTAAGAATCCAATTTCTGGTTGATTAATAATCGGTTGGTCCCATGTTGGTACTAATCCGTAATTAGTTGTTATACGAATGCCTTGAATACTGAAGAATTTTCCGCTATGATGCTGTATGCGGTCTTCTGCATATTCCCAGCCATTAAGGTTACTTAATGGCTTCTGTGTAAGTTCATATTTTACATCCTTGTTTTTCTGTTGCATCCATGTGAGAATCTCTGGTGTTGAGATGCATAATCCAGGATGTAATGCAGAAATGAGGAAATCAAGTTGTGGATTCATATTTTTGTTTTATGAGTTTTCATTTTCTTCTTTATCAAGATTGCCCGACATCTTCAGTTTTAGCAGCACTAAAAATCTATATATACTATAATCAGACGAAATATTCATATATTCATGATCCATAAACTTGTCGAATGTTTTCCATGACTTTCCGAAAACAGCTGACCCACGCTTATGTTTACTTATATAGTTTTCGTATGCCTTACTCCAATAATGGTTTAATTGGATATCTATTGGCTTATCGTTTGTACGGTTTATATTATTCCAGATAACAAAGTGGCCAAATTGATTGATAGGCGGTATCTTTAGGCCTTTATATTTGACCATGAAATAATGCATCATATCCAGTTTAAAAAATGCTATATCATAGTCTGTATTATAGATTAATTTGCCTAGATTTGCTAATTTACACCAGGAGTTAGTATATTGTTCAATGCATGTCTTGTTTTCATCATGTTTCATCAATCCAGATGTACCGAACATCTTCCAATAGACCATGATAAGTGGATATTTCTCAAATTTTCTAAGCCAGTCAATCATAGACCTTTCTTGTTTGGGACAAAAAAATTCATCAAGGTCAAGGAAGGATACCCATTGGGTTTCGTGCCGATATGTTTTGTACCAATGTTCATACATAGCGAGTTGTCCAGGGACTTGAGGCCATTCTACAAGCGTCACAATGCCTTGCTCAATATATGGCTTTAACACCTCTCTAAAGTTATCATCTGAGTTATTATTATATAGGTAGAAATGTTCAAACCCCATGATTAGATTATAATCAAGCCACTCTTTAAGATACATTCCCTCATTCTTAAAAATGGAGCAAATGCTTAAGTAATACCTTTTATTGCTTCTTCGTTTTTGAAATAATGTAAATAAAGTTTTATAGAATATGTCAATAAGATATAAAGATGCTTCTCTGACATAATTCTTAAAACACCTTTCATAAGGCTTTATTAAAATGAATTTGTTATTTTCGAAAAAAGGCATAGTCTTAAATATTAAGCAACCGTTTATTCAATCATATAAATTTTTCAGATGGTATAAATTGAATCATTTCCCTCTTGATTTTCTTGAAGAAAAAGTCAACAAAAACGCATCCGAGCATTATTACAATTGTAATTAAAAGCAAAACAATTAAAAATTCACATGTGTTTAAGGACTTTGATTTAAAGTACTCGACAGTTGGTCCAATTAGTTTATACAGAATAACATATTGATGATGTAGTATATACATGGTAAAGGCAGACCCAGATAAATAGTTAATCCATGAAGAATGAAATCTTATTCTTGATATAATCAGAAACAATAAAGTTGCGTTGATAATCAAAATAGGAGAACAATAAATATAACTAAATTTCCATATAGCAGTTCCTATGGCATTATTAAAATTTCTGCAAAATAGGAACACCAGTAATAAGTTCATTATAAAATATGATAAAACAAGGATCGGCGTTTTGATTTTAAAGAAAGCAGTTTCATTCTTTTTTATAAAATCCCCAAGTACATATAAGAAACTAAAATATACAATATTTTTTCCGTTATGGAGTGTTGGTTCATTCATCATGCCCATATATATAGAAATAAAGGCTAAAACGGCTAAAAAAATTGCGATGTTTCTCGTTCTCCAAAAATGAATTAAGAACAGGGGCAATTAAAAACAAAAAGAGATATACCCTGACAAACCAATATGGAGAGTTGGAGAGAAATAATAATTCTTTAATGGGGGTGTCATATACATAAATCCCATATATGGTTAAAGGTATATAGTATACTAATAACGGAAATATAAGTTTAAATAGGCCAGTCCACGATGGACGAATATGAAAATAACCAGAAATAAGCACAAAACATAAAACGCCGACATGCAAAGGTATGCATAAAGCTTTGTAAATAATATTATTGTCGTTTCCAATTACAAAAAACCACAATAAATGATATAATATAATAAATAACATCGAAATCAATCTCAATAATTCGAAATTTGATTGCCTTAATAGCCTTTTGTCTTCTTTCATGTTAATGCAATATTAAAATTATCTTAAATTAAGAACTGACTTAAGATATTTTAAACTAATATTATCGTAATATTTTGGAAAGTAAAGTGTTACGAAATATCGAAATAGAATCTTGGGACTTAGGCTATGTATAGAAAAACTATTAGCAAAGGCTCTCTTAAAGTTTCTTTTCCAAGCATCAACGTTATTTCCATATACACGTTCTTGTTCAGGTGTAAATTTTGAGGCAATACGTATCAAATAACCATACATTTTACAAAGAGAAAAAGCGACATATTTTTTATCGGCTGTTGTTTGAACATTTTCATTTTTAAATTGAAGCCAACTCTCAGCAGTTTTCATAATGCTATCAACATGTTTGTCAGAGTAGGAATCCGATTTACGTGCTTCAGTAGATATACTGCCTGAGCGATTTAGCGAGTAAACATAATGTGCAAAGGGGATGAATCGGATTTCTTTGGCAAAAAAGAAGACCCTCATTCTGAATTCATTGTCTTCAAACAGAATTCCTTTCAAGAATTTCAGGTCGTGTTGTTTTAAGTATTCGCTTTTATAGACGAAAAGCCAGGGGACGCCATTTCTTAACATACTGTTTGCCTTTTCTCTTTTTAAGGCTTTTTCGTAATACTTATAGTCTCGTGGCAAAAGAGCATGTCTGCGTGCTTTCTCATCCTTATTTACATAATAGGATATCCAATCAAAGATTAAGAAATCGGCATTTGAATAGCACTCGAAAGAATCCAGAATTTTAGTTATGCTCCCATCAGTAATAGCATCATCACTATCAACGAACCATACATAATCTCCAGTTATCCTTTCCAATCCGGCATTTCTTGCTGCACTTAGGCCTTGATTTTCTTGCGAAATCAATGTTAGATTCTGATGTTTGGGCAGATATTCGTTAACAATATCTTTGGTCTTATCTTTAGAACCATCATTTACGACAATGACCTCATATCGTTCTTCTGGTTCTTTAGAAATAAAAATACTATCTAGACACCTTGCAATATAATTTTCCATATTATATGCAGGAACAACTATTGACAATTTCTTTTGGTTCATAAGATTTTAGGTGTTTGACAGCGCTATTTTTATCTTTTTGAATAAGCTTAGCGGTACGATTTTTTTTATAGTGTTAATCCCCAATCGTTGAAATCTATACCAATAATACTTGTAAAGTGGAACAATCGCAAAAAAACGATGTTTTAATAACTTTGCTTCCTCATTTTTACCGAAGTGAAGATAGTAATCTCTTACTCTTCTATATGTTTTTATCAAGTCTTCAGTAATAATGGGAAGTTTAAGATGATGATCTTTCATCAGTTCCACTATCCTGACCGTAGCGTCAAATCCTGTTGGGAATCTGTCGTTATAAGTACTTGGCATCGAAGCCGTAGCACTATTTCCCCTAAGCATATATATATAAGAAGGATGAGTTGTCATGAATGCTTTTCCTGGCATTGCTATGACATACTCCGTATTGAACAAGAAATCTTCTTTTGAGTAAATACCTTCCACAAAACGGATATGGTGTTCATCCAAAATGCTTTTTCTAAAGAAACCAAGAACAGCTCCTGGTATAATCCTGCTATAAAGTGGCCTTCTAAAATAATCCAAAATCTGTTGTTTGTCATATACTTTTTCAACCAAACGTTCAGATGTATTAATAACCTTTCTCTCTCCATCCATCCAAGTCATGCCGGTAAAGACATAATCAACGCCTTCCTTTTTCATACCATTTATCATGGTTTCATAAGCATCTTTATACAGTTCGTCGTCTGCATCGACAAAAGCGACGAATTCTCCTCTTGCATGATCAATTCCTACATTTCTTGCACTTGACGGACCTCCATTCTGTTTGTGGATTACTCGAATACAGGCATGTGCCTTTTCTAATAAATCACATAATTCAGAAGACCCGTCAGAAGATCCGTCATCAACCAAGATGATTTCAAAGTCACGGAAAGACTGTTGCAAAATACTGTTTAGACAGTCTTCAAGATAATCTTTAACATTATAGACAGGTATGATTACGGATATTTTTGGCATTGACTATACAGGAATTTTAATGAAACTATCTTCAATGAGCATCGATGTCCATTCTGCATTATACCATCGATTAGGTGAAATAACTATCTTTTCAGGATAAACTCCCAAATACTGTGCCCACCAACTAAACGTACTATTTGATATAACAAAATGCTTGCATGCAGACATCAATCTTATTTTTTCCCATACGGGATCATTTCCCGATTCATAATAGCATGGCTCCTTTAATCTCATGTTATTTTTGACCCATTCTATATCATCAGAGAAAAAGACAAACGTTGGATTCTTTACTTTTTCCCTAATAATCTGAATTGCTTTCTCGAAATAATGCTCATCGCATAAAAAGAAGGCATTCTTATACCGATTACTCAGATAATCTCCCCTTCTTATAGTAACACATACAGAATTAGTTTTTGTTATAATGGAAAATAGCTCTGTGTTTTGGGGTAATAGTTCAGCTTTGGGTTTAAATTCTTGAACGAGAATGTCTTTGATGGAATTAAAAAACTTACTATTTTCAAAATTACCATTAATAAAGACATCTTTAGTAACAGGACAGGGGAATGTTGTGATATTTTCGTCTTCTTTTGCATACATGACACCTTTTTTACGCAAGTTCATATATGAATTGATTTTTCGTTTATTGACATTTCCAAATATCCGACCAAGGCCTTTTACGTTTAATTGATATTGTATATAAGCCCATTTTTGTCTTAAACTACCATAGGTCCAGACAAGGTCTTTTGTTGTTGTCTGATATGGTTGGACCTTGAAATATTTCAATACGTTTTCAAAAGACTTGTCTTTAGGGTCTTTATTATAAACCATATTGAAATTGAAGATGAGAGAATCTTGATTACCTCGTTCATATTGAATCGCCCTTGTGTATGCATATCTGAAGAATTGGTTCCCCAATCTTCCGGACATATATGTTCCTATCATAATGGTAATTTATCTTACAGATGTAAAACAAAATGATTTTTATTCTTTCCACCAAGCTTCGAAAGAGTGGTGTGAAACTTGCATTTCCTTTGGTGGCAATTCCATATAGTTACCGAAATGCCGTGTCAGATAAGCATCATAATCAGCAATTGCTTTGTATTGACGACCTTCGAAATCAACAGAAATATATGATTTGAAAATAGGACTGGTCATTCGTTCCCTGTCACCATATGTTCCAACCAGACACCCGGCATTTTTTGATGTCTCAAAATCGTAAGTCCTTACACATTTCTCAAATTCTTTTACGGCAGTTTCATGATTTGGCATAAAAGGCTTTTGAATATAATAGGTAATTTTCCTAAAAAGGCTTAAGTTCTCAACCCTATTACCTCTCGTAGTGTAATATAAATGCTTTCTTAATCTCCTATATTTCTTATAAAAAGCTTCTAAATCTTTTTCATCTGGATAACCATCAATGGGAAAAATATCAATATACACACCGTTAACTATAAGCAACTCTTTTAAAATTGTCCTGTTATCAATTAATTTGATATAGGGATAACACGATTCTTTTTCATTCCTATAATCTTGTACAATATAGTGCTCATTGTATCCGGGATATTCATTATAGAACCGATCGAAATCAGGACGTGGCAGCATAATATCAATGTCATCATCCCATGGAATATATCCTTTGTGACGGATAGCCCCTAATAATGTTCCTCCTCCTAAAGAATAACGAATTCCACGTTCCTCACAAAATTGATGAACAGAGTCCATCATACCTAATTGTATGGATCTGATTTCCTCTATGGTACTAATTTTTTTCATTTTTTGGTAGTTATCTCAAAGTCCCTTATATTGTTTCAATCGTTTACCCATTAATCCAAGAATGAGTCCAAAGTTTTTTTTATTCCAGCATAAAGGTTTGTATTGGGTTTCCACCCTAATGCCTCTAATTTATCTGTACAGAGGCCAACGCGTCTATAATTACAATAACCTGTATTCGTTTCTGGTATATTAAAGACAACCTTTAGGACTGCGTCTTTTCGTAGAGAAACGAGCATCTTAGCCAAATCACGAATTGAAATTTCTTCTGTTTCATTGGCAAGGTTATAAGCTTCTCCCGGTTCTCCTTTCAGAGCAGCATAAAATATTCCCAGAACGGCATCTGTAATGTAGCAGAATGCCCGCAAGGCTTCACCCGTACTTTTCAGTTCAATATCCTTTCCGTCAACCACATTGCCCATCAAGTCTGCCATAACGCGACCGTCACTATGCAAGTTCATGCCTGGTCCATAACTGTGAGCTATTCTTAAGACGTTAAAGCTGACACCGTATTGAAGGAAATAACTACGGAAGATAGTTTCTGCAGCTCGTTTACTCTCTGGGTAACAACTACGGTTTTCCATCGGGTCGATGGTTCCGAAAGAAGTTTCTGTAAGTCTTTCTTCTATTTCATTTTTCCCATAAACCTCGCGGGTAGAGGCAAAGATGACTTTTGAAGAATGTTTTTCCTTGGCCAGTTCCAAAATGTTGAAAGTTCCGAGCATATTGCTCTTTACAATCCCTACAGGATCCGTATTAATAAAGTGTGGACTGGCATTCCCAGCTAAATGGAAGATATAGTCAATGCTTCCATCATATTGGATGGGATTGCAAACGTCTTGTAAAAGCAATTTAAAATAAGGCTTATCCAAGAAGTTTTTGAAAGCTTTTTCTGCTTTTGACTTTGTCCGGCACAGGGCTATAAGTTTTAAGTCTATACCTTTTTCTTCTTTTAAGTATAGCAGGAAATAGGATATATAGGTGGCCAACATTCCTGTTGCACCTGTTACTAATATCGTTTTCCCATCAAACTGATGCCAGTCAAGATGTTCTTCAGCCATCAGTCTCAAATCCTCCTGTACCACCTTATTCTTATATTCAAACATGCTCTTTTAGTGATATTGTTATTTTTTACTCCCTCCCTAAGCTGGGAGGGTTGGGTTGCTCTTTCTAGAATCCAAATATCTGTTGGTTTTCATGCACCTGCACCATCGCCCGGAAAATAAAGAAGTCGGTAGGGGTCGTTATCTTGATGTTTTCCATGGGGCCTATGATGGTATGCATCTGGTGTCCATAATAACTCATCATGGTGCAGCTGTCGATGAAGTCATGTTTGTCTGCCTTACGCGCTTCCTCGTGAGCCTCTAAGATATCACCCAATACAAAAGTCTGGGGAGCACGGGCTATCAGAGACCTGTCGCGGCTTGGTATGTTTAGTGAGCCATCTTCCTGTTTGACAACAAATGTCTCGGTCGCCGGAACACAGGTTATACAGTTTCCCTCTTTCTTAGCTGTCTCAATATTATCCGTGATAGTCTGTTCTACAATGAGTGGACGCACACCGTCATGAATCAGTACAATGCTGTCTTTAGGATAATGTTTTGCCGCAGTAGACAGGCCATTATAGATAGAGTCCTGACCCGTTTGACCACCAGGCACGACTTCCACAACTTTATTGATTTCAAACTTCTTCAGCATTTTTTGGAGGAAGGGAATCCATGACTCTATACACACCACCACGATACCATCAATATCTGGGTGGTTATCAAACAGTTCTAGTGTGTAGATGATAATAGGTTTCCCATTCAGTTCCAGGAACTGCTTGGGACGGGCTACGGTGTTCATTCGTTTTCCTGAACCTCCTGCGAAAATAACAGCAATATTCATGTTTTTTAAGGAATTAAACCCAATCTATTTTTTTACCGTTCATGATATCTATAATCTTGTTGGAAATATCATCAGCCGCATGTCCTGTCTCAAAGAGACCTGTGCGTTTTGCAAATTGTTTCCATTTATTTATATAAGCATCATGATCATAGTTCAAAACATGGTTAATGAGTTCCTCGTTGTTTTTAGCGTATGGAAATGGCAGTTCTTCCATCTCGTAATACACGCCTCTATCTTTTTTATACTCGTCGAAATCGGTGGCAAATGTAAAACAAGGTATTTCACGAAGAGCAGCATCAAAGATACCGCTGGAATAGTCAGACAAGAATACATCAGAGGCCAAAATCAAATCTTGCATTTCAGGATATGATGTTGCATCAATTACATCAGGTATAGTTAATTCTTTCTGTTCCATATGTAATCTCATAATTGGATGCCATCTTACCAAAATAGCCCATTTACCGCCAAATCTACTTTCCAAAGAAACCTTCAATTTTGCAAAATCTACATCATAGACACTTTCGTCTACCTTATTTGTTAATTCAAAAGAATCTCTAAATGTTGGTGCATATAACAATATTTTATTGTCTTCTAAACCGAAATGTTTTCTCACTTTTTTGACGATTTCCGTATTGTCTTTAAAAAATACATCATTTTTAGGATAGCCACATTTGTAGATAGAGCCTTTGTAACCAAAAGCACTCCGATAAATGTTGTCTAAATGTTTGGAATTAGATATAAACACGTCAGCCATCTTACTAGTGTTTCTGATCTCTTTTACACTTCTTTTCTTTTTCATCACACTGGGTACGTCTCCTTCGATTTTCTTGATACCCAGTCCACCATGCCATGTTTCTATAAAAACCTGACCAGGACGTTTTCGGACATAAATCGGCATTCTATGAGAATAAATCCAAACTTTAGCAGTGGCACACTCGTAAATCTTTTGTCTAAGATTTTGTTTATATGAAACCGTTCTGATTCCATCAGGCACTACATAATCGTATTCATCAGCCTTCAGCCATACAAAATCAATGTCCTTTGTTTTTTCTTTAAGACATTCTATAATGAAACCTGGATTATCTCCAAATCGTCTTCCTCTCATTGTCGAGGCCACTACTTTTCTTTGCATCGGAAAAAAACGGTAGTAATAATATAAAAGAACGACTTTATAATAAAACCCACGTCTTAATAAAAATCGAAATGTTTTTTTCATTTTATTTCAAAAAATATTTGTTTTGCGTTTGATGATGATTCTGTTAATGAATTAAAGTCTATGCCATTACACTTATAAACAAAATTTCTTTGGCCTACAATGTACATTTCGCTTTTTACAACCACTGCGGCTTCAGCTTCATAGATGATGGATCCGGCCAAATCTACATTTGCAATCAGTTGTTGTTTCTTAACATCCACGAAGTCAATCCCTTTATATGAGACTGTAGGTTTCCCATAGGGACAAATGATTATTCCGTTATAAAAACATAGACCCTGTGTAATTGCATGTACATCATATAGTAGGAAATAGGACAGTCTGTTTTCT